>NZ_FMZJ01000046.1 GCF_900101455.1 Sphingomonas sp. YR710 | reverse complement strand
TAGAGCGCACTGTGAATAGCTTGAATCGAGGGTGGATTCCCAAAGCGGCCTGGATGTGATTCAAGCTTTGGGCTGGGTTTGGAGGCCAGCCCTTATGCCACGAGCCTATTCTCAAGATTTACGCGACCGCGTGATCGATGCGGTTGTGCGCGGCGGCGAGACCCGCCGCTCTGCGTCGCGACGTTTTGGCGTGAGCGAGGCGTCGGCGATCAAGTGGGTTCAGCGCTATGAGCGCGTCGGGGACCGGCGCTGTGCGGGGACCGGCGGCCATCGACCATCGAAGGTGAAGCCTGAGCGCGACTGGTTACTGGCGGTGATCGCGGCTGAGCCGGACATTACGTTGGCGGCCTTGTCGGCACGGTTGCTGGCCGAACGCGGCGTGCGAGCAGATACGGGCATGTTGTCGCGCTTCTTCGTCGCAGAGGGTATCAGCTTCAAAAAAAAGCGTGCTGCCCTCAGAACAGGATCGGCGCGACGTGGCCCGACGCCGGGCGAGCTGGAAGCGCTACCAGGGCCGGCTTGATCCAAGGCGCCTGGTCTTCATCGACGAAACCTGGGCGAAGACCAACATGACGCGCACCCATGGTCGTTGTCGCCGGGGCGAACGGCTGCGCGCCAAGGTGCCGCATGGCCATTGGAAGACGCTGACCTTCCTCGCTGCACTCCGCTGTGACCGGATCGACGCGCCGGCCGTGATCGACGGCCCGATCAACGGGCAAAGCTTCCTCGCCTATGTCGAGCAGTTCCTGATCCCGACGCTCAAGCCGGGCGACGTCGTCATCCTCGACAATCTCGGCAGCCACAAGGGTGAGGCGGTGCGCAAGGCCGTTCGGGCGGCTGGCGCAAGGATCCTGTTCCTCCCGCCTTACAGCCCCGACCTGAACCCCATCGAACAGGTCTTCGCCAAGCTCAAAACGCTCCTGCGCAAAGCGCAGGAGCGATCCGTTGAGGCAACCTGGCGGCGCATCGGACAGCTCCTCAATGCCTTCTCACCTCAGGAATGTGCCAACTATCTCAAAAACTCAGGCTATGCGTCAATCTAATCACAAAATGCTCTAA
>NZ_FMZJ01000039.1 GCF_900101455.1 Sphingomonas sp. YR710 | reverse complement strand
TGTTGATTGCCGCTGAGAAGTGACCCGGGAAGGCCAGTAATTTCCACCGAGAATTGACCCATGTTTGAACACGTCCCTGGCTTTGAGCGGGGGGACCATGGAGTGTTGGACATGGCATTATTGAGCGTCATCCGGCGCTGGCATTACCGCGATAATCTATCGATCCGCGAGATTGCCAAGCGCACCGGTCTATCCCGTAACACCATTCGTAAATATCTGCGGTCGGACACAGTCGAGCCACAGTTCAAGGTGCCTGAGCGGCCGAGCAAGCTGGACCCGTTTGTCGAGCGGCTAATAGCTTGGCTCAGACGAGAGATGGGTCGCTCGCGCAAGCAGAAGCGCACGGTCAAGCAGATGCATGCCGATCTGATGAGCCTCGGCTTTGACGGTTCTTATGGTCGTGTCGCAGCTTTTGCCCGGGGCTGGCGTGATGATTATCGCCGCCAGCAGCAGATGAGCGGCAAAGGCACTTTCGTGCCGCTGTCGTTCGCGCCGGGTGAGGCGTTCCAGTTTGACTGGAGCGAGGACTGGGCGATCATCGACGGCGTGCGCACCAAACTGCAGGTAGCGCACTTCAAGCTCAGCTATAGCCGGGCCTTCTTCGTACGGGCCTATCTCCTGCAGACACACGAGATGCTGTTCGATGCCCATAATCACGCGTTCCGCGTGCTGGGCGGCGTGCCGCGGCGGGGCATCTACGACAATATGCGCACCGCGGTCGACAAGGTCGGGCGCGGCAAGGATCGGACCGTCAACGCCCGCTTTCTGACGATGGTCAGCCATTACCTCTATGAGGCCGAGTTCTGTAATCCGGCAGCAGGCTGGGAGAAGGGTCAGGTCGAGAAGAACGTGCAGGATGCGCGCCATCGTCTGTGGCAGCCCGTCCCCCAGACCGAGACTCTCGATGCCCTGAACCTGTGGCTGGAGGAACGCTGCAAGACGCTGTGGCAGGAGATCCCGCATGGGATCGAGCCGGGCTCTGTCGCCGATGCCTGGGCCGACGAGGTG
The DNA here is from genome assembly GCF_900101455.1 of Sphingomonas sp. YR710. GTDB lineage: Bacteria > Pseudomonadota > Alphaproteobacteria > Sphingomonadales > Sphingomonadaceae > Rhizorhabdus. The sequence continues at coordinate 1,483 of NZ_FMZJ01000039.1, read as the reverse complement.
GCAAGCCTGATGCCGACGGGCAGGCCGTTCGACGGCTTTGTGGAGTATGGCAAGCGGGTCTCTCCGACCTGCCTCGTCCATCTGGAGCGCAACCGCTACAGCGTGCCGGCCTCCTTTGCCAACCGCCCCGTCAGCCTGCGGCTCTATCCGGACCGCTTTCTGGTGGTCGCCGAGGGACAGTTGCTGTGCGAGCATCAGCGGATCATCGATCGATCCCACGACAGGCCAGGGCGCACCATTTATGATTGGCGCCATTATCTGGCGGTCATCCAGCGCAAGCCTGGCGCTCTGCGCAACGGTGCACCGTTCCTCGAACTGCCCGATCCCTTCCAGCGGTTGCAGCGCCATCTGCTGAGGTCTCCTGGCGGCGACCGGGAGATGGTCGAGATCCTGGCCCTGGTCCTCCATCATGACGAGCAGGCCGTGCTGACGGCCGTCACGATGGCGTTGGAGGCCGGCGTTCCGACCAAGACCCATATCCTCAACCTGCTGCACCGGCTGCTTGACGTCAAGCCGCTGACGACACCGCCGATCACAGCGCCCCAGGCGTTGAGACTGGTCAGCGAGCCCCTTGCCAATGTGGAACGCTACGATGCCTTGCGCGGGGAGAGCCGCCATGCGTCATGACCCCGCCAGCGGCGCCATCATCGTCATGCTGCGTAGTCTCAAGATGCACGGCATGGCACACGCCGTCACCGATCTCATGGAGCAGGGTGCGCCGGCGTTCGATGCGGCCATCCCAATCCTGTCCCAGCTCCTGAAGGCGGAGACCGCCGAACGGGAGGTACGATCGGTCTCCTACCAACTCAAGATCGCGAGGTTCCCGGCCTATCGCGATCTGGCGGGCTTCGACTTCGCCAGCAGCGAGATCAACGAGGCGCTGGTCCGCCAGCTCCACCGCTGCGAATTTGCGGACGTGGCCGACAATATCGTGCTGGTCGGCGGCCCCGGCACTGGCAAGACGCACATCGCCACGGCGCTGGGCGTCCAGGCCATCGAGCATCATCGCAAACGAGTCCGGTTCTTCTCGACGGTCGAACTGGTCAACGCCCTCGAACAGGAGAAGGCACAAGGGAAAGCCGGCCAGATCGCCGGCAGGCTCGCCTACTCCGATCTCGTGATCCTCGACGAGCTGGGCTACCTGCCGTTCAGCGCCTCAGGCGGCGCGTTGCTGTTCCATCTGCTGAGCAAGCTTTACGAGCGCACCAGCGTCATCATCACGACCAACCTCAGCTTCAGCGAATGGGCCACCGTGTTCGGTGATGCCAAGATGACCACCGCGCTCCTCGATCGGCTCACCCATCACTGCCACATCCTGGAAACCGGCAACGACAGCTTCCGGTTCAAGAACAGCTCGGCTCAGCAGCCCAAAGCCAGAAAGGAGAAAACCCCGTCTTGACCCACCAATGACATCCGAAACATAATCGCAAGGTGGGTCACTTCTCGATGAAAACCCCGGGTCACTTCTCAGCAGCAATCAACA
>NZ_FMZJ01000044.1 GCF_900101455.1 Sphingomonas sp. YR710 | reverse complement strand
TCGGCGGCCGGCGCCATCGGCGAGATCACGCGCAAGCAGCTGACCGCCAGCCTGACCGGCGCGGTGTCGCGCACCTATGACGGCACGACCGCGGCAACCCTCGCCGCGTCCAACTATCAGATCGGCGGACTGATCGATGGTGAGAGCATCACTGCGACGCAGACCAGCGGCACCTTCGCCAGCGCCAACGCCGGCAATGGGATCACCATTACCGCCAGTCTCGCGAGCAGCGATCTATCGGCGGGGTCGAACACCTTGCTGTCGAACTACGCGCTACCGACCTCGGCGGCCGGCGCCATCGGCGAGATCACGCGCAAGCAGCTGACCGCCAGCCTGACCGGCGCGGTGTCGCGCACCTATGACGGCACGACCGCGGCGACGCTGGCGTCGTCCAACTACCAGATCGGCGGACTGGTCGACGGCGAGACCATCACCGCGACGCAGACCAGCGGGACCTTTGCCAGCGCAAACGCCGGCAGCGGGATTAGCATCACCGCCAGCCTCGCCAGCAGCGACCTCTCGGCTGGCTCGAACACCTTGCTGTCGAACTACGCGCTACCGACCTCGGCGGCCGGCGCCATCGGCGAGATCACGCGCAAGCAGCTGACCGCCAGCCTGACCGGCGCGGTGTCGCGCACCTATGACGGCACGACCGCGGCGACGCTGGCGTCGTCCAACTACCAGATCGGCGGACTGGTCGACGGCGAGACCATCACCGCGACGCAGACCAGCGGGACCTTTGCCAGCGCAAACGCCGGCAGCGGGATTAGCATCACCGCCAGCCTCGCCAGCAGCGACCTCTCGGCTGGCGCGAACACCCTGCTCGCCAACTACCTGCTGCCGACCTCGGCGGTCGGCGCCATCGGCGAGATCACGCGCAAGCAGCTGACCGCCAGCCTGACCGGCGCGGTGTCGCGCACCTATGACGGCACGACGGGGGCGACGCTGGCCTCGTCCAACTATCAGATCAGCGGACTGGTCGACGGTGAGAGCATCACCGCGACGCAGACCAGCGGCACCTTCGCCAGCGCGAACGCCGGCAGCGGGAACACGATCACCGCCAGCTTCGCCAGCAACGACCTCTCGGCGGGGTCGAACACCTTGCTGTCCAACTATGCGCTGCCGACCTCGGCCGTAGGCGCGATCGGCGAGATCACGCGCAAGCAGCTGACCGCGAGCCTGACCGGCGCGGTGTCGCGCACCTATGACGGCACGACCGCGGCGACGCTGGCGTCGTC
>NZ_FMZJ01000028.1 GCF_900101455.1 Sphingomonas sp. YR710 | reverse complement strand
GGCAAAGACTACCGGCATCAAGGTTCGCTATCGAAGGTTCTGACCCGCGCGGCACTGCAGATACGGAAATTCCCGTTTATGGGTTTACGACCTAGCTTTTCCCGGCCGCGTGATGGCAGGCCCCGTCAGTAACCTCACGTAGTGATCAATGGCCTGCCAGGCGTCATGGTGCCGTTGCGTCCCGCCTCAAGGCGATCACACGACGGAGGCTCACATGAAGAATGTTCTGCTGCTGATCCACGATGATGCGGGAGAGGAAGCGCGGCTGCAGGCCGCGCTCGACATCACCCGGGCGGTTTCGGGGCATCTCACCTGCTTGGATATCGTCCAACTGCCTTTGCTGGTCGGCGCCGATTACATGTTGGCCGATGCCGAGGTTGCGCTGCTGGCCAGCGTCCGCGAGCGGGAGGCCGAGAATCGCGGCCGGATCATGGCACGGTTGAAGGTTGAGGACGTTGCCTGGGATTGGGCGGATGCGACCGGCGATATCGCCGGCCTGCTGAAAGCCGAGGCCAGCCTGACCGATATCATCGTGCTCAACACGGCGTTTGCCGACCATGTTCCTCCCGACATGCGGGCGATCGTCTCGGATGTCGTCATGCGTGCCGGAAAGCCCGTCCTTGCCGTGCCGCAGGAAGCGCATGGCTTCGACGTTCGCGGGCAAGCACTGATTGCCTGGAACGGTGCCCCGGCTATCGCCGAAACGCTTCGCACGACGATCCCGCTTCTCGCGCTGGCGACGGGCGTCACGATCGTGGAAATCGGCCAAACCGAAGGACCGCCCGCGGAGGAAGCGGCAACCTATCTCTCACGCCACGGCATCCACGCGCGGATCGATCGCGAGGTTCCGCTGGAATGGACGGTGGGCGATGCGCTTCTCGCCACCTGCAGGGACAGGCTCCCTGCTTATTGCGTTATCGGTGCCTATGGCCATTCCCGCCTGCGCGAGCGGATGATCGGCGGCGTCACCCGGCGGATGCTAGCTGAAAGTCCGGTGCCAGTCGTCCTGGGTCATTGAGCAGCACCGAAAATCCCGAAAGGAGACTTCGATGGCGGATACGACACTGCACGATCGGATCGATCATGAGGCGCCTGCCGCGCTCATCGAAGCACTGCGGCGTCACGCCGAACCCTTGCCGTCGCCCGACCGTGCGGACGCGTTCGGTGCCTTTTTTGATCGTTTTGGGGACGCACGTGTGATCCTGCTGGGTGAGGCGACGCACGGAACCTCCGAATTCTATCGCGCGCGGGCCGCGATCACGCGCCGGCTGATCACGCATCACGGATTCACCATTGTCGCGGTCGAAGCCGACTGGCCGGACGCGGCGCAGATCGACGATTATGTGCGACACCAGGCACCTCGCCCCCGGCGAGGCGACTCTTTCATACGCTTCCCGACCTGGATGTGGCGTAATATCGAGGTGCTGGAATTCGCTGACTGGATGCGCCATCACAATGCGCCGCTGCCGGAAGCTCGGCGCGCCTCCTTCCATGGTCTCGATGTCTATAGTCTCAGCGAATCGATCCATGCTGTGCTCACCTTTCTCGACAAGGTCGATCCCGCGGCTGCGGTGGATGCGCGCCATCGGTACGGTTGTCTGACGCCCTGGCAGGATGATCCTGCCCATTATGGCCGCGCCGTCGTTCATGGTGGTCGGCCGAGCTGCGAGGAGCGGGCGATCCTGCAGCTCCGGGAACTTCTGGCCCACCGGCTGGACTATCTGCGCGGAGACGGCGAAGCCTGGTTCGACGCGATGCAGAATGCGCGCATCGTGCGCGCCGCCGAACGCTATTATCGTGCGATGTATCGTAGCTCGACCGAGAGCTGGAATTTGCGCGACCGGCACATGTTCGAGACCTTGCAGGCGCTGCTCGCGCACCGCGGCGACGGCGCCAAGGCGGTGGTGTGGGCGCATAACAGCCATGTCGGCAACGCAGCCGCTACGGCGATGGGCTGGCAGGGCGAGTTCAATATCGGCGAACTCTGCCGCATGGCACATGGTGACGACATGGTCTCGATCGGCTTCGGCACCGATACGGGTACGGTCGCGGCGGCCAGCGACTGGGGCGCCGACATGCAGATCAAGACGGTGCGGCCGGCCCGCGCCGACAGTTATGAGCATGCCTTCCGGTCAACCGGGCTCGCCCGCACGCTGACCGACTGGCGCACCAGAAACCATGATCTGGTTGAACAGCTGCGCACGCCGATGCTCGAACGCGCGATCGGCGTGGTCTATCGCCCCGAGACCGAGCGCTTCAGCCACTATTTCGAAGCAGTGCTGGCCGAACAGTTCGACGCCTGGGTATGGTTCGAACAGACGACAGCGGTCACGCCGCTCGGGCATGAACGGCCGCACGGAGCGCCTGAAACCTGGCCGTTCGGGCTATGACCGTGGCGGTTTCCCTTATCGGTGATCCGATCCCCGTCACGATCCACCCGGATGGCCTGAAGGGCCTGCTCGGTGTCCCCGATGCGGCGAAAGGCCTCGTCATCTTCGCCCATGGCAGCGGTAGCGGACGGCTGAGCCCACGCAACAACCATGTTGCGCGCGGTCTGCGCGAGGCGGGGCTGGCAACGTTGCTCATCGATCTGCTGACCCCCGCCGAGGAGCAGGAGCGCGCCAATATTTTCGACATGGCCCTGCTGGCATCCCGGTTGATGGACGCGACCGAATGGGCGGATCGGCTCCCTGAACTTGCGGCGCTGCCCATCGGATATTTCGGCGCGAGCACCGGCGCCGGTGCGGCATTGCTGGCTGCATCACGCGCCGATGGCCGAATCGCTGCGGTCGTGTCGCGTGGCGGCCGGCCAGATCTGGCGGGTTCCGCGGCACTTGCGCTGGTGCGCGCGCCGACCTTGCTGATCGTCGGCGGCCGGGACCTACCGGTGATCGACCTCAACCGGACCGCGCAGCGCCATCTGCACGTCGAAAACAAGCTCGTGATTGTGCCCGGCGCGACGCATCTCTTCGAGGAGCCGGGGACGCTCGATCAGGTGATCGATCATGCCGCGCGCTGGTTCCTCTCACATTTTATCCAACGTAATGGGGATGACCGCCATGTTTCGAGAACGTCCCGATTTTCATGACCGGCGGGAAGCAGGTCGGCATCTAGCGGCAAGACTCGCGCATGTCGCGCCCGCTCGGCCGCTCGTGCTGGCGCTGCCGCGTGGAGGTGTCCCGGTGGCTTTTGAGGTTGCCCAGGCGCTGGATGCCGAGCTTGACCTGCTGTTCGTGCGCAAGCTCGGAGCGCCGGGCTATGAGGAACTCGGGATCGGCGCAGTGGTCGACGGTGCCGATCCCCAACTTGTCCTCAACGAGGATGTGGTTCGTCAACTGGCGCCCAGCCCGCATTATATCCGGACCGAGATGCAGCGGCAGCTCCGCGAAATCGAGAGGCGGCGGAAGACCTATCTGGGCAATGCCCTGCCGATCGAGGCTGCCGGGCGCACCGTGATCGTCGTCGACGACGGAATCGCAACCGGTGGCACGGTCAAGGCCGCGCTCAAGGGCCTGCGCAAGGTTCATCCGGCGCGGCTGATCCTGGCCGTGCCGGTAGCACCGGCCGACAGCCTCGCCGAGCTTATGGGCGATTGCGACGAGATCGTGTGCCTTTCCCGGCCCAGTCCCTTTTACGCCGTCGGCGCTCATTATGCCGAGTTCGACCAGACCAGCGATGAGGAGGTGATCCGGCTGCTCTGTGAGGCATGCCGCTTTGGTCACGCGCCAAAGCCGCTCGGCGCATCCCTTCCCTCATGAGCTAAGGATAGTGATCGATGTTGATCCCCCACGGAACCCTGATCCTGGCCGTCGACGGCGGAAACTGAAGAACCCGGCAAGCCACGTGATGGAAGATGATTCCCCCCGGTCGCAGCTTTTCGAGTGTCGGCCCAGGCCGCAGCGCCTTTGACGCGCCGGACCTTCACCAGCGTCGCGAAAATCGTTTCGGGCATGAAGCGCTGGAACTGATTTCGTCAATGGCAGGCGCGGAGACGCCCGTTATCCTGATCGCGCCTCCCCATATGCTTGGTGAGATTCGGGCCGAGCAAAATCCGAAGTTCGAACAGCGCATCCTTGCCGAGATCAACAAGGATTTTGCGCAGCGTAGCGCGGCCGACATTCTGGAAATGCTGCGGGAATATCAGCCGTGAAAGGCCTGCACTATCCGGCCTGCCGAGCATACGTATAGCTACGGATTCTGTTTGCTTGGCCCGAGGTTAGCCTGATCATCCCAACAATAAGAAGGCAATCGGGCGATGATCGGCAAGGACGCAAGGCAATGGGTTCGCGGCTTCGACGAAATTGACCTCGATGATATCGCCCTGGTGGGCGGCAAGAATGCGTCGCTTGGCGAACTGCGTCATGCGCTCGGTGAACAGGCCGCGGTGCCGGACGGGTTTGCGATCACCGCCGATGCCTATCGCGCGATCATCGCTGAAAACGATCTCGGTCCGAAGATGGCGGCGATCCTTGCCGCGACCGAGTGGGGGGATTCCGCAAAGGCCGGCCAGGCGGCGCACCTGCTGCGGCAGATGATCGTCGAGGCACGGTGGCCCGATGGCTTGTCCGATATCGTGGAGCAGGCCTATCGGCGGCTCGGTGGCGGTCGGGCCGTATCGGTCGCGGTGCGCAGCAGCGCCACCGCCGAAGATCTGCCGGGGGCATCGTTCGCCGGCCTGCATCAAAGCTTCCTTAATGCGCGCGGCGCAAGCGCGCTCGAGGCTGCGGCGCGCAACTGCCTGGCGTCGCTGTTCACCGAGCGTGCGATTTCCTACCGGATAACGAAGGGTTTCGCGCATGAAAGTGTCGCGCTGTCGGTCGGCATCCAGCTTATGGTCGATGCCAGTGCCGCTGCGTCAGGGGTAATCTTCACGCTCGATACCGAAAGCGGCTGCCGCGACGTGGTGATGATCACCGGTGTGCTCGGCCTCGGCGAGACCATCGTCCAGGGTATCGCAGATCCCGACGAATATCTGGTGCATAAGCCGACCTACCGCCTCGGCCACCGCATGGTGCTGCGTCACCGGATCGGCGCTAAACAGGTTCGCATGATCCGTAGCGGCGATGGCGTGCGGCTGGTGAAACCTCTCCGCGCGGCGAGGGCCGCGCCCTGTCTCGACGATGCGGAGATCCTCGCGCTGGCCGAACAGGCCATGGCGATCGAGGCGCATTACAGCCATCGTGCCGGCCAGGATACGCCGATGGACATCGAATGGGCCAAGGATGGACCGAGCGGACGGCTGTTCATCATCCAGGCCCGGCCCGAGACAGTTCACGCGGGAGCCGTGGCAGCTGACGCACTGCGCTACAGGCTCGACGAAGACGGCCCGGTGATCGCGACCGGCCAGGCGGTGGGCGAGCGCATTGCCGCTGGCCCGGTCCGTATCGTCCATGACGCCGACGGCCTGGCGACGGTGAGGCCAGGCGATATCCTGGTCGCCGAAACCACTTCGCCCGACTGGGAACCGGTGATGCGACGTGCGTCCGCGATCGTCACCGAACATGGTGGTCGTACCTGTCACGCCGCGATCATCGCCCGCGAACTGGGCATTCCGGCCGTGGTTGGCGTGGCCGACGCACGGGCAAAGCTGCCTCATGGTGGGATCGTGACCGTTTCCTGCGCCGAGGGCGAAACCGGGCGGATACGCAAGGGCCGGCTGGCATTCACCGCACAACCCGTCGTCGTCGCCGGCAACCGGCCGGAACGCCCCAGGCTGCTGGTCAATGTCGGCGATCCCGCCAAGGCGTTCCGAACGGCAGCGTTGCCGGTCGACGGCGTCGGTCTCGCCCGGATCGAATTCATCATCACCCAGGCGATCGGCATCCATCCGATGGCATTGGTTGCACCCGACCGCGTCACGGACGGACGCGTTCGTCTGCGTATCGAAGCGTTGATTGCCGGTTATCGCGACGGTGCGGATTATTTCGTCACGCGACTGGCCGAGGGAGTGGCCGTGATCGCCGCCGCCTTCTATCCGCGTCCGGTCATCGTCCGGACGTCGGACTTCAAGAGCAACGAATATCGCGCGCTGCTGGGTGGTGCCGATTTCGAGGCGATGGAGGACAATCCGATGATCGGTTTCCGCGGCGCCTCGCGCTATGTTCATCCCGCTTATGCGCCGGCCTTTGCGCTTGAATGTCAGGCGCTTGCCCGGGTGCGCGACACGATGGGGTTCGGTAATGTCGTCGTCATGATCCCATTCTGCCGCCGGATCGACGAAGCGACGCATGTGCTGGCGGCGATGGCGGAATACGGCCTTGAGCGCGGACGCAACGGCCTGAAAATCTATGCCATGGCGGAGATTCCCAGCAATGCACTCTCGATCGATGCCTTTGCCGAACTGTTCGACGGCTTCTCGATCGGTTCCAACGACCTCACCCAGTTGACGCTTGGCGTCGACCGCGATTCCGCGATCCTGGCCGCGGATTTCGACGAACAGGATCCGGCGGTGTTGCGGTTGATCGAGGAGGTGATCGCGGGTGCCCATCGGCATGATCGGCCGTGCGGTCTGTGTGGTCAGGCGCCGTCGGATCGGCCGGCCTTTGCCGACTGGCTGATCGCGCGCGATATCGACAGCATCAGCCTGAATCCCGACAGCGTCCCTGGCTTCCTCGCGCGGCGGACGACATCTGTCGATATCGTGATCGAAAAGGCGCGGGTTGTGGAGCCGGCGGCCTAAACTTCGAGTTTCGCTTCGGCCTCGTCGGCAACTTCGGCCAGCGATCGATCGGCATTGATGGTTTGCCAGTTCCCCAGATCGCCGATCTCGATCCGCGACTGCGCCTTGGCCACAGTCGCGTCGGCATCGGACGCATCGGCTTCGCGCCGCTCGATTCGTGCGATTCTCGTACCGCCGGCAGCTTCAAGCCACAGGCCGTCGAAAGCGACGCCCGCTTGTCGTGCCACGGCTTCGATCCTGTCCCGCTGGTCGCGCCGTGCGAATACGGCGTCGATGATCGCTGCCTGACCATAAGCGAGCATCGCGGATGCCGCTTGGTTCGCTGCAGCATAAACATGCAACGCCGCAGCAGCGGAATAGCCGTCTTTCGGGAGACGCGTTTCGGGCGGGACGCCGGCCAGCCGTTTGCGCAGCACGTCGCTGCGGACGATCCGCGCGCCGGGCGGGCGCCCGATATCGCCTGCAAGGCGCCGCGCGACGCTGGACTTCCCCGTGCCCGAAAGTCCGCCGATCGCCACCAGCCGGGCCGGTACGGGTGTTAGCAAGGCAAGCGCGAGATCGAGATAGGAGCGGGCTTTCTGCGCGATGGTCCGCTCCCCGTTCGTGCGCATGCTCTGTGCCGCCAGGACGTGCGCACGGATGGTCGCACGAACCGAGAGGAACAACGGCATCAGTGCGATACCGCTCTCGTCCGCCGGAGAAAGATCGAGATAGCGATTGAAGACGATATTCGCTTCGGTGCGGAGGTTGCGGTGCCACAGGTCCATCAGCAGGAAGGCAAGATCGTACAGCACGTCGATCGTGGCCAGTTCGACGCTGAATTCCAGGCAGTCGAACAGGGTCGGCTCGCCATCGATCAAAGCGATATTGGCGAGGTGCAGATCGCCATGTACGTGGCGGATGCGACCGGCATGCGCGCGCGCATCGAGCAGGGACGCACGCTCATCGATCAGTTGGAGTTGCCGCCGGCAGAGGCATGCGGCCTGTCCCGGATCGAGTATCTCGGGAAAGGTTGCCATGCTGGCAATATTGCCTTCGACGATATGGCGAAACGATGCGGCTCCCGTCGCACTCGATATCGCGTCGACGGCGGCATGAAAGGAACGGATGCGATCGGCCAGTCGTGTCAGTAGTTGCTGGTCGAGCTGCCCATGATCCGCTTTGTCGGCGAGCAACGCATCATCAGGAAAGCGCCGCATCTCAAGCAGCCAGTCGATCGTCTCGCCCGCGCCGTCGATGGAGAGGCGGCCATCGGCGCGGGTGATGCGATGGAGTGCTCGATACAGGTCCGGCGCGGTTCGGCGATTGAGGCGAAGTTCCGCCTCCAGCGTGTCGCGCCGCTTGTCCGGCGTCGAGAAGTCGAGATATCCGAAATTTATGGCGCGTTTCAGTTTCCACGCGCGATCACCTGCGAGAAAGACGCTCGCGGCGTGGGTATCGACACGCTTCGGAAGCGCGCCAAAGGTGTCGCTCCGTTGAAGGAAAGCGACGACATCGGCCTGAGGGTCCGGCGTGCCGGCGGCAGGCGATGCCGTCGCCACGGCTTCAGGCCTTTTCGATTTCGATCTTGCGGGTGCGCGCGGCGGCCTTTTCGTCCTTCGCCATTGTCACCGTCAGTACCCCATCCTTGAACTGGGCTTTGATGGCGTCGGGATCGACATCGGCAGGAAGCGCGATCTGACGCTGAAAGGAGCCATAGCGGCGCTCGCTGAGCATGAAGCCCTTCTCCTTGCGCTCGGACTCTTCCTTCTTCTCGCCCGAAATGCTCAGTACACCGTCTGCGACACCGATTTCGATATCCTTTTCATCAAGGCCGGGCAGCTCGGCGGTGAGACGATAGGCCTTTTCGTCATCCACCATGTCGAGTGCGGGCACCGGCGCCAGAGCAGTGCGGGGCGCGAAGCCGAATAGGCTGCGGCCGGGTGTGCCGAAATCATCGAACAGGCGATCGATTTCAGAGCGCAGCCAGCCGACGGGCTCACTGATCTGAGTCGCGAGATCGCGGAGTGACGCCGGACGGGCCTTGGCTACAGGGACATTGGTCACATCATTCATCTTGCTTCTCCTTGGATAGGGTGACCCGGTGTTACGGGAACACGGTCGTCAAGCTGCCGACCCACCCGGCGGCTTTTCAAGAATCGCGCTGCGGAAATCTCGCCGGCCGAGTCAGATCCAAGCTAGGGCGGTGGCCGACCATGCCATATTGGGAAGTCTACCTACTTGCCCGGCCGGCGTGCGGTCGGGACCGAAAGGACGTCAATTTGCCTGACAGTGCCGAAAGGGGCGCTGGCAGAGGCTACTGCAACCGACGGTTCCGGCTTTGCGGGGGAACACGTATATCGCGGGCGGCCTATGTGCCTATGAACACCACCATGAGCGCGCGCCAAAGATCGCAGCCGAAGCGGCCCAGCCTGTTGACCCGCATTTTCGGGGCCGGTCCCGCGCCCGAAAACGTCGCCAATCGCTCGGCGATGAAGTCTGGACGGAAAAATCCGCCCAGCAGGCAATCCCGCTTCCGATATCTGACGGTGCTCGCATTGTTCGGGCTTCTTGTGTCGCAGCTGTTTTTCAGTGGCCAAGGCGCCCGGACGATACCCTATAGCGAGTTCCTGCAGAATCTTCGCAACGGCCGGATCGCCGAGCTCAACCTGTCCGAGACATCGATTCAGGGCAGATATACGGCACCGGATGCAAGTGGCCGGATCGCGTTCGTGACGGCGCGTGTCGATCCCGCGTTCGCTGCCGAACTCGATCGTTATCATGTGCGATTCAGCGGCGATCCCGGTGGCGGTTGGCTGGGCGCAACGCTGTCCTGGGTTGGCCCGGTCCTGCTTTGGGTGGGGATCTGGTGGTTCATGATGCGTGGGTCGGCGCAACAGGGCGCTGGCGGCCTGCTCGCGATCGGCAAGAGCCGGGTGAAGCTTTATCTCGAATCCGACACCGGCATAACCTTCGATGACGTGGCCGGCGTCGACGAAGCCAAGGCTGAACTGCGCGAGGTCGTGGCCTTCCTCAAAGATCCCGTCAGCTACGGGCGCCTCGGCGCTCGGATGCCCAAAGGCGTGCTGCTCGTTGGTCCTCCCGGCACCGGCAAGACGCTTCTCGCCAAGGCGGTGGCGGGGGAGGCCGGCGTCCCCTTCTTCTCCATCTCCGGTTCGGAGTTCGTCGAAATGTTCGTTGGCGTCGGTGCCGCCCGCGTCCGCGATCTGTTCGAGCAGGCGCACAAGCAGGCGCCCTGCATCATCTTCATCGACGAACTCGACGCGCTGGGTGCGGCGCGGGGCCTTTCGGCGCTCGGCGGCCATGACGAGAAGGAGCAGACGCTCGATCAACTGCTCGCCGAGATGGATGGCTTCGATACCCGTAGCGGGGTCGTCATTCTGGCGGCGACGAACCGACCCGAGATCCTCGATCCAGCCTTGTTGCGCGCGGGCCGCTTCGATCGGCACGTGCTCGTCGATCGGCCCGACCGAACGGGCCGTGCCCAGATTTTGAAGGTGCATCTGCGCGGGACGAAGGCGGGGGCTGACGTCGATCCGGACAAAATCGCCGGCCTCACGCCTGGATTCACCGGGGCGGATCTCGCCAATCTGGTGAATGAGGCGGCGCTCCACGCTACGCGACGCGACGCCGAAAGCGTCGCGATGGAGGATTTTATTGCAGGCGTCGAACGTATCGTTGCCGGGCTGGAGCAGCATGGCCGGCTGATGAACCCGAAAGAACGCCGCACCGTTGCCCGACATGAAATGGGTCATGCCCTGGTGGCGTTGAGCCTGCCCGGCGCGGATCCGGTGCACAAGGTCTCGATCGTTCCACATGGTATGGGGACGCTGGGTTATACGATGCAGCGGCCGATCGAGGACCGCTTCATCCTCAATCGCGGTGAACTGGCCGACCGGCTGGCGGTTCTTTTCGGCGGGAGGGCGGCCGAGATCGTTACTGGCGGCGATCTGTCGACCGGTGCCGCCGACGATCTCGCCAAGGCGACAGACATGGCGCGGGCCATGGTCCTCAGGTATGGCATGTCGGAGAAATTGGGTCATGTCGTCTATGATGATCAGACCCGCCCTTATCTCGACCATCTGAACGAGCCGCGCGTCGCCCAGACCCGCGAGCATAGTGAAATGACCGCGGCGCTGATCGACAGCGAGGTTCGCTCCCTCCTCCAGCACGCTTTCGAGAAGGCGTCGCAGATCCTCTCGGAGCGAAGCGGGGCATTGGAAGCCGGTGCGGCGTTACTGGTCGAGCGTGAGACTCTCGACGAGCAAGATTTGCTTCAATTTTTGCCGAGCCATGAACGGTAGCCGGCAGTGTCCGGGTGCCGTTGGACAAATCCACGGCCTCAGTCGGATCCGGGTAACATCACGTAATGCCTCGAACTGACTTCGCTGCCACCAATTGAAGAGGCGGCGCTAAGCCGTTGCATCCAAGGATATCGCCATGACTTCGCCATTTGTCGCATTACGCGGATCCCTGCTTTTGCTCGCCAGCGTTGCCGCACCAGCCTTAACTCAAATTCCGTTGAGATGGGCCACACATGGAATTAGTCGCGCCGAACAGGAGGTGCTTCACCCACTCATCCAGTCGATGCTCCGAGACGGCACGGTGGGAGAGGTTCGTGTCTGGCGTTCGGTCGACGGCAAGACAGGAAAGGTAACACTCTTAGATGGCGGTGAACGGGCCGGATCGTTCGAGGCGCATGTGCGCATAACGTTGATCAGCCATGGGCATGAGCGGCCGTTCTTTACGTTCTACTATCGCCACGATCCCAAGCGCGGATGGGGAGTAGCCGGCTGAATTGCTGCAACGCTGGTTGAGGCTCATTCAAGGCGACGAGGATGCGGCAAGCGCAACGCTTATGGCGTTGCCGAGCACGATGTCGGTTTTGAGGTCATGTGGGGGACCAGTTGGCCGGTCGGCAACCTGTGTAAACCGCATCATGCCCGTACCTCCTTACCGCGGAGTCATTGCCTTGGGTACGTCCTCCGATATCTCCTGACGCAGCTTCGGTCCCTTCGCGAGGCGGCGGCCGAGCGCCGCGACGAAAGCGTCGTATCGCTGGCCGGCCTGAGCACGCGCGGCGGTCTGCGCCGGCTCCGGCAATGGCGGATTGGTCGTCAACCAGAAACGGACGAAGACAGCCAGCATTTCGACGGAGATGCCGAGATCGCGTTCCATAGGTGTCATACGCCGATCGAGCTGGTCGAGACGCCTGGTGGTCGCGGCTTCCTGGCGTTCGGCGGCGTCGGGCGACAGGAAGGACGCGATGGCGGCTTCGGCAATCAGTGAGCGGGATTGATCGCGCCGCGCGGCGTAGGCGGCCAGCGCCTTCATGACGCCCGGATCGAGATAGACCGACAGGCGCTGCTTTTTTGATGGCTTCGTCATCGACGCATCACAGGTCCATGCCATCATTGGGGTCGAGCGAGACCTGCCGCGCGAGGCCCTGCATGATCTGGTTCATTCGGCTCATCCGGGCGCTGTCGTGTTCCTCGTCGTCGTCCAGATCGGCGGCGAACTCATTGTCGATCGGCGCCTTTTTCTCGACGGTCCCGGCCTTTTCGAGTTCGGGCTGGTGGCGGCGCTCCGAGCCGGTCGGGTCCTCATCGGCGCTCTGGCCTTGCTTCGCGGCGGGATCCTCGATGTGCGGTCGCGGCGGCAACGGCAGGTCGCTCCAGTCGTCGGGCTTGGCTCCTGCCGCCACCGCAAGCGGCGGTGGCGGCAGGATGCGCTCCTGAAACCGACGATCCTCGAAGTAGCGAGCCTTCTTCGCCCGGATCGGCGGTGTGCCCGCCACCATGATGATTTCGTCCGCCGGCGGGAGCTGCATGACCTCACCTGGTGTCAACAGCGGCCGTGCGGTCTCCGAGCGCGAGACCATCAGATGGCCGAGCCAGGGACTGAGCCTGTGCCCGGCATAGTTCCGCATCGCTCGCATCTCGATCGCGGTGCCGAGCGCATCGGAGACGCGCCTGGCGGTCCGCTCGTCGTTGGTCGCGAAGCTGACCCGCACGTGGCAATTGTCGAGGATCGAGTTGTTCGGCCCATAGGCCTTTTCGATCTGGTTCAGCGACTGCGCGATCAGGAAGCTCTTCAGGCCGTAGCCGGCCATGAAGGCCAGCGCGGATTCGAAGAAGTCGAGGCGGCCGAGGGCCGGGAACTCGTCGAGCATGAGGAGAAGCCGGTGCCGCCCGCTTTTGGCGTGCAGATCCTCGGTCAATCGCCGGCCGACCTGATTGAGGATCAGCCGGATCAGCGGCTTGGTGCGCGCGATGTCGGAGGGTGGGACCACGAGGTAGAGTGTCGCCGGCCGCGTGCCGCCGACGATGTCGGCGATGCGCCAGTCGCAGCGGCGGGTGACAGCCGCCACGACGGGGTCGCGGTAGAGCCCGAGAAAGGACATGGCGGTCGACAGCACGCCAGAGCGCTCGTTATCCGATTTGTTCAGCAATTCGCGGGCGGCGGAGGCTATGACCGGGTGGGGTCCGGCCTCGCCGAGATGGGCGGTCTTCATCATGGCGGCCAGCGTCGACTCGATCGGTCGCTTCGGATCGGACAGGAAGGAGGCAACGCCAGCGAGCGTCTTGTCGGCCTCGGCATAGAGGACGTGCAGGATGGCCCCGACCAGGAGCGCGTGGCTGGTCTTCTCCCAATGGTTGCGCTTGTCCAGGCTCCCTTCGGGATCGACGAGGATGTCGGCGATGTTCTGAACGTCGCGAACTTCCCATTCGCCGCGGCGGACTTCGAGCAGCGGATTGTAGGCGGCCGACTTCGCTTCGGTCGGGTCGAAGAGCAGCACCCGGCCATGGCGTGCGCGGAATCCGGCCGTGAGGTGCCAGTTCTCGCCCTTGATATCGTGGACGATGGCGGAGCCCGGCCAGGTCAAGAGCGATGGCACCACGAGGCCGACGCCCTTGCCGGAGCGGGTCGGCGCGAAGCACAGCACATGCTCGGGTCCGTCGTGGCGGAGATAGGAGCGATCGAGCATGCCGAGCACGACGCCGTCGGGCCCGAGCAGCCCGGCCGATTTCACTTCGTCGGGCCGGGCCCAGCGGGCCGAACCGAAGGTCTCGGCGTTCTTGGCCTCGCGGGCGCGCCACACCGACATGCCGATCGCCACCGCGATCGCGATGAAGCCGCCGGATGCGGCGATATAGGCGCCTTCGACGAAGATCGGCGGCGCGTAGGCATCGTAGAAATACCACCACCAGAAGAAGGCGGGCGGATAATATATGGGCCAGCCGAGCAGCTCGAACCATGGTCGGCCGAGCTGCGGCTGAAAGCCGAGCTGCCACGCCGTCCACTGCGTCGCGGACCAGGTCGTGGTGAGCACGATCAGAAGAACAACGAGGATCTGACCCCAGAGGATCTTGGTGGCGGACATTGCGGCGTCCCTTCTTCGTGAAGTGTGGTGATCACAGGCCGAGCCCGCGTTTGCGGCCGAAACTCCAGTCGATGCCGCCGTCGCCGCGCGCGAGGCCAGAGACATGGCGGCCGAGCTGCTTTTCGAGTGAGGGGGACCAGGGCACGAGCTGGAATCCGAGCCCATCGTCGATCATCGCGAACCGGCCGGAGGCAAGTTTGAAGCGCCGCCGGTAGGTGCCGGCGACATATTCGCCGGTCGCGGCGCGGGTCAGCGGTCGTCCGCTCTCCGATGCCAGCTTCTCGCCGAGTGCGTCCAGTTCGCGCCGGCGCAGGGTCTCGATGAGATTGCGGCTGAAGCTGACCCCGTGTCCCTGACGCTCGGCGAGGCCTTGCCCGATCAAATGTTCGGCGCGCCGATCCAGGGCCTCACGCACCTCCGCGCCGAAGCCGCCACCACCAAGGGCGACCGGCTCGCGGGCAATGGCCTGACGGTCGAGCCAGGTGGCGCCGGTCGCCATGATCTGCCGCTCGATCGAAAGGTCCGAGCGCACCGCCAGTGCGACGCGCCGCCGGCCCTGCGCGTCGTCGAACTTGCGCAGTTCGACGATGGAGCCAGGCGTGCCGTCGCCGGCGGTATCGAGATCGGGCAGCTTGATGTGGTGGGTCCGCCCGTCGGCGCCGTCGACGACAGCATAAGCCGTGCCCTTCAGCTCGTCGTCGAGCCCATAGGCGACCAGGCGGCCGATGACGGGATCGTCGAGACTCTCGCCGGCCAGCACATAATTGGCCGCGCCGCGCTCGATACCCCGCTCGGTCAGGCCGCGATGAATGCGCTTGATGATGTCGCCGCGTTCGCCCAGCTCGCGTAGTGTCGCCTCGGCATTATCCGACATGGCCCATTGGCCGGGGCCGATCTGGTCGGCGAGACCGAGCGATTCGAGTTTGCGCAGACGCCCCACCTTGAGTGCTTGGAACTCGTCGGGTTCGCTGTGGGCATGCGGCGCGAGATCGATGACGCCGGAGCGGGTGCTGTCGCGGGCGAGCTGCCGATCGAGGCTGCTCCAGCGCTCGGCGGCTATCTGGCGTTCGAGCGTGCGGCGGATCTCCTGATCGGTGCGGGGGCCGAGCTCCTGAGTGATCAGATCCCTCGCCCGATCGCGCATGCCCTCCTTGATATAGTCGCGCGAGATGACGAGGTTTTCGCCGTCCTCGCGCACACCACGCACGATCAGGTGGACGTGCGGATGCTCGGTGTTCCAGTGATCGACGCCGACCCAGTCGAGCCTAGGTCGTAGACTCATAAGCGCGCAGCCACAGCCGCATTGAGGCGAGCTGGACCATGGCGAGGAAGTTGGCCGCGAGCTTGTCATAGCGGGTGGC
>NZ_FMZJ01000043.1 GCF_900101455.1 Sphingomonas sp. YR710 | reverse complement strand
CGAGGCTGTGTAGAAACGCTGCCGAGGTGGAGGCCGCATGGTAGGATCGGAGGCCGCGGTGACGGAATGCCCGGTCTTCGCGCCGGCCTTTCAGGCGCGGATCGCTGCAATGAGCGACTGAATGCCCATGATCTGGATCATCCGCTTCATATTGTAGGCCAGCACGCACAAACTCATCTCGGTTCTGACGTTTTCGAGCGTCTTGGTCAGAAAGTGGGTGCTGCCCATCCAGGATTTGAGCGTACCAAAGACATGCTCGACGGTCCGGCGCCGGATGCCCATGGCATTGGGTAACTGGTCCAGCCGCTTTTGCATGGCATCGATGACCGCCTCGTGCTTCCACCGTTTGACGCGCTTCACTTTTTCAGTGGTACAGCGCGGTCGTAGTGCGCAGCCGTGGCAGGCGCTCAGATTGCGGTAATGGTCGATGTCGCCGTGATGGTCGGACCGCGTACGCGCCTTGGTCAGATATTTCCCTGCCGGGCAGGTATATCGGTCGTGGTCGGCGTCGTACACGAAGTCGGCCTTGGTGAATAAACCGCGCTGGGCCTTGCCGGACGTATCGGTTCTGGGAACGCAGGGCAAAATGCCGGTGCCTTCGCATTCCAGCACCTGTTCGCCATTCATATAGCCACGATCCGCCAAGACGGTGATTTCAGGTTCTGCGATGGCTGCCTGGGCTTGCCGGCCCATCGGCGCGAGTTGTGCCCGGTCATTGCCCTCGTTCACCACTTCGTGCGCGACAATGAGGTGGTGTTCGGCATCCACCGCTGCCTGCAGGTTGTAGCCGACAATGCCAGTGCCGCGACCACTGCTGTTCATGGACCTGGCATCCGGATCGGTCAGCGACACCTGGTGATCGGGCGCCGCTTCGACGTGTGCGGCCATTTCCTTCAGGAACCGCATCTGGCCGCGCAGGCCCGCGATCTTCTCGCGGATCTGTTCGACCCGCGCTTGCGGAACGTCGCTGGCCTCGCGATCGGCACGATCGAGGGCCGCAAGGTAGCGCTCGATGCTGGCCTCGACCTGCTCGATCCGCTTGGCCGCCTTGTGTTCTGTGTAGTTGCGATCCCGGTTGTTCACCGCTTTGAACTTGCTGCCGTCGATTGCGACGGTCGCCTGTCCGAACAGGCTCAACTGTCGGCACAGCACCACAAACTGGCTGCAGACCGCCCGGATCGCTGCACCATTGTCCCGTCGAAAGTTGGCGATCGTCTTGAAGTCCGGTGCCAATCGACCGGTCAGCCACATCAGCTCGATATTGCGCTGCGCTTCACGCTCCAAGCGCCGGCTCGACTGAATCCGGTTCAGATAGCCGTAAAGATAGATCTTGAGCATCGTCGAAGGATGATATGCCGGGCGCCCGGTATGCGCTGGCGTCGCCCCGGCAAAGCCAACTGCCACCAGATCCAGCTCGTCGATAAACGCCTCGACGACCCGGACCGAATTATCTTCAGCGACATAATCATCGAGCGATGCCGGCAGCAGAAAATCTTGCCGGCGGTCTTGTTCTTCCACGAAACGGCCCATCGGCAAGCCTCCCGAAATCCCAGAAAACTCTACCATCAAGCGGCGTTTTTACACAGCCTCG
>NZ_FMZJ01000033.1:2500-5840 GCF_900101455.1 Sphingomonas sp. YR710 | reverse complement strand
TGCTTGCGAGGGAAGTTGAGATATTGGGCTTGGTTGCGGGGACAGGATTTGAACCTGTGACCTTCAGGTTATGAGCCTGACGAGCTACCGGGCTGCTCCACCCCGCGACACCGAGCGTTGTCTGATGCTGGGGAACGGCCCTCGAAGAGGTCCGCAAGGCCGAACGGCCGCCGCGCCTTGGGTACTCATCAAAGTAGTACTTTGATGGGGTTCCCTGATTGGCGCGATAGCCTGGCGGGTTGAAGCCCGCGCCGGCGCCTGAGGCCAACAAAAGACTCTGACATGTAAATGGGTATTGCCGATCCTGTGCATATAAGCGCTGGCTTCAAAGCCTGGCGACGACCTACTCTTCCACTGCTTAAGCAATAGTACCATCGGCGCAGTCTGGTTTCACGGCCGAGTTCGGGATGGGATCGGGTGGGTCACAGACGCTATGGCCACCAAGCTATGGAGCCAGCGCAGATATGTGTTGGGATCGGTTCTAGAAATCGTGCGTGCATCCTATGCTGAGAGATATCCACTTATCTTGGACAGCAGTGCTGTCGTTGATGGTGGGGCTCTCAAGCGCGAATAGAGCAATTAGTATCGGTTAGCTCCATGGGTTACCCCACTTCCACATCCGATCTATCAACGTGATGGTCTTTCACGGCTCTGTGATATCTTATCTTGAGGGAGGCTTCCCGCTTAGATGCTTTCAGCGGTTATCCCGTCCATACATAGCTACCCTGCTGCGCGGCTGGCGCCACGACAGGTCCACCAGAGGTATGTTCAACCCGGTCCTCTCGTACTAGGGTCAACTCCTCTCAAATATCGACGCCCACGGCAGATAGGGACCAAACTGTCTCGCGACGTTCTGAACCCAGCTCACGTACCACTTTAATTGGCGAACAGCCAAACCCTTGGGACCTGCTCCAGCCCCAGGATGTGATGAGCCGACATCGAGGTGCCAAACAACCCCGTCGATATGAGCTCTTGGGGGTTATCAGCCTGTTATCCCCGGCGTACCTTTTATCCGTTGAGCGATGGCCCTTCCACGAGGGACCACCGGATCACTATGACCGACTTTCGTCTCTGCTCGACTTGTCAGTCTCGCAGTCAGGCTGGCTTATGCCATTGCACTCTAACAGACGGTTTCCGACCGTCCTGAGCCAACCTTCGCGCGCCTCCGTTACTCTTTAGGAGGCGACCGCCCCAGTCAAACTACCCGCCACAGAGGGTCCCTGATCCAGTTTCATGGATCGAGGTTAGACATCAGAAAACAACAGGGTGGTATTTCACCTATGGCTCCACGACAGCTGGCGCCGTCGCTTCAAAGCCTCCCACCTATGCTACACAGTTCTTTCCTAATGCCACTCTGAAGCTGCAGTAAAGGTGCACGGGGTCTTTCCGTCTAACCGCGGGTACTCCGCATCTTCACGGAGAATTCAATTTCGCTGAGCATGTACTGGAGACAGTGGGGAAGTCGTTACGCCATTCGTGCAGGTCGGAACTTACCCGACAAGGAATTTCGCTACCTTAGGACCGTTATAGTTACGGCCGCCGTTTACCTGGGCTTCATTTCGGAGCTTGCACCCCTCCACTTAACCTTCAGGCACCGGGCAGGCGTCAGACCCTATACGTCGTCTTGAAGCCGACTTAGCAGAGCCCTGTGTTTTTGCTAAACAGTCGCTACCCCCTGGCCTGTGCCCCCCACAAATGGTTGCCCAGATGTGGGGCCTCCTTCTTCCGAAGGTACGGAGGCAATTTGCCGAGTTCCTTCAGTACACTTCTCTCAAGCGCCTTGGTATACTCTACCTGACCACCTGTGTCGGTTTCGGGTACGGTCTATACGGTGGGGCTATTTCCTGGAACCATGTCGAAGCCATCTCAATCCGATAAGAGATGACAACTTAAATGATCCGTCACACACCACCAGGCCCACGAATATTAACGTGGTTCCCATCGACTACCCCCTTCGGGCTCGTCTTAGGGGCCGGCTCACCCTGCGCGGATTAGCCTTGCGCAGGAACCCTTGGTCTTTCGGCGACAGGGCATCTCACCCTGTTTATCGCTACTCATGTCTGCATTCGCACTTCCGATACCTCCACGACCCATTACCAGATCGCTTCACAGGCTTACGGAACGCTCCGCTACCGCGTGGATAAATCCACACCCTAAGCTTCGGTGCGTGTCTTGAGCCCCGTTACATCTTCGCCGCAGGATCTCTTATTTAGACCAGTGAGCTGTTACGCTTTCTTTAAAGGATGGCTGCTTCTAAGCCAACCTCCTGGTTGTTTTGGAAATCCCACATGCTTTCCCACTTAGACACGACTTGGGGACCTTAGCTGTAGGTCAGGGCTGTTTCCCTTTTGACGACGGACCTTAGCACCCGCCGTCTGTCTCCCGGATAGTACTCGTTGGTATTCGGAGTTTGGTTGAATTTGGTAGGTCTCGCGACCCCCGCATCCATCCAGTGCTCTACCCCCAACGGTATTCATCCGAGGCACTACCTCAATAGTTTTCGCGGAGAACCAGCTATTTCCCGGCTTGATTGGCCTTTCACCCCTAAACACAACTCATCCGGTAACTTTTCAACGTTAATCGGTTCGGACCTCCAGTGGGTGTTACCCCACCTTCATCCTGGTCATGCCTAGATCGCCGGGTTTCGGGTCTAATGCATCAAACTCAGTCGCCCTATTCAGACTCGCTTTCGCTGCGCCTACACCTAACGGCTTAAGCTTGCTTGATACATTAAGTCACAGACCCATTATGCAAGAGGTACGCAGTCAGGCCATAAAGACCCTCCTACTGCTTGTAGGCATTCGGTTTCAGGTACTATTTCACTCCCCTCATCGGGGTGCTTTTCACCTTTCCCTCACGGTACTGGTTCACTATCGGTCATGCACGAGTATTTAGGCTTAGAGGGTGGTCCCCCTATGTTCAGACAGGATTACACGTGTCCCGCCCTACTCAAGTCCTGATGTTTCATTTTCGCATACGGGGCTGTCACCCGCTATGGCCAAGCTTTCCAACTTGTTCTGCTAATTCACCATCAGGCACTGGCCTGGTCCGCGTTCGCTCGCCACTACTAACGGAATCTCGGTTGATGTCTTTTCCTCCAGCTACTGAGATGTTTCAGTTCGCCGGGTTCGCTTCACCAAAGCTATGTATTCACTTCGGTGATATCCTTCCCATTTAACTCCCGATCCGGATAAATCCGGAGCAGAAATTAAATGGTGAGGATGGGTTTCCCCATTCGGAAATCGTCGGGTCAAAGGTTGCTCACACCTCACCGACGCTTATCGCAGCGTGCCACGTCCTTCATCGCCTGTGCATGCCAAGGCATCCACCAAATGCCCTT
>NZ_FMZJ01000037.1 GCF_900101455.1 Sphingomonas sp. YR710 | reverse complement strand
GATCGCAGCGCCTTCCATGAAGCGTCGTCGAAGGACGCTTGGCAGAAGACCGTGAAGTTCCTGAACACCCACGTTCAGGCAAGCTGATCGAGACTGAGCGGCAGGCGCTTATGGCCCTGTAAAATGATCCCGGGCGGCATACCCGTCATCGGCTTTCGTGCCGCCCGGGACGCTTCGTAGATGCTTGACAAGCTAATCATAGCGCCTGCTATAAGCGGCCCAACAGATATTGAACGTCACAGACGTCGTTGTCGCTTCATTCGACCGATTTCATCGTCGAAAGCGCAGAGGAGAGGGATAGTGGTATGAGCAAGCCTGAGTTGCGGCGCTACGCCCTGATTGCATCAGATGGCCATGTTGGCGCCCGCATCGGCGGCTCGAAGCCCTCCCTCTAGGCTGAGAATAATTCGCGTCTGCGCGCTAAGAGACGAAGGCGTGCACCCGGTCGGCGGCTGATTGCATCGTGACAAAAGCGCCGGCTGCGGGTTTCGTACGAGCGACGGTGGATGCTGCCTGATGGGCCATATGCTCGGCGCGCAGCAGGCATGATCGGGGCTTTTCCTGTGCTGCGGCCTGCATCAGGTGGCGGGCGGATCAGATCGCAACGACAGAAGGACCGGAGGAGATGGGCTTGGACGACATCGAAGCAATCAAGCAGGTCCAGGGGCGCTATGGACGGGCTGCCGATACCAAGGATTGGGAGCTTCTTCGACCCACCGTTACGGACGACTTCCATTGCGATACGGGCGCCGGCGGGCGCGGACTGACCACAGGAATCGATGCGTTCATCGGCAGGGTAGGCACCAATCCCGCTGTGACCGTGCACCATGCGCTTCTGCCCGAGATCGACCTCACCTCACCGACGACGGCAGCCGGGATCTGGGCGGTGCATCTGTTCGCCAAGGCGCCCGACGGTTCGGTGGTCGACGCTTATGGCCATTATCACAATGCGTACAGGAAGGTGGACGGGTCGTGGCGGTTGAGCAGCCTCAGGCTCGAATGGCTTCACCGGGAAATACGGCCGGGGCAACCGGCGGCTGATGCGCAGTAGGCTGCCGACCTACGCCGAAGCGCGACGTCCTCAACGGACGCACAAGATAGCGAGGAGATATCAATGACCAACGTCGTGATCGGAGCCGCATCGGGCATGGGGGCCGCCGTGGCCCGTCAGATGGCTCCGCGAGGTCCGCTCATCATCGCGGATCGCGATCTTGCCGGTGTCGAGCGGCTCGCCGCCGAACTGGGGGGCGACGTGAAGGTGTTGCCGGGCGACGTCACCAGCCAGGACCAGATCGACGCGATCTTTGCCAGTGTCGACGATCTGGAAGCCGTGGTGAATACAGCGGGAGTATCAGCCGCGCGGGCACCCGGCCGGCAGATCATGGAGATCAACCTTATCGGCATGGCGCGCGTGCTGCGTGCAGCCGAGCCATTGCTGCGCCCCGGATCGGTGGGAGTCGGCATCGCCTCACAGTCGGGCTATCTCGTCCCGCAGCATCCCGAGCTCTTCGCGGTGCTGCAAAATCCGCTGTCGGAGACGTTCTTCAAGGATCTGGGCGCTTTCTTCGACATTGAAGATGCGAGCCTTTCCTATCAGCTCTCCAAATGCGGGGTCCACTGGCTGATCCGCGCGAATGCGGGCCTGTGGGGTAAGAAGGGCGCCCGCATCATGTCGGTCTCCCCCGGCATCAACGACACGCCGATGAACCAGCAGCTCGAGGAGAGCCGCCCGGTGATGGCGGACATCATCAGGAACAGCCCGCTCGGCCGCCGGGGCACGCCCGATGAGATTGCCAATGTGGTCAGCTTTGTGACATCGGAGGCGGCCTCGCTGCTGACCGGTAGCGACGTGCTCGCCGATGGCGGCATGGTCAGCGTCCTGCCGCCGTCGTGGGAGGGGAAGCTGCGGACGTCGGCCCGCTCGTGACCATGATGACCGAAAGTGTCCGCCGATGAGCCGCCTGAATAAGGCCTCTGATCTGGAAGCCATCCGTCGTGAACTCGATGAGGTGGGCTATTGCGTCATAGTCGACGTGCTGAGTGCCGAAGATCTCGAATCGGTCGGAACGGCGCTCAACCGCGCGGCCACCGCCGATGACGCGGCGGGCGTTGCTTTGCGCTATGGGCCGAACGGATCCAACCAGCGGCTCTGGGCGCTTTTGAATCGGGGTGACGAATTTGTTCGGCTGGCGACGCATCCGCTGGCGCTCGCGATCGTCCGCAGCGGTCTCGGCAAGGACATCCAGCTGAGCAATCTCTCCGCGAATATCACAGGGCCCGGCGGCGACCGCGAGATCGGCCGCCTGCACACCGATCAGGGTTTTCTGCCGGAACCCTGGCCATATCAACTTGCCACCAATGTTGCCTTTTTTCTCGATGATTTCACTGAGGAAAACGGTGCGACCCTGGTGGTTCCAGGGAGCCACAAGCTGTTGGAGAGGCCCGATCACGCATTGGCACCTTCGGCGCCGGTGCGGCTTACCGGATCGGCCGGCAGCATGGCCGTGTGGGACGGGCGGCTCCATCATGCGACCGGGCTCAACCGTACGGCCAATGTGATCCGCCGGGGAATATTCGCAACCTATATCCTCCCTTTCTTGCGTACGCAGGAAAACTGGTGCCGCTCACTCAATCCGAGATTGCTTGACCAATATCCCGAACTGGCCGCGCTGACCGGCTTTGAAGAATGGCAGACCCTCGGCGGAGTCGATGGGCCGAAGCATTCGGGCCTGAATTTTTGACTGGAGATCGAACATGACAACGAGCGCTCACGGCTTTGCGCCGAAGTCGACAGCCTTGTCGCATATCAGGATATGCGATCTCACCGG
>NZ_FMZJ01000015.1 GCF_900101455.1 Sphingomonas sp. YR710 | reverse complement strand
TCGACATATCCCCATGATCCACCTCCAACGAGGTTGAATCACAAACTTCTCCGCTTGGGAATCAATCGATTCACAAAATCAGCGCGACGCTCTAGCGCTCCCTGATTCCTCCCCGAGCTTGCTCGGGGAGGAATTCCCCCTCGCTACCCGCGCGCGGCGGCGGCGAGTTCACCATTACGCCGCGCCGAAGCCGCCAGCGTGTCGCGCAAGAGCACCTTCAATGCGCCGTCAGCATCGAGAACATTGAGCCCTTCGCGCGTACTACCACCCGGGCTGGCAACGCGATCGGCCAGCACGGCCGGGCTTTCGGAGGATTGAGCGGCCAACAGGCCCGAGCCCTTGACTGTTGCTATTGCGAGCCGCGTCGCCTGATCGGCCGGCAAACCGAGCGCCGTACCCGCTTCAGCCATCGCATCGATGAAACGGAACAGGAAACCGGGTCCACAGCCCGACAGCGCCGTGACCGCATCGAACAGGTTTTCATCGGTGATCCACTCGATCAGGCCCAGTGGCGCGATCAGCGCCGCGGCATCGCCTCGCGTCGCTTCATCCGCATCCTTGCTGAACAGGGCGCTGACCCCCTCGCCAATCGAGACCGGCAGATTGGGCATGACCCGAACGGTCGCAACAGCCCTGAAAGCCGCGGAAAGCGTCGCGGTCTCGACGCCCGCGAGAATCGACAGCAGCAATCGTGGCGCGCCGGTCTTGGCCGCGAAGAGATCGCGGATCACCCCCAATTGTTGCGGCTTGACCGCCAGCACCATTGTATCGGGCTGCGCATCGCCTGCCGGCACCTCGCGCAACAGGGTCACGCCACCGGGAACGTCGGCGATATAAGGATCGATCACGACAATCTTCGTCGGATCGATGCCGGCCGCGATCCAGCCGCGCAGCATCGCGCCGCCCATATTGCCCGCGCCGACCAGCCACAGCGGACCGTTCACTGCCAGACCCGTCATGTCGTCGTCCCGTTCGATGAAAAGAGGATCAGGCCTCACCCTGCGTTTCGATCAGCGCCGACGCGATCGCGTCCTGCGGGCTCTTGTCCGCCCAGAGCACGAACTGGAACACCGGATAGAAGCGCTCGCATTCGTCGATCGCCGCTTCGACCAATGTCTCCGCCTGCTCCAGCGTCAGCGCGGCATCGCCCTGACCGTCGAGCAGTGCCGCGTGGCGGAACAGGATCATGCCCGAACTCGCCCACATTTCGAAATGGCCGAGCCACAATTGCTCGTTGATCAACCCCAGCGTTTCATAAATCGCCACGCGTTTGTCGCTGGTTACGCGGATGTCCGGCAGGGCCAGGAATTGCAGGACGCGATCTTCGTCCCGCCATACGGCGCGCAGCTCATATTGCGTCCAGCTGCCCTGAAAATGCGCGACGATTTCCTCATCACCCGCGCGTTCGCATTCCCAACCATGCGCCGTGAAATATTGCTCGAGCATGTCGATGGGGGCACTGGCATCGCGCACGGATTCGTAATCATCCACGTTCATATGGGCTACTCCGCTGCCCTCTATCCGACCCGTGACGCGAAATCAGCCCGGTTTCAAGCGGTAAGCAGGGAACTGGCCGATGAAAGCTGTGGATAGTACGCAAAAAGCAGCGGCTGAATTTCACGCTTTCTTCGCGATACCGGCCTCCAGGGCCTCGATTCGCGCTTTCAGCGCATCGGCTTCTTCGCGGGCCGCGACAGCCATGGCCTTAACGGCATCGAATTCGTCACGGGTCACGAAATCCAGGCCGCCGATCCAATCCTTGGCACGCTCTTTAACCGACGCCTCGGCCTCCCGACCCATCCCGGCCAAAGTGCCGGCGGCGCCGTTCATCATCTTGACGAGATCGTCGAAAATTCGGTTCTCGGATTGCATGATCAGATCCTCTGACTAAGTTCTTAAAGGGAGATTTGGGTATCGCCGCCCTGCGGCACAACCCCGGCATCGGGGTTGAGGGCGTGGATCTGCCAGTTGAGCAGCGCCGCGAAGACCAGCCAACCCAGATAGGGTAGCAGTAATATGCCCGCCATCCTGCGTATCCGGAAAAACAGAACCGCCGTTATCACCGCCAGCACGAAAATCGCGAGAATCAGCCCGAATGCCGGCATCACCCGATGCAGGGCGAAGAACAAGGGCGACCAGCACAGGTTCAGCAGCAACTGGAGCAGGAAGGCTGTGATTGCGGCAACGCGCCCCCGCGCCCCGCGCGCATTGAGAATGACGGCAAGAGCCAGCCCCATCAGAATGTATAGGATCGTCCACGCAACGCCGAATGCCCATCCAGGCGGCATGAAGCCCGGCTTGGCCAACGCGGCAAACCATGAATTGCCATTGCCCGAATTGGCGACGACTCCGGACAACGTGCCCAACAGGACGATCCCCGGCACCGTCACCAGCGCCCACCGCAGGTAAGATACGCGCAGTTGCGCGGCCGAAGCTATTCCGCCCATTACGAATTCCTCATATGTTCGCGTTCCATGCGACAGCGACGCTAAGGAGTCGAGTTTGGATTAGCGTCGCCGCGCGCCTCATCGGCAGGTTCACCTTATTTTCGCGCCGCCAGCAGAAACTCGACATTGCCTTCGGGCCCCGTGATCGGACTGGGCACGACACCCTCGACTTGCCACCCCAGTCCCGCGATCCACGCGACAGCCGCATCGCAGACACGAGCGTGAACCACCGGATCCCGGATGACCCCCCCCTTGCCCACCTCCTCGCGACCCGCCTCAAATTGCGGCTTGATCAAGGCCACCAGTCGCGCCGCGGGCGCAGCGAAGCTGAGCGGCTTCTCGAGCACCTTGGCCAAAGAGATGAAACTGGCATCGCACACGATGACGTCTATCGGTTCGCGGACCTCGTTTTCGGTAAGATAGCGGGCATTGGTCCGCTCATGCACGATCACCCGTGGATCCTGGCGCAATTTCCAGGCGAGCTGGTTGGTGCCGGAGTCGATCGCATAGACGCGCTTCGCACCACCGGCCAGCAGCACGTCGGTAAAACCGCCGGTCGACGAGCCGACATCCATCGCAACCGTATCGGTTACCCCCCAAGCGAAATGATCGAGTGCGTGGGCGAGCTTCAGGCCGCCGCGCGATACCCAGGGATGGTCGCGCCCACGCACCTCGATCATGGCATCGGCGGGCAGTGACTGGCCGGCCTTTTCGATCTTTCGCTCTCCCACGAAGACCAGGCCCGCAAGAATCAGCGCCTGGCCCCGCGCCCGGCTTTCGACCAGCCCGCGATCCATCAATAATTGATCGGCGCGAATGCCAGCGGCCATGATCGCTTATGTCTCCGGCGGCTGCGAGGTGCCATCCTGACCATGGTGGGCGGTGACGGGCTCGAACCGCCGACCCTCTCGGTGTAAACGAGATGCTCTACCAACTGAGCTAACCGCCCCCGACGTGGGGATGCCGGCCGAATAGCCGCGCTTTGGCGATGCGGAAAGCAAAAAATATTTGGGCGCGTATATCGATCGCCTCGCCCCGCGCCAGATAACGCCCACAAATCGATTTGATCGTCACGTTGCTGCACCGCCGCAATATAAATAGGATTGTTTGCAAAGCATTTGCTGGCAGGAAAAGGCCATTGTCCTTTTGCGCCGCACTATGTTAACGCTTCAGCCATGCGAGCGCTTTGAGATGGGGGCAGGCTCTTGCGGTGGGCTCGCGGCTGATGCCGAACAGGTCCGGCAACCGCGGCGGCAAACCCACAGATGATCCCGAAGCTGCATGCGTTGACCGGCGAATGCCGCCGACAGTTCGGGATGACGATGTTAGTATATTTGCTTTCGCACGCCGGAAAATTCCCCGGATCCACCATTTCCGCTTTCTGTCAAAAGCCTACCGTTAACGCCAAATTCGGCATCGCCTGCCATGGCTGCGCTTCCCATCGGTCAGGTGACTTGTTAGTCGGTGGTGAAGGCGGGAGACTGAAGGCATGACCAAGGCAGCGCGAGGCACGACGATTGATGCCGCTGCTGCGGATCTTGCGGCCATGAAGGCTGCAGATGCCAGTACCGATGATGCGGCTGCCGCCGCCGATACCGAAGCCAGCCTGACTCCCGCGGCCGAAGGCGGAAACCGTGTCACCAAACGCGTTTTTTCTAAGCCATTTTCCATCGACAGCATGCGTCAGTTCGGTTCGCATCTGGTTGTGCGACTATGGGCGGTCGATGCGACTGAATTCATTCGGATCATCGTTCGGACAAAAGGCGAGGCATCGGGCCTGACCCGCGTCAGCACATTATTCTATGCCCGCCGCGACGCCGAAGAGGCAGCAGGGCCGACGGCTCTGGGCCTGACAATCCTGCTGAAAGACCCTTCATTATCCGCCGGGGGCGAAGTGGAGGTGATGCTGGTCACGGTGCGCGACGAAATTCTCGTCCTGCGCGGCACGCCGGTTCGCGACAGCTTCCAGGATTTCTTCGCCGGCATCATGTACGATATACAGCGTGCCGGCCGGCCGATCGAGCAGCGGCTGCTCTTCGATCGTTCGCGCGCTTTGACCGAGCTGCTGCAGTCGAGTTGGGGCGAGTATCTGGCCGTTCAGAAAAAGGCCTATATCAGCTTCGGCAAAACCTATCGGCCCGCAACATTCTCGGTGATCACCGTCTTCTATCGCCGCCCGTTCATCGCAAGCATCTACGCGCTCATCGCCAAGATCCTCGAACTGCCGCCCGGTGCGGAGGTCGTGCTCTGCTTTCAGCAAGCGGCGGTATTCCAACAGCAGATCGATTATCTGGAAGGGCTCTTCCGGATGTTCCAGATCAATCACCGCTTCGTTCTGTTCGAGGAAAATGTCGGATTTTCTGCCGCCAACAATGTCGGCGTCGAAGAAAGCACCAGTCCCCGCGTCCTGCTCGTAAATCCCGATATCTGCTGCAGCGATGCCGGCGTCTATGCCCGGATCGCGCAGGCGGCCGACGATGGCAACGTTTATGGCGCCACCCTGCTGTCCGACGCCGACGAAGTGATGCACAACGGCATCGAATTGCTGGATCAAACGATCGTGTTCAAGACGAAGGCGCTCCGGGTGCTGCGGACCTCGCATATCGGCCGCCACTCGCCGGTCGACCTGATCGAGGAAGGGGAGATCACCGACGCAGAGGCCGTCAGCGGCGCGCTGATCGCCGTACGGCGCGACGTTTGGGACGAGTTGGGCGGCCTGCCCGAACATTTCGTGCTCGCCCATTTCGAGGATGTCGAATTCTGCCGCATGGCAACGAGAGCCGGCATGAGGGTGAAAGTGTATAATAGCCGGAAGCTGATCCACCTCGAATCCTATGGCGCGGGGGAAGATTCGCTGCTGCACGCGATCAAGCAGGTCAATTCGGCCATCTTCAACGCCGGAGCGAAGTGATGCGGGCGCTGATCCTCTCATTCCTGCATCCGGATATTGTGCCTGGCGGGGCCCAGCAGGTCGCCTACAACCTTCATCTCGGGCTCCAGCGCGCCGGCCATCAAAGCTTCTTTACTGCCTTTCACGACAAGCTGCCCGCGCGGTTGCGTTCGGATGCCACGCCGATCGTCAAGATGCCGCAACGCGACAACGAATATATCGTGAATGTCGCGGGCTTCGACTATGATCGCTACGTATCATGCAGCCGCTGGTTGCTCGAAGCCTATGTGCGGTTCGCGCGCGGCATCAAGCCGAACGTAATTTTCGTCCATCATTTCGTGCTCGTGGGTATCGATTTCCTGGTAGCGCTGCGCAAGGCGCTCCCCGAAGCGCGTTTCGTCTTCACGGCGCACGAGTTTCTGCCCATCTGCAAGCGCGACGGTCATCTGGTTCGGACCAACAACCAGCTTTGCACGAGCTATACGCCATTCGATTGTATCGGCTGCTTCCCCAATGCCGAGCCGAAGGACTTCTCGGTCCGGTACAAACTGTTCCAGAGCCTGTTCGACGCCTGCGACGTGGTAGTCACCCCCTCGCTGTTCCAAGGGGAGATATTGGCCGGCCACTTCGCGTTCGGCGACCGCCTGACCGTCGTCCCCAATGGCAGCTTCGATCAGGTCAGCCACTCGTATAATGGCGATGACCGCAGGCCGCGCGGCGATACCATCGCCTTTTTTGGCCAGGTGCTACGGGACAAGGGTATCGAGTTTCTGCTCAAGCAGATCCCGGCGATGCTATCCAATCACAAGCAGCTGACGATCCATATCTGGGGCAGCGGCCTCGACATGAATCCACCCGATTTCCAGCAGCAGGTCGAACAGGCGATGCTGCAGATCGGAGAGAATTTCGGCAAGGACCGGGTTGTATTGCGCGGCAGCTACGACAATCGCCGGGTCGTCGAGATCATGGCATTGTATGACTGCGTGATCTTCCCCTCTTTATGGCCCGAAACCTTTTCGATGGTATTCAGCGAAGCGCTGATTGCCGGCTGCAAGGTCATCGCCCCATCGGTGGGGGCGTTCAAGGAAAGACACGGCGAAGCCGGTGGCAATTGCCACCTCTACGAGCTTGGAGATGCCCTGTCATTTTCGGTCGCGATCAACACCGCCCTGTCGGCGCCGTACAAGCCATTGTCAGCGACCGCTGGCGATAATCTGGCGATCGGCGCGATGACCGAAGGCTATCTGGCGACCGTGCGCACGCAGAACGATGACGTTGCTGCTGAATTACGATCCGGTACCGAGCCGGGCGACGTGATTTCGGCCGCCGCGCCGCGCGTGCGGCCGCCGCTTGCACCAATCGACAACCCCCTTCCGGAAACAAATGCACCGGACATTTTCTCGGAAGATGAGCCCGCTATTCCTCGCCGCGTTCGAAAAAAGATCGCGGTCGATGAGGGCGAGCAGAAGAAAAAGCGTTCGCGGCTCGGCTCCACAACCTTTTGATGGCGGCTTTCGATAACAGGCATTTGGCTACTGGATTGTACATATGGCGACAGGCCCGGCGATGACAGGACATAGAGCGAGCGTGAGGCCAAGACTGATATCGGCATCGCTGTTCGACGAGGCGGACGAATCCATGCGGGGGCAGATCGACCGCTTCGATCCGGTCACGGGGATCGAAGGCTGGGCAATAGACCTCACCGATCCAGGCAGGATCCTGACAGTCGAACTGCTCATTGGCGACGCGATCGTTGCGGCCGTGCAAACTGATCATGTCAGGCAGGATATTGCCGAAGCACTCAACACCCAGGTGTTTGCAGGCTTCACATTCGACGACAACATTGGCGACATCATCTGCGATATGGCCGAAGGCGGCGTTCGGGGAGCGTTGCGGATTCGTATTGCCGAAACACCCTATCTCTTGCAATCAGTGACCCCGCCACCCGACGTCGACATCCTGACGTCAGGCCTGCGCGGCCTGCGCACCGAAGGCTATCGTGGTTTCGACATGATCGCGCGGCTGTCCGATCTGCGCACTCAGACCAGCCACCTTCTCCGCCAACCCCTCCGTCCGCTTCCCGAAAACTCGCTGGGGTTCATCGAATCGCTGGCGATCGACGATGCCGGACTGGTTTGGATCGGAGGCTGGATGAAGCGTTCGGTCGCCGCAGATCAGCCAGTCGTCATTGTCGACCGGCAAAAAATATCAGGCGCGATCGCGCTGACGATGTTCGAACGCAAAGACCTGGGCAGTGATGCTTATGGCATCATCGGCGTCCTGCAATCGGACTGGCGCCCGACCGCGACGTCCGAGTTGTTCATCTATCTCGCAGATGGAAAATCTTATCTCGAAAGCCTGCGGCCGCTCAACATCGTCACCAAGAAAAGCTTTGTCGAATATTTCGCGCATCACTGGGCGGCCTCCCACACCGGCCACAGCGCGACGCTCCGCTATCTCCTCGATCATCCCGAGAGCTGGCAGCCGACCGACGGGGGCGCCGGAGCGCAAGTCCGGGCTTCACTTGAAGAAGTTCTCGTTCTGCCCTCATTCGGCTGCATCGTAATCGGCTGGGTGCTTAGCCCGCTGAAGCAGATCGACACATTCGGAATGCGTTTCGGCTCGACGATTTTGCGTTGTGACGAAAATTCACTGGCCTTTCGATCGCGCCCCGATCTGAGTGGAATCGCGCCGGGCTGCTATCAGCTTACCGAACGTGCCGGCTTCGTGGCTGTCTTTCGCGGCGTCATCCCCCCGCGAGACCTGGAAGGCCCGGTGCTCAAAGTGCTGCTTGCCGATGGATCAGCCACCAATCACACCGTCGACATGAAGGTCGTCCGACGCCTGGGTCATGCGACGTCGATCGATCACATCCTTACACTCTATCCGTCGTTGAAATCGGAGTCCTTCTTCCGCGACTTTGCGGCCGCCGTACGACAGGATGCGCGTTCGCAGGCGGCCATATGCCGATCGTTCAAAGCGGCGCCTTGCAGCCGCGCCATCGTCTTGGGGGTTCCCGAGGAGCGCAGCGATGCCATGCTTCTGTTCGACCAGATCGGCCGTCGCGTCGAAGGCCGCAGAAACGGACCCGGCCTCGTTTTTGTCGCCGGCCGAGGCGTGGCGCGCACGGCAGTGGTCAGCCAGTTTCATCAGCTCGCCGCCAGAACCGGCCTTCCCTGCAGCCTCTTCTTCGCCGAGGACACCGCGGCGTACAACTACGCCCTCCCCACCATATTGAGCGAACTTGGCGCAGAGCGATTCATGTATTTTGCAGCGGGGCTTATCCCCACTGACGAAGGCTGGGCAACGGCGCGAGCGTTCGAAGACGGACTGACGCTGATGACGATCGCCGATGCTGCGAGCCCAGGATTAAATGGCCGACGATCGCTGGAATGCTTCGGCTGGAATCGCGAGAGCCTAGTGGACTGGCTGCGAATCGCGCCGTCGTTCCTGGGGGGACTGGCGGAAGAGGCCGCGCAAATGCTTGAGGGCGATGCCGCGAGGATCATTGAGGACGGAGCGCATTTCTTGCGCCCGCTGACAAGTTCTCCACTCGAACGGGCGATCAACAATATCGCGATGGTGGCATGAACATGGACGATTTTCTCCTCCCGGATACGCACGGCATTCGTCAGCGAAACTGCATTGCCATCGTCAGTCATGCCCACCCTTCAATTTCGAAGGGTGGTGCCGAGATTTCGGCTTATGCAGTCTATCAGGGGCTGCTTGCGCTGGGGCATGATGCCATCTTCATCGCCGCTGTGCCCGAAAACCAGGCGAAGCGCGTCGAGCTTGGATCCCGCAGGGAATATGCGATCTCCGTCGATTCAGCGGATTATGATTATTTCTACCACATCGGATCGTCGACGGTCACTGACCAGCTCGTCGACATTATCGAACGAAATAGTGTCAAGACGGTCAATTTCCACCACTTTATGAATTTCGGAACCAACAGTCTTCGAGCGGTAGCCGAGATGCCCGACATTCACACAGTGCTGACGATTCACGAATTTGTCGCCATCTGCCACCACCATGGACAGATGATCACGCGGCCCGCCCAGAATCTGTGTGAGAAATCATCAACCGCAAGCTGCGCCAGTTGCTTTCCCGAGAATAGCGGCCAGCAATTCGCCATGCGGCGGCGACATTTTCTCACCTGTTTTGCGGCTCTGGACGGCTTCGTGTCGCCCAGCAGATTCTTGGCACAGCGGTTCGTCGAGTGGGGTGCGCCCGTCGAACGAATGCGGGTCGTGGAAAACGGACTGGCGCATGTTCCCCCCACCGCCCCGCCCAGGCGAAAACGGGCCGGCGACGAACAATGGGTCTTTGGCTATTTCGGCCAGATCAACCCGTTCAAGGGATTGTCGACCATTTTGGATGCCGCCGATCTCATCGCCGAATATGAGGACCTGCCGGAGACGTTGAAGATCCGAATCCACGGTAATATGGTCGGGCAGAGTCAGGAATTCATCGACCGGTTTGAAGCCAGTGTCGCCAAGCACAGCTTTCTCACTTATGCCGGGGCGTATGATAATAGCGCAGTATCGCGGTTGATGTCGGATTGCGATTATATCATCATCCCCAGCAGTTGGTGGGAAAACTCGCCCGTAGTGATCCAGGAAGCCTATGCCGTCGGCCGTCCGATCATCTGCACCGGCATCGGCGGGATGGCGGAAAAGGTGGTCGATGGCGTGACCGGCCTCCACTTCAGCCTGCGCGACCATGTCGACCTGGTTCGCGTCATCGAGATTGCGGCGACGCAACAAATGAACGCCAAGCTGCGCTCCGGATTGCCGAAGGTTCCTGACTCGACCGAGATGGCCCAGAAATATCTGGAGGTTTTCGAGGGGCTTCCTCAAGCAGACAAGCCCTTTGTCGAGCTGGACGAACCGGAGCTTGAGGCCTCAGAATCAGATATTATACCTAGCGATGCCGTGGAAGCGCCCGAGCATATTGTGCAAAGCAGCGATCGCGGGCAGAGTGTTAACATCGATGGATTCGTCGAAGAGGAATTGCCGGCAGCAAAACTGATCCTGGCAGAGGATGGTCAGAACGAGGCAGATGTGATTGTGCCGAAGCGGAGTAAGGGCCGTGGTGCCAGACGCCGATAGGAATCGAATGACTGTAGATAGGGTGGGCACGAGAATATGATACGCGGAGCGATTGACTATACATCTTCGGATCGGATCGGCGGATGGATATATTCGCCGGAAAATCAGGTCCGCGGAAAGACGGTATTGGCATTTGTCGATAATACCTGCGTCGGCGCCGGATCGATCGACCAGTTCCGGGAAGACCTGGCCAAGGCCGGTCTCGGTGATGGATTCATCGGCTTCAATTTTGGTATCACGCCCGCAAAAGAAGAAGATCTGGGCAAACTGATCGTTAAGATTGAGGGCAGCGATTTCGCGCTCCTGCAAGCAGACAGCTTGGTCGCCGGGTCTGGTGGCGGAATGGGACCGTCAAGCGCCGCCGATCGCCCCATCGCATCGATCGAATGGATGCGGTCGCAAGGCTGGCTGGATCAACCCGAATATGACTTCCTGAAATTCCTCCGCCAAAGCGGTATCTACGATCGATCGTTGCGGCGGCCTCGCACGGCGACCACCCTTGGTGGACTGGATGAGCCAGATGTCGCGGCCACGAACCTGTTTTCTCTGATGACTCAGAAGCCGGTCCAGCCAATAACAAGCACGTTCAGCGACGCGGAAGATTTTGCTGTCCGACGCACCGAATTGCTTTCCGCGCTGGCGGAGCCAATTGTCGCAATCTGGGGTGCGAGCGCCGGCGAACTGCTCGTCGTGGAAGGCTCCCATATTGAATCGCCGGACAAGACTCGATCTTTGACGGGGGCGATCGCCCACAGCTTTGGGCCGGATCGCCTGCTGTTCATCGACCTGCGGTGTGACTTCGGCTCAAGCGGCAATCCGGGCGGCGAATTGCGGGTATTGGGCCTACCCGCTGAGTGAAGCTGGAACGGCGGCCGAATGAACTGCCGCCTGGCCAGAATATAAGTGTCAATTGCGGAGCGCCAACCGGCGCTCCGCCGGAGGGTTTCCATGGACGCGGTTCACATGGCCGAGGATATCCTGCCGGCGCTTTCTCAATGCATTTCCGTAACCGCCAGCAGCGATGGCGACGGCTTTTTTGAGTTCATGGCGGAAGCGACTGCCCTCGAGGAGCGCTTCGCCGGCCAATCGCTGGCATTGTTCTGCGGCACTACCAAGGTCATGGGCCTTAAATTTCCGTCGCCCCTCTCTCGACCGGACCGGCATTTCGGCCCCGCGCGCATTCCTGTCACCTCCCTTCGTCGAAATACCGGCTTCGCGCTCACTATTGTCGAAGAAGCCAGCGGCCAATCGTTGGAACTGCTCCCACAGCAAAGCGTGGGTGACCTGTTCGACGCGACGAGGATTGATACCGAACAGGATTTTCTGCACCGTATCCAGAATAACTTTACCAAATTTGCGTCACCGGACGTGCTGATGATCGGCGCGAAAAGCTATTATCATCGCAGCGAGTCGATCGAATTGCGGGCCGCCTGCCTCACCATCATGTTTCACCGGCTGATCTGGAAGGATCCAAAGCAGATCGGCAATGACGACCACAGCTTCATCCGCTGGCTGGTCGGCCAATCACGTTCGCTGCTGAAGGCCTGCCGAACCGAACTGAAGACGAAGCCTCCATCATGGTCTCTCGTCCGCTGGATGGTGTCGCTGGCAACGGTGGCGGGCCATGGCGCGCTGATAAATGGCGATGCTACCATCGCGCGCGATTGTTATGCAATTGCCGGCAGCCAGACAAACAATTTGAAGATCTCGCCCGTGTCGGGCCTCAACGTCATCAACGGCTGTTTTTTCAGCGGACTGCTGGCTGCGGCCACCGATAATATGGAAATGGCGAGCAAACAGTTGCGCAATGCGGTAAATGGACTTCGGGCCATGGTCCATGCGCAGGATCTGCTGGCCAACATATGGGTGACAGGCGACATATTGGACGCGGGGCGAACATCCCGTCAGGCCATGATCGCACTGGTACGGCTCGGGCTCCTGCCCCATCAAAACGAACCGAAAATTGGCCCTGCGCATCAACTCGATCTGAAAGCAGCGAAGTCGCCGGTCGGCAAGCTGGCCGAGGCCGGGTTTTGCCGAGAAGCTTGGGAAAAGCTGGAATCGATGCTCGACCGGGAAGTCACCTGATGTCGATCGCCATCAACTGAACAGGCGCAACAGCCCTGGATTGCTGACCTTTCCATCGTAGCGCGAACGCGCGCGCAAATGATAAAGCGTTCGATCGGCTGCCTCCGTCGATTGCCCCTCTTTATCCCAATCGACCTCTACCATGACCGCCGCCGGATCATAACGTAACAGTTGCTGCTGCATGGCGATGATCGTCAGTTCGGCATCGGCATAATGCCTCTTATATTCGGGCAAGAAGAAATCGCCGTCGTAATTCTTCAGCGCCCACGCCCGGGATGCAAGCCCGAACGCGGCCAGCGCTCCGTTCCATTTGCCATCGTTGAAGGCCAGCAATCCGCCATCCTTTTGCGCGAGGGCCGCGGATCCGATGGCCAGCCAGTTTCGGCCGGCAAAACTATCTTGCGCGACATAGGCGACCGTCGGCGCCAACGAACGGCGGAACACCGCATTCATCATCGCGACGAAGCCGAGCCTGCGATCGTCATAGACTGCGTATAGCAGCCCTTTCATTCCGGAACGCCGCGCCAGTTGAACCGCCGACCTTTTGGCGAGTTCGGGTACGATGAACGGCATGACCACCAACGGCGCATCCGCGCTGCCGATCTGATCGGGCAGCGCGGAATAGGCCTTGAACATGATCTCCAGCATATCCTGTTCAGGGAAACTTGATCTGCGTCGGCGTAATCGCGCGCAGATATTTCTGGCACCATTCACGTCCATGATGCTGACTGAAATATAGCGACCGATAATTAACCCAACAGGCCGCCAACCAAGGCGATTTGGTACGGATCGCTACGTCCTTCATATCCCGCAGCAAACGCAGGTGAATATTGAGCTCCTGTTCCTTGGTTGGCAGCACGATCCGGTGCCCCTTCAGCTTGGCGCCGATGGTCCGCATGAACAAAGGGAACAGGCGCTCGACAATGAACGGCAGATAGGTCGATCCGCCATGCAGTCCTCGATCATCCGCCGCCTGCGAATGCAGGAACTGCCGGACATTCGGCGCCAATTTCTGTTCGGCCAGGGTGATGACCTTGCGGATGAACGGCAGATAAGCCTCCCAGAACGCCGGTCGCGCGATAAAGTAATTGGCGGACGAAAAGCTCGCCGATGGCAAAATGAGATCGAACTCTGTGGTCGGCAGGCCTGTCGCTGTGAAGAGTGCCTTCGATATTTCGAGAAAGTTCACGTGGCAGGTTTCGCCCTGTACCCACATGTTGTGAAAAAGCGCCTCGTTGTTGACGTGCGGGTTGCAATAGAAGACGTCGACATCCGGATGCGCCTCCATGATCTTGATAAGGTCTGCACCCGTGAGGCCGGTCTTTTCGGTAAAGCGCCACGAAAGCGCCCCCCAATAGTCCGCCCCCTTAATGGCTGTGGATCGTGAGATGCGTTCGAAAACATCGAACTCCATCAGTTCGGCGGTGACGCCACAATTATCGAACGGCTCGAACGCGGGATCCAGCAGGTCGCGATGCCACGGCTCGTAAAAGATCTGGAAGATCCGCACCGGGCTATGCGGCGGAACAGCAGCCTGCGCCGCCACCTCGGATGCGAAGGCACTGTCGTCATTTTCGGGCGGTATCAGCGACGCTTTGGTTTTCACTGGCCGCTTGCTGATTGCGACCGCCGCGCTTCCCGCCGCCGCAGGAGCAACGGTGCCGGCCAGCGCCTCTCGGGACGCGGTGCCGTTGATCTTTACGGCCGGCTTGGTCACGGGGCGTTCGTCCACCGCGTCCTTGGCGGACCTGACCCGCGTGGCGCGAACAACCTTGGCCGGGGGCGATTGCTCGACCGCGGGTTTGTCTCCCGCTCCCGCCTTGCCCTTGGACCCCGTTGGTTTTCTGCTCATATTGCCCCCGATACGCGCGTGACTCTGATTCGATATTCGGCGCAAACGCCGGCCGAACACCAGCTAATTCATGACAAGATTCATTATCGCGCCGGCCAGTGCGGGATTGCGCCCCGCAGTAACGCGATGTGACAGATGGTGGCGCTCGCAAAACAGCTTGCCTTCACCGGGCTGAGTGATGATCTCCACGCCCAGTGCCATCGCCTCGATCGTCGTAAGCCCCCCGCTATAGGGCGCTGTGTTGATCACGGCTTTCATGCCGGCCAATGCCTTGAGATATTCGGAGTGCCCCTGCGGTACGATGATATCATCGGTACGCACGCCGGCGCTTTCGAGCAGAGCGGTCACCCGATCGCGAGTTCGCTGATGAACATATCGGCGATCGATCAACGTGACGCTAGCGATCTCTGCCGGCCACGCCGCGACAAGGCGATCGCCGATCTTGCAGGGATTGCCAACGAGACCGATGGCTTCACGTCGCCGGGGCGCACTGATGGCCTTCAGTTCGGCCGGCATCCGATAATCGCAATAACCACCTGCGATGTTGACGACCGGCTCGGCATAGAGGTGGGCGAAGGCGGCTGGCGATTGCCAGGCGTCGCCGATCCACCCGTCGAACATCTCCAGCCCGGTGGTCGCTGACTGGCCACCAACCCACGTGTACATGCGGGCTGCCGGGCGCGATGACAACGCGGCAAGCGCCACCGCATCGGTCCACCCACCCAGATCGAACAGAATGTCGGCCTCGGTATCGCGAATGGCGCTCGCCAGCGATACCGCATCATGGTGCGGGACATCACGCCATTCGGTGGCGATATCCGCGAAAGCGCGCGTCCCTGCATCCAGTCGTGTCCCACGATTGAAGCAGATGAGGTCGCACCGCTCAGCCAGCGCCTCGAACGCATTGAAGGTCATGAAATAGACTGGGGACAAGGAGAATAAGGGCGAGATCAGGGCCACTCTCGGTCGCAGCGGCGCGGTGCGAACCACCGATCGTTGACTCGGCAACCGCAGATGCTGGCGCGAGAAGGTGACAAGCCGCCGGGAGAGAGCCTCAGCGCTTTCTTCACCGAGATAGAGGTCGGCCATCAAGGTGGTCAGTTGCGCATCGACCGTCGTTTCTGGTCTCGACAATAAGGGGCGAACCCGCGCCACCGCTGACGCCGGAT
Organism: Sphingomonas sp. YR710; assembly: GCF_900101455.1. Lineage (GTDB taxonomy): Bacteria > Pseudomonadota > Alphaproteobacteria > Sphingomonadales > Sphingomonadaceae > Rhizorhabdus. The sequence goes on along the minus strand of NZ_FMZJ01000015.1, from coordinate 83,269 downwards.
CGCCAAATTCATTGATCTCGAGATCCGCTAGCGCGACAAGAGCTGCAGCATTTTCGGGATCGAACCGAAGCAGTCTGAGCAACGCCGATTCCGCATCGGTCACGGCGCCTCGGGTCCGGTGCACCTTGGCTTCGATCATCATGCTCTGCCACAGATCCGGCTGGATCCGAACTGCATCGCGCGCATATTTGAGCGCGTCGTCGAGAGCACCGGCAGCGAAATGGCATAAAGCGAGATTATGACGCAGATGTCCTGACACAGGATCAAGCGCCACTGCCGTCCCGTATAGCCCGATCGCCTGCCGCCACTGCCCGGCATCGCGCGCCGCCTGCGCACTGGCTATGATCGAGTTCAGGCGCGCCGACATGTGCGCCCGCCCTTATTTGCCGAACAGGAATTTTTGCGTCACGTCCATCGCATCTGCCGTGTCGTCACCCGATACCAGCAGCAAAGTCAGCAGGTTGACAGCAACTTGCGTCGCCGATGTGACATAGGTGCTTCGCACGGTGTACAATGTCTGGATGGCGTTCACGACATCGACGGTCGTTCGTACGCCGCCCTCGAAGCTTTTCGTATTGGCCTCGACGCTCAACTGCGCACTCTCAATTGCTTTGGCGCTGATAACCAGGGCTTCCTGGCCACCGTTCACCTGTTCATAGAGGCGTTCGAGATCGACGCGCGCTTGCTGAACCGCTTGGCGCCGCTGCTCTACGGCGCTCCGAGCGGTCGCATTTGCGGCACGGACCTGGAAGAAACCGCCGGGTGCGATCGGAGCGGAAATCGAAAAACCGGCATATTTCGACGATCCGGTATTGCTCGCATTTGTATAGGTAGCCGACAAGCCAATCGTTGGAAGCAGCGATCCCTTTGCTTTCAAAGCCTCGAAGCGCCCGACCCTTTCATTCTGCAAGGCGACAATAATCGCCGGATTGTCACGAAGCTGCCGCTCGACATAAGCGGACAGCGAATCGAGGTGAATCGTGCCGAGCTTCTCCGGGAAACGGAAATCCTGCGGGCCGACCTTCTTGCCCGTTATTGCGGCAATGCGCGAGGCCGAAGCCCGTGCCGCGGAGGCCAACAGAATGCCGTTGGCCTGCGCCGCTTCATATTGCACCTGAATATCGCGAGCATCGGTAATCGTGCCCAGCCCGCTCTGATACATCTTCTGCGACCGATCGGCCTGCTTCTGAAGCGCATCGATCTTCGCATCGTTGGCGCGCGCATTTTCGACCGCCGCGATATAGGTCGTGATTTCGGTGAGCAGCCGACTTGCCAGGCTCTGGTCGGCCACCGCCAGCGTCGCATTAGCGAAACGTTTGCGCGGGGCGATCTCGCGGACTGTTGCGTAACGGTCGACGCTGAACAGCGGCTGCGTCAGCGTCACGATCTGGCGGGTCGTATTCTCTGTAGCGACGCTCGTCATCTGATAACTGGCCGACGGCAGATATTGCGTCAGCGCCTGATTCGCCGTCGCGATATTGACCTGCCGCTGCGCCACCGCTGACCGGTATTGCGGATCATAATCCCGCGCGCTGCGCCACGCCTCGACCAGATCCGACTGAACCGCCCCCTGCTGAGGGGCGGCCGCGGGATCGGGCAATCTGGCGATCATCTGGGCCTGGCAGTCCGCCATCACAGGCACGAACGCCACAGCCGATGCAGCAACGTGCATCAACGGCTTCATCATACGCAAACGGCCGTACCCCTTATTTGAACGCCAATGCGAATTTATCCGTCAATGGCTTCAAAAGATAGCTCATGAACGTACGCTCACCCGTCTTCACGATCACATCGACGGGCATTCCGGTCTGAACCTTCAGATCCGCAATTTTCTTGGCACCCTCTTCCGTTGTCTCGATTTGAGCGAGGTAGAAATCATCCTGCCCTGGTTTGGGTTCCTGCCCGGGCACCGATTTCAGGCGATCCACGCCGACGTTGAGCACCCGGCCATCCACCATCGGTGTGGTCGACGTATTGAACGCGCTGAAACGCAAACTCACGGGCAAGCCCACCTTGACCTTATCGATCGACTTCGACGGCACCTGCGTCTCCACCACAAGCTTACCGTGCGATGGCACTATCTCGGCCAGGACAGTGCCGGCACCAATCACTCCACCGACAGTATAGACCTGAAGGTTGACGATCGTACCGTCAACGGGCGCGCGCAGGGCTGTATTTGACTGGTCGAACTTAGCCGCCTGCAATTTGGCCACCGCCGCCTCGCGCGATTTCTGGACCGTGGCCGCCTCGTCACTGATCTCTTTGGCAAAAGCGGCATCAAGGCCTGCAATCTGGGCCTGAATGCTTCCAATCTGCGACCGCGTGCTCGCCATGGCAGCATCCTGATCCGCCTTCGTCCGCTCCGTCTGGTTCACCTGTGCCTGTGGCACAAAACCATCCTTCGCCAAGCGTCGCGTGTTATCGAGCTCCTGCCCTAGGGTGCGCAACTGCACCTGATGCGACACGATCGCCGCATTCAAACCGGCCGACTGTTCGCGCAACCCGGCGATCTGCTGCGCCTGAACATTTCGCCGCGCATTGAACAGGCGGACCTGAAATGCCTTGGCATCCTCGATCTGCCGATTATGGCCAAACTGCTCGAGTTCTGGCGCCCAACTGATCGAGGATGCCCCCGTACTCAATGCCCTGAGACGCGACTCGCGCACCAGCACGTCGACATAATCGGATTCCGCACCGGCCAGATTGGCATCGGCGGTGAGCGGATTGACCCGGATCAGCACCTGGCCCGCCTTCACCTTCTCACCTTCGTGGATCAGAATCGCCTGCACCACGCCGCCCGAAGCCGATTGAATCGCCTTGCGATAGCCAGCAACGGTCACATTGCCCTGCATCGTCACGCCACCATCAAGCGGGGCAACGCAGGCCCAGATGAAAAACAGCGTTGCCGCGATCATGATGAAACGCGTGACCTTCACTTTGACGACTTGTTCGTCGATCCGCATCGGTTCGATGTCGCGCGACATCAGCCGTTCCGGTCGATACGGATTCCAGCCCTGAATCCACTGATCGAATCGATGATCTGCACGCCGCACAAGCGCCAGCACGCCTTTGGAAGGCGTAACGGGCTGAAGGGAGTCGAGCTCTTGAGCCATGTTCAGCGCCCCGCCAAATTCGTAACATTGCCGCTCGCGACGGCCTTATCCGGTGACGGGACAGCGTCCCCTCCCGACTGCAGGTTACGCAGGGCGTTGATCATTTCACTTGCAGGCCCGTAACCGACCTGTCGGCCAGCGCGCAGAACCAGCAGATTGTCTGCCACGCTCACGACGCGCGGCCGGTGCGTGGTGACGACGAATGTCACGCCTCGCTCCTTGAGGGTAGAAATCGCCTCGATCAGGAAATTCTCACCTACGTCATCGAGGCTGGCATTGGGCTCGTCCATGACAATATATTTCGGATCGCCATAAAAGGCTCTGGCGATCCCGATACGCTGCTTCTGGCCGCCCGACAGCGCGAACCCGCTTTCGCCCAGCATCGTATCATAGCCCTCGGGAAGACTAAGGATGCTCTCATGCATCCCGATCAAGGTCGCGGCCTCTACAACCTTGACAGGATCGACCTCACCCAAGCGCGCAATATTCTGGGCAATCGTTCCTTCAAAAAAACTGACACTCTGGGGCACATATCCGATGTGGGGGCCGAGTTCATCGTGATTCCACTCGGAAATCTCGACCCCATCCAGTCGAACCGAGCCACGCGCCGGGGCCCATACACCCACCAGCATGCGAGTCAGCGATGTCTTGCCCGAGGCGCTCGGGCCGATGATCGCAACCGCCTGGCCAGGCTCGACCGAAAAGCTGATATCCTGAACGACGGCCCGATTGGACCCCGGTGGGACACCGATAGCGGCCAATACATCCAGCTTGCCCTTGGGAGCAGGCAGGGACATTTTCGCGGCCATCTTCCGGTCTTCGGACAGGAGCTTGTTAATACGCGCATAGGCGACCCGCGCGTTAACAATGGAACCCGCCTGATGCAGCAATGCCTGAATAGGGGATACAGCGCGCGTAATCAGCATACTGCCGGCGACGACCATGCCACCCGTAATCTCACCCTCGATCGCCAACCACGCACCCAGACCGATCTGGAGTGAAGGCAAAGCCCGGCTGAGAAACTTGGACAAACCTCCGACGAAGCCGCTCGCCTCGGTGGCGTTCACCGTATATTCGAGGAACTGCTTGTGGCGCGCATACCAGGTGCGGCGGATCGCCGGCATCATCCCCAAGGCCAGAGACGCCTCGGCGTGCCGCAGGCTCGCCTGCGCGACACGCTGGGCTTCTGCGCTTTCATCATTTGCGGCTTTGAGGATCGGCGATGAGATGCGCTGCGCCATATACGCGGAGAACGTCATCAAAACCGAAGCTACGGTGATGAACACCGCAAGGAACGGATGGAAAATGTAGCCGACGATGATGAACAGCACCGCAAAAGGCGCATCCATCAGCGCCAGCAGGGCCGGACCGGTAAGCATCTGTCGAATGGAGACCAGATCGTTCATCATCTGGGCGACATTGACATTTTGCCGCTTCACATGCCGCCTGAACGAAGCATCGAAAACTTCCGGTGCAAGGTCCCAATCGATTCGCATCGATACACGAATGAGCAGACGCGTCCGCAACCAGTCGATCGACTGCCAGAAAACATAAATGCCCATCATCAAGACGGTCATCGAAACGAGCGTGATGCCGCTTCGCGTGTTGATCACACGATCATAGATGCTCAGCATATAGAGCATGGGTGAGAGCTTCAGAAACTGAAGAGCCGCAGACATCCAGAAAGCAAGGTAAAAGGAATACCTGCACTGATCGAGCAGTTTGCCTACCGGCGATTCCACGGCCAGGCCTCGTTCTGCCGACGCCGCCATACACGATACTCCCTACGATTCACCGGTGACCACATATCGGTCACCGGTGAATATATCACTTATTGATGATGCAAGTGATCGTAAAGTTCCGCCGTATCGCCATCCGGGCCGATAATCTTGATCTCGACGTGCGGATCGTTGGCCAGTGCGTCCGGAACCTTGGTGCCATCGAGCACGTCAATCTCGGTAAACCCGAGATCAGCCAAATGTGTCAACGAACCGCTAACGCCCGCGAGCGCATCAAGTGAAGCCTGATCAACGACGAGGCCGACATGTGTGGCACCCGAGAAGAGTGGCTCATGCGCGCCGGCCGGATCGACCGTGTTCAGCAACTGCGTGAGTTCTGCCGTGGTCGGCGTCGCCGTGCCGAAGCCGAGATCGACATAGACCGGAGCATCGCCATGCGGGAGAAGAACACTATCGACCCCGAGATCGCCCAGCGATTTCAGCGACGTGAGCATCTTGTCGCCCGAGTCGGTTGCATCGACCACCAGGGTTTCGCCCAGGAAGGACTGCAGCGCACCCGACTGGATGAGCGACGCAGTAGCGGCATCCGATACCGCGACCACACCAGCAACGGTCGGTTCAACAGGCTGGACACCTTCAAGCAAGGACACCAGCGAACCGAAGTCCGGTGTCGCCGCCGCCGGTGTAGGATCATAGACGAAATTCAAGCCCGTATCGTGCTGGATCTGCGCGATGGTGGCCAGCTGATCGGCCGTAAGCGTGTCGAGCGGCTGCTCGATCCCGATATGATCGATACCAGCGGCCAGCAGCTTGTTCGCCGAGTCGGTCAGCGAAGCGATGTCCCCGTTGAGGAAATCCGTGCTGTGCGTATCCAGCGTGACATCGAGACCGCTGGCGAATTGCGGCAGGGCACTGTCGAGCGAAAAGTCGCCTGCATCCAGCTTGATGATATTGTGAATACCATCGCCCACCACCGTATCGACATGAAGCGCTTGCAGGCCACCCAGCGAAGTCGAAAGGTGCGTACCATGCGCCTGTACGGTAATATCGTCGGCCGTCGCGAAATCGAGCCCGTCGCCGATCAGCGTAGCCGCCTGCGTATCGTCAAGAACGACGTGGCCGGAGACATCGAGATGGTCGACATTGAGCGACGCAAGTTCACCGGCACTACCGATCGCCGCAGGCAGATTGGCCGCCGTCAGCGACACCGTAATGTCGGCCGCCGATGCGAAGTCGACGCCGGAATGGACGAAATCAAGCGCCTGCTCCGCGCTCAGAGTCAGATGGCCATCGCCCGACACCCCAATGTGGTCGATGCCTGCTGCGCCAAGCGCCGGCGCCAGGTGGAAAATATCCGTCGACGCTGGCAACGTACCGTCATTGATGGTGAGCGTGACATCAAGCGCCGCATCCGACTGGGCGATCGTGAAGGAAGGAAGATTGTCTGCCGATAGCGGACCGCTGCCGGCATCGATCGAAACGAAGCTGACATTTTTGACAGCGACGCTGTCGACATGCAGATCCTGAAGGCCCTTCAGGCTGGTCGAAAGATGAGTGCCGTCTACGCTCACCGTAACATCGTCGCCGGTCACGAAGTCGAGGCCCGCAGAGACCAGCGAGGAAGCCTGACTATCGTCAAGCGTGATATGATCACCGGTGACGTCGATATGATCGATATGCGCCGCACCAAGTGCGGAAGCACCGCCGACGACGGCAGCGATCTGATCGGCACCCGTCGTGATCGTGATATTATCGCTGGCGACGAAATCGACGCCGGCATGGGCAATATCCAGAGCCTGGCCCGCGCTCAGCGTGAAGTCACCGCTTCCGGTCACGTCGATATGATCGATACCGGCGCTATGCAAAGCAGGCGCCAGATCACCAAGACTTACGTCAGAACCCAGGGTTCCCGATGCGATATCAAGCGTAACATGCGCGGTCGCACCGCCATCCGTTACGAACTGTGGCACCCCACCTGCGCTGAGACCGCCAAGGCCACCCGAGCCGGCATCGATGCTAAGACCGCCAACCGCCTTGACCGCGACATTGTCAACGTGAAGATCCTGCAGGCCCTTCAAGGTCGTCGACGTGTGCGTACCCGCGACCTCGACCGTCACATTGTCCGAGGTTACGAAATCGAGGCCGGCATTGATCAGCGACGTCGCCTGACCATCGTCGATCGTCACACTATTGTCGGTAACATCGATATGATCGATATGCGCGGTGCCCAGGCCGCTTGCACTTCCGGTTACGACGCCGATCTGGCCTGAGGCGACGTTGAGCGTGATATCGTTGCCGGCAACGAAATCGACCCCAGATCCTACGAAGGACTCCGCCTGATCCAACGAAACCGAAAGATGCCCATCGCCCGTGACGTTGACATGATCAATTCCCGCAGCACCCAGCGCCGGAACCAAAGTCCCAAGATTCAGCGCCGGATCGAGCGTCCCCGAGCCGATGTTCAGCGTTACATCGACCGCCTCGCCTGTTGCCCCCGTGAAGGTCGGCAGCGATCCGGCAGTCAGTCCACCCAAACCGCCTGAACCGGCGTCAATCGAAACGCCGCCAACCGCTTTGACGGCGACGTTGTCGACATTCAGCCCCTCGAGCTGCTTCAGCGTCACTGAGGCCTTTTGAGAGGTTTCTTCAACGGTGATGTCGTCGCTGACGACGAAATCAATGCCGGCATTGGCAAGCGCACTCGCCTGCGCATCGGTGATTGTCAGCGGATCGCCATTGGGATCGGTACCGATGACATCGAGGTGCTGAACCCCGTCTGCAGCAAGAGCCGACGCATTCACAACCACCGTTGCGATGGTCGCCGCGCTGACACCGAGAGTCCCCGTGCTTGGGGCCACCGAAACCGAAACTTGCCCTGAGGCCGTCGCCGTCCCGTCCGAAGCGGAATAGGTGAAACTGGAAGTTCCAACAAAGGTGAACGACGGCGTGAACACCAGCTTGCCGTCAACAAGGCTGACACTGCCACCCGTTACAGACACCGGATGGCCAACCGAAATCGCGGTGTTATTGACCGTGAAAATGGTCAGTTTGTCACCGTCGACATCCGTGTCATTGGCAAGGACGTCGATCGTCACCGGCGCCTGGAACGCTGCCGAAGCAGCATCGGCATTAGCCACAGGCGCGTCATTAACCGGCGCAACCGTAAGCGTTATCGAGCCATCGGTCGCGTTACCCGCCGGATCGACCACCGTATAGGCGATCGCGGGCAGGCTACCGTTAAAATTCGCCGTCGGCGTATAGGTCAGTGAACCGTCGGCGTTCAGCGAGATCACGCCGCCCGGAACGGTAACCGGATGGGTGAAGTCAATCGCGGTGCCGTTGATTGCTGTGATGGTGAGGGACTTGCCCTCCGGGTCGGCATCGTTCGCACGCGGATCGAAGGTGATCGGCGTGTCTTCTGCGGTCGCCACCGTATCATCGGCAGCAACCGGCGCGAAATCATGGTTCGGATCGCCGGCATCGCCCTGCGCCTGCGACACATCTCCCAGCGACGTCGCGACATCCACCGAATGGTTGGACGAAGCTGTCTGGAGCGCAATCTTGCTGATATCCGCGTCGGAAAGGCCAACACCCGCAAAAAGCGAAGACAAGGTGTCCGGGTTGGTGAGATCGACCGGGTCGCCGCTGGAATAAGCGTTCGCCAGCTTCGCCAGCAATGCGCCCTGGTCACCACCGCCTTTCACAACCGCATCAAGGGTCAATGCAATTTCGACCGCAGCCTTCTGCGCGGCCAACTGCAGTGCCGGATCGGTATCGGGCGACAGAATATCAAGATGGAGCAGATCCGTGCCCGGCGGCAGGCCGAGCGACTTAATCAGCGCGGCCATCGCGTCGGCCGAACTCATGCCACCCGAGATCAACGCGGTAAGAACCGTTGTCAGCGGGTTAACCGCGCTCGCACCCGCAGGCGCCATCAGGACGAGATTGTTGGGCAGGCCTGTATCGAGGTTGGTACCACCAAAGGCGATCAGTGTCCCAGTACCGTTGCCGACGATCACATAGTGGCCGGTGCCGTCGCTGAAGCCCTTGGGCTCGCCATCCTCGTAAATGCCGTCGCCATTGACGTCGATGAAGACGGTCGCGCCTTCGATATAACCGTCCGACAACGCGATCGTCTGCGTTGCTACCTGGCCGATCGTCAGGTTGATCGTATCGGTGTCGGTCAGCAGACCATCACTGGTCGTGACGGTCAGCGTCTGCGTGCCGAACAGGGCCGGGCCGCCATTGAAGTTGATCGAATTCAAGGCCGCATTGATCTGCGCAGCCGTGCCGCTGAAGACCAATGTATCGGTGCCGCTGCCGGTAACGGTAGCTCCGCCCGCAACGGTTACGTAGGTCAGCAGGCCCGCACTGACATGCAACGTCGTGGTGAGCGACGTCGAGTCGACATCGCTGACAGTGATGCCCTTGATCGCGATCGTCGCGCTCTGCGACCCGCTGATCGAGGCCGGAACAGCGTTGACCGGCGCGTCATTGACCGGAGTTATCGTGAGATTGACGGTGGCCGTGCTCGTACCGCCAGCACCATCCGACAATGTATAGGTAAAAGTGGGCGTGCCGTTGAAGTTGGCATTCGGCGTGAACGTCAGCGTGCCGTTGGCATTCAGCGAAACGACACCACCCGTTACGGTGACGGGCGCGGTCGCGGTGATCGCTGTGCCATTGATCTGCGTGATGATCTTCGACGGACCATCAACATCGGTATCATTGGTCCGCGGATCGAAAGTGATCGGCGTGTCTTCCGCCGTCGTCACCGCGTCGTTGACCGCGACCGGCGCATCGTTGACCGCCGTAACGTTCACCGTATCGGTAACCGTGGAGGTCGCACCGCTCGGGTCGGCAACGGTATAGGTGAAGGTCGGCGAACCATTGAAGTTCGCAGCCGGCGTGAAAGTCAGTGTACCGTTCGCGTTCAGCGCAAAAGAGCCGACGCCAGCGACAGTTACCGGCGTGGTCGCCGTGATCGCCGTACCGTTGATCGCCGTGATCGTCAGCGCGTCGCCATTGGCGTCGGTATCGTTGGTGCGCGGATCGAAGGTGATCGGCGTATCTTCGTTCGTCGTAACGGTTTCGGTGATGGCAAGCGGCGGCGAATTGACCGACTGGCCACCCTGGCTTCCGCTCGAACTGCCACCCCCGCTGTTTCCGACCAGGAAACCAACACCCACGCCACCAGCGATAACGCCGCCGATGATGAGCGCCGGCGTGAGCATCGACTCGCTACCAGCACCAGCCGCAGCGCTGCCGCCACCAGCATCATCGGCAGCGAATGTCGCAACCGCCTTGTGAGCCGATTCGAATGATGCCAGGTGCAACTTGTGCGCAAACGCCGCCTCGAGCTTGGCGATGGCGGCTTTGGGGTCATGCTGGAGAAGTTCGGCGAATTCCTTGGCGTCGATACCAAGATCCGCGAGATGCTCTGGACTGAGAAGCGTCTTAAGCTCTTCCAACGACATCGTCTTGATATCGTTGGTGGCGACAGCCTCGCGCAGAAGCCCATTTACCTGATCGGCAAGCTTGGGGTCGCCCAGCCGGGAGAGGCCATCGAACTTGATGTCTTCCGCGCTCGCGGACCGCACCTCCAGCAGAGCTGCGGCGAGAACGCCGATAGCCAGATCTACCTGGCCACCCCGAAGACGCAATACGCCCCGAAGCTTCTTACCTTTTGCCGCCGCCATCACGCACACCCCAACTGAACTACACACACAACGGGCGATCAACCTCTGGAGGTCGAACCGTAACAGCCATCCGCGCCTGTTAGTTTTTTCCCGTTGGGTACTTGTTAACAGCCCGTTAACTTCTCGGCAATGTGATTTTGTTCCGCAGCGGAAAAAACTTCCGCCCGTCGGAAAATCGAACAATATGACTGAATTCCAATTGGTTAGAAGATCCTACCGAGGAACTTTTGTCATTCTCAAGCGAAATTCTGCTGCAATGCAATGCCGATTTGCCCCGGGATGGGACGGGTTGCAGCATGTTGGGAACAGCCCTTTTGGCGGATTTACGATGTTTTTCGGCTCCGCGATTCGCTGGAGTCTATGGCCGCTGATGTTTCGCCAACATGCGATTCGGATGGACCGAATCCGCTGCAGAAGCGCGTCGTCGTGTCAGTTTTTGCAGACGCGAAAATTCAATTTCGGAGAGTAATACTTTAAGCACGATTCATGATTAATTCGAGCTTGACTGAGTGATATTTCCTATTTGAGATTGAATAGGTATTGTTTACCATTCACCTTCTGAAGTTATACGGACTTTGGGCTCGACTGGATCGAGCGGCGGCGCAAAATCCGGTGTTTCTGAGAAGTCTCGCAATCTCGCGGATAGCGCGGATTCTGGGCGTGCCCTTGGTCCAATCGGAGCCAGGGCGGGCGTTTGCTTGACAACGGCACCATCAAGCGCAACGGAATTCGCAGGGTCTGGCGCGCGATTGCCTTTCGGCGAAAGGCGATCAGGACGAAAGACGCCGTTGGCGATCTGCCTGCAAACTGTCGGTCAGGCGATCAGATCCTTCATTGGCCTGATCCCGGCCGTGTCGGGAAAAATGTCGTTAGCAAGAGTGGCTTCGCCGACACCCAGATGATCGGCCAGCACACCCTTGAAAAGCGCTCTGATATCCGTTGTCGGCATCAGATCGCGCCCATCTAGCAGGTGACCGGGCCCAAGGCCGGGCCAATCTGCGATGACCCGCCCCCCTTTTACGGCGCCACCCAGCAGGAAGGCCACGGTGCCATTGCCATGATCGCACCCGCCATTGCCATTATATCGGACGGTGCGCCCGAACTCGGTGATGATCATGACGACCGTATCGGCCCAGGCCGTACCAAGCCCGTCGCGCAATGCCCCGATGGCATCGTCGAGCGAAGCCAGCTGGCGGTCAAGACGGTTATCCTCGACCGTATGGGTATCCCAGCCGAGCAGGTTCATCATACCGATTCTGGGTCCATCGGCGCGCGCCAGCAGCTTGGCGGCCGTGGCCGCATCGCTTGCGAAGTCGGGCCGGCCCTTCATCTTCATCGACTGGCCCGGCGCCACGCCGCGCGTCAGCCTGTCGAGGTCGACACCTTCTTTCAGGGCGTTCGCCAGTGCCTTGTCGCGCGCTTCGTAGAGACTCATCAGCCGTGCGATGGTATCATCATCGGCATAGGCCAGGCGCTGCTGCTGGAAGGTCTCAACCGGTGCGCGACCCTGCATCATCAGCGGAATCGTAGGGGCGATGGCCAATGCCGGTCGCATCGCAACCGGTGCCCCCGCAGGCAAGGCCTGCATCGCCCGGTTCAGCCACCCCCCGGGATGGCCGATGCTGGACGGCCAGACACCCGTCTCCATCACGTCCTGCGCGCTGAAATGCGAACGGTCGCGATAAGGAGAGGCAATCGCATGGAAAATCAGCGCCTGCCTGTCGTGAAACAGCTTGCCCAATCGCGGCATCGATCCATGCAACCGGAACATGTCGTCAAGCGCAAGCAGCGCCGCCGCTGCCGGACCGGCGGGCGCGCCGCGGGCGCCGACATATGCCGGGTCACCGACCGGCGGAACGGCGGCCAACCCGTCCAGCCCGCCGCGCAGGAAAATCACCATCAGCCTTGGGTCGCGGCTCCGCATCGCGGCAAAGCCGGGACTGTGGGCGAATGCCACCAGCGCTCCCGTTGCCCCCAATATGTCGCGACGGCGCAGCAGATGACGTGGCGTTGTCCGATCGGGCATGACAGCTACCTCCGCTGGAATTCAGGACTGAGCATCAACAGGGTCAGGCTTTGGGCAGCCGTTGCACCGCCCATTACCGCAGCACGCGTTTCCGCGGATGGCGCTTCCCCAAACGCCCGATCGATCAGTTCGGCAGGTGCCATCGGGCGCTCGACATGCGAACTCACCTGCGCGGCCCAGTCGAGCCGCGATTTCCAGGCGTCGGGGGCAGCCCAGGCCTCGTCGCCCTCCGGCCAGCCGTTAGGAGCCGCCGCATCCAGATAGGGCTGCCCCATTATCTTCAAGGATATCAGCGGCTTTGGATTCATCGGAACCGAACCGAGCAATTGTGCCGATGCGGCCATAAACTCGATCGGCGGCCGTATCTTGGCCGACGGTAGCGACCATAAGGCGTCGTCGCTCACCAACGCGCTCACCACCTTTATGAGATCGCCACCGGTATCGAGAAAGATCCTGGCAAGACGGGCTTCGAGATCGGGCGGCGCGCTGTCGCCGACAAAATGGGCGACCATATGGTGCGTGACATAGCGAGCCGTAGCAGGGTGCATGGCGACATCGCGCAGAATATCGATGGCCTGCTCACGGCCCGTGTCGGAATAGCGGCGGCCCATCACCGTCCGAACACCGGGCTCGTGGATCGACGGATCGAAGGCGCGGCGCTGGCCGGCGGTCGCTTCGCGCTTCGGATCGATGTTGATCGTCCACCCGGTCATCGCCTTCGCCAGTTCGATGATATCGGCCTGCGTATAGCCGCCGTTGACGCCGAGCGAGTGGAGTTCCAGCACCTCGCGGGCGTGATTTTCATTCAGCCCCTTTCGCCCACGCACCCCCCGCGCCGTGTGGGGGCCGATCGAATTGCGGTTGTTGAGATAGGCCAGCATCGCCGGGTGCATCGTCGCGGCGATCAACAGGTCGGCGAAACGGCCAAGCATATGCGGGCGGATCGCTTCGCGTTCGAATGAACTGAGGAAATAGCCCAGTGGCTGCTCCGCGAGCGCCGCCGTAAAATGGTTGAGCCAGTACAGCGCGAGACGCTCGATCAGCGGTCGATCGCCGGCGACGATGCGGCCGAGCCGCAGCTCCAGATCGCGTTCCAGCAATTGTCCCGTCGTGGGAAACTTCGCCAGCGCCGCCTTATCGCCGCCCGATTTCAGTACGGCGGCCCGCGCGACGAACAGATCCATCGCCGCATCGGTCGTCAGTAGGTCCGAAGCATCGAACGCCGAACTCTTCGCCAGTTGCGCGAGATAATAGCCCTTTGCGTCGGTGACCGCCGCCGGCGCTTTCACCGCGTCGACGCCGAAACCGAGCCTGCGCGCGCCAAAGATCGAAGGCTTCATATTGAGGGCTTCACCATCATGACCTTTCGCTTCTGACCGCCAGCCCCCTGAAACGGCAGAAATCGTACCCTTTATCTACACCAAGGCGATACCTGCCGCCAGCCCTGCGAAAAATCGATCAGCCCTGCCTCGCCAGCACGGCCAGAACTTTTTCGACATCATGCGGATGATCGACGGCAATCGAATCGGTCGACATTGCCAGCATTTGCACGTCGAAACCGAGTTCGAGAAAGCGCAAAATCTCGATATCCTCGATGGCTTCGATCGGAGTCTTGCTCGTCTGCGCCGAAAATGCCGCCAAAGCCTCGGGCGGAAAAGCATAGATGCAGACCTGCCGCCAGGCAGACACGAAACCGAGCGCCTTGTTGGTCGGCACCGCGCCGCGCGACATATACATCAACCGGCCATCGGGCCTGCAAATCGTTTTGGGAACCGCGGAACTGCGGAAATCCTCCTCGTCCAGGATCGGGCAATACCCGTTCAGGATCTTGCCGGGATGCTGCTGGGCGCCATCCAAAATGGTGCGAATGTCCGCCGGATTACACAAAGGCTCGTCGCCCTGCACGTTAATATAGATATCCGCCGGAATGAGCCGTGCAACCTCCGCCACCCGGTCGGTGCCGGTCAGGCAATCGGAAGAGGTCATCACATATTGCATGCCGGTATCCCGGCAGTGCTGTGCGATTCGCTCGTCATCGGTCGCGATGTATACCTGCTCGGCCGGCACCGCCGCCACCGCGCGAAGATATGTTCGGCGGATCATCGTTTCGCCGGCAATATCGATCAGCGGCTTCCCGGGCAGTCGGGTCGACTGATATCGGGCGGGAATTACGACAATCGCGTGCATTCATTTCTTCTCCAGGTCGCAGGCCGCTGCGATCGGCGGTTTCATGGGGTCAACGTCTCGATGATATGCGTGACTTTCACCTGCAATTGCTCATCTTTAAAAACACGCCTGAATGTCTTTGCGAAATCCTGCGGAATGCTGCGATCCGCCACATGCCGTTGCTGAGGCACAAGATACCTGTTTGCGACGAGGTAGGAAAGCTGCCCCGTGAACACGAATAAGGCGGCATTATCATAGTCGGCGGATCCCGATACCGGATAGGTCGCCAGCACGTGTTTGCACCAGGCCGTCTGATCGCGAAGGCTGCGATAGGCCGCGTCTGGCGCGTCCAGCGCCATCAGGCAGCCTGTCAGCAATCGCGCATCCCCCAGCATGCGCAAGGTCGGCCAGCTGACCATCAGCCGCTGCCGCAAACCGGCTTCATGGGCAAATAGCCCCGCGAGGCGAACGCCTGCCTGCTGGGCAAAGGACATGTCATCGCGGCACAGCGCATCTGCCACGTCCTTCCGAAACGCCGTCACGGCGTCGGCGAATTCGTGCCCTATCTCGTTCGATAGCCAGGTCTCTATCCGCCGCGACAGATCATCGCCCTCCGGTGCTGGCGCTGGCAGACCTTGTCGCGCGGCCGATATAGCCGCCGCTTCCTCGGCTTTGCGACGATTGCTCGTGGCCGACTTCGAGGCACTGATCTGGGCAAGGACAGCCGTCCAATGACCATCCACCTGCAAGGATTTGACGATCGGAGAGATGCTCGTCAGGGCTGTCGAAGCGGCGAATTCCGCCATCCGCCCCTCCTCTGCGGCCACCGCCAGCCCCGCCTTCAAATCGTCGGCCAGTTGGGCGACCTTCATCACCGCGAAAATCTCGCTATATTGGCTGCGGCCCCTGACGTTATCGTCGATCCACGAGCTCCTGACGCCGATACGGAACACCTGATCGATGTCATCCAGCGCCGCATAAGCGCCGACGGTATCGTGCCGCGCGGCACGAATCAGCGACAGCAACAGATTGCAGCGCGAAAAATTCGTATGGAGCAAGGAGAGTTGCGGCAAGAACGGCCGATAGGACAAGGTTTCGATAAGCTGCGCTTCGGTCTCGTCCGCATCACGCAGCAAGATGGCTACATAGGTGAGCACCATCGTCACCGAGGTAATCCAGCGGGCGTAACGCTCGGTGCGCGGTGCCATTGCCAGCGTTTCCCGTGCGGCTGATCGCAAAAAATCTATATCGCTATCCTGGGTGTCGCGTGCTTCGACGATACGATAGCCGATCGCGCAAATCGCCGCCGCCCGATCATCGAACCGCGAATCCGGCGTCATCAGCAGCCGGCGAGCGGCGAAGCGCACGGCTTCGCTATCGGTCATCCGATCGCGCAGCGACTGAACACGCTCGCTGAATTCCGCGCTCGTACGGATATCGACCTGCCGCAGCAGAAGCGGCAGGCTCAGTTCCTGACGATCACCGCCATCATCGCTGCGCACCCACAGTTTCGGATCAAGCGCCGCCAAACCGTATAATTCGGCATAGGCGACCGGGATCGACGCATGGCCGTCAACGGACGGCGCGCTGTACAGCCAATCCGCAAAACCGACCTCCAGCACATGACCTGACGGCAGAACCGACGATACAAGCAGCCTGTCTCGTTCGAATATGACCTCAGCCGCGATGTTGCCGGTCACTCTTTCCTCATTCGCTACGATCCCACTCGACGGTTGCACGTCTCTTCCTCTCAATCTCAAACCGGCCATCCGGTCAAGCCGCGTAACGTTCGTCTTCGTCGCTTTGCGCACGCCTTGTCGCCAAGGCGACGATCGGCGGTGGCCGCCAACGACGCGGAAATTCCTTCAAAATCTGTCCTGCCGTCCTTTACCCCTTGAAGGCGAAACGCTAACTTGCGATCCACTGTTGCGCAATGCAGCATCAGCGTAGGACGTGTATCATGGTTCAAGTGCTTGATTGTACTCTGCGGGACGGTGGCTATTACACCAATTGGGATTTCAAGTCTGATTTGGTCGACACCTATGTCGACAGCGTTTCGCGCTTGCCCATCGAATATGTCGAGCTCGGCTACGTTAACGATGATATGGACGGATATTACGGCGAATATTTCTTCCTTCGCCCGGCCAAACTCCAGGCCATTCGCAACAAGCTGCGCCCCGACCAGAAGCTGGTCGTCATGCTCGACGGCAAATCGGCGACGCCGGATCGGGTGGCTCCGTTGTTCGGCCATCTCGTCGGAATCGTCGATGGCGTGCGAATCACCGCCAATCCCGAAAAGCTGGAAGACGCGCTCGTGCTCGCACGCGAGTTCAAGAAGCTTGGCCTGATGGTCGGCTTCAACATCATGTATCTTTCCACCTATCAGGACGATCTGGCGAAGCTGCAGCTCGTGATCGACGAGCCAGAGTCCTATGATTCGCTCGCTCTGGTCGACAGCTATGGCGGCTGCGCGCCGGCCAAGGTGAAATATGCCATCGAAGAGATGCGCAAGCTGGTCCCCACGCGCGCGATCGGTTTCCATGGTCATGACAATATGTGCCTGGCCTTCGCCAATACGCTTGCCGCAATCGAAGGCGGCGCAGATATCGTCGACGGCACGTTCACCGGCATGGGACGCGGCGCCGGCAACGTCCGCACCGAAACCGTGCTGATCCACCTCGATCGCGAAGCCAGCAATCAGGATCTCGATTATCAGGCGCTCGCCAATGTCGTCGCGCCGTTCGAGGTCATGCGCAAGGAATATGAATGGGGCACCAACCTGCCCTATATGCTGTCCGGCGCGAACAGCCTGCCGCAGAAGGATGTGATGGATTGGCTCGCCAAGAGCCGTTATTCGGTGATCTCGATCATTCGCGCCCTGCAGCAGCAGAGCGGCCAAGATGTCGATCGCACACCCTATCCCGATGTCGGCCAGCTTGGCCTGTCACCGAAAAATGCACTGCTCGTCGGCGGTGGCCCGTCGGTCGCGCAACATGTCGATGCGATCCGGGATCTGGTCGAGCGTCACGATGCGGTCGTGATCTTCTCATCGTCGCGGCACCTTGCGCTGGCATCGGCGATTGGCGGACGGCAACTACTTTGCCTGCCGGGGCACGACGCCCTGCGCGCCGGCATGGACAAGCTGAGCCACATTTCCGCCGCCGTGGTGGCCGCCCCACCCCGCGTCCCCGGCTGCGTGCCCGCGGGCCTGTCGATTCCGGTATATCAGACCGCACCGCTCGCATCGCCCTATGAGGGACCGGACAAGGGGCCGGTTTCCGATAGCGGCCCGATGGCGCTGGGACTCGGCGTGGTCGAGGCGCTGGGCGCTGAAAACTGCTGGCTCGTCGGTTTCGATGGCTATGACACGGCTTCGCTGGCCGAGCAGGAACTGTCGCGTGAAGTGCAAGCGTCGCTCGACGCTTTCGCGGCCGCCCACGGTGCTGCATCGATCGCGAGCGTAACGCCGACCCGCTACCGGGTGAAACGCCGTTCGTTGCATGGCCTGGTCGCCGCAGTCTGACTGCGGAATGCTGAACCCTCCCTCGGACGCGCCCACTCCTGACAGCCCCGTCGTGATTTTCGATTGCGACGGGGTGTTGCTGGTATCGAACCGGCTGAAGACCCGGCTATTCGCCGAAGCCGCGCGACTCGCGGGCTTCGATCCTGCCGATGTTGGGCGGTTTACGCGATATGTCGCCGCGAACTTCGGCACCTCGCGATATCGGATGTTCGAAACGCTGTTGTCCTGGCAGGATGTGGTCGTTCGTCCCGATGTCGACGTAGCGGCACTCGTCGCGCTCTATGCCGAGCGCCTCTATGCCGAATATGTCCGCTGCCCGACGACCCCCGGCATGCTGGCGGTGCTACGCGAATTGCGGGATCGCGGAACACGGATGTTCGTCGTCTCGGGTTCCGATCAGCAGGAGCTGCGGCAGGTGATGGCGGAACGCGGCCTGGGCGACTATTTCGAGGGCATCTTCGGATCGCCGCGTTCGAAAACCGATAATCTCGCCGATGTCACAACCGGGCTTGGCATCACGGCGCCGGTTGGCCACAAGGTGATATTCATCGGCGATGCCGAGGCGGATTATAAGGCGGCGGATGCCGTAGGGGCGCGGTTCATCTACATGGATCATTTCTCGACAGCCAAAGGCAGGATGCGCGAATTGCAGATCGATCAGGGGTTCGAGCGTATTCGCGATCTTCGCGCCTTGCCGATTTTGCTGGAGGCCCAAGCCGGGACGTTATGACAGTCGTTGCTTTTCTACCGTGCCGTGCGGGCAGCCAGCGGGTGCCACACAAGAATACCCGGCCCTTCGGCAATCATCAGGACGGGCTGATCAGTATCAAGCTCGAACAGCTGATTGCGTGCGACAGCATCGACGAAATCGTGCTGTCGACCAATGACGAAGCCGTCCTGACCATTGGGCGAAAATGGCTGGATCGCGCGAACGGCCGGCTGCGAATCGATCAACGCCCTGAGCATCTCTGCACCTCCGCCACGAGCACCGATGAAGTCATCGGCTATGTTCCGACGATCATTGCGCAGGGCGATGTGCTGTGGACGCATGTGACCTCACCCTTCTTCGATACCGGCGATTATGCCGACGCGATCTCCGCTTTTCGTGCCGCTCAAAGCCTGGGCCGGCATGACAGCCTGATGGGCGTAACCAGCCTGCACAGCTTCATCTGGAACGAGGATGGGCCTATCGGCTATGATCGCACCGTCGAAAAATGGCCCCGCACCCAGACGCTGAAACCGCTGTTCGAAGTGAACAGCGCGATCTTCCTCGCGCCGATCGAAATTTACCGTTCCATGGGAGATCGCATCGGCAAATCTCCCCTGTTGCATGATGTCGGCAAGGCCAAGACCATCGACATCGATTGGGAGGAAGACTTCGAAATCGCGGAGACACTCTGGAACCGGCGCACAGCGAAACGATAGAAGGCAACGCTTCGCGGCGAAGCGGCGCTTCGCAAGGAACCCCCGCAACCCGTCGACGTTGCGACGGCCATGCAACCTTTCTTCGCGCAATTTGGCCTGTCGCCTGCATTGGCCAGCACAGTCGGCCTGATCGTGGCGATCGTTCTGGCCATCCTGATCGCCGTGCTGTTCCACAAGGTGCTGTTCGTGAGCCTCCGGCGAATCGCCACCCGGACCGGCGCGCCCTGGGACGATATCCTGCTCGATCGCATGGCCGGCCCGCTGCGCTGGATCCTGATCGGCCT
The DNA here is from genome assembly GCF_900101455.1 of Sphingomonas sp. YR710. Lineage (GTDB taxonomy): Bacteria > Pseudomonadota > Alphaproteobacteria > Sphingomonadales > Sphingomonadaceae > Rhizorhabdus. Next base: position 63,294 of record NZ_FMZJ01000015.1, on the reverse strand, counting down.
GGCACTGAGCATCGTCGAAAGGGTCGTCGAGATCGCCGGCTGGGCGCATGCGCTATGGGCGCAGCTTGCCGGCTTCGCCGGTCCGGCGCTGATGGGCTGGCTGGCTATCGCGATCATCCATTCGTTCAATGACGTCGCCAACATCCGCCATGATATCAGCGTGGCCGACAATCTCTCTGCCCGCCGTAAACGCACCCGGCTGAGCATCTTGACGCGGATCGCCGTCATCGGCGTCACCTTCCTCACCATCTGCATGATGCTGCTCAGCATTCCCGGCGTGCGCAGCGTGGGGATCACGCTGATGGCATCGGCCGGTCTGGCCGGACTGGCGGTGGGCGCTGCCGCCCAACCCGCGCTCAAGAATCTGATCGCCGGCATCCAGCTAGCCTTTACCGAGCCGATCCGCCTCGACGATGTCATCGTCATCGACGGCGAATGGGGCCGCATCGAGGAGATCCGCCTGACCTATGTGATCGTGAAGATCTGGGACGAGCGGCGGTTGATCGTGCCGGTGGCGAAGCTCCTCGAGCAGTCGTTCCAGAACTGGACCAGATCGAATTCGCAATTGCTGGGTAGCGCTATGATTCCGGTCGATCTCGCGGCCGACGTACCCCGCCTTCGCGAACAGTTGCTGCGGATCGTGCAGGTCGATCCCAATTGGGACGGCCGGGTCGCCGGGTTGCAGGTCACCGATATCGGCATCGACACGCTGGAATTGCGCGCGCTCGTCAGCGCGACGGATGCTGGAAAGGCATTCAACCTGCGCTGCGCGGTGCGCGAAGCCATGATGGCCTATATCGTCCGCGATATGCCCGAAGCGCTGCCCCAGGGCCGCCCCGTTCGGGTTCAGCCCGCCATTTGAGGCACCCGTTCCAATGCGTCGGTGAAACGCTTGCGCCACCAGACGACGTCTTCGGCGATGATATTGCCCATCAGCTTTTGCCACCGGTCGATCCGCTCCTCCAGCGGCATCTCGAGCGCCAGCTTGATCGCTTCGGCAATATCTTCGGGGCTGTAGGGATTGATCAACACCGCGTCGGTCAATTGCTCGGCAGCGCCCGCGAAACGCGAGAGAATCAGCACGCCGGGATCTTCGGGATCCTGGGCCGCGACATATTCCTTGGCGACCAGATTCATGCCGTCGCGCAGCGGCGTGACCAGCCCGATCCGTGCCGCCCGATAGATGCCGGCCAGCCGATCGCGCGCATATCCGCGGTTGACATAGCGGATCGGGACCCATTCGATATCGGCGAAAGCGCCGTTGATACGGCCCGACAGCGCATCGAGCGACGCGCGGATTTCCTGATAGCTTTGCACATCCCCGCGCGATGGCGGCGCGATCTGCAGCAGGAAGACCTCGCCATGATAGGATTCGTTCATGCCAAGGAACCGCTCATAGCCCAGAAAGCGCTCTTCCAGCCCCTTGGAATAATCGAGCCGGTCCACGCCGACGATCAGATCACGGCCATTGGCACTCTGGCCCATGCGGTAGCGCGTGTAGCGCGCGGCGGAGGATTGGGCGGACTCGACGAATTCGGACGTGTCGATCCCGATCGGACAGGCGATCGCGACAAGCGAACGATCGCCGACCGTGACCACCCCGTTTTCGTCGACGCTGCCATCCATCTCGTGGGTAACATAATCGACGAAATTCTGCAGCCACGCCTGCGTCTGGAAGCCCACGACGTCATAAGCGAACAGCGTTTCGACGAGCTCGCGATGGTTGGGCAGCGACAGCAGCAGCCCATGCGGCGGCCAGGGGATATGGAGGAAGAAGCCGATCCGATTGGCGATCCCGCGATCGCGCAATCGCTCGCCCAGCGGAAACAGATGATAGTCGTGAACCCAGACCAGATCGTCGGCTTCGATCAAGGGCTCCAGCGTTTCGGCAAAGCGTGTATTGACCCGTTCATAGCCCCCGGCGAACCCGCTCTCAAACTCGGCCAGGTCCATCCGGTAATGGAAAAGCGGCCACAAGGTGCGGTTCGCATAGCCATTATAATATTCGTCGACGTCCTGCTCTTCGAGATCGACGGTCGCGCTCGTCACGCCGAAATTGCGCTGCAGGTTGATATGGCCGGTAAATTGATCGGTGGTCTCGCCCGACCAGCCAAACCAGATGCCGCTCGACTCCCGCAGCGCCGCGGACAAGGCCACCGCCAGCCCACCCTGATTGCCGGCCCCCTCGCCCGTCGGCGGCTGCACCCGGTTCGATACCACAATCAGCCTGCTCATCGCACCGAACTCCAGGGTTTGCTCAGCAGCACAGCACAATTGATCATGCCGACCAGCGAATAGGTCTGCGGGTAATTGCCCCACAATTCGCCGGTGGCCGGATCGATATCCTCCGACAGCAGCCCCGCCTGCGTCCGCCGGGCCAGCATTTCCTCGAACAAGGCACGAGCATCATCGGTGCGACCGGTCAGCCATAAAGCTTCGATGAGCCAGAAGGTGCAGACATTGAAAGCCGTATGCGGCAGACCGAAATCATCTTCGGTCGCATAGCGCAGCATGTGCGATCCGCGTCGCAGCCCTTGCTCGACAGCGGCGAGCGTCGCCTTGAACCGCGGATCGTCCGGCATGATGAAGCGCAGGTCGAGAAGCTGGATCAGGCTCGCATCGAGATCGTCCCCCCCAAACGTCGCCGATATCCGGTCCGAATCCGGCCGCCACGCCATCTGCTCGATGGTCTCGCGGATCTGGCCGGCGCGATCGCGCCAGAATGTTTCGCGCTCCGCAAGCTCCAGCGCGGCCGCGGCGTTGGCGAGGCGATCGCATGCCGCCCAGCACATGGCCGCCGAATAGGTGTGGATATGGCTCTTAGTTCGCAACTCCCAAAGCCCGGCGTCGGGCTTGTCATAAACCTGCCACGCCAGTTCGCCGATCTTCTCCAGTGCACGAAAATCCTCTTCTCCGGCCATCCGGTACAGCCGCCTGTCGAAAAAGGCCTGCGCGTTGGACAAGATGATCTGGCCGTACGCATCGTGCTGGACCTGCGCATAGGCCTGATTGCCGATTCGCACCGGCCCCATGCCCCGATATCCGTTCAGCGCGCTGGCGTTCCGTTCGGGCAGGTTGGGCTCGCCATCGACACCGTAAAGCGGCTGGATATGGCCGCCCTTCGCATTGTCGACGATGTTGCGCAGATATTCGAGATAGCCTTCGAGCACGTCGAGTGCGCCCAGCCGGTTGAGCGCCTGCACGGTGTAATAGGCATCCCGGATCCAGCAATAGCGATAGTCCCAGTTCCGGCCGGATCCCGAATGTTCGGGGATCGAGGTCGTCAGCGCCGCCACGATCGCGCCGGTTTCCTCATGCTGACACAGTTTGAGCGTGATCGCCGATCGGATCACAGCCTCCTGCCACTCCACCGGGATGGCGAGCGCGCGCGTCCAGCGGCGCCATTCATGCGCGCTGTGCTTGAACATCGTATCGATTGTGTCGCCGATATCGCCGGCAAAGCTTTCGTCGGGCCCGAGGAAAAAATGCAAGGTGCGTTCGAGGCGAAATGGCCGTTCATCCTCGATCCACCCGATCGGCGCGGTCGTTGACAGCCGCATCGTCAGTTCGCTGAGCATATAACGGATATGGTTCGATCCGCGCGTCCGTTCCGGGTCCTGCGCACCCCAATCATGTGCGGGCCGCAAGCGGACCCGAATGCGCGGACTGCCCTGTACCGGCCGAACGATCCGCGCGAACGCGACCGGACGATACATCCGTCCCGAACGGAAGAAGCGCGGACAGAAATCGACCACTTCGATCGCGTTGCCCGTGGAATCGACATGGCGGGTTATGAGGATCGGGGTGTTGCGCAGATAGGATTGCGTCGTCTCGATACAGTCTTCAAGATCGATATCCCAGAAGCCCCTGCCTTCCGGGCTGCCGCGCGGCACATCATCGAGCAATGAACAGAAAGCGGGATCGCCGTCGACGCGCGGAACGCAGGCCCAAACGAACCGGCCCGCACGATCGATCAGCGCCGACGTCTGGCAATTGCCGATCGGCCATAGATCAAGCGTCGCGGTCATGCGGTCATCTCCACCAATTGCCATAGCCAGCCACGCACCGCGCCGACATCCGCCAGCGTGTATCGCGCGGCAGAGGGGCGGTCGCCGCCGACCACGATCCCGATCCCGCCCATCGCGCGGGCCACGGCCAGCGCCGGCTCGTCGGTCAGGTCGTCACCGATGACGACCGGAACGGCGCCCGCCAGAGCCGGCCGTTCGAGCAGCGCGGCGACCGCGCTGCCCTTGTCGGAGCCGGGCCCGTGCATCTCCATCATCATCTTGCCCGGCTGCACCAGCAGCCCGTGGCGCGACGCAATCGCGCGCACGATGCCCGCTGCCTCGGCCGCCCGCGCTGGCACCATGCGATAGTGAAGCGCGACACCCAGGCTCTTCGTTTCGACGAGCAGGCCCGGATGTTCCACGGCATAGGACTCAAGCTCCGCCGATGCTTCGGCAAGGCCCGATGGACGGGGCGGGCTGGTCGACACACCATTATAGCGGAGTTCGGCGCCATGGCTGCCCGCCAGCGCAATCTCCTGCGCGATCGGCCCGATCATCCGATCGATCTGCGCGATCGACCGGCCGCTGACGATCGCGAGCCGCGGACCGCACCGGACGCGCAAAGCCTGCAGCAAATCGATCAGTTCGGCATCGGCACGGACCTGGTCGGGCCGGTCCATCAGCGGAACCAGGGTTCCGTCAAAGTCGATGAAAAGCGCGTGTCCGGGGGCGGCAATGCGAGGGGGCGGCAGGAAATCCGGTTGCTGGGGCCGGGCAAGCATTGCGTCTGTTTCCTCGCGGTCCGATTCGGCCGGATGCAGGGCATCCGCGGGATCGGCGATCGATCCGGAACCAATGACGCGGCAACCGCCCATCTGTTCCGCTGCGAATATATTTCGCGACGAAACGATCCTGCCTTTCGGCGGCCGGGGCGGGCATCACGCAGAAAAACACCCCCGGGCGGGGGAAGCCCGGGGGTGCTGGCACGCGGCGGCGAGGTGGCGAAGGACCGCGTGCTTTACGATCGATCAGATCAGTGTGCCGAGGCGAGGCTCGCTGAATTCTGGGCGACCTGCGTGCCGGCCTGTGCCAGCGCGAGTTCGACCTGCGGCATCGCTCTGGCGACAGCGAGACGCTGGCACTGCTTCGCCGCCATCACCGCCGAAAGGTCACGGTCGCTGGTCTGGCAAACCCGTGCAGCCGCACGCTTGACGCGCATCTGCAATGTCTGCGCACCTGCGGCATTTGCGAGGTTGATGTCACCGTAGCGAACCACAGCCGTAGGCAAATCGGCGGCAAAGGCCGGAGACGCGAAGCCGGTTACGGTAGCAGCAGCAAGCGCAAGCGAGGTGAAGATGGTCGTGGTCATTATAAACTCCCTGAGGTCCCGTTCGACATGGCCGCCATCGCGCCGCCATCTGTCGTTGAGAACTTTCTAGGCGGCCCGCAGGAGCTTCGCATGCAGGGTTCGACCGACGGGCGAGCCGCCTCTGCAAACCGCAAATCTGACGACGAACGACATATCGGAGCAGACGAAAGTCAGCGACGACCGCGCGGCCATGTTCCATTCCCAAGTCATCACCGTCAACGATGGGGGTGACCGACCATATCTCGCATTCTGCGCGTCGTCCGGCCGATCAGACGATCTGGCTGCGCTCATAGCCTTTTATCGCGCCGGCCTCCTTTTCATCGTCATCCCCGCGAAAGCGGGGACCCATGGATGAGGGCACCTTCCGATTCCCGTGCGCCTTCACTGTGAGTTTCCGCTTTCGCGGAATGACGGCGAGGCGGGGCGCTGCCGTGTTCTCCGGATTGCCCTCCACACAACCTCACCGTTCTGACGCGCATCGGCCGGACACGAAAACACCTCCGGGGAAGGAACCCGGAGGTGTTCGAGCGATCCTCGCGCGCAGGCGGGCTCTGCGTCAGTGCGCGGAAACGGCGATCGTTTCGGTCTTCGAATGCGATGCACCACCGGCAAGCGCCAGATTGATCTGCGGCTCGGCGCTGGCAATGGCGCCGCGCACGCAAACGGACGACAGTTCACCCGCACAGACCGTCGCAGCGGCATGGTTTACCCTTGCACGAAGCTCCCGCACGCCCTCAGAATTTGCAAGGTTCAAATCCTTATATCGAACAGTAACGCTGGCATCACTGGATGCAATAACTGGTGTAGCCATCGCCGACATCGAAAATGCCACAACTATCAAAGATGAAATAACGATCGGGTTTTTCATAAAGCCTCTCCTAAATTGCCTGGAAATATTCCAATAGGTTCGACCAATGAATATTTTGTTATGGCACCATAATGTTTTTCACATATTAACCATTTATATTTTAGCAAAATCTGAAAATCCGGAGAAAATAGCCGATTTTGAAGAAGCGGCGACAGCGCCGTCATGCATAGCCGTTATCGTCCGTGTCCGGTAAAAATGGCCACCGGCGTAAAAACACCCCCGGGCAAGGGAAAGCCCGAGGGTGTGTGCCACGCGGTGGAAATTGCCAGTCCGGCCGCGTGTACCTGTTGTGGGTTGGTCAGTGAGCCGCCACTGACACTCGACTGTTTTCCGCAACCCGCTGATTCTGGGCATTGGCGAGTGCCAGCTCGACCTGCGGCATAGCCCTGACGACCGCCACGCGGCGGCACTCGGCCGAAGCAGCACGGGCCTGCAGATCAACGACACCGTTGGTGGCGCAAACGCGACGCGCGGCGCGCTCGACGCGAACCTTCAGTTCCTGTGCACCCTGCGGGCCCCGCAGGCTGAGGTCATCATAATGGACATCGATACGGGGGGCTTCGGCCGCGAAAGCCGGCGCCGACGTCATGGCCGCCGCGGAAACCCCGACGGAAGCCACTGCAAGAAGAATCGAACGAATCATGGCGGAACTCCTCTGAAACCTCGCGCCACAACCCCTGCCGCGGCGCGCCTAATGTCTTTGCGGCGCACCGTGCATCCTGCTGCCGTCCGCCGTGGTAAAAGCTGTATGGCAACGCCGTTGACGGCACATGCGACGTTCGACCGACCGCGCCATCCCCTCCACAAACCTCCATGACCGGCGACGAACGACCGGCTTGCTTCGACCAACGACACCTCGATATCGCGATCCGCAAAAGTCGGGGCTGGCGATCCGCCAAGATTCGCGGCAATTGCAACCAAAGCGTCATAATCGGCCGGCACCCCGGCGAGAGGATCGATCATCAAGCAGGTTGCCGCCCTTCCCTACCGAACCGATGGAAACGGGGTGATCGAGGTCATGCTGATCACGTCGCGGGAACGGCGGCGCTGGGTGATTCCCAAGGGCAATCGCATCAAGGGGCTGCGCAGCCACGAAGCCGCCGCGCATGAGGCGTTCGAAGAGGCCGGGCTGGTCGGTATTCCGTGCCCGATCTCGATCGGCAATTACAACTATAACAAGTTGCGCCGAAGCGGCGACGCGCGGCTGGCGACGGTCGACGTGTTCCCGCTGTCGGTTACCGGCCAATTGCCCGAATGGCCTGAACAGCATGAACGCGAGGTGCGCTGGTTCTCGCTTGCGCAGGCGGCGGCTGCCGTAGAAGAGCCCGATCTCAAAATCCTGATCGCGCGGTTCCAGCCGCCGGTCTGGAAGCCCGGTTTTATCGAACATTGTCTCTCGGCGGTTCGCCGCCATTCCGCAGAAAGGTCCACGATCGTGCGCTGGTTCCAGGCTCTGATGCCCAAGCAAGGCCGCTTCTTCGAACAGTTCGAGGCGCATGCCGCATTGATCGTGGTCGCGGCTGACGCGCTCGGCAAGCTGTTGCAGGGCGGCCCCGACCTGCCGATCCACTGCAAGGTAATCGTCGATCGCGAGCAAGATGCCGACGACATCATCCGCGAGGTGCTGATGGATGTGCGCCGGACCTTGATCACGCCGTTCGATCGCACCGCAATCACCGGCCTGATCGGCGCGATGGATGACGCGATCGACCAGATGAACCAGACCGCCAAGACGATCATGCTCTACGAACTCGATACGTTCGAACCGCAGATGCGCGACATGGCCGGGCTGATCGTCGAATGCGCGCGGATCACCGCCGATGCGATGCCACTGCTGCGCTCGCTCGACCGGAACAGCGCACGGCTGCACGAACTGACCGAGCGGATCGTCAAGCTGGAGGGCCATGCCGACGACATTCACGACGCCGGCCTGAAGGCGTTGTTCAAGGCGCAGGCCGGGCAGAACCCGATGACCTTCATCATCGGCCGCGAAGTCTATGGCCACCTCGAGAAGGTCACCGACCGGTTCGAAGACGTCGCCAACGAAATCCAGGGCCTTGTGCTCGATCACGCCTGACGGCCCGGGAACTATTCAATGAGCGCCATTCTGAGTTTGCCGATGCTGATCGGTCTGATCGCCATCGCGCTCGCGTTCGACTTTCTGAACGGCCTGCACGACGCGGCCAATTCGATCGCGACGATCGTGTCAACGCGCGTCCTCAAGCCGCAATATGCAGTATTCTGGGCGGCCTTCTTCAACTTCGTGGCCTTCCTGTTCTTCGGGCTGCATGTCGCCGAAACCGTGGGCAAGGGCATCGTCGATGCCAATATCGTCGATGCGCAGGTGATCTTCGGCGCATTGATGGGCGCGATCTGCTGGAACATCATCACCTGGATGCTCGGCATCCCTTCGAGCAGCAGCCATGCTCTGATCGGCGGCCTGCTCGGCGCCGGTATCGCCAAGGCCGGCCTGTCGGCGGTGATCTGGGCAGGGGTGATCAAGACGACGGCGGCGATCATACTGTCCCCGGCCTTCGGGCTGGTGCTCGCGCTGTTCCTCGTGCTGGGTACCAGCTGGTTGTTCGTCCGCTCGACGCCAAAGGCCGCCGACCGGCGCTTCCGCAAGCTGCAGTTCGTCTCCGCCTCGCTCTACTCGCTCGGCCATGGCGGCAATGACGCGCAGAAGACGATGGGGATCATCGCCGTCCTGCTTTATTCGCAGCACCGGCTGGGCGGCAGCTTCCATGTGCCGTTCTGGGTCGTGATCGCCTGTCAGGCGGCGATGGGGCTGGGCACGTTGTTCGGCGGCTGGCGGATCGTGCACACGATGGGATCGAAGATCACCCGGCTCACGCCGGCACAGGGCTTCTGCGCGGAAACCGGCGGCGCGATCACCCTGTTCGCGGCAAACTGGCTCGGCATCCCGGTATCGACGACCCACACCATCACCGGCGCGATCGTCGGCGTCGGCGCGTCCCGCCGACTGGCGGCGGTGCGCTGGAATGTCGCCAGCAGCATCGTCATCGCCTGGGTGGTGACCTTGCCGGCGGCGGCTTTGATCGCCGCCGCATTCTACTGGATAGCGGGACTGTTCTGAGAACAGCCCCGCTCCCCCAACCATCCGTCAGGCCCGCCTGCGTTCGGCTGGCGGATGAAACGCGAAGCTACTGGTCATCGGCCGGTGCATCGCCCGGCCGATGTTCGCAGATTACGGCATCAGGACAGTATCGACGACGTGGATCACGCCGTTCGATTGCATCACGTCGGCGATCGTCACCATCGAATTGCCGCCCTTGGCATCGGTGAGCACCAACTTGTCGCCCTTCATCCAGGCGGTGAGCTTTTCACCCTGCACGGTGGTGAGTTCAGCCTTGCCGCCGCCCGCCTTGATCGCGGCAGCGATCGACTGCGACGTCATCGTGCCGGCAACCACATGGTAGGTCAGAATCGTCGTCAGCGTGCCCCTGTTTTCCGGCTTGACGAGCGTTTCGACCGTGCCGGCCGGCAGCTTCGCGAATGCGGCATTGGTGGGCGCGAAAACGGTGAACGGCCCGGGGCTCGACAGCGTGCCGACGAGGTCGGCGGCTCTCACCGCGGCAACCAGGGTCGTATGATCCTTTGAATTGACGGCATTATCGACGATGGTCTTCGTCGGATACATGGCCGCGCCGCCAACCATCGGATTGGCAAAGGCAGCGGGCGCCACCAGCGAGAGTGCGGTGGCGGCAAGCGCCGAGCGGAACATGGTCTTGATCATCTGAATTTCCTCTTCCTCACATCGCCTTCGGGGGATGCGCCCACAGCTACGGCGATGATCGGCGCCCGGTTGCAACGGCCCAGGATTCATTTTTGAGCCGTTTTGGAGATATCCCCACAACTAAATGCGACGCACATGCAAAAATCGTTGACTATCTTGCGACTGATTATCAATAGCGTCACACGTCAAAGATCGCAGCGCCTTCCATATCCTGACTAAAGAGGGGAAAAATCCATGCCACAGCCCGATCCCAGGATCGCCACCCGAACGCACCCCGCCTTTCTGGCACTCGGCTGCGTTGGCTTCATCGCCTCGGCGCCGGCCGCCGCGCAGAGCAACGAAGCTGCGTCGGCCGACGCCCCCAAGACGTTCAAGGGCGTCACCGTCACCGGAACCGCCATCACCGATGAAGGATATAAAGCCGAGCGCATCGAATCCCCCAAGGCGGTCGCGCCCTTGCTCGATACGCCGCGATCGATCGTCGTCGTCGACAAGCAGATCATCAAGGATACCGGCTCGGCCACTTTGGTCGATGCGCTGCGGACCGTGCCCGGCATCACCTTCGGCGCGGCCGAGGGCGGCAACCCGATCGGCGATCGGCCCTTCATTCGCGGGTTCGACAGCCAGGGTTCGACCTATCTCGACGGCGTCCGCGACATCGGCGCACAGACCCGTGAGGTATTCGCCGTCGAGCAGATCCAGATCGTGCGCGGTTCCGATTCGACCTTGGGCGGGCGCGGCAGCGCCGGCGGTTCGCTGAATGTCATCTCCAAGCTGCCGGAGCGCGAGACGTTCATCGCCGGATCAGGCAGCTATGGCACCGCCGATTACAAGCGTCTGACCGGCGATGTGAACTATCGGCTAAGCGACAGCATCGCCTTCCGCGTGAACGGTGCGTGGCATGATCAGGATATCGCAGGGCGCGATGCCATCTTCCAGAAGCGCTGGGGGATCGCGCCGTCGGTGACGATCGGCATGAACAGCAAGACCAGGCTGACGCTGGCTTATTATCATCTGCACACGAACGAGCTGCCCGACAGTGGCATACCCTATCTCTACGCCTGCTCGACGACGGTCTGCAACGCACCCAATGGCTATACATTGTCGCAGCCCGCGCTCGGCAAGGTGACGACCGCCAGCGGCACCACCGGTTATGTCGGCCGCGACACCTTCTACGGCCTCAAGGATCGCGATTTCCGCCACAGCAACACCGATCAGGCGACGATGCGGATCGAACATGATTTCGGCACGGTGAAGCTGCGCAACACATCGCGCTACAGCCACACCTATCAGGAATATATCTTCCTGCTGCCCGACGATTCGACAGGCAATGTCTATGGCAATCCGGCCAATCTCACCGGCCAGCCCGGCGGCCAGGTCTGGCGGCGCGCCAATACCCGCTTCGGCTATACCGACAGCATCATCAACCAGACCGATCTGTACGGCACGTTCGAAACCGGATCGATCAAGCACAGCTTCTCCGTGGGCGGCGAACTCTCCTGGGAAAAATCCGATCGCGGCGCTTATGTATTGGCGACCGGCTCGACGATCAGCCCGCGCTGCTCGGCGCTGGCCATCGCCCGCTTCTATTGCACGAGCCTGTTCACGCCGAACCCGAACGACGCCTGGCAGAATTACACCAACGACACCGCGGCGGGCACATTGACCGCGATCACCAAGGGCGCGTCGCCGACCCATACGATCAACAACGCCAATACCAAGTCGGTCTATGCGTTCGATTCGATCACGCTCACCGACAAATTGATCCTCAACCTCGGCGCGCGTTATGACGATTTCAAATCCAAGGTGACATTGCCGTTCTTCCTGATCGACCGGCCGATCGTCCGCCGCGACGACGGCATTTTCAACTGGCAGGCGGGCGCGGTCTTCAAGCCGACGCCGAACACGAGCTTTTATGCCTCCTACGCCACTGCCGCGATCCCGCCGAACAGCCTGATCGGCGAAGGCCAGGAGCAGAACAGCCTCGGCACCCTGCCCACCACCACCACGGCGGCGACCTATGCGAGCGCCGTCGCCGCGCTGCAGGCCGCGGCCAATGATGCGCTCAAGGTCGAAAAGACCAAATCGATGGAGATCGGCGGCAAGGCCGAACTGCTCGATGGCGCGCTGTCGATCAACGCCGCCATTTTCCAGACCAAAAGCCAGAACAGCCGCGCGATTGCCTCGGACGGCACCGTCCAGTTCATCGGCGCGAAGCGGGTGCGCGGTATCGAACTGGGGTTCAACGGCAACATCACCGACAAATGGAACGTCTTCGGCGGCTACTCCTATCTCGATGCCAGGATCACCGACGGCGGTTTCACCGCGCTGACAGTCGCGGCAAACGGCGCGGCTGCCGCGACGACGGTTGCGGTGCCGTCGGTCAACACCGGCCGCCGGTTCCCGCAGACGGCGAAGCATAATTTCACGATCTGGACCGACTATAAGGTCACATCGGCCTTTTCGATCGGCGGCGGCGCCTTCTATGTCAGCCGGGTCTATGGCGGCTATGGTGACAACCGGACGGCGACGCAGACGACGGCCGGCGTCATCACCGTGACCCCCGCCACCAAGACGATCGCGCGGTCGATCCCCGGCTATTGGCGCTTCGATGCCCGTGCCGGCTACAAGATCAACGATCATGTGGATGTTTCGGTCAACGTGCAGAACCTGACGAACAAGACCTATTTCAGCCAGGCCTACACCAGCCATTATGCCACCCTCGCGGCCAGCCGCTCCGCCTTCGCGACGGTGAACTTCCGTTATTGAAGGACGAACATCTTTTCTGTCCTCCCCCGCCAGGGGGAGGTGGCGCCGAAGGCGACGGAGGGGGCGGACGACGATCAACTGCTGCTTGACGCTCACCAGTCCCGCCCCTTGTCGGCGCGCGTTGTTGTCCGCCCCCTCCGTCAGCCTGCGGCTGACACCTCCCCCTGGCGGGGGAGGATCGGAATGTTCGGATGATACCGCAGAACCAAATGCCTTTTGACGGGGCTATTCTCTATAGGGTCGAATGATGGAACCGCTCACGATCGAAGCGATATCGGCGATGGACGCCGACACCGTCGCCCGCCACCTCGCCGGCCCGCCGGCAGAGCGCGCGTCGTTCGTGCTGGTGGCAGCACAAGCCGGCATAGCCGAGGCGCAGGCGATTTACGGCCAGATGCTGCTCGACGGCAGCGGAATTGCCGCCGATCCGCAGGCGGCTTTGGGCTGGTTCGCCAAAGCCGCGCAGCAGCAGCATGTGATGGCGATCAACATGGTCGGGCGCTGCTACGATCTCGGCTGGGGCGTGGGCGTCGACAAGGCCCGCGCCGCCGAGTGGTATAAGGCGGCGGCCGATCGCGGGCTCGATTGGGCGATGTACAATCTGGCGACGCTGATGACGCTCGGCGAAGGCGTGGCAGAGGATCGGCCCGCCGCGCTCGCTTTGTTCCGCAAGGCGGCGGCCATGGGCAACGCCAAGGCGATGAACTTCATCGGCAGCTTTTACGAGGATGGCTGGGTGGTCGAATACGATCTCGACAGCGCGGCCTCCTGGTATGAAAAGGCGGCTATCGGCGGCGATTTTCGTGGCCAGTTCAATCATGCCCGGCTGCTGGCCGATCGCGGCCGGATCGACGAGGCGGTCGCCTGGCTGCGCCGCGTCCCCGAAACCGCGACCGACGCCTTTCTCGGCAAGGCCCGCGATCTGCTCGCCCGATCGCCGATCGCCGCGATGCGCGACGCGGCAGCCATTCTCGTGCGTGATTAGCCAGATCGTCTCCCGCAACGCTGCGATCGGTTGGACAAGGCGATTACTCTTTTACAGAGGCTTGCACCTAAAAAGGTTCGTCCCGGCGAAAGCCGATGGGCGCTAAGACAAGAAATTATGCGGTCTGTTGCATAATATGCGGTGCCCTACCCCCAACCGTCATTCCCGCGAAAGCGGGAACCCACGGTAAAGGCACGCCGAAATCCGTAGGTGCCGCCGTCCATGGGTCCCCGCTTTCGCGGGGATGACGAGATGGGGAGGAGTCCCTCCCATTCACCCGATCATTCCACCCCATTCGCTATTGCGATTGATTTGCAATACAAACTGGAGTAGCGAATCACTCGCATGAACAATGCCTGAGCGGGGCGATTAAACAATGTACGCATATGAGGGCGGATCAATGGTGGGCCAGGGCGAAGCGATCCGCTTCGTCGAATGGCCGGCGTCGCCTTTGGCCCCGAAAGCCCCGACCGGGCCCGAACGATCGGGCTATGGCGAGCGTTCACGCCCGAACTGGGCGGTCATTGCCGCTATCGCCATCTTCCACGTCGTCGCGCTGATCGCGCTGATCAAGTTCGACGTCATCAGCATCGCCCGGCCCAAACCGCAATTGCTGGTCGTCAACCTGATGGCCGAACCGCCGGTGCCGGCCGTCGCCGCGCCGAAACCCGAAACCCGGGCCACAACCCGGGTTGAGCCGACGATCGTCACGCCGGCGCCGATCGTCGCCCTTTCCGCACCGCCGCCGGCGACGGTGGTGACCACACCCGTCCCTGCCCCCAAAGCCGTGGTGATCGCCGCCCCGGTCGCGGCGGCGCCCGCCCCGCCCCGGGCCGTCGACCTCGACGAGAATCGCATTTCGGGCAACCCGCCCAAATATCCGATCGAATCGCTGCGCAAGAAGGAACAAGGCACCGTCCTGCTCCACCTCACCGTCGGCCCTGACGGCAGCGTCACCGATATTGCGATCGCCCGCAGCAGCGGCTTCGAACGGCTCGACAATGCCGCGTTGCGCGCTGTCAGGGGCTGGCGCTGGCGCCCGATGATGCGGGGTGGCCAGGCCGTGGCCGTATCGGGCGACATGCCGATTCCCTTCACCCTGAACGCCTGATCCCCCCATGATGATTGCAGTTCCCGGCGTGCTCGATCCGGGCAGCCTCGCGCGCTGCCGGGCGCTGATCGACACGGCCGACTGGACGGACGGCAATGAAACGTCGGGGCACCAGTCGGCGCTCGCCAAGCGCAACCGGCAATTGCCCGAGGACGGCGCCGCCGCGCGCGAGGCCGGCAACCTCATCCTCGATGCGCTCAGCCATTCGCCCCTGTTCGTTGCCGCCGCATTGCCGCTCAAGGTCTATCCGCCCTTGTTCAACCTTTATGGCGAGGGCGAGGCGTTCGATACCCATGTCGACAATGCGATCCGCATCCGGCGCGGCAGCGATTTCCGCATACGATCCGATCTCTCGGCGACCCTCTTCCTCACCGATCCGGGCGATTATGATGGCGGCGAACTCGTGGTCGACGATCATCTCGGCACGCATGCGGTGAAACTGCCGGCCGGCGACATGCTGCTCTACCCCGCCTCCAGCCTGCACCGCGTCCAGCCGGTGACGCGGGGCGCGCGTCTCTGTTCGTTCTTCTGGATCCAGAGCATGGTCCGCGACGATGGCGCGCGATCGACCTTGTTCGACCTCGACAGCGCAATCCAGACGATCGCCGCCGATCGCGGACAGGCCGATCCGGCGATCATCCGGCTGACGGGCGTCTATCACAATCTGCTGCGGCGCTGGGCCGAGGTTTAGAGGCGGCGAATCGGGTTTCCAGATAATCGTCGATCACTGGGGTCACGATTCGCGCGGTGCCTGGTTCTGGCGTCAGGATGGTCAGAAGCTCTCCCACTCATCTTCCGGCTTGACGAGTTTCAATGCGGATAGCCCTTTTGAAAACGATGCGCGCGGCTGAGATCGCGCGACACGCACCGCGGCGGACCGCACTTCCGGTGGCCGCCCGGTACGAAACTTGTCGACAAGGTCGGTCAATTGCTCCGCTTCGTTGACCAGGCTGCGCGACGCCGCCGAGGATTCCTCGACCATGGCCGCATTTTGCTGGGTCGTGGCATCCATCGAAGCCACCACAGTGTTGACCTGCTGAATGCCCGTTGCCTGTTCTTGCGTGGTCCTGGCGATCTTTTGGATCCGTTCGGCCACTTCAGTGACTTGCTGCCCGATCCTGTTCAGCACGTCGCCCGTTTCCGCCACGAGACGAACGCCGGACTCGACCTGTCGCGAACTGTCGCCGATCAATTGCTTGATGTCCTTCGCCGCATCGGCCGAGCGCTGGGCAAGCGCCCGGACCTCATTGGCGACGACCGCGAATCCCCGTCCGGCATCACCTGCGCGTGCGGCTTCGACACCGGCATTCAAGGCCAGAAGATTGGTTTGAAAAGCGATCCCGTCAATGATCCCGATAATATTGCCGATCTCCTGCGAGCCCTTTTCGATCAGTTCCATTGCCGCCACGGCTTCGCCGACGACCTGGCCGCCGGTGGTCGCCTCGCGGCGCGTTTCGTCGACAGTAGAGCTGACGGCTGCGGCGCCGTCGGCGGTGGATCGTACCGAATTCGTGAGTTGCTGCATTGCGCTCGAGGCTTCCTGAAGCGCCCCGGCCTGCTGTTCGGTCCGCTGCGCCAGCTCGTTCGCCGCCGTTGAAATTTCGCTTGAGCCCGTACGGATGCTCCCTGCCGTATCGGTGACTTCATCAAGAGCGGCGCCCAGCGCGGCAACTGCCCTCTCAAAATCCAGGCCAAGCTGCTGATAGGTCTTCGGGAGGTCGGTCAGCCGCACGGTCAGATCGCCTGCCGCTACAGCGATCAATGCTTCGCCGACTTTATCCAGCACCATCTTCTGTTCGTCATCGCGCGTCTGGAAAATCGTCGTGACAGCGATATCCATGTCAAGCAGCGCGGTTTTGACGAGGGTTGATAGCGCACGCGTAAGCCGCTTTCCGCCAGGCATCCGGCCCATTGAAGATCCTGCCATCATCGCCTGCACCATATGTCCCAGTATCTGGGCATAGGCACCGAAATACAGCTTTGTATCGAGCCCGATGCGCGCATGCACCTTGCCGATGGTGGTGGCGCGATCCTGGTAGCGATCATCGATCGGATTGGCGAACAGCAACTGCCAGTGGCGGAGCTGTTTCTCGCGCGCATGCTGTATGATTTGGGGCGAGCCAAAATGGTTGGCGGCTGCCGGCGTTTGGGCCACTTTGCGGTAAAACGCATCCAATGCGTCGGGTGCATGACGGTCCACGATTTTGGCGATGTCCGCGAAGGCTTCGTGATGAGAGCCTTCAAGATCAAAAAATGTCAGATCTTCGTTCAGATTTATTCCCGTATCCGACATCTCAAGCGCTCCCGCAAACCTCGTCTTCCCGGGAGAATTACGTAATCAGACTCGGTTCACGAAAGATTAAATTTTATTGTACGCCTCCGCACAATTCCTGATCAATGTGGCATTTTTATTTAATACGAGTTTATACCGTAACGAGTTATAGTGAGCTCAAGGAAAACCTACGGTCCTATAGATGATCGCGACAACCTCATCGCATACCAATAGCTGCCATTACGGAATTCTCTCACGAAAAATGGCAGTCGTTCCGCTCGGACAGCGTCGCGGGCGGCGCGGAATGACCGAAGCTTACCGTCAAATGCCGCTGGGGCGATACAGGCCGGCCCGACGAGCGGGATGCAATAAGGCCGGGCAGGCTCGCCTCAGCGCCCCTGAAATATCGGCGCCCGTTTCTCGATCAGCGCGTCCACGCCCTCCCGGTGATCCTCGGTCAGATGCGACAGCGCCTGCGTGGCGGCGGCGAGTTCCAGCGCGGTGTCATAGGTGATCGTCTGTCCCTGGCGCAGCATCGACTTGGTCAGCCGCAGCGAATGCGGCGGCTGAGCCGCCATCGCTTCGGCCAGCGCGATCGCCTCGTCCATCAGCATCTCGCCCGGCACGACCCGGCTGACCAGCCCCCATTCGCAGGCCGTGGCGGCATCGATCACGCCGCCGGTGTAGAAGAGTTCGGCCGCCCGGCTCATCCCGATCACGCGCGGCAGCAGCCAGGTGCCGCCATCCCCCGGGACGAGCCCGAGCTTGAGGAAGGTCACGCCGAACTTCGCGCGATCCGATGCGATCCGCACGTCGGCCACGCACGCCACGTCGCAGCCGAGGCCGATCGCGGCGCCGTTCACCGCGGCGATCAGCGGGATTTCGAGGTTATATAGGGCCCGCAGCCCGCGGTGGATGTTGGTGCGATAATTGTCGCGCAGATCGATGCCCGATCCGGCGAAATTGCCGGTCCGCTCCTGCATCGCCTTGACGTCGCCGCCGGCCGAGAAAGCCTTGCCCTCGCCGGTCAGGATCGCGCAACGGATCGCGCGATCGCCGTTCAGCCGCGCGCACGCCGCCTCGATCTCCGCACCGTCCCCTTCCTGCCCGAGTGCGTTCATCGCCGCCGGCCGGCTCAGCGTCAGGATCGCGATCGATCCGCGAACTTCGGTTTGGACAAGCGACATCAGACACCCCCGATAAAACGATGCCTGCCTCTATCGCGATTGCCGGGGATGCGACAAGGGGCGCCGCACCGTCGCCTATCCGTTAACGATCGTTCCACCATTCGGGTGCAGCACCTGCCCCGACATGTAGCTCGAATCCGAACAGGCCAGAAACAGGAACGCCGGCGCCACCTCATTGGGCTGGCCCGGCCGGCCCATCGGCGTATGTTTGCCGAAGCTTTTGAGCTTTTCGTCGCTCGCACCACCCGAGGGATTGAGCGGCGTCCAGATCGGTCCCGGCGCCACCGCATTGACCCGAATGCCCTTGTCGACCAGATTTTCCGAAAGCGAGCGCGTGAAGGCCGTGATCGCACCTTTGGTGCTCGAATAATCGAGGAGTTCCTTGCTCCCCTCGTACATCGTCACCGACGTGCAGTTGACGATCGCCGCACCCGCGCCAAGGTGCGGGCGAGCCGCCTGCGTGATGAAGAACATGCCGAAGATGTTGGTCTGGAACGTGCGCCGCAACTGCTCCTCGGAAATGTCGGTGATGTCCTGGTCGGGATGCTGTTCGCCGGCATTGTTGACGAGAATGTCGAGCCTGCCGAACCGGGCAATCACTTCCGCCACCGCACGATCGCAGAATCCCTTGTCGCCGACGTCTCCCGCGATCGCGATCGCGCGCCGGCCTTCGCCGATCACGATCTGACGCGTCATCTCGGCATCGTCATGCTCGCACAGATAGAGGATCGCTATGTCCGCGCCCTCGCGCGCAAAAAGCGCCGCCACCGCGCGACCGATCCCGCTGTCCGCGCCGGTGATCAGCGCGACCTTGCCGGTGAGCCGACCCGATCCGGGGAAACGCGGCTCCCATTCAGGTTTCGGCTCCAGCCCGCTTTCATGGCCGGGAAGATCATCTTCATGGATCATCGGCTGCTGCTGGTCGATCATCATCGCCTCCTGTGTCGGAGGAAGAACGCGGCCGCGCGAAAGGGGTTCAAGCCGTTGCACCGGTGGAATGGCGATCGCGTCGTCCAGGAATTACCCAGCTTTTGGCTCCCAGGTCGGACTCTCAGATGATGCTGACGACGAGCTTTCCGGTTGCCGTGCCGTCGGTGATCGCGCCGTGAGCAGCCTCGGCGTCGGCAAGTGAGAACGCGCGCGGATCGACCTTGGGGATCAGCTTTCCCGCCTCGATCAACCGTGTCGCTTCGCCTAATATTTCGCCATGACGCGCGCGCCCAATACCGGTGAGCAACGGCAACAGTGTGAACACCCCCGAATAGGTGCCGCTCTTGAACGATAGCGGCGCGAGGGCATGCGTACCCCAACCAAGACAGCTCACCACGTGACCGAAACGACCGATAAGGTTGAACGCCGCATCAAGCACGGGGCCGCCAACCGTATCATAGACCAGGTCGAAGCCAATGCCGCCAGCATGGAGGGCAATCTGTTCCTCCGTGGGCAGGGCAGGATCGACGAAGGTGGCGCCGACCCGCTCAATGTCTGCCACGCGGCCGCTGCGATCGGTCGCGAAGACCTCAGCGCCCAAAGCCGAAGCAATCTGGACGGCGACCCGCCCGACGCCGCCTGCACCACCCTGTATCAGGACCTTCATGCCAGGCCTGACATGGGCGCGATCGACCAAGCCTTCCCAGGCGGTGATTACGACGAGCGGGAGGCTGGCTGCCTCGCGCATTGTTAGATTGGCGGGCTTGCGTGCCAGCAGATCGGCATCAACCGCGGCATATTGCGCCAGCGAACCCTGGATGCCGCCAACGCCGCCCGTCATGCCATAGACTTCGTCGCCGGGACGAAAGGCGCTGACGCCGGGCCCAACCGATTCCACCGTGCCGGCCATGTCGATGCCAAGGATATTGGGAAGCGGATGGCGGGCATGGGCAGCGGCGCCGGACCGGATCTTCGTATCGAGCGGATTGACGCCGCTCGCATGGATGCGGACGAGCACTTCGCCCGACTTCGGGGCGGGGCGGGCGATCTCGCGTACACGGAACGGTGCGTCATAATGATCGAGGGTAAGTGCTTTCATGGTCGGCTGGGCGGTCATAATGTGTCTCCTGCTCGACCATTGAGATGGACCCAAACATTATTGAATGAAATTGAAGATATCGGTATGATATCCATGCATTTATATTTGGATCTGCAATGGACTGGAGCGACCTTCCTATTTTCCTGGCGATCGCCCGCGATGGTTCGCTCGGCGCAGCCGCACGTCGGCTGGGCCAGACGCAGCCAACCATGGGCCGTCGATTGCGAGCGCTGGAGGCAGCGGTGGGGCAAACCCTGTTTCAGCGGACGCGCGACGGTTTCGTACTCACCGACGAGGGGCAGGCGATGCTCGGTCATGCCGAGCGCATGGAAGAGGAAGCACTGGCACTCCGACGCGAACTCGCGGGCGCCGATCGATCGCTGGAAGGGTTGCTGCGTGTCTCGTGCTCCGACTGGTTCGGCGTGAAAATGGTGGCACCCGTGCTCGCCGAGTTCGCGCAGATCCAGCCGCGTGTCGTGGTCGAATTGCTCACCGATCCAAGACTCTACAGCCTGCCGCGACGGGAAGCCGATCTGGCATTCCGGATCATGCCGTTCGACGAACCCGAAGTCGTCTCGCGCCGCTTGGCGCGGATCGAATATGGTGTTTACGCCAAGGTCGGCAGCCCACACCCGAAGCCGGGCGACGGACGCGGCTGTCCCCTCGTACTGATGGATAACGCGTTCGGAGGCATGCCCGACGTTGTCTGGATCACACGAATATTACCGAAGGCGCATATCGTTTCGCGCAGCAACAATCGCGAGGTGCAAGCGGCACTCTGCGAATTGGGCACGGGCCTCGCCGTGCTGCCGCGTCCGCTGGCCGACCCGATCGCCGGGATCGAACGCATCGATCTGGGCGAGGACCCGCCATCGCGCGAGACGTGGCTAGGCTATCATCGCGACATGCGCCGCCTCGCGCGCCTCCGTGCCCTGCTCGATCTGATCATCGCCCGCCTCGCAAACTAGGGTCACACCTCCTCGCTGATGAAGGTCCACAGCGGACCATTCGGATTACCGAGCGGGGACCCGTCGATGTCGCAAAAGTGATTAACGCGGTCGAGCAGAGCGGTTACGCGAGATCACACATCCGGCAGATGCTGGGCCGCGACGCCCCAGCCGCGCAGCGCCTTCGATCCCGCCCGTTCGATCAATCTGCCCGCATCGGCGATCGTGAACGCGCTGGCCTTGTCGAACCCGTCCAGTTCGTCCCACGTCACAGGCGCGGCGACCGGCGCCTGCTCGCGCGCTCGCACGCCATAGGGCATCACCGCGGTCGCGCCGCGCTGGTTGCGCAGCCAGTCAAGGAAGATCCGCCCCTTCCGCTTCGCCTTCGACATCGTCGCGACGAACCGTTCGGGCTCGGCCTGTGCGAGCGCGAGCGAGAAACGGCGGGCAAAATCCTTTACAGCGTCCCAATCGGCGTCGGGCGTGAGCGGCACCACCACATGGATGCCCTTGCCGCCGGAAAGCATCGCGAAGCTGATCAGGCCGATATCGGACAAAGCGGCGCGAATATCGTGTGCCGCCTTCCGCACATCGGCGAAATCGAGGTCGATATCGGGATCGAGATCGAAGATCATCCGATCCGGCTTTTCGACATCCTCGATCCGCGCGCCCCAGCCGTGAAACTCGATCGTCCCCATCTGGACGCAGGCGAGCAGGCCTTCGACGGTTCGGACATAGATATAATCTTCCTTATGGCCGTCCTTCTCGACGATCGGGATATGCGCGACATGCTCGCCGAATGTGCCGGCGTCGTGCTTCTGGAAGAAGCATTGCCGCGCGCGCCCTTGTGGGCAGCGTACCAGGCTGAGCGGGCGCCCCGCCGCCCATGGCAGCATCAGCGGACCGATCTTCTGATAATAATCGGCGAGATCGCCCTTGGTCGCCTTCGATTCCGGAAAAATCACGCGATCGCGATGGGTGATCCGGAATGCCGACTCGGCGGCCTCGACAGGCTTGGGCACTTCGCGCAGGACATCCTCCGCCTTTTTGTCGCTCCGCAGCGCGATGAAGCTCGCATGGCGCAGAACATCGTCGGCCGTATATTCGGCAAAGGCGATTTCGGCGACCAGGTCGGGCTTTATCCAGTGCGCGCCGCGGGCCTCCGGCCTCGGAACCAGCGCCGCCGGCGAGTCCTGCGCACGGACGGCGAACAGATCGGCCAGCATGTCGATCGTGTCGCCGTCAAAGCCGGTGCCGACCTTGCCGGCATAAACCAGTTTGCCGTCGCGAACCTGCCCGAGCAGCAGCGACCGGAACCGGCGGCTCTTCGCGCTGCTGGCGCTCCAGCCGATGATCACGAATTCCTGCCGCCGCGTGCACTTCACCTTGAGCCAGGCATTGGTGCGCGTGCCGCGATAGGGCGCGTCGGCCTTCTTGCTGATGATGCCTTCCTGCCCGGCCTTGCACATCGCATCGAACAATTTCTCACCGGCACCGATCACATGATCCGAAACGCGGATCACCGGATCGTCCGGTGGCAACAGCGCCGCCAGCCGTTCCTTGCGCTCGATATTCGGCCGCGCGGTCAGATCCTCGCCATCGGCCGAAAGCAGATCGAACGCGAACAACGTCAGGCCGCCCGCGCTGCCTTCGGATTTGATCGCCTTCTGCAACGCGGAGAAGTTCGGATTGCCGTCACCATCGAGCTTGACGATCTCGCCGTCGATCAGCGCCGGCGGCAGATCGAGCGCGGCGATCCGGTCGGCGATTTCGGAAAATTTATCGGTCCAGTCGAGCCCCGAGCGGGTGTATATCGTCACGGTGCTGCCGGCCGCCGCGATCATCGCGCGATAGCCGTCGAACTTGATTTCGTGCAGCCATTGATTTCCGGCCGGCACGTGATCGACCAGAGTCGCCAGTTGCGGCGCATGAAAGGCCGGCGGCCTGGCCGAACGCACCCGTTTCACCTTACGCTTCGTATGGCCATCGGCTTCGGCCATCGCTTGGTCGAACGCCTTGCCCTTCTTGCCCGCAAGCGGGGTTTCGCCGGCCTTGTCGGCGGCGATCTCGGCCATCGTGCGGCCGGTCTTCACGCTCGTCAGTTCGCGCGCGACCAGATCGTCGCTGCCGCCGGCTTCCTTATCATCGATCTTGCGCAGCAGCCAGTTCTCCCGGGCCTCGCCGGGCTTGCCCTTCATCCGCACGAGCAGCCACTCGCCCCGCATGCGCTTCCCATCCAGCGTGAAGTGCAGATGCCCCTTGTCGATATCCTTCGCGCTTTTGCCTTCGACGGGCGCCCAGATGCCGCTGTCCCACAGCATGACTGTGCCGCCGCCATATTCCTTTGCCGGGATCGTCCCCTCGAAATCGGCATAAGACAGCGGATGATCCTCGGTGCGCACCGCCAGCCGCCGGTCTTCGGGATTGAGGCTCGGCCCGCGCGTCACCGCCCAGCTTTTCAGCACGCCGTCGGCCTCGAGGCGAAAGTCGTAATGCAGCCGGGTCGCATCATGCTTCTGCACGATGAAGCGGTTGCCCGCGCCCTTGCCCACCTTCCCCGCGGGCTCGGCGGTCTTCGCAAAGTCGCGCTTGCGATGATATTCGGCCAGATCCGCCATCGATCAGGCCCGTTTGCGTGCCGGCGCCTTCTTCGCCGGCGCCTTGGCCTTGGCGGGCGCGGCTTTGGCCGGGGCGCCGCCTTCCACCGATTTGCGCAAGGCCGCCATCAGGTCGATGACGTTGCCGCGCTTCGATCCCGAAGGCTCCTCCTCGACATCCTCGAGGATCTTCTTGCCCTTCGCCTTCTGCTTCTTCGCGATCAGCCCCTTCAACGCATCGACATAGCGATCGTGAAATTCATGCGCGTCGAACGGCGCGGTCTTCTTGGTGATCAGGGTCTCGGCAAGATCGAGCAGGTCCGGATCGGGCGTCTCGTCGGGAATATCGCGAAAATAGCCCTGCGCCTTCTTCACCTCGTCGGCATAGCGCAGCGTCTCCAGTACCATGCCGCGCCCGCACGGCTTCAGGCTGACGACATATTCGCGCCCGCGCATCGCCAGCTGCCCCAGCCCCACCTTGCCGGTCCGCCGCAGCGCCTCGCGCAGCACGATGAACGCCTGTTCGGCCAGTTCGTCGGCCGGCACCACGAAATAGGGCTTCTCGTAATAGAGCACGTCGATCTCGTGCGCGTCAACGAACTGGGTCAGCTCCAGCGTCCGCTTGCTCTCCAGCTTGACCGCATCGATCTCGTCCTGCTCAAGCAGCACATAGCTGCCCTTCTCGACCTCATAACCCTTCACGATCTCGTCGACGTCGATCGGACCGATCCCCGGCACGACCTTTTCATATTTGACGGGCTTGCCCGACGGCTCGTGGATCTGCCGGAAGCTGACCTCGGCGGTGCTGCTGGTCGCGCTGTAGATCTCGACCGGAATCGAGACGAGCGCGAGCCTGATCTGCCCCTGCCAATATGCGCGCGCGGCCATGATGAAATCCTCATGCGAAGAAATATGCCGAGTCAAAGCGCGGCCGCTCAGGATGTTCCCAATGGCCGCCAACTATGGACGGCTGCCCGATTGATGATAATCTGTTCGTCGCGTTGGTTCGGGGGAACATATGGGCGGTATCATTGCACTCTGGCTGCTCTGCGGGATCTTGGGCGCCATCATTGCATCGAGCAAAGGCGGCAGCGCGATTGCCGGCTTCTTCGTGGCATTTCTGCTCGGCCCGATCGGGGTCATCATCACCCTGTTCATGGGCAACACCGCGAGGAAGGAAGCTGCCGAAGTGGCACAGGGCAGCGCGAAGAAGTGCCCTTACTGCGCCGAGCTGATCAAGTCCGAAGCCTTGGTGTGCAAGCATTGCGGCCGCGACATCGCCGCCGAAGCCGGAACGGCGCCAACGGACGCGTCATCACCGACCAGCTGAGGGCGGATTGCCAGCGGACCAGGCGATTGGGGCGGGCGCACGCTTGCGGCGTCACACAAAGAAGTCGTGCGCCTCGATATCCTGAATGCCGATCAGCTTGATCTCGAAATCGGCATGGCCGTCGCCGTCGATGTCGCCGCTGACCAGCAGATCCGATCCGCTGGTCGTGTAATGCACCTCGCCGGCGTGGCCGTCGAACGCACTGTCGCCGATGAAGGTGAACTTGCCGGGCAGCAGGCGCAGATCGATCCGGTCGTGCTCGGCGGAACTGAAGTCGGTGATGACATCGTCGGCGCCGACCGCGCTGTCGCTCGCGTGGGTCAGGACGAAGCGGTCGCCGCCGCTCCCGCCGGTCAGGATATCCGCGCCGCCGCCGCCGGTGATCACGTCATTGCCCTGCATGCCCGAGATCGTGTTCGCGCCCGCGTCGCCGGTCAACGTGTCGCTGAACCGCGATCCGATCGCGCCCTCGATGCCGTTGAAGCTGTCGCTGCCGCCCCCGCCCGTGGCCGTACCGGTTGCCAGTGAGAGCACAATTGCGCTCGTCGCATCGTCATACACCAACATGTCATAGCCGGCACCACCGTCGATCATGTCGTTGCCCAGGCCGGCATGGATGAAGTCGTCGCCGCCGGCCGCGAAGATATGATCGTCACCCGCGCCGCCCGTGATGACATTGGCGTCGTCGTCGCCGCTGAGCATGTCCGCGAAGGCCGAGCCGGTGAGATTTTCGAAGCCCGAGACCACGTCCGATCCCGCCCCGATCGTGCTCTGGATCCCCGATAGAGCGAGCGACACGCTGACGCCGGCATCCGCATGCGCGTAGCTCAGCGTGTCGAGACCCAGCCCGCCCGAGAGGATATCGTTGCCGCCACCGCCTTCGATCACGTCGTTGCCATCGCCGCCATCGATCGCATTGGCGCCGGCGTCGCCGGTCAGATGGTCGTCATGGGCCGAGCCCTTGAGATTCTCGATGCTGATCAACGTATCGTTCTTGCTGCCGATCGTATGCTGCAGGCCACCGATCGCCAGCGACACGGTGACGCCCGCGAGATCGTCGGCGTAGCTCGCCGTGTCGATGCCATCACCGCCGTCCAATATGTCGCTGCCAGCGCCGCCGATCAGCAGATCGTTGCCGGCGCCGGCGCGGATCGTATCGTTGCCGGCGCCGCCATTGATGATGTTGTCGCCGTCATTGCCGGTCAGAATGTCGCCGAAAGCCGATCCGATGATGCCCTCGATCGAGATAAATGTATCGTGCCCGACCAGCGTCTGCTGACTGGTGGTGATCGCCAGCGAGGCGCGCACCGCGGCAGTGGCATCCGCAAATGAGGCATAGTCGAAACCGTCGCCGCCGTTCAGCACGTCCTCGCCCAGCCCGCCCTGCAGTACGTCGTCCCCCGCGCCGCCGTTCAACACATTGTTGCCGGCATCGCCGGTCAGCGTATCGCCGAAAGCCGAACCCGTAAGATTCTCGATATTGGCCAGCGTATCGGTGCCATCGCCGATCGTATCCTGCGCGGCCGTGATCGCCAGCGACACGGTGACGCCGGAACCCGCATTGGCATAGCTCGCCGTATCGATGCCGCCGGCCCCGTCGAAGAGATCGTTGCCGGCGCCGCTGGTCAGCGTATCGCTACCCACAAAGCCGGTGATCGTGCCACCGCCCGAACCGGCGGTGAAGATCAGATGCTGGAAGCCGTCATAGCTGATCGTGCCGCTATCCCCGGCCAGGCTGTGGGTAATCGCATTTACGCCGACATTGGTGCTGGCGGTCACCGCCGAAGCGCCAAAATCGACGACGAGCGTATCATTGCCGCCCGCACCGATAAATCCCCACGATGCTACGCCGGCGAGGCGCACGCCGAGCACATCGTTGCCCGAACTGCCGATGATCTCGCCGGCTTCGATATTGGCGAAGCTGCTGGCGGCGATGCCGTTCACCGTTTCTGTATAGACCGCATCGGGAGTGCTCCCGATCACCAGATTGATATTGCCCGCGGTTCCGCCGAGATCGATATAGGCATAGTCGCGCCCATCGCCGCCATCGAGATGGTTGATGCCGGTACCGCCATCGAGATAGTCGCTGCCATCGCCGCCCATCAGCGTGTCGTTGCCGGTGCCGCCGAACAGATAATTGCCCGCCGCGCCGCCGATCAGCGTATCATTGCCGTCGCCGCCATAGACGCCGGGATTGCCGTCATAGGTGATCGTGCCGTCATAGCCCTGCGATGCATCGCCGACGGTGATCATATCGTCGAACGGCGTGCCGATGATCTGCACATATTGTTCGATGCCGGTGATCGTGTGACCGTTCAGCGTCGACGTGCTGCCTGAAAAGGCACCGGTCAGATCAAGTACCGCGCCGGCAGACGCGCCCGACAGGTCGAGGTTCAGCGTATCGATGCCCCCGCCGCCATCAATCGACCCGCCGCCATCCGAAAAGATGCGGTCATTTCCCGGACCGCCAATGAAATCCACCATACCCGGCCCCCGTCCTGACTCGTGCTGGCCAATGCTATGCTCGATTATTTCGGCCTGTTAACCGGATTTCGGAGCCAATCCGGACGCAGATGGCCCGGCGGGGAGCTAAACTTGGATCTTCGCTGGATATTATTTTCGCCCGACGCGCGCGCCGAAGATCAGGTTGTCCCGCGTTTGGCCGGGATGACGAACTGATGGACGAATCGGACCTCGATGCCGGGCAGACGGGATGCGAGCGCCGGATCGACGACCCGGCCCAATCCCAGCAACAGGCATTCGGTCTGCCCATCGTCCCTGAGCCTGCCCTCGCCGCGCATCTCGGTCTGCACGCCGCGCACCACGAAGCTCTGCGGCGCAATCGTCTCGTGCCGGGGCCAGGACTTCAATTCGCGCTCGACCAGCGACGTATAAGTCGAGAGACCCGAGAAACCGGTCCGCGTCACGCTGCGGACCGAGCAGGCATGATAAGGCGGATGCTCGATCAACACCCTGAACGTCGCGGCTTTGCCGACCAGGACCCAGCCCACACCCGCATCGTCATGCAGATAGCTGGCGACATCGGCCTCCGTCATCGGAACCGCTCCGCGCACCTTCATCATCGCCTCGACCTGACCGTCCTGGGGAAACGCCTTGAGGCAGACGGCATCGTATAAGGACGTCATCTCCTGAAGCTGCTCCTCATCGGTTCCGGTTATCGACGACGGATCATAATTGTCGCGCCCGCGATCCTGGCCGATCGCGACCGACGGCAGCGCCGCCCACAGCAACGCCACCACCATGGTTTTACCGAACATGCTCCCTCCCCCGCTTTATCCGGTGATCGGCATCCTTGTATAACGCCGTCCGCCCGGAGCAATATCGGCGCGCGGCGGCACCGGGGGAATCATATCCGTTTCGGATGCAGTACCGCGTTAAGACCCCTCGCGCCTGCCCGCGCTAAACGATGAGCTTGCGCAGCCCCGATATCCGATCCGCCTCCGCCGCCGGCTTGTCGCGCCGGATCCGCACGATCCGCGGGAAACGCATCGCCACCCCCGATTTGTGGCGCTTGCTCTCATGGATGCTGTCGAACGCCAGTTCGACCACCAACGTCTTCTCCACCTCGCGCACCGGCCCGAACCGGCCGACGGTGTGGTTGCGCACGAAGCCGTCGAGCCACTTCAGTTCCTCGTCGGTAAACCCCGAATAGGCCTTCGCGACCGGCAGCAACTCGCCCTCTTCGGACCAGCAGCCGAAGGTATAATCCGAATAGAAGCTCGATCGCTTTCCATGCCCGCGCTGCGCATACATCATCACGCAGTCGACGGTCAGCGGATCGCGCTTCCATTTGTACCAGAGGCCGGTGCGCCGCCCCGGCACATAGAGGCTGTCGCGCCGCTTGAGCATCACCCCCTCGATCGCCGCATCCCGCGCACCCGCGCGCCGCTCGGCGAGGTCGTCGAAATCGCGCGCCGGGATGATCGCCGACACATCGAACCGCTTGCGGTCGAGCGCGCCCGCAAATGCCTCCAGCCGCGCGCGCCTTTCGGTCCATGGCAGCTCGCGCAGATCCTCGTCGCCGTCGAACAATATGTCGTAGAGCCGCACGAATGCCGGATAATCGGCGAGCATCTTCGCCGACACATTCTTGCGCCCCAATCGCTGCTGGAGCGCGTTGAACGACGCTGCCCCACCGCCATGCTCGGCCCCGCCCTGCGCCTCGCCCTGCACCAGCATCTCGCCGTCGAGCACGCCATGCGCCAGGAACGCCGCCGCGATATCGGGGAAAGTGCCGGTCACATCGTCGCCCGCACGACTGTACAGCCGCACCTCGCCGCCGGTGCCGACGATCTGCACGCGGATGCCGTCCCATTTCCACTCGGCGGCATATTCGGTGAGGTCGACCGTCGTGTCTTCCAGCGGATGCGCAAGCATGAACGGCCGGAAGAAGGGCCTCCCCGCCGGATCGGGCCGTTCGCCGCCATGCTGCGCCCAGCGGAACAGATCAGCATAAGGCGCCTTCAGCGCATGCCACACCTCCTCGACCGCATCGACATCGAGCCCGAACGCCTGCGCAAACCCGGTCTTGGCCAGCCGCGCCGATATGCCGACCCGCAAGCCCCCGGTCGCCAGCTTGAGCAAGGCGAAGCGCCCGCTCGCATCGAGATGATCGAGCATCTCCGCCATCGCCGCGGGCGCCTGCGCGCGACCGAGCGTCGAGAGCCGATCAACCACCACCGCCAGCGTCAGCGATCCGTCATCGATCTCGGCGGGCTGATCGATCCGCTTCGGCCACAGCAACGCCACAGTCTCGGCGAGATCGCCGACATAATCGCGGCTCATGGCGAACAGCACCGGATCAACCCGCTCCTCTACGATCGCCCTGATCGCCGCCGCCTTCACCGCCGGCAGGTCGAGATCCCCGGTCAGCGCGGCGAGCGCCCACCCGCGATCGGGATCGGGCGCGGAGCGCAGGTAATCGGCGATCAGCGCGAGCTTGGCGTTGCGTGACCGCGTATAGACGAGCCCGTCGAGCAGTTGCGAGAAAGCGCGCATCAGTGAGCTCGACGATCGCGATCGAAGATTTTCGGGGAAGGCACCGCTCCACCCCATCCGTCATCCCCGCGAAAGCGGGGACCCATGGACAACGACCCGCTTGAGATGGGAATGCCCCGCAACCGTGGGTTCCCGCTTTCGCGGGAATGACGAAGGAATGGGCGGGGCAGCACTGCACGAGCCCCCATCACCCGTCATCCTCATCGTCCCGCCCCACCAGCTCGAGCGCCCGCGCCCGGATCTGCCGCGTGCCGCACCAATGGACCAGCGCCTCCTCGCGCCCATGCGTCACCCACACCTCGCTCGGCGCGATCTCCTGCACGGTCGCGGTCAGCTCGTCCCAGTCGGCATGGTCGGAGATCACCAGCGGCAGCTCGACATTCTTCTGCCGCGCGCGCTGCCGCACCCGCATCCAGCCAGACGCCATCGCGGTGATCGGATCGGGCAGCCGCCGCGACCAGCGATCGTTGAGCGCCGATGGCGGCGCCACCACGATCGCCCCCTGCAGTGCCTTCGCCGGCAGCCCGGTCGCCGGCCGCAATTCGCCCAGATCCACCCCGAAATCGCGATAGAGATCGCACATCCGCTCCATCGCGCCGTGGATATAGATCGGATCGGCATGCCCATGATCGCGCAGTTCGCGGATCACCCGTTGCGCCTTCCCCAGCGGATAGGCGCCCACCAGCACGCAGCGATCGGGATTGTCGTGGCAAGCCCCCAGCAGCCGATCGATCTCCTGCCCGATCGGCGGATGGCGGAATACCGGCAGGCCGAATGTCGCCTCGGTGATGAAAATGTCGCAGGGAATGGGCTCGAACGGTGGACAGGTCGGATCGGCGCGGCGCTTATAGTCGCCGGTCACGACGACGCGTTCGCCCGCATATTCGATCAATATCTGCGCCGATCCCAGCACATGCCCGGCCGGCACGAAACTGATATCGGCGCCGCCGATCCTGATCCGCTCACCATAGCCCACCGCGGTGCCGCCGCTGGTGCCGTAACGCAATCCCATGATGCCCAGCGTTTCCGCCGTCGCCCAGCATCGGCCATGCCCGCCGCGCGCATGATCGGCATGACCGTGGGTAATCAACGCGCGATCGACCGATACCGACGGATCGATCCAGGCATCGGCCGGGCGGACGTAGATGCCGGTGGGGGAAGGCTCGATCCAGTGGGGCATAAAAGCGGGACGATAGAAGGGGTGGTTTGTTCCGGGAAGGGCGCGCGCCCTTCATTCGCTCATACCAGCTCGGCTAGTGCCGATGCCGCGAACCCCTTCAGCCCGGCGGCATCGCCGGCCCGCACCTTTTCGGCCCAGTGCGCATCGCTGATCAGCGCGCGCCCGACCGCGATCAGATCGAACTCGCCGCGCTCCATCCGCGCGATCAGCCCGTCCAGCCCTACGCTCGTCGAGGCTTCGCCGCCGAACGCCGCGATGAATTCGCCCGACAGGCCCACCGACCCGACGCTGATCGTCGTCGCGCCGGTCAGCTTCTTGGCCCAGCCGGCAAAGTTGAGCCCCGCCTCACCATCGATCTCGGGAAATTCAGGCTCCCAGAACCGGCGCTGCGAGCAATGGAGGATGTCGACACCGGCATCGACCAGCGGCTGCAGCCAGTCCGCCATCAGCGCAGGGCTCTCGGCCAAGCGGGCCGCATAATCCTGCTGCTTCCACTGGCTCACGCGCAGGATGATCGGGAAATCGGGGCCCACCGCCGCGCGGACCGCCGCGACGACTTCGCCCGCGAAGCGCGATCGCGCCTTGATCGAAGCGCCGCCATAGCGATCGGTGCGCTGGTTGGTGCCGCTCCAGAAGAACTGGTCGATCAGATAGCCGTGCGCGCCGTGGAGCTCGACCACATCGAAGCCCAGCCGCTGCGCATCGGCCGCCGCACGGGCGAACGCCTGCACGGTATCGGCGATCGCCGACTCGCTCATCGCCTCGCCGCGCGGCTTGCCGGGTGCCAGCAGGCCGGATGGGCTTTCGACCGGCACGCCGGGCTCCCATCCGCTCATCCCCATCGTCGATGCGGTATGCCACAATTGCGGCCCCATCCGCCCGCCCGCCGCGTGGACGGCATCGATCACGCCCTTCCACCCGGCCAGCGCCGCTTCGCCATGGAAGAACGGAATACCCGGCTCGTTGCGCGATGCGGGGCGATCGATCACCGTGCCTTCGGACAGGATCAGCCCGACGCCGCCTTCGGCACGCCGGCGATAATAAGCGGCGTTGGCGGCGCCCGGGATGCCGTCCGGCGCCATCGCGCGGGTCATCGGCGCCATCACGATGCGGTTCTTGAGATGAAGCGATCGCACGCTGAGCGGCTGGAAAAGAATGTCGGCATGGGAACTGGCCACGTGATGATCTCCGCAGTGATGGACGCGCTTCGGTATATATTATAAACTTAGGATCAATGAGGCACTTTAACCAGCCCAAGGACGTGCGAGGATAGCTTTGATGGCCGAAAGCGATGTTATCCCCTTCGCCCGCAATTGCCCGTGCCGGCTGCTGTTCGATCAGATCTCGGATCGATGGTCGATGATGGCGCTGGCCGTGCTCGACGACGGGCCGCAGCGCTTCAACGCGATCAAGCGGTTGCTCGAAGGCATCACGCAGAAGGCGCTGACCCAATGCCTACGACGGCTGGAGCGCAACGGCCTGGTGACGCGGCGCGTGATTCCGATATCGCCGATCGGCGTCGAATATGCGATCACGCCGCTCGGGCGAACATTGCAGGCGCGGTTCAAGGCGCTCTATGCATGGACACAGGAGAATTTGGATACCGTAGAATCCGCACGCTTGGCCTTCGATCGGCGTATGTCGGCGTGATCCGAAAGGCGGCTTCCGGCGGCCTGTCCGCCGGGGCCCGAATTCGTCGAAGGGTGATTCATTGTAGTTACTATGGACAGGATCGTCGGTGATCCGCATTATGGGTGCGGGCGAAGCGAAAACGGTGCAAATGCGCTCGGGAATCGGCTTCGCTCCAATGGCAGGTTGAATTCTTAGGATTGGGAGACAGATTGAAATGACCGGTGAACTCGAAGGCAAGGTGGCGATCGTCACCGGCGGCGCATCTGGGATCGGCGCGGGGATTGTGAAGCTGTTCGTCAAGGAAGGCGCCAAGGTCGTCATCGCCGATGTCGATCAGCCACTGGGCGAGTCGCTGGCCGCCGAGCTTGGCGCCAGCACCGCATTCCTGAAGACCGACGTCGCAGACGCCACCCAGGTTCGCGCGCTTGTCGACCATGCCGTGAGCAAGTTTGGCGGCCTGCATGTGATGGTCAACAATGCCGGCATTTCCGGCGCGCGGCATCCGGGCCTACTGGCCGAAGATTTCGGCGATTTTCAGCGCGTCATGGGGATCAACCTGCTCGGCGTCATGCTGGGCACGCGCGATGCGGCCCGGCACATGTCGGCCAATGGCGGCGGCTCGATCATCAATGTCTCGTCGATCGGCGGCATCACGCCCGGCACCGGGCTGTGGGCCTATAATGCGTCGAAGGCGGCGGTGATCCACTTCTCGAAGAGCGCCGCGCTCGAAGTCGGCCCCCATGGCATTCGCGTCAACGTCATCGCACCGGGCAATATCGAAACCCCGATCATGGCGCGCGCCTTCGCCGACAACCTGTCGCCTGAGGACCAGGCCAAGATGATCGAGAAGATCCGCGCCTTCCTGATCGCGCGCTCGCCGATGCAGGTCCAGGGCGTGCCCGAAGACACCGCACAGGCCGCCTTGTTTTTCGCGAGCGACCGTTCGCGCTTCGTGACGGCCAATCTGATGCCGGTCGATGGCGGCATGGTCGCGGGCAGCCCGCCGTCGGTCAACGGGTTCCGCGATACCGTATCGCGCCCCGCGTCCTGAAGACAATAACTCGAGGCGAGGGACCGGGGGCATAGCGCCCGGCCCCTCGCCCGGGCGGGGCGGGGCGGCAGCAGCAGCAAAGGCGCGGCCACCCGACACGCCCCCACGCGTCACGCCGCGAGCAGCGGGCCCGTCGGTCTGGTCCTCACAGCCTCGATCAACGTTGCGGCGAGCGTGTCGGGACGGCTGATGAAGGGGGAATGCGATCCGTCGATCATCAGCGGTTCGACCCCGAGACGCGCGGCCACCGTCGCGCTCTTGCCGCGCGATTCCACGCGATCGTCACGGCAGGCAATATAGCTGCGCGGCGGCTGCGCGGCCCACAGGCGCGGCAATGATACGGTTTCGAGCATATAGCTCGATGCCATCGGCGTGAGCCTCGCATAGGCGGAGCGCGCGGTCGCCTCCTCGCAATCATGATAGAGATATTTGTACGCGCCCGCGAACCCGTCCAGCGCGACGCGCCCGTCCGGCAACGGCACCATGAAGCGGTGCAGATCATCCAGATCCTTCGGCATGCTGGCGAGCGGGCGATGCGAATCCGTTGTGCTTTCGGCGATCACCGCGCGCTTGCTGATCAGCCGTTGCCCCTCCAGCGGCAGGCCGGCGGCGAGAAAGACGAGATGGCCGGCCCGATCAGGCGCGGCATCGGCCGCGATGCAGATGTCATAGCCACCGCTGGAATGACCGACGAGCACATCGCCCGGCTCCATCACCGAAACGATCGCATCGCGGCGCCCGGCTACGGTCGTGCTGTTGTCACCATCGGCGGCATGGCCCGGCATCGTGACGGCGATGGCTTCATGCCCGAGCCGCGCCAGCGCGGATATCGTGTGGTCCCAGCACCATGGCCCATGAAAGGGCCCATGAACGAGCAAAAATCGCATCACCTCTCCTGTCTTTTTGACACCGAACCTTCGTGCGGGCGGCGTTGGTGTCAAGCGATAGCAGCTGCAGCGGATCCGATCGAATCGACGCTCGCTTCGGCCGGCCATCCGCCAGGATATGAGCCCCCATCGATCCTCCCCCGCCAGGGGGAGGTGTCGCCGAAGGCGACGGAGGGGGCGGGCGGCGACTAGCTGCGAGCCCTCCGGCGCACTGCCATCCGCCCCCTCCGTCAGCGCTTTGCGCTGCCACCTCCCCCTGGCGTGGGAGGATCAGTATGAGACAATTGCTACCATATGATCAGATTCTTGTGACCTATCTTAACGCCCATCGAAACCGCTTCGGCGTACACCCTAACGCCCCGCCCCCGCCCCGAACATCTCATCCCCAATCAGCGCCGGCGGCACGATCCCCGATTGCATGATCCGCGCGAACGCCTCCCCCATCACGAACGGCCTGCCCGCCTGCTCGGCCGCATGCGATTCCAGCGCAAACAGATGATCGAGCTGCATCTTGCCGACGATATAGCTGGGCCCATATCCCGGCTGGCGCAGATACAGTAATTGTTCGAACCCCACGAGCTTGCTCGACGCGTTCGACCAGTGCCGCGGTGTCCACTCGGCATGGAAGTGCCCCGCCTGCGCCAGATCGATCTCATTGGCCTGCACATGCAGCGAGGCCAGCCCGCGCGCCGCGCGGTTGGCGAGCATGATCCACACGATCTCGCGCCCGTGCGGGATATCGTCATACAGGCCGGCCTGCATGAGCATCTCCTCCATCGCGGTGGCGAAGCCTTCGGATCGGTCGGCGAAGATGTTGAACAAGGGTGGCACCTGCCGGATCGGGCTCGGCCGCGGCTCGTGCTTCAACCGGGCGAGCTCGATCCAGTGGCTCGAATGCGACAGCAACGGCAGCGGATCGAGCGCGGTGCCATGGCCGAAGAAATCCTGCTGCTCGGGCGGGATATAGCTGCTCGTCTGCGCCGCCATCGCCGCGCGAAAATAAGGCTTGTCGGGCATCAGCCCGGTATCGACCATGAAATCGTTGAAGCGCTTGGTCTTCGCCTCGGCCATCGCGCGATAGGTGGCCGGATCGTCGATCGGCGTGATCGGCGGCAGCTTGCGGTTGCGCAATTCCTCGAGCCGCAGCGAGGCGATCGCCCGATCGAGCTCGCGCTGGAGCAGGATCGCCTGCTGGTCCCAGCCATAAGGCGACAGTTGCACATGCGCCGCATACCAGTCGTAATTGGCCTTGCCGATGCCGGAAGGCCCGGTCTTGCGCGGCGCCTCGGCGGCGATCCACGCCGCAAACGCCTCGGTCGCGTCCTTCGCCGCCGTCACCGCGCGGCGCAAGCCGGGGCTGGCGCCGGCGAGCGAGGCGGGCACCTTGCCGTCGATCGTCCGCATCGACAGCGTGCCCATTTCGAGCGCATCGAGCACCTCGGCCTGCTCCCGGAACGCGCGATCGCCATAACGCCACAGGTCCGCGGCATTGCTCCCCGCCAGATTGCCCCGCGCCTGCGCAAGCATCGCCGGCACCGCCCCGATCAGCCCGGTCAGTTGCCGATCGTCGGCGCGCGACAGCGGCCAGCGATACGCGAAAAGATCGATCGTCGGACTGGCGGAAGGCCCCTCATGCGCGGGCACGTCGCTCTCTTCGCCGAAGATCGTCTGATAAAAACCCGGATCGCGCGCCCATGGCCGCAGTACCCGCAGGAAGAAATCGAACCCGTTCATCTCGGCCTCGACCAGCCGATAATCGCCGAGCGCCGCCTCGGGCCAGCCGGCGCGATCGATCGCGTTGAGCCGGTCGCGATAGCGGGGGAGGTCTGCTGCCTTCACGGCCATTGCGGCGGCGCTGTAATCGGGGACGCCGTTGCGGATCGCGGGGCGGACGAAGGCGCGCCAGTCGGCGAACAGGCGGACGAGATCGGTGTGGGTGGCCGGCATGGCGGGGGTGGCGGATGGGGTGGCAGGCGTTTGCGCGGGAGCGGGAGGGCCGGGCAAGGCAATTGCCAGCATTGCGCCCATCAGCAGGCCGGACGTGCGTCGCATGTCGATGTCCCCGGTGCGGTGCCGGAACGGCGTCGCGTGGGACGAACCTAGCCCACGGGCGGAGCAGGTCAACGTGGCGCGGAAATGCTTCGCGGGGGCGGGAGCCGACGGCCACGCTTCAGAAGTCGTACGCGGACGGCTGGGCCTCTGGCGGCGCATCAGGAGCTATTGCAGCTATTCTGCAATTACGCGGGTCAAGTCGCGACGATCGACATCAATGATCATCGCTCAGCAGACACTTCCGCTGTAGAGGATTCCCGACTACCCTGCGAAGGACCGCGGATGGCGGCAGGGTAGACAGTGGAAAAGGGAGGCGACCGTGGAACCGGTGGAGTATGTCTTCCGCATCGACGTTTTCACGCCAGACACTATGCCAATGGGCCGGCTGGCGGAATATCTCGGTGCACTCGCCCGGCTACTCGGACACCCCGAGCACACCCATTTCGTCAGGCTCGAAGAAGGCAGCGCCAAGCTGGTACACAAGGTCGACGCCGTAGACGTCCCCAAAGTTGAAACGCGCCTGAATGGCATTCGCGTTGGAGACGCACCAAAGGATGCGATGCAGGCGCAAAAAACGATTGAGGAACTGCTAGTCAACGACAATGCCGTAGCCACGCTAACAGAAGTTGCGACCGGCAAAGTGGTCATCCCTTTCATTGGCAGGAATCGTCCCAAGCCTATGGTCTTCCCGCCATTTCGCGAGGACACAACCATCGAGGGGCAAATAGTCAACATAGGCGGCCGCGACCCGAGCGCTCACGCAGTATTACAGGACGGAGACGTTTTTCATACACATATCCAGATGAAGCGCGATCTAGCGCGGAAGCTGGCGCAGCTTCTCTACGGCCCACCCGTAAGACTGCACGGGAATGGCCGATTTGAGCGGCAGCCGGACGGCGTGTGGAAGATGCTTGATTTCCGCGTAGAGAGCTTTGAACTTCTTGACGACCGGAGCGTGGCGGAGACACTCGCAGCAATCCGCGTTGTGCCCAACAATCGCCTCATGGATGCTGAAGCCTACAGAGACATCGCCCGGCTTGGCGGCGAAGAGGATGACACTCAGTGATCGTGGTGGTCGACAGCACAGCACTGTCCTTGCTGGTCAATCCTGCCGCAACCCCACCAAGCGATCCTGAAACGGGCCAACCTGTAACGCTGGCCCGAGAGCGCGTCGAACACATGATCGCTGGGCTGGGGACGAACGGCACTCTTATCATTCCGACGCCGGTCTTGGCCGAAGTGTTGGTGTACGCAGAGGTCGGCGCGCCCGGTGTTCTAGAGCAGTTGAACGGCCTCGCGCGCGTCCGGCTCCGGTCTTTCGATGTTCGCGCAGCGATTGAGACAGCCATGATGACTCGCGAAGCCATTCAAGCGGGGGACAAACGTGGTGGTTCGACCGATCCATGGCAGAAAGTGAAAATCGACCGTCAAATCATTGCGATCGCAAGAACGAACAATGCCACTCGAATCTATGCCGATGATCTTGGCCTCATCTCGTTCGCCCGTAGGCTGGGGATGGATGCGGTTAGCACTTGGGATCTCGCGCTGCCGCCTGCGGAGACCAACCTCTTCACTGCTATCGGGCTGCAGGCCGACGGAAGCCTTGCTGTTGCCTCTGAAGCGGTCGGGCAGCCTGAGCCGAAGCGCCGTTCACTTCAACTTGATGATGACACAGGCGAAGTTGGGGCCTGACACTGAATTTGGTGCCACATGCGCGCGCCCCAAATTAAGTCACGGGCATCTGTCAGGTCACGCGCTGTTTCGACCATCGCGCGGTTGTGGTCCGCCCCAACTAAGCGCCTTCGACGGCCCTGCGGATCAACCGCGGGATACGTCCCCACGCCAGAAACATGTTCATGCCGTAAAGCCAAACGAATGCGAATGCCGCATATTTAGTAGCCCCGACCGCGCCACCATTCGCCAGCCCAAAAACAAAGAAAATCGCAGCGGCGAACAGGCAGAAGATGAAGCCGTGCAGGCTCCGGAGATCATATTCAAGGATGCGGCCTCGCGGCCCTTGTTCAATCCAGAGATCTCCATGGTCGTATATTACCATCGCAAGCCAGTTCGGCCCAAAGGCATCGCCCCAAAGCGGAGCATGAAAAACCACGCCATTCAGGCTTCTTTGCGTAACCGGCTTTCTCTCTCGCTCGAGCATTCGCTCGATCCGGTCCAGCACCTCTTCATCGGGCACGATTTCCTCCAAAGGCATTGAACCGCGCAGATGCCAAATGAAATTCCACATATGTTGTTGCTAAGATGTTTCGGACAGGCCTGCTACCCGGTTTGACGGCCAGCTTCGCGGCGATCGAGGGCGGAGCCCTCCCCGCCAACGCACAAAAGCACGCCTCCCTTTCATACCGAGCGTCATAGTAGAGGTACGGAATTCATTGCGCGGCCGGGGGCAGATCGGTTATAATTGCGCATCGAGTTACGGTGACACGTGTGAAGAGCTTCCAACAGACGTCGCGCGTGACTTTGGACCTCCTCGACTGAAGACGAGGATTAATTCCACTCGCTCCTCCGGGTACGGCTGCATAATGGCGTGTGCTCTCGTACCTCTGCCGTCCGAGTCTCGATAACGAAGGCCAAAAGAGGCGTACGCCGACACGCCTCGCCCGTACAAGACGAGCCCCCCTATGCGCCATTGACTTATATGCCATTGACACATATATGGGCTCCATGACCAGCTTGCAGACCGTGGTCGAACTGCCCGAATTCCTGCGACGGGCGAAGGCGATTATGTCCGATGAGGAGCGCAGCGCGCTTGTGGACTATGTCGCCGCCAACCCGGAGGCGGGCGTTTCGCTAGGAGGGGGCCTGCGCAAGGTCCGGATCGCCCGCGAAGGCGGCGGCAAGAGCGGCGGGTATCGCACCGTCTATGTGTTCGGCGGTTTGCATGTGCCGATCTTTCTCGTCACGGTGTTCGCCAAGAACGAGAAGGACAATCTCGGCCGGGCCGAGCAGGCGGAGCTGATCATGCTGAGCAAGGCGTTGCTCGTTCATTATGGAGTCCGATCATGAGCGCATATGAGAGCATCCGGCAGGGCCTGACCGAGGCGCTAGCATTCGCGGAGGGCGGAGAGACCGGCGCGCGCGTCCATCAGGTGGAGGTGCCCGCCGTCGATGTGGCCGCGATCCGGGCCAGCACCGGCCTGTCGCAGGGCGCGTTCGCGCGAAGCATCGGCGTCGCCAAGGGCACCCTGCTCAACTGGGAACATGGCCGCCGCCGCCCGACCGGCCCTGCCCAGGTGCTGCTCGCTATGATCGCAAAGAAGCCTTCGCTGGTGAGCGAACTACTACGCTAACGCCCGTGAATGAAGCATGCACAGGGCAATCGGACGAACGGTTTGACGCAGACTTTGCGCGGCTCTTGACACGCCAAAGATCGTCATCCCGATGAAAATCGGGAT
Organism: Sphingomonas sp. YR710; assembly: GCF_900101455.1. GTDB lineage: Bacteria > Pseudomonadota > Alphaproteobacteria > Sphingomonadales > Sphingomonadaceae > Rhizorhabdus. Next base: position 22,832 of record NZ_FMZJ01000015.1, on the reverse strand, counting down.
CCAGATCCGCAACGAAGACGGACAGAAGCCACCCGCCCGGCATAATACCTCTTGTTCAGCGCATCTGGATCCCGATTTTCATCGGGATGACGAAAAATGAGACAGCCCCGCCGTTCACCCGATTGCCCTGGAAGCGCGCACGAACCAGTTGCACAAACGGACGAAAATCGGATATAATAGCCAGACTGACATGCCATCGGCGGCCTTCAGTGGTGTAAATTTTATTTTGTTGTGATTTTTACCGAAAATCCAACCATAACAATACCTTATACCGCAACCTTTTGTAACAACATTAAAAGCGGCCCAAATCGCGCCAAGACACGCGATGCCCGCCGATGCTCCACCCGAAATGCGCGGCCAGCCCCCACCGCCCCATATCCCTCTATATACAACGCCTTTTTAGTGACAGACCGGTACGTCCCGCTATAATATCCGTCATCCCCCCGGCGGAGCCGAACATGACCTACGCATTGAAAGTGAATGGCGTCGCGCGCAGCGTCGACGTCGATGAGGACACGCCGCTGCTCTGGGTGCTGCGCGACGAACTCGGGCTGACCGGCACCAAGTTCGGCTGCGGCGTCGCAATGTGCGGCGCCTGCACCGTGCATATGGACGGCCAGCCGCTCAGGTCCTGCTCGATCCCGGTATCGGCGGTATCGGGCGAGATCACCACGATCGAGGCGGTCGAGGGGCCCGAGGCGAAGGCGGTGCAGGCGGCATGGATCGCGCGCGACGTGCCGCAATGCGGCTATTGCCAGTCGGGCCAGGTGATGAGCGCGGTTGCTTTGCTCCGCGAAAATCCGAAGCCCGATGATCATGCGATCGATCTGGCGATGAACGGCAATCTGTGCCGCTGCGCCACCTATGTCCGCATCCGCGCCGCGATCCACGACGCGGCCAAAGCGCTGGAGGCCTGATCGATGACCGCCCATGACATCAAGCTCAGCCGCCGCGATGCGCTGAAGGGCGCGAGCGCGCTCGTCATCGCGATCTGCCTGCCCTCGCCCGCGGTGAAGGCGCAGGGCAAGGCCGCGCCGCTGCCGCCGATCAGCCCGAATGCCTTCATCCGCATCGGCGCCGACGACAGCGTCACCGTGGTGATCAAGCATATCGAATTCGGCCAGGGCCCGAATACCGGCCTGTCGACGATCGTCGCCGAGGAACTCGATGCCGACTGGAGCCAGATCCGCGCGACCAGCGCGCCGGGCAATGCGGCGCTCTACGGCAATCTGAACCTCGGCGGTATCCAGCTTACCGGCGGCTCCTCGGCGATCGCCAACAGCTATGATCAGATGCGCCATGCCGGCGCGCAGGCCCGCGCGATGCTGGTGCAGGCGGCGGCCACCGCGTGGAAGGTCCCGCCGGCCGAGATCACCGTCAGCAAGGGCGTGATCGCGCATGCGAAATCGGGCAAGTCGGGCCGCTTCGGCGAGTTCGCGGCCGCCGCCGCGCGGCTGCCGGTGCCGACGAACGTGACACTGAAGGACCCGTCGGCCTTCACGCTGATCGGCAAGGACAAGGCCAACCACCGGCTCGACAGCGCCGACAAGAGCACCGGCCGCGCGAAATTCGCGATCGATATCGCGGCGCCCGGCATGTTGACCGTGGTCGTCGCGCGCTCCCCGCGATTCGGCGGCACGCTCGCCGGCTTCGATGCCGCCGCGGCGATGAAGGTGAAGGGCGTCGTCGCGGTCAAGCCGGTATCGAGCGGGGTCGCGGTCTATGCGACCGGCATGTGGCCCGCGATCAAGGGCCGCAAGGCGCTCGATTTGCGCTGGGACGACAGCAAGGCCGAGACGCGCGGCAGCGACCAGATGTTCGCCGAATATCGGAAGCGCGCCGCAACGCCCGGCCAGACGCGCGGCCAGACCGGCGATGTCGATGCCGCACTGGCGGCGGGCGGCGATCTGGTCGAGGCCGATTTCAGCTTCCCCTATCTCGCCCATGCCCCGATGGAGCCGCTCGACGGCTTCATGATCTGGGACGGGACGACCGCGAAGGCGCGCTTCGGATCGCAGGGCACCACGCTCGATCAGGGCGCGATCGCCAGGACGTTCGGGATCGCGATGGACAAGGTGGAGATCGACGTGATGCTCGCCGGCGGCAGCTTCGGCCGCCGCGCCACCGCCAATTCGCATTTCGCGGTCGAACTGGCCGAGGTCGCCAAGGCGATGCCGAAGACCCCGGTCAAGCTGGTGTGGACGCGCGAGGACGATCTGCACGGCGGCTATTATCGGCCATTGTTCGTCCACCGGTTCCGCGGGGCGGTGAAGGACGGCCGGATCACCGCCTGGCAGAGCACGACCGTCGGCCAGTCGTTCATGGCCGGCACGCCATTCGTATCGAAGGACGGCGTCGATCCGACGATGACCGAGGGCGCGGCCGATCTGCTATACGACATCCCGGCGTTCCGCAGCGATGTGCACACCGTATCGTCGCCGGTGACGACCTTGTGGTGGCGATCGGTGGGGCACACGCATACCGGCTATGCGGTCGAATGTTTCGTCGATCTGCTGTTCGAGAAAGCCGGGCAGGATCCGGTGCAGGGGCGGCTCGCGATGATGGGCAAATCGCCCCGCGCCGCCGGCGTCCTGAAGGCGGTGGCCGACCTTGCGAAATGGGACGGGCCGAAGCCCGCGGAAGGCCGCGCGCGCGGCGTCGCGGTGGTCGAGAGCTTCAACAGTTTCGTGGCGCAGATCGCCGAGGTCTCGATCGACGACAAAGGCGAGCCGAAGGTCCACAAGGTCTGGTGCGCGGTCGATATCGGCACCGCCGTCAACCCCGATGTGGTGCGTGCGCAGGTGGAGGGCGGGATCGGCTTCGCGCTGGGCCATGCGCTCTATGCCGAGGTGCCGATCGTCGCGGGCGCGCCCGCCGTCTCCAATTTCAACGACTATCGATCGCTGAGGATCAACGAAATGCCCGAGGTCGAACTCGTCATCGTGACGTCGCCCGAAAAGCCGAGCGGGATCGGCGAACCCGGCGTGCCGCCGCTCGCCCCCGCGGTCGCCAATGCGATGGCGCGGCTGGGTGTCGCCCGGCCGAAACGCCTGCCGATGGTGCGGCCGGCATGAGCGCGCTCCGTATCGCTTGGGCCGGCGCGGCCCTTCTGCTCGCCGCTCCCGCCGGCGCGGCACCCGCGACCAGCCTGCAGCCGGTCTCGGCGTTCGCGTCTATCAAGGATCCGAAGGCGCGCTCGATCGCCTTGTTCGGCGAGGTCGGCAAGGTCATCCAGCACCCGCGCTGCCTGAACTGCCACCCGGCCGGCGACCGCCCGACCCAGACCGATCGCATGCACCCGCACATGCCTTGGGTGGTGCGCGGCGACGGCGGCATCGGCGCCACCGGCCTGCGCTGCACGACCTGCCATCACGACGCCAATTTCGATCCGGCCAACGTCCCCGGCAACCCGAAATGGTCGCTCGCACCGGCCGAAATGGCATGGGCCGGCAAGTCGCTCGGCCAGATCTGTACGCAGATCAAGGACAAGACTCGCAATGGCGGGCGCGACATGCCGGCTTTGATCCACCATATGGCCGAGGACGATCTCGTCGGCTGGGCCTGGCACCCCGGCGGCAACCGTACCCCGGCGCCGGGCACGCAGAAGCAGTTCGGGGAATTGTTCTCGGCCTGGGCCGCGTCGGGCGCTTACTGCCCGCCGTCCTAAATTCCTCCCCGAGCTTGTCTCGGGGAGGGTGACCATCCGCAGGATGGTGGAGGGGTCTGCGGTGCCCCCCGAATGTCGCGCATACCCACCACCGCCTTCGGCGGTCCCCCTCCCCGTTCCGGGGAGGAATTATGGGATGAGCCACACCAACCATGCCGCGAGCGACAGGAACGCGCCGAACGGCACCTTGCCGACCGGCCCCTTGCGGCCGACGACCAGCACCAGCGCCCATGCGAGCCCGGCAAGGCTGGCCATCAGCAGCACGATCGGCAAGGCACGCCAGCCAAGCCACAGCCCGATCGCCCCGAACAGCCGCACATCGCCGCCGCCCATCCCCTCGCGTCCGCGCAGCCAGCGATAGCCGAGCCGGATCGCCTCGAACACAACGAACCCGGCGATCCCGCCGATCAGCCGGTCGGGCAGCGGGGCCCCGATGCCGAGCCAGCCGATCGCGAGCCCGGCGATCGCGAGGCCGATCGTGAGCGGTTCGGGCAGCCAGAGGTGGCGCCAGTCGAGCAAAGCAAGCGTGAGCAATATCCACCCGAACAATGCGCCGGCGAGCGCGTCAGGCATCGGGGCGAGGCCGAATGCCGCGGCTCCAATCGCCGCCGCAAGCGCCTCGGTCAGCGGATGCAAGCCGGCGATCGGCGCGCCGCAACAGCGTGCACGGCCGCGATAGGCGACAAAGCTGGCCAGCGGAACGAGATCGATCGCCGACAACGCCTTGCCGCAGCCATCGCAGGCCGACCGCCCTCTCGCGACCGACTGGCCGGCGGGCCAGCGCAGCACGAGCGTCGCGACGAAACTGCCGATGATCGCGCCGAACAGCGCGCCGAAGAGGGCCAGGGACCAGATCGGTGGTATGGTGATCATAATCGGCCTGCCCCACCCCAACCCCTCCCCTGAAGGGGAGGGGCTTTTTTGCCACCCGCTCGCCTCAGCAAGCCCCTCCCCTTTAGGGGAGGGGTTGGGGTGGGGCAAACCGTCCAGCCAAACGAAGCAATCAGTCATCCCCCTGTCATCCCGCGATGCAATACGGCCTCTGCAAGGACAAAGGGGGCTAAGTTCATGCGCGACAGGAGTTCAAGTGGCTGTACGTTGCTGGTGCGATTGTTGGTCTTCGCGACCCGCAATGCCGGCCCGCCTCCTCACAAGTTGAGCAAGGCCGGATCGCCGCCCTGCGCGGTGATGTTGACCGAGACCGCGCGCTCGACCGCATAGCGCAATAACGCATGCGGGCCGCCGGCCTTCGGCCCGGTGCCGGACAAGCCCTCGCCGCCGAACGGCTGCACGCCGACGACCGCGCCGATGATCGATCGATTCACATAGACATTGCCCGCCGGCACCAGCGCGCGCACCTCTTCGGCGAAACGCTCGATGCGGCTGTGGATGCCGAGCGTCAGCCCATAACGCCGCGCGGCGAGCGCGCCGGCGACCTTCGCCAGATCGGCCGGATCGTAGCGCACGACGTGCAGGATCGGACCGAATATCTCACGCTCGAGGAAGTCGGCCGATGGGATCTCCGCCAGCAGCGGCGCGAAATAGTCGCCGCCTTGCGGGGCCGCACATTCGTGAAGGATCATAGCCTCGCGCTTCAGCCGCTCGCGGTGCCGCTCCAGCGCCGCACGCGCATCGGCATCGATCACCGGGCCGACATCGGTCGCGGGATTGGCCGGATCGCCGATCACCAAAGCCGCCATCGCGCCCTTCAAGGTCGCGATCATCTCGTCAGCACTGTCGTGCGCCACGAACAGCAGCCGCAACGCCGAGCAACGCTGCCCCGCCGAACCGAACGCCGACAGGATGACATCGTCAACCACCTGCTCCTTGAGCGCGGTCGTGTCGACAAACATGCCGTTGAGCCCGCCGGTCTCGGCAATGAACGGGATGATCGGACCATTGCGCGCAGCCAGTGCGCGGTTGATCGCCCAGGCTGTCTCGGTACCGCCGGTGAAGGCGACGCCGTCGATCCCCGGATGCGCGACCAACGCCGCGCCGACCGTCGCGCCATCGCCGGGCAGCAGCGTCAGCAGCGCCGGATCGAGCCCGGCCTTGTGGAACAGCCGCACCGCGCGCGTGGCGATCAACGGCGTCTGCTCGGCGGGCTTGGCGAGGACAGCGTTGCCGGCGGCCAGTGCCGCGACGATCTGCCCGGTGAAGATCGCCAGCGGGAAATTCCACGGGGATATGCAGGCGAACACGCCGCGCCCGGCCAGCTCCAGCTGGTTCACCTCGCCGACTGGACCCGGCAGCAATGTCGGCGCGCCGAACTGCCGCTCGGCGAGATCGGCATAATAACGACAGAAATCGATCGCCTCGCGTACTTCGGCGACGCCATCGTTAAGCGTCTTGCCCGCCTCCAACGACAGCAACGCCACCAGTTCGTCGAACTCCCCATCCAGCGCATCGCCCATCGCGCGCAGCACCACCGCCCGGCCCGCGCCGCCGGCCCGGTTCCAGCGCGGCTGCGCCTTGCGCGCGAGGATGATCGCAGCGTCGATATCGGCCGGGGTCGCGTCAGCGGTATGGCCGATCACGCGGGTACGATCGGCCGGACTGGTGACCGGCTGCGCGGGCGCCACGACCGTCTTGCCACCGACGATTGCGCCGGCCGCGATCCGTTCGGCCGCGACCAGACCGGTCAGCCGGTTGGCCGTAACGCGCTGTTCGTGGATACTATAGTCGCGGCCCTGCGGGTTGCGCCGGCTCGGGCCGTAGATATCGGCCGGCAGCGCGATCCGCGCGTGCCTGTCAGGATGCGCGAGCACCGCCACGATCGGATCGGCCACCACCAGATCGGCGGGCACCCGATCGTCGAGCAAAGCGTGAACGAAGCTGGTATTCGCGCCATTTTCGAGCAGCCGGCGCACCAGATAGGGCAGCAATTCCTCATGCCCCCCGACCGGCGCATAAGCGCGCAGACGGAGCTTGCCATAAAGCGTCTCGGCGGCGCGATAGAGCGCTTCGCCCATGCCGTGGAGCCGTTGATGCTCGATGGTGACATCGGCCTCGGCGGCCATATTCCGCACCGCCGCCAATGTGTGGGCATTGTGGGTGGCGAATTGCGGATAGAGCGCCGGCGCCGCATCGATCAGCGCCTTCGCGCAGACCAGATAGGCCAGGTCGGTCGCCGGCTTGGTTGTATAGACCGGATAATCGGGCCGGCCCGCGACCTGCGCGCGCTTGATCTCGCTATCCCAATAGGCGCCCTTGACCAGTCGCACCATGATCCGCCGTCCGCTGTCCTGCGCCAGCTTCGCGAGCGCCGCGATCACCGCGGGTCCGCGCTTCTGATAGGCCTGCACGACCACGCCCAGCCCGGTCCATTCGCCAAGCTCTGCCTCATGCGCGAGCCGGTCGATCAACTTCAGCGACAGCACCAGCCGATCGGCCTCCTCGGCATCGATCGCGAAATTGAGGTCATGGCGCGCGGCGATCAGCGCCAGCCGCCTGATCCGCGGATAGAGTTCCTCCCAGACGCGCGCTTCCTGCACCGCCTCGTAGCGCGGCGACAGCGCCGACAGCTTGACCGAAATACCATGGCCGAGTTCGGGCCCGGCGCCACCGCTCGCCTTGCCGACCGCCTCGATCGCCGCGGCATAGATATGTTCATAGCGCTCGGCATCGGCGGCGGTGCGCGCGCCCTCGCCGAGCATGTCGAACGAGCAGAGATAATTCTCCTTCTTCGCCCGGCCCAGCGCGTCGCCGATCGTGCGGCCGAGCACGAACTGCTCGCCCATCATCCGCACCGCGGCGCCCACCGCCTGCCGGATCACCGGCTCGCCGACCCGCGCCGTCACCCGCTTGAGGAACCCGCCGAGATCGCGCTTCGCTTCATCATCGACATCGATCAGCCGGCCGGTCAGCATCAGCCCCCAGGTCGAGGCATTGACGAACAGGCTGTCGGATCGGCCGATATGGCTCGCCCAGTCGGCCGATCCGATCTTCTCGGCGATCAGCCGGTCGCGGGTTTCGGCATCGGGGGTGCGCAGCAGCGCCTCGGCGAGGCACATCAAGGCGAGCCCCTCGCGCGTGCCCAACGAGAATTCCTGCAGGAAACTCTCGACCACGCCTTGTTTGCGGGTCGATGCCCGCGCGGCCTCGACCAGCGCGATCGCCTCGGTCACCACGCTCGTCCGCGCCGAGGCTGACAGCGGCTGACGCTCGATCAGGTTACGGATGACGCTCGCCTCATCGGCATATTTGCCGTCGTCGATGCGATCCCAGACCGAAAGCTGCTGCGCCATATGATTCTCCGCGGGCCGGCACCGATCGCCGTCTGAACATCATCATATTGCGAATATGACCGAAGGTGCTTCATATTACGGGCATCAAATCCGAAGAAGCGGGCGAACGATGGCAGCGGAACCGAAACTTCCTTCGATCGATGACACCGATCGCCGATTATTGCGCGTTCTCCAGGACGACGGGCGAATCACCAACCAGGCGCTCGCCGCCGCGTGCGGGCTGTCGCCGGCCGCCTGTTTCGACCGGGTGAAGCGGCTGCGCGAACGCGGGGTGATCACCGGCTATACCGCCTTGCTCGATCCCGAGAAGCTCGATCAGGCACTGATGATCTTCATCGAAGTTTTGCTCGATCGCACCACCGACGATGTCTTCTCGGCCTTCTCCGCCCATGTCCGCCGCGTGCCGCAGGTGATGGAATGCCATATGGTCGCGGGCGGGTTCGATTATCTGCTGAAAGTCCGCGTGTCCGACATGGGCGCCTATCGCAGCTTTCTCGGCGACATCCTGACCGCAATGCCCGGCGTGCGCGAAACACGAACCTATGCGGTGCTCGAGGAGGTCAAGCTCACGACCAAGCTGGCGTTGTGATGACAAAGCCCTCGCCCCCTTTAGGGGGAGAGGGTTGGGAGAGGGGGCAGTGCTGGAGGCTCCGTCGCGAACCTCTTCCCCTCGGCCCCCTCTCCCCTGCCCTCTCTCCCCCTAAAGGGGGCGAGGGAGTTGGCCCAACCTCTCCGCATGCCAGCGCAGATGATCTTCCATGAACGTCGAGATGAAGTAATAGCTGTGATCATAGCCAGGCTGCAGGCGCAGCGTCAGCGGGATCCGCGCATCGGTACAGGCGACCGCAAGCAGGTTGGGCTTGAGCTGTTCGGCCAGGAAACCGTCCGCGTCACCCTGATCGACGAGCAGATCCTTCACTCGTGCACCATCCTCGATCAGCGCCACCGCATCGTGCCTGCGCCACGCCGTCCGATCCTCGCCGAGATAGCCCCCGAGCGCCTTATGGCCCCACGGCACCTGCCCCGGCGCAACGATCGGCGCGAAGGCCGAAACCGATCGATAGCGATCGGGAAAGGTCAGCCCGATCGTCAGCGCGCCGTGCCCGCCCATCGAGTGCCCCATGATCGACTGGCGATCCATATCGGCCGGAAATTCCACGGCGATCAAAGCCGGCAATTCTTCGGTGATATAGCTCCACATCCGATAATGGTGCGCGAACGGCGCCTCGGTCGCATCGACATAGAAGCCGGCACCCAGACCGAAATCATAGGCGCCCGCCGGATCGTCGGGCACGCCTTCGCCGCGCGGCGACGTATCGGGGGCAACGAAGATCAGGCCGAGCTCCGCGCACGCCCGCCGAAATTCGCCTTTCTCGGTGACGTTGGCGTGGGTGCAGGTGAGGCCCGACAGGTACCATACGACCGGCAGCGTGGCGCCTTCGGCATGCGGCGGCACATAGACGCCGAATGTCATGTCGGTGCCTGTGGAGGTGCTGGCGTGCTTGTACACGCCCTGCACCCCGCCAAAGGCCCGGTTCGCCGATATGGTCTCGAGAGTCATGTCTTGTCTTCCAAATTCCTCCCCGGAACGGGGAGGAGGACCGCTCGAAGAGCGGTGGAGGGGGCGGTGGCGTAGCCGCCGCTGACACGGCGCCCCTCCACCATGCTGCGCATGGTCCCCCTCCCCGAACAAGTTCGGGGAGGAATGACCTTAGAACACCACCACGCTGCGGATGCTCTCCCCGGCATGCATCAGATCGAAGCCCCTGTTGATCTCCTCGAGGCTCAGCACATGGGTGATCATCGGATCGATCTCGATCTTGCCGTTCATATACCAGTCGACGATCTTCGGCACGTCGGTGCGGCCCCGCGCGCCGCCGAATGCCGATCCCTTCCACACGCGCCCGGTGACGAGCTGGAACGGCCGCGTGCTGATTTCCTTGCCCGCCTCGGCAACGCCGATCACGGTGGAGACGCCCCAGCCGCGATGGCAGGCCTCGAGCGCCTGGCGCATCACCGTCGTGTTGCCGGTACAATCAAAGGTATAATCGGCGCCACCATCGGTGAGCGCGACGAGATGCTGGACGATGTCGCCTTCGATCTGCTTCGGATTGACGAAATGGGTCATGCCGAAGCGCCTGCCCCATTCCTCGCGCGCGGGATTGATGTCGACGCCGACGATCTTGTCGGCCCCCACCATCTTCGCGCCCTGCAACACGTTCAAACCGATGCCGCCCAGGCCGAACACGATGACGTTCGATCCTGGCGTAACCTTCGCGGTATTGACCACCGCCCCCACCCCGGTCGTAACCCCGCAGCCGATATAGCAGCTCTTGTCGAACGGCGCGTCGTCGCGGATCTTCGCCACCGCGATTTCGGGCAGCACGGTGAAGTTCGAGAAGGTCGAGCAGCCCATATAATGGAAGATCGTCCGCCCCTTATAGCTGAAGCGGCTGGTGCCATCGGGCATCAGCCCCTGCCCCTGCGTCGCGCGGATCGCGGTGCACAGGTTGGTCTTGCCGCTGAGGCAGCTTTTGCACTGGCGGCATTCGGGCGTGTAAAGCGGGATCACATGATCGCCCGGCTTCACGCTGGTGACACCAGCCCCCACCTCGCGCACGATGCCCGCGCCTTCATGGCCGAGGATCGACGGGAAGATCCCCTCGCTGTCGAAGCCGTCGAGCGTATAGGCATCGGTATGGCAGATGCCGGTCGCCATGATCTCGACCAGCACCTCGCCCGCCTTGGGGCCCTCCAGATCGAGTTCGACGATCTCCAGCGGTTTCTTCGCTTCGAATGCGACGGCGGCACGCGTTTTCACGGGTAAACTCTCCCCAATCACCAAGCGCCTCCGGTAGCGCGTTCGATGGCCACGGAAAATAGCCGACAAAGAAAAACCCCGCCGCCCGGAAAGGCGACGGGGTTTTATCATTAGGAACTGGATCGATCAGAAGCCGACGCTGAGCGTTCCACTGAAGGTCCGCGGCGCGCCGACGAAAGCGAAGGGCGCCGAGGTCGAGATCAGGCTGCCTGAGAAACCCGCGACATACAGTTTGTCGAAGATGTTGGTCACGTTGAGCTGCAGGAAGGTTTGATCGTTCAAGCCCAGGAACTTGAGTGAAACCCGGGCATCGGCATCTACTACCGTATAGCCAATGGCCTTCGCGCCATAGACTTGGCCCGAACCCGCGATCGTGACCGGAAGGTTCTGGTCGTTGACGTAGCGCGAACCCGTGCGCTTCGCCTGGACGCCGAGCAGAACCGGTCCGAGCGTGCCTTCGACACGACCGCCGGCCGTGTAGATCGGCGCTGCCGATTCACGCTTGCCCGCCGTCAAAGCGAAGATGGTCTGACCGACCGTGGTGCAGTTGCCGACACCGGCAGACGCGCCCGAGGTGACCTGAGCCGCCGTGCACGCGCCGAGTTCGACATTGTCCCTAATTTTCGACTTCAAATAGGAGCCGAAGACATAGAGCGAGACTTCCGGGATTGGCTGATACGCAAGGTTGGCATCGACACCATATTTGTCGACCTTGCCGAGATTCCGGTAAATCGAGATGTTGAGATCGCGATCATAAGCCGAGGCAAGACGGTTGCTGAAAACCGTGTACCAGCCCGCAACCTGCGCCTGGATCTTACTCGACGTATAGCGCATGCCGACGTCGAAGTTGTCGGCTGTCTCGGGGACCGGGTTCGCCGTTCCTACAGCGAAGCCGAGCGACTGGTACAGGTTATCTGTACCAGGAACCTGCAAGCTCTTATTGTAGCTGGCATACATGCTGACCTTCGGCGCCAGCTTGTAGGTCAGGCCCGCGCTCGGCAGCACCTTGTTATATTTGATCACGCGATGGATCGGCGGAATGTAGGTCGGGTTTGCCGCGAGGAAGGCTGTCTGGCTCGTCGGGCTGTTGAAACAATCGACGAAGGTGCCGCCGGCCTCGGTGACGCAATAATTGGTCAAGTCGCGCTTGAAGAACGGCGCCTTCACGCCGAGCTTCACCGTCAACTTGTCGTCGAAGAACTCGCCGCGATATTCGCCCGACACCTGGTTGAGGATCGCCAGCGATTTGCGGTTCCGCTTCTGGATCGGCGCACCCGTGCTGTCCTTCAGCGGATTGTCGATCGGGAACACGTTGATGGTATGTCCATCCTCGGCCAACACCGTCACGGGTCCAGTCTGGCGATGGCGGCCATAATCCAGCGAATAGTTGATGCGGACGGTTTGCGTGTCGCTGAAGTCATAACGCAGCGAGCTGAGCACGCCGAAGCGATGCGTCTCGGTATGGCTGGGCGCATAGACTTCGACGCCACGGGTCGTGTTGACCGTGGTCGACGTCGGTGTATCGAGAACGTCACCGTCGCCATTCAGGTCGACGCCACCGAAATAAGGCTGACCGCCAATATATCCCGTCAGGCCAGTCGCGACCGTGCCGGTCCGGTTATAGAAACCTTCATTGCCCTTGACCGCACTGTTGCCGCCATTTGCCTTGGTATACTGAAAGCTGGGATCGATCGTCAGAACCAGGCCGTCAGCCAACGTGAACTTCGACTGGACACGAATGTTGCCGGTGTTCGAAGGGTTGAAACTGTAGTCGAACAAGCTGCCGCAAACGACGGAGACGCCCTGCACTACCGAGCTCTGCGGTACATCGGCTACGCCGGCTTGCGGCGTGTCGCCCTGACAGCTCGGAAGCGTATAATCGCGCTCTGCGCGGGTCAGCGGGAAGCGATTGCCGGCGTTAGAACCGACCAGACGCAGGGCCGGGTTCGTGGTCGACTGGACCTGATCGATACGCAGCGGCAATGATGAGAAATTCCCGTTGCGGTTCCGGTTATAATGCCCCGCGATGGAGATGAAGTCGCCGCTGTCGCCGATCGGCTGATAGATCTTGGCGTTATATTGGGTCTTATGCGTCTTGGACGTATGCTGGTACGGATTGTAGGAATCTGCCGAGCTCGCGGCGAAGAACGCACGCGTGCCGAATGGGGTGAACACACCGGTGTCGATAACGCCGAACACACGGAAGAAGCCGCTTTCGCCCGCCGAACCCTGAAGACGGATATGAAAATCCTCGGTCGGATTGCGGGTGCGATAGTTCACCGTTGAACCGGTCGCCGATGCGGTGGGGCTATCGATATCGGTGGTGCCGAGGTTGACGTTGACCTGCTCAATCAACTCGGGGTCGAGCTGCTGGTTGGAAAAAAGCGCGTAATTGCCGGTATCGTTCAGCGGCAGGCCGTCGAAGGTCTGCGAGATGCGCGACGCATCGAAACCGCGGATCGAGAGGGTGCCGCCCGACGAACCATAGGCATCGTTGTTCTGGAAGCTGACACCAGGCAGCATGTTAATGATTTCGTTGATCGACTGGCCGGGGCGCTGATTCTTGATGAAGGTTTGCGTCAACACGGCCTGCGTCTTGGTGCTGTCGGGTGTAACGACACCTGCGACGCCCTTGTCGGTCTTCGCGCCGGTGACGATGATCTCAGAATGATCAAAATCAACCGAACCCGTCGACTGACCATATGCCGCGGACGTAGCGAGCGCGGCGATGCCGCAGCTCAGCAAAAGTTTTTTCATGTAACAATTCCCCTGTTCTTTTCGCAATATAATTACGCCACGGCAGCACCTGATGCCCGATAGCCCCTCTATGCTGTCGCGATATGACGGTTTTGCTACGGAGAAACGTACCGCACTGCAATATTGAAGCGGCGCAAGGAGGAACAAGTCCGTAACGATCTGTAAATCTCCGGTTCATGTTGCAAATATGTCGCACTAGCGACAGGGCTTTGCGGCTTTCGGTCCCGCCCGCTCCGCTCTACAAGTCAGGCATGCGCTTTTTTCGCTTGCTGACACTCACCCTCCTGATGTTTCCGGCCGACCTTCCGGCGGCCGCGCCGATCACGACCTGCAACGCCATCTGGCTGGACACCTCTCGCAACCGCGAGGTTCCGGTGCGCATCCGCATGCCCGCCGGCAATGGCCGGGTGCCCGTCATCATCTTCAGCCACGGCCTCGGCGGATCGCTCGATGCCGGCGCGATCTGGGCGCGCGCGTGGGCGGGCGACGGGTTTGCGGTCGTCAACGTTCAGCATTTCGGCAGCGACAGCGCGGTTTTCGGCAAGCGCAATTTCCGCTCGGCGCTGAACGACGGGCAGCTGATCGTCCGCGCGCGCGATATCCAGTTCGTGCTCAACGAACTGGCGCGGCGGCCGATCGAGGGCGCGTGCGATCTTGCCCGGATCGACCACAAACGGATCGGCATGGCCGGGCACAGCTTCGGCGCGCTGACCACGCAGGCGATTGCCGGGCAGAGTTTCGAGCCGCGGTTCGAACCGTCGCTGGCCGATAGCCGGGTGAAAGCAGCGATCGGATTCAGCCCATCGCCGCCGCTGACCGGCTCGGCAGAGGCGGCCTTCGCATCGATCCGCATTCCCTTCCTGTCGATCACCGGCACCGCCGATGAACTGCCGATGATCATCCCGATCACCGCGCGGCAACGGCAATTGCCGTTTCGGCTGATGCCGCCCGGCAACAAATTCCTGCTCGTTCTGTCGGGTGGCACACATGTCATGTTCGCCGGCCAGTATCAGCGCACCGTCACCGGCGGACAGCCGACCGCGCATATCCGCAATACCGTGATCGCGGCGACGACCGCATTCTGGCGGGCGATGCTCGATGGGGACAAAGCCTCCTTGCGTTGGCTGGAAAGCCCTGCGGGATTGTGGGCGGGCCTCCCGGCGGAAGACGCTTTCGAAAATAAATAGGAAGGCGGGCCTGCGACCTTGGGCTGGATGACGGATGCCAGATCAGCTAGCAGCCCGGCGAAACGTGTACCGGAACAGCGCACACGCTTGACACCCCTCTCCCTATGCCTCTTCGCTGGGGTGACGATCGCCCGGCCGTGGGCCATGGGTTCGGATGGATTCGCGCCGGCACGACGGCCACACCGGACCAGTCACAGGGGAATTATACCATTGTCATCACCCACCGCCACGAACAGCGAACCCCGATCGGGCCACTTCACCTCACAGCGGTTGCGCCTTCATTATAGCGAGTGGGGCGATCCCGCCGCGCCGCCGCTGATCCTCCAGCATGGCGGCCGCGATCATGGCCGAAGCTGGGACGATCTGGTGCCGGTACTGTTGCCCCAGTGGCGGGTCATCGCGCCCGATCTGCGCGGCCATGGCGATAGCCAGTGGTCGCCCGACGCAAGCTATGGGATGAACGATTATCTCTTCGATCATGCGATGCTGTTCGATGCGCTGGAGATCGAAAGCGCGACCGTGATCGGCCACTCGCTCGGCGGCAATATCGCGCTGCGCCACGCCGCGATCAGACCGGAGCGGGTGGAAAAACTCGTCCTGATCGAAGGGCTGGGCCCGTCACCTAAAATCTATGCCGAACGCATGACGAAGCCTATCACCGAGCGGCTGGGAATGTGGATCGAGCAACGGCGCCGCGCGCTCGCGCGTCAGCGGCGCGTCTATCCGACGATCGATGAGGCAGTGGCGCGCATGCACGGCGAAAATCCGCATTTCTCGCCCGATCTCGCGCGGCGCCTGACGATCAACGGCACCGAACAGGTCGACGGCGGCTATTGCTTCAAGGCCGATCCCGCCATGGCGGCGCTGGCGCCGCACGATGTCAGCTGGGAGGAACGCCGCATATTGCGGGAGGCGATCGCCTGCGACACCTTGCTGATCTACGGCGCCGAAAGCTGGGCCTCAAATCCCGTGACCGACGGGCGCGCCGCCGATTTTCCAAGGGTGCGCACCGAAATCATCGAGAACGCCGGACATTGGGCCCATCATGATCGGCCCGGCGAATTCGTTGCTCTCATCCGAAGCTTTCTATAGCCCGGTCCTGGGAAAGCGGGAGAACCAGGTGACCGACCAGCAGGTGAATGAAGGTTTCAGGCAGGCGATGCGCCGGCTGGCGACGACGGTGGCTTTGGTCACGTCGGGCCAAGGCGACAGCTGGGCCGGAATGGCAGCCACGGCCGTGGTATCGGTCTGCGCCGATCCGCCCACCCTGCTGGTCGCCGTAAACCGCACCGCCAGCCTTCACCCGACCTTGCACGCCGAAAAGCGCTTTTGCGTCAACCTGCTGTCCGAACGACACCGCGATCTGGTTGGCATCTTCAGCGGCCAGGTGCGGGGGCGAGAGCGCTTCAAGCGTGGCAATTGGGTATCCGGTGCGGACGGGCTGCCAGTACTGGCCGATGCCCTGGCCAGCCTGAACTGCCGGACCGAGACGACGCTCGACGTCGGCACCCACACGCTGTTCATTGGCCGGGTCGAAGGCGTTCTCAATCATGACGATATCGATCCGCTCGTGTGGGTCGATGGCGGTTTCGCGACGGCGGCGCGGTAATCGACGCCATCTCCCTGCAAAGGGCCCTGGGGCATCGGTGCCAAATCAAGAGTCAGACTATTGGAATAGAACGCTTTTTGTCGATCGTCGACGGCCCCTTAGTCGTCATCCCTGCGAAAGCGGGGACCCATGGATGGAGGTACCGAAGGCCGTATCCGTGGGTTCCCGCGTTCGCGGGAGTGACGGAAGGAGGTAGGGGCGGGGTAAATTCGGAGCGCCTTTGAAAGGACATCGTCCCGCCCGTCAATATGATTCCGCACCGGGTTTCGCGCCCCCGCCCTGCCTGCTATCTCCGGCGCCATGTCTGCAAAGCACCTCTATCTCGTCGATGGCTCCGCCTATATTTTCCGGGCCTATCATCGGCTACCGCCGCTGACCAACCGGCACGGGATTCCCGCCGGCGCGGTCTATGGCTTCACGACGATGCTGTGGAAACTCATCAACGAGCTGCACGACGCCGACGGGCCAACCCATCTCGCCGTCATTCTCGATGCATCGTCGAAGACCTTCCGCAACGACATGTACGACAAGTACAAGGCCAATCGCCCGCCGCCGCCTGAAGATCTGATCCCGCAATTTCCGCTGATCCGCGTCGCCACCCGCGCGTTCTCGGTACCCTGCATCGAGACGATCGGGCTCGAGGCCGACGATATCATCGCCTGCTACGTGAAGGCCGCGCTGGCCGAAGGCTGGCAGGTGACGATCGTCTCCTCGGACAAGGATCTGATGCAGTTGATCGAGCCTGGCGTCGACATGCTCGACACGATGAACAACCGTCGGCTCGGCCGTGAGCATGTGATCGAGAAATTCGGCGTGCCGCCCGAGCAACTGGGTGAGGTGCTCGCCTTGATGGGCGATTCGGTCGACAACGTTCCCGGCGTACCCGGAGTCGGACCGAAGACCGCATCGCTGCTGATCCAGCAATATGGCAATCTCGAAACCGTGCTGGCCAGCGTCGGGGAAATCACCAAGCCGAAGCTCAAGCAGTCGCTGATCGATCATGCCGACAATGCCCGGCTGTCGCGCGAACTGGTGCGGCTCGAATGCAATGCGCCTTTGCCCGAGCCGCTCGACACGCTCGAACTGAAGGGCCTGCCGCCCGAGCCTTTGCGCGCCTTCCTGGAGGATCAGGGGTTCAAGTCGCTGCTGGCGAAGGTCGGCGCCCCCACGTCCGGAGGCCCGACCTTGCTGGCGCTGCCCCCGACCGGCACCGAAGCGCCGCCGCCCGCACCAGTGGAAGCTGTGCCGTTCGAGCATAAGAACTATGAGACCGTGGTCGACGAGGACGCGCTCGATCGCTGGATCGCCGAAGGTTTCAAATGTGGCCGCATCGCCGTCGATACCGAAACCGATTCGGTCGATCCGGTACGCGCCGAACTGGTCGGCATCAGCCTCGCGACCGCGCCCGGCAAGGCCTGCTACATCCCCATCGGCCATGTCGGCGACGGGCTATTGTCCGAAACGCCAAAGCAAATGCCCAAGGCCTTGGTGCTGGAGAAGCTCAGGCCGCTGCTCGCCGACCCGTCGATCCTCAAGATCGGGCAGAACATCAAATATGACATGATCGTTCTGGGCCGCTGTGGTGTCAACGTGACGCCCTATGACGATACGATGCTGCTGTCATACGACCTTGACGCGGGCTTGGGCGGGCATGGCATGGACGAACTGGCGCAACGCCACCTCGATCATGCGTGCATAGAGTTCAAGACGGTGTGTGGCACCGGCAAGGCCCAGATCAGCTTCGACAAGGTCTCGCTCGAGCGCGCCACCGAATATGCGGCCGAGGATGCCGACGTCACCTTGCGCCTGTGGCAGAAATTGAAGGGCCGGCTCGCCAAGGAAGCGGCGACGCGCGTCTATGAACTCGTGGACCGGCCGCTGGTGCCGGTTCTCGCCGAAATGGAGCGTGCCGGCATCCGTGTCGATCGCGAGGAACTGGCGCGGCTATCGGCCGAATTCGCGAAGGAAATCGGCCGGCTGGAAGGCGTGATCCACGAAGCGGCCGGCGGCCCGTTCACGATCGGCAGCCCCAAGCAGCTCGGCGAAGTGCTGTTCGAACGAATGGGCCTGAAGGGCGGCCGCAAGGGCAAGACCGGCGTCTATTCGACCGACGTCACCGAGCTTGAACGGCTCGCGGACGAAGCGCCGATCGCCCGGCTGGTGCTCGAGTGGCGCCAGCTCACCAAGCTCAAGTCGACCTATACCGATGCGCTGCAGGCGCAGATCAACCCGCAAACACAGCGTGTTCACACCAGCTTCAGCATGGCGGTCGCACAGACCGGGCGATTGTCATCGACGGATCCGAACTTGCAGAACATCCCGATCCGCACCGAAATCGGCCGCCGCATCCGCGACGCGTTCGTGGCCGAGCCGGGCAAGGTGATCCTGGCGGCCGATTATTCGCAGATCGAACTCAGGCTAGCCGCGCATATGGCCGACGTGCCGGCGCTGAAGGAGGCTTTCGCGAAAGGCGACGACATCCACGCGCTGACCGCGCAGGAAGTGTTCGGCGAGGTGACGCGCGATACCCGCGCCCGCGCCAAGACGATCAACTTCTCGATCCTCTACGGCATTTCGGCGTGGGGGCTGGCCGGACGGCTCGAAGTGCCGCGCGACGAAGCGCAGCGGATGATCGACCGCTATTTCGCGCGCTTCCCCGGCATCAACCAATATATCGCCACAACGCTGTCCGAAGTGCGCGATCGCGGGTTCACCACCACATTGTTCGGCCGCAAGACCCACCTGCCGTGGATACGCTCCCCCAAGCAGGGCGAGCGCCAGTCGGCCGAACGGCAGGCGGTCAACGCGCCGATCCAGGGAACCTGCGCCGACATTATCAAGCGCGCGATGCTGCGGATGAACCCCGCGCTGGCCGCCGCCGGCCTGCCGAACGTCCGCATGCTGCTGCAGGTGCATGACGAACTGGTGTTCGAACTGCCGCCCGAGGATGTCGAGGCGGCATCGACGGTGATCCGCTCGGTAATGGCCGGCGCGTGCGAACCCCTGGTGAAGCTCAGCGTCCCGTTGGGCATCGACATCGGCACTGGCAAGAGCTGGGGCGCCGCACATTGACGATGCCCCTGCACGCCGACCTCTGCCCGCCGGCCGGGGACGGTGACGATATCAAGGCGCTCGCCAAGGGCGGGCGGACCAACTTCTTCGGCTTCCTGCTTCGGCTCGCGGCGCGGCTGCCATTCCTGTTCATCGCTGGCCGCTGGTATGGCGCCGAAGCGCTGGGCCGCTTCGCTTATGCGGTGATTATCGTCGAGTTCGCAGCCCAGCTTGCGACCCTCGGCCTCAAGCGCGGCCTGGCCGAACAATTGTCGGCAACCGATCGACCGCATGTTCATGTGGTATGGGACGCACTGCTCGTCGGCGCGATTGCGTCGGCGCTCGCGGCGACCATCCTCGGCGCGGTGCCGGAGCTGATGTTTCCGAACAGCGGGATCAACGGGCTCGAATGGCTACTGCCGCTGACGATCTTCGCGCTCGTCTGGTCCGATATCGCGCTGGCCGCACTCGCCTACCGGCTCAATATCGCCGCCACGGTCACGGCGCGGTCGGTCATCGAGCCCTGGACGATCAGCATCGCCGCCTTCGGCCTGGCCTTTTATTCGCTGCGCGACGGGCTGATCATCTCCTATGTCGTCTCGATGGGGGCCGCACTGGTCGCCTCGATCGTGCCGCTGCTGCGCAGCTTCGGCTGGCCGTCGGGCTGGCGACCTCACCCGGCCGGACTGTTTCTGCTCGCGCGGCGCAATGCGCCGCTTGCGGCCGCCGATGCGATCGAATGGGGATCGCGCCGGCTCGACATCGCGATCCTCGGCCTGTTCTTCGCGCCGCCGATCGTCGGCATCTATTATGTCGCGCAACAGGTCGCTTCTTTGCCGCAGAAACTCAAGACGAGCTTCGATCCGATCCTGGGGCCCGTCATCACCCGCAATCTCGAGGCCGGCAACCGCCCGGCGGTGGCGCAACAGGTGCGGCAGGTCGGCTTCTGGATCATCGCCGCGCAGGCGGGGGTCGGGCTGGCGTTGGGGATTACCGGCGCGGGCGTGATGGGGCTGGTCGGCCCGAATTTCGTCGGCGGCAGCGGTGCGCTGGCCTTCCTGCTGTTCGCCGAAGTGGTGGCAGCCACCGCCGCGGTTTCCGAATCCGCCCTGATCTATGTCGCGCGGCATATGAACCTGATGATCTCGCTTGGTATGATCGGTATCCAGATCACCCTGAGCTTCGCGATCGTGCTCACCATGCGCGAACTGCAACTCCCCATCCTGGCGCAGGCCGCGGGCCCGGCCATCGCGCTGGCGCTGGCGCTCGGCATATCCTCGATCATGAAATCTCGCCTGCTGGCGCAATTGCTACAAGCGCCGGTTTCCGGCTGGCGCTGGCCGCTGATCTGGGCCGCGCTTGCCGCCGCCGTCGTCGGCTATTGGATGACGCGCCTGCCCGAATGGCTCGAACTGTCGGCCGGGATCCCGATGATCTTGCTCAGTTTCGGTATCGTGATCTGGAAATTCGGTTTCACCGCGGCCGACCGTACGCTGTTCCGGATGCGCGAAGCCTGAAGGCCTGTTTGAAACGCCCCATTCGACCTCTCAGGCCCCCATTTCGACGGTTGGCAATGGTGAGGCGATATCGCCGCCGCTGTCCGGCGTGTCCTCGGTCCAGCGCACCGATCCGAAAGGCCGCTCAAGGAAGCGCCGGACGCGCACGCCCCCCTCTTCCGTGGTGAAGGACATGGCTTGCGCCGTTTTATCATGTTCGGCCAGAGTCAGCCGGCTGCGCTGACGCAAATAATCGTGCCAGGTCGGCGCATGGTAGCGCTCGGTCCACAGCTCGGGATCGGTGACGTCGCGCGCGATCGACCAGCCATAGGCGCCCGTCCGTTGGCGGATAAGCTGGACCTCCTGCATCACGCCGTAAAATTCGCGTGCCCTGGCCACATCCACCCGATATTCGATCACGATCACCACCGGCCCGCTCCGACCGGTCAAATCGAGTCGGATTTCTGGAAGATCGCCCGCAGGATGGAGCGAATGGTCGGCCCGCTCATCGAGATCCGGGAATGGCAGCCACCACCGCGCCGATGCCGCCACGATCACAGCCAGCCCGGATGCCAACAGCGCCATTTCGTTGCTGTACGCGTGGGCGACCTGCCCCCAGGCCCAGCTGCCGACGACGATGCCCGCCGTCGACGACGATTGGAATATGGCAAGCGCACGTGCGCTGACCCAGCGCGGAGCGGTCAGCTGAACACTGATGTTGCACACTGCAATCGCCACCATCCATGCCCCACCCGCGATCAGCAGGACGAAGCCGCTAAGCGGCAACGATCGGCTCACCCCGAAAATGATCGTGCACAGGCCGATCAGGACCGTGGTAATCAGCGCGATATTCTCGCTGGACAAGCGCTGACGAAGCCAAGTCAGCGGAACGACGCCGCAAACCGCTCCGATCCCGAACATGCCGAGCAGGAAACCGAAGGTCGTAGCATCGCCGTGCAGCATTTCTCGGGCTATCAGCGGCATCAGCGCCGCGATCGACGACCCACATACCGTAATGAGCAGGGTGCGCAGGCAGATCGTGCGAATCGACGGCGAGTGCATCACGTAGCGCGCGCCAGAAATCACCGCGCGCGCCATTCCCTCGGGTGGCAAACGCGATCGCTCCGGCGTGCGGCGCCACAGATAGGTGACAACCAGCAGCGGCAGGAAGGACAATGCATTGATAGAGAAGGCGGTGGCAACACCGGCAGCAGCCACAAGCACGCCGCCGATTGCCGGACCGAAGCTGCGCGCAACGTTGAAACTGATACTGTTGAGCCCGATCGCTGCCGCCAGGTCCTTCTTCGGAACCTGTTCACGCACCGAGGATTGCCAGGCAGGATTGAAGAGAGCCGTACCGATCCCAACGATGAAGCAAAATGCCAGCAGGAGGATCGGCGTGAGCAAGTCGAACACGCTAAACGCTGCAAGACCAACTGCACCCGCCAGACAGATGGAAAGGGCGACTAGGGTGATCTTGCGACGATCATACATGTCCGCAATTGCGCCCGCCACAACCGCGCCGAACATCACCGGCGCATAGGTCGCCGACTGGACCATCGCGACAAGATCGGCGCGGCCCGTCATCTGCGTCATCGCCCAGGACGCACCGACACCCTGGATCAGCGTTCCGAAATTCGAAAAAAGGCTGGCGAACCAGATGCGGCGAAACAATGGCTCCGCAAGCGGCGCAAAGGGCCCTCCGGTGGTAACCTCATCCCCGCGCGTGGTTACGGTCTTATCCTTCGCTTCGGTCACCAAAATCTGTCTCCTGCTCATGACTTAGGCAATGGGCATGGACGTGGTCAATGCCGGACAGGGCGACAGGTTTCCCTCGCCCACGCCGCATCGGCAAAATTCGGTGACACAATATTAATTATTCAGGTTTCGAGGACGCAATACTAGGTCGTAGACTCATAAGCGCGCAGCCACAGCCGCATTGAGGCGAGCTGGACCATGGCGAGGAAGTTGGCCGCGAGCTTGTCATAGCGGGTGGC
>NZ_FMZJ01000036.1 GCF_900101455.1 Sphingomonas sp. YR710 | reverse complement strand
GGGCAAAGACTACCGGCATCAAGGTTCGCTATCGAAGGTTCTGACCCGCGCGGCACTGCAGATACGGAAATTCCCGTTTATGGGTTTACGACCTAATGGCAATTCGATTTCGCGCATGATCCGGTCGGTCTCCGCCAGTATCTTTATGATTTTCTGATAGTGCCGAATGTCGTCCCAAACTAGCGCGCGGCCCTTGCGGTCCTTCAGCCACTTTTGCGCGGGCTGGTAACCGCCGATGGGAAAGTCCCAAGCCTGAACTGGCACATTTGCGAAATACTGGCTGGCATTGATCCACACGCAACCGGATTCGAAGCGTGGCTTGTCTATTACGCTCTGGCCATCGCCTTGAAAGGAATAAGGCACATCGCCTATGGCCGAATCTTCCATCAAATGCAGGCGACGCAGCGCCTCGCCTCTTCCGCTTACTGCCGCGAATACTTCAGGCGATGACGGGAAGGGAATGCGTGGGAAGTCGATTTTCAAAAACTCAGCATAAGTCTCCCGATAGGCAGGGCAATGCAGCACGCCGTACACGTAATCGAGTACCTTAACCTCATCGGGACGGGCATTGCCGGTGGCGCGGCGAAAGGCTTGCGTTTCAACCGCGCCGCCATCGACTGCGGCAGGCGCACCGGAGAGGCCAGCAGCTTTGCGGATTTGGGCATAAATCTTAGGATCGAAATTAAGGCGAATTCGTTCATCCAAATGCCCTGTATCAGTATAAATCGGGTCATTAGGATTCGGGTATATGTATAGAGGACAGAAATAGCCGCGTTCTTTTGAACGATTGGATACGTAGCTATCGTCACCGATTAAGTCAGCGATAAACACGTTAGCCCAACCCTCGCCTACGCCTTGGCGGCAAATTGCCAATCCGACATTGGGCCGTGCAAGAAAGTTTTTCATGAACTCCGTTCGACCCCAATCGACCATATCGGGGCGGTAGAGAATCGAGCGGGTGTCGAAGGGGCGATAGGCAATATTCTGGATGTCAGATTGCCAATCGGTAGATTGCAACGCCTTTCGAGCTATCGACAGCTTCCAGCCGCGTGTGTCACCGGGCAGGTATTTTCCGTCACTTCTGCTCCCAAAAAATTGAGCTCGAACCTCAGAATCAGGACGCGATGGGTCGGTGAACGAAGCAATTCTTTCAGCGACTTCAGGGCGCCGAAACCCGACGACGAGGCCATCTCGGGCAGTAACAATTCCAGTCGCATTGACCGGCATAGCGTCCGCTACCGAGAAGCCCTTGAGATAGATGGCTTCCGCGTCGAAGTCCCGCGGCACAAAAGGGTATTGCGGCGCCTTGTGCGGCAAAGATATTGCAGACAGCACGGGCGCAGTACCCGCCCACAAAGCCTCGTTTTTTGCCTCGCGACTCCCCCATAAATCCCCGTGGCGCACGTCAGCCAGCGCTTTACCTTTCTTGCAATCGGTGCGTTTTTTTACTGCAATGATGATTGCAACGCCCTGCATGATGTCGAATACATTCTTGTCGGCGGCACCGTCCGGGCTGCCTTCGTGCTTCTTTGCACTACCATGTAAATCTACCACGTAAATGCGATCAAACGTCTGCATCAGGTGCCAGCGCATCCCGCGAAAAGTCGGATTATTGAGGTAGCCGTGGTTGGTAATGAACCCCAGCACGCCCTCCCCGTTTTGTTCAATCATGTGTTCAGCAAGCCGGATAAATTT
The DNA here is from genome assembly GCF_900101455.1 of Sphingomonas sp. YR710. Lineage (GTDB taxonomy): Bacteria > Pseudomonadota > Alphaproteobacteria > Sphingomonadales > Sphingomonadaceae > Rhizorhabdus. The sequence goes on along the minus strand of NZ_FMZJ01000036.1, from coordinate 1,142 downwards.
CACATAGTCATCTTGCAGCCAGTGCTTACGCTCGCCAAAGTGGACGCCGTCGACGTATTTGTAATCCTCGATTTTACCGATGATCCATTTGCCGTTATTCTGGCTTATTCCTGAATATGGCGGATTGCCGATCACACACATGATTGGTGTTTGGCGTTTGATGTCGCTGGCGGCCTTAGCTTCCTCGGCGATGGCGCGCGAGAGGCCGAACAGCGTCTGTTCCACCCTTTCGCCTTCCTCCAAGGAATTGGTAAGGTAGACGCCAAGGCGCGGAGGTTGAGCGGACGGCTTGTAGCCCAGCCCGGTTAGGATCATGTCCAGCTTCATGTGACACATGGCGTAGCTGGCCATAAGCAGCTCGAATCCGTGGATTCGCGGGATTAGATCTTGCTCGACATAGCTTGACCACTGTCCCGGCGCGATGCCCTTTACCCGCTCGGCCACTAGTTTGACCACTTCGGCCAGAAAGGTGCCAGTGCCGGTGGCAGGGTCTAAAACCTGAACGCGATGAACCTGCTTCTTGATCGTGGCAGGCTTGCCGCTCTTGTCGTTCTGTCCTGTATCCCAATCGATGGTGATGCGGCTGGTATCGGCCAGCCCGTCGGCTAGCCCGAACTCGGTTTTCAGCACCTCATCAACCGCGCGGACAATGAAGTTAACTACCGGCTCGGGTGTATACCAGACGCCCCGCGCCTTACGTTTGGCCGGATTATATTCGGCCAGGAACACTTCATAGAAATGCAGAAAGGGGTCTTGCCGAGCCGTCACCTTACCAAAGTGGCGCAACACCTGCCCCATGTCGGTCGCACAAAACACGTTGCACAGCTCATCGATCACGCGTCGCAGGCGTTCGTCGAGATTTGGCCCGGCGATGTAGATGAACAGTTCTCTAAGGAACGGGTTGGACTTGGGCAGTAGGTCCAGCGCCTCGCCTCGCGTGAACGTGTCCGGTGTCCCGTCGTGGAGGCGGGCGGCGAACAGGCCGTAGGCGATGGTTTCCGCGTAGATGTCAGCAAAATCCTCTACGGTGATGTCGTGGATCAGCTTCGTGTTGATTGCCGCTGAGAAGTGACCCGGGAAGGCCAGTAATTTCCACCGAGAATTGACCCATGTTTGAACACGTCCCTGGCTTTGAGCGGGGG
>NZ_FMZJ01000040.1 GCF_900101455.1 Sphingomonas sp. YR710 | reverse complement strand
CTGCGGCAAGCAAGGTCGCGTTACCATTGGCAGCCGATCCTGTATCGAGGAGTACGTCGCCGCTGGTGGCGACCAGAGACAGGTTGCCGTTGGTGACGGTCGCGCTGGTCAGGCTGACGCCGGTCGAGGAAACGTCGACCGACGAGCCTGTGACATCGGCATTGCCGGTCGCCGAGACGGCGCCGAGGAAAGCCTGTCCGTTGGTCGCGGTGATCGCGACGTTGCGGTTGGCGCCGGCGGCGGAGACGGCGGTGCGGCCGCCGTTGGCACGCCCCCTGACGGTATTGAAGGCCGTGATCGTGGCATCGCCGTTGGTCGAGGATACGGTATCGGCATGCACGTCGCCGCTGGTGGCGACGAGCGAGAGTGCGCCGTTGGTTGCGGTGGCGCTCGTCAGGCTGATGCCGGTCGAGAGAATATCCACCGAAGCACCGATGACGCCCACATTGCCGTTCGCCGAGATCGCGCCGAGGAAAGCCTGTCCGTTCGTCGCGGTGATCGCGACATCGAAAATGCCGCCTCTGGCCGAAACCGTCGTGCGTCCGTTGCTGGTGCGTCCCTTGACGTTGTTGAACGCGGTGATCGTCGCATTGCCATTGGTCGCCGAAGCGGTGTCGACGAGGACATCGCCGCTGGTGGCAACGAGCGAGAGTGCGCCGTTGGTCGCGGTCGCGCTGTCGAGGCTGATGCCGGCGGCGGAGACATCGACTGACGAACCGGTGACGGTTGCGCTGCCGGGCGCGGAGACCGCGCCGAGGAAAGCGACGCCGTTGGTGGCGGTGACGGCGATATTGTTCGCCGAGATTGCTGCGCGCCCGTTGCTGGTGCGGCCCTTGACGTTGCTGAACGCGGTGAGGGTGGCATCGCCACCCGTTGCCGATGCGGTATCGACGAGGACATCGCCGCTGGTGGCGACCAGCGAGAGCGAACCATTGGTCGCGGTGGCGCTGGTCAGACTGACTCCGGACGAGGCGACGTCGACCGACGAACCGGAGACATCGGCATTGCCGGTAGCCGAGACGGCGCCGAGATAGGCTTGGCCATTGGTGGCGGTGATCGCGACGTTGCGGTTGGACCCGGCTGCCGAGACCGCGGCCCGTGCGCCCTCGGCGCGGCCCGCGACGCTGTTGAACGCGGTGATCGTCGCATTGCCGTTGGTGGCCGAGGCTGTGTCGACGAGGACATCGCCGCTGGTGGCAACGAGCGAGAGTGCGCCGTTGGTCGCGGTCGCGCTGTCGAGGCTGATGCCAGACGAAGAGACGTCGACTGACGAACCGGTGACGGTTGCGCTGCCGGGCGCGGACACCGCGCCGAGGAAGGCGAGGCCGTTGGTGGCGGTGACGGCGATATTGTTCGCCGAGATCGCCGCGCGGCCGTTGCTGGTGCGACCCTTGACGTTGCTGAACGCGGTGAGGGTGGCGTCGCCACCCGTTGCCGATGCGGTATCGACGAGGACATCCCCGCTGGTGGCGACGAGCGAGAGCGCGCCGTTGGTCGCGGTGGCGCTGGTCAGGCTGACTCCGGTCGAGGAGACGTCGACCGAGACGCCGGTGACATCGGCATTACCGGTGGCCGAGACGGCACCGAGATAGGCCTGCCCGCCGCTGGCGAGGATCGCGATGTTGCGGTTAGAGCCGGCGGAGGAGACCGCGGCGCGACCGTTGCTGGTGCGGCCCCTGACGGCACCGGACGAGGTCAGTGTCGCATCGCCATTGGTGGCCGAAGCGGTGTCGACGAGCAGATCGCCATCGGTCGCGACCAGTGAGAGCGCGCCATTGGTGGCGGTTGCGCTGGTCAGGCTGATGCTGGACGAGGAGACATCGACCGACGAACCGGTGACGCTGGCATTGCCGGTAGCGGAGACCGCCCCGAGGAATGCCTGTCCGTTGGTGGCGGTGATCGCGACGTTGCGGCTGGTGCCGGCGGCGGAGACGGTGGCCCGACCGTTGCTGGTGCGACCCTTGACGTTGTTGAACGCGGAGATCGTCGCGTTGCCGTTGGTGGCGGAGGCGGTGTCGACGAGGACGTCGCCGCTGGTGGCGACCAGCGAGAGTGCGCCGTTGGTCGCGGTCGCGCTGTCGAGGCTGATGCTGGCGGCCGAGACATCGACCGACGAACCGGTGACGGTTGCGCTGCCGGGCGCGGAGACCGCGCCGAGGAAGGCGACGCCGTTGGTGGCGGTGACGGCGATATTGTTCGCCGAGATCGCCGCGCGGCCGTTGCTGGTGCGGCCCTTGACGTTGCTGAACGCGGTGAGGGTGGCGTCGCCACCCGTTGCCGAGGCGGTATCGACGAGGACATCTCCGCTGGTGGCGACGAGTGAGAGCGCGCCGTTGGTCGCGGTGGCGCTGGTCAGGCTGACTCCGGACGATGAGACATCGACCGACGAACCGGTGACATCGGCATTACCCGTGGCGGAGACGGCGCCGAGGAATGCCTGTCCGTTGGTGGCGGTGATCGCCACGTTGCGGTTGGTACCCGCGGC
>NZ_FMZJ01000035.1 GCF_900101455.1 Sphingomonas sp. YR710 | reverse complement strand
CCCCGTCTTGACCCACCAATGACATCCGAAACATAATCGCAAGGTGGGTCACTTCTCGATGAAAACCCCGGGTCACTTCTCAGCAGCAATCAACATGCCGCCCTACTCGCCAGATCTGAACCCCATCGAAGAGATGTTCTCCAAACTCAAACGGCTGCTGCGCAAGGCCAACGAGCGAACCGTCGAGGCTACATGGAAACGTATCGGCAAACTGCTCGATCACTTCCCTTCCGCTGAGTGTGCAAACTACATCCGCGGTGCGGGCTATGCGTCAATATGAATCAGAAAGACTCTAGTGCTGGCCTGTGCGACTTCTATCATCTATCTTGAGCGCTATCGTGACAATGACAAATACATCCAGCCCCACCAGTGGAGTCATAGCTAAATAAAATCCTTGGATGTTAAGTTTACTAAGTAATAGCACAAGGGGTACATGGGCAAAAAGCACGACTATGAAGTAAGGAGGAAACCATGGCCTAGACCGAAGAGGCCAACACATCTTTAAAGATATACAAATTGATAAGACGCAGAATGCCAACATAACAGGCATAGCTGATGGCGTTATTCGCCCCACCCCCTCGGATATTGCTATTGCTGCACCTGCCATCAAAAAGGCATCCAACGTTGTTAGGTCGGCAGTTCTATCTGTCATAGCAACTTACTTTTTCCGACAATTGTCATAGTTGGCCATTACCGACTTCGCATCATAGTATGATCCTACCAGCGCACCAGCCAATCCAATCTTGCCCCACTGCCTCGCTACCGCACTGCTTGCCTCGGATAGTTTCGCCTGTGCTGAGCCACTGGATTGCAGAAATGCTGCTGTGGAAAGTGACAAGGACCGGATGGAGCCCACTGGGTCCGACAGGCTAGATGTGATGCCAGAGGCGATCAGAGATGCGCCTGACAGGGCCAACTGAGTGACATAAGCTTCAGGCGCGAGAATGCCTACCGCTACACCAAGGGCGTCTAGGCCCAAGGCAGCGCCTTCCTTTGACCAAAGTGCTGACCCCACGCACCCGAAATCAATAGGGTCAGCCCGCAGCGGGTCACTCAGATTTTGCGGCATTGCCGCTTGTTGAAAATTACGAACATCCATTTGAACGTTTATGGTATCAACATCAGGCGATTTACTATGATTATGTCTAGCTGTCACAATAATTGTATTGTTACTATTGCAATGCGGGTCACCCGGATTCGCCTTGCAGTCCACCGCTATATTGATAGACGTGTCATTCTTTTGCGCCAAACCCGATGGATCGCTACCGTTCATCGGATCGTTGCCGACATATGCATACCAGTTGAGACCATCAGCATACCCGACAGGATCAGTTTGGAGAAAGCGCCCCATTGTCGGCGAGTAGATGCGGGCTTTGTAGTAGTACATCCCAAGCTCGGGTAGCCAGGCTTGGCCGGTGTACTGGAACCGCCCGAGGTTGGTCATCGCCGGGATGCCCCACGGATCATAGCTGTTGATCGCGATCGCGCTACCCACGCTATCGCTCACAGCGACAATCGAACCGCGCTCGTCAGCGTGCAGCCAGCGCTTATCGCTGGACCCGGAGCCTTCATACCAGACGAGTGGCTCGTCCGTATCTGATCCGTGGACGTAACGCCGGAGCAGATTACCGCTGTCATCGTACTCCGCGACAAGATCAGCACCGTCATAATCGAAGCGAGTGTGGCTGCTCGCGCTATAGAGTAACCGGTCGAATGCGTCAAAGTCGAAGCGGTCACTGTCGGCACCGGTGAGTTCGTTGTCGGTGCTGTAGCTGTAGGTTTTGCTGCCAGCATTGGTGAGGTTGCCGCGCGCGTCATAGGTCGGGCTGATCGAGCCTGCTGATGTGATCTGTGCGTACTGGTTGAGCCCGTTCACCGTGTAACTACGGTTCACGTTGTAGTTCTGTGTCCATGCATAGAGGTCGGTGTAGCTGATTCGCTGGCTGATTTGGCTCGCCGGGGTGTAACTGTAATTGACACCATAATCCTGCGCTGTGCCTGCCAGGTCGTGCGACAGCGCGTTCAGTCGCGACATCGCATCATAACCGTAATAGGTTGCAGCGCCACTTGGCCGGCCAATGGCCGTTCGCCTCCCGAGGTCATCATAGTAGAACGCAGCCAAGCTGCTCGAACCGCTTTCGAGAATCCCCGTCATTTCACCGAGATTATCGTAAACATAGGAGAGGGAGCCACTAAAGCTCGCCGTACTATCGTTATACCACGTCATCGTGGCACGGCGGCCATCTGCATAATAACTGTAGTTATGGGACCTGTTGACGCCGTTATAAGCGCTCGTCTCATACACCTTGCGACCTAGGGCGTCGTAGACGGCGGCACTCGTGACGCCATAGGCGCCGTTACCACGGTTGGTCGACGTCAAACGTCCCAGCAGATCATAATAATAGAGCGCATTGGCATTGTTGTTCCCGGGCGAATAAAAGCGCCCCGTCAACCGATTGAGGTCGTCGTAACCCAGGCTGTAGCTGACACCATCACGACGCCTCCGCGCGGTGACCCGCGATCCGACGTCATACGTGAGTTCCTCATAATCAGATGGCGAGCCGGCACAGGTTGCGGCGGTTGTCTGGAAACACGTCCGCCACAGCCGGTCGAACCCGTCATACGCGTAGGCCGTCACGTTACCCTTGGCATCCGCTACCGTCGCCGTCTTGCCGTTGGCCGTATAGGTGTTCGTTATCTCATCACGAACCAGCGCCGTGCCGTAGCCGCTCTGCACCTTCGTGACTTGGCTGGCGCCGTCATAATAAGTCTTCGATATCTGATCTGGACCAAAATTTCCAACCGGTGTCGCTTGTGTGCAAGCTGAGGGCAGCGTTCCCGTGAACAGCGCGCTGCTCATGCGTCGGGCGGTACAATCGGATCGCCCCAGCGCATCGTAACTATATTGCGTCACGGCTTGCGTGACACCGCCTGCGATCAGCGCTTCCTGCAGCTTTCGGGGTGCTGCTGAATCATAGGTTGTGCTCAGCGTTTGCAGCACCGTCATGCCTGTCAGATCGCTAAGTGACGTCCCGTTCGCTGTGCCCTGATCGCTCGCGGTTACCTGACCATCGGCATTATAGCTCAGCCGTGTCGCCCGACGCTTCATCGTCCCGGCCCCATCTGGATCTGGGCTGATCATACCCACAACTCTTCGATCGGCATCATAGAATAAATAGGTGACATTTCCCAGCGGATCCGTCTTCGTCACCGAATTGCCGACCTTATCATATGTCGTGCTTGCACTCACCGTCAGAGAACCGTCGCCCGCCCCACTGGAGGAGGACAGCGGCAGCAGGTTGCTTCCCGCGCCCGCCGAGCCCGCCTGATACGTCACCGTCGTCTTCACCTCGTCGACTGTGCCAGCACACGACGCCGTCGTTTGACAGGTCGATGTTGCTGTCGGCAAATAAATCGGTGTCACAGAAGCAGCCAGAGTGCCGGCACTGTTCTCGTACCAGGCATAGAGTGCTGAATAGCTATAGCGGGTCTGCGGGCGCATGCCGCCCGATGTTGCGGGCGGTGCCGTTACCGTGAGCACACCGCCATGTGCGCTGTCATAAGTGTAGTTGGTGACCTTGCCGAGTGCGTCGGTCGTCGAGGTCGGCTCATTGCAGGTTAGCGGATTGGCGCAGCTTGACGGAAAAGCCGCGGTGGTTGTGATGTTTGCAGGCGAACCAGCTGTCTTCGACACCACCGTTGTCGTCGTGACATTGCCCCGTGTATCAAACACGTAGGCAACGTAATTGCCCTCCGGCTCCGTTACCCGCGCGATCCGCCCCAAACTGTCCGGTGTGTAGACGGTCGCCTGGCCATTTTCGTCGGTGTCGGTTGTCACCACCGCCTTGCTCATATCCGCAACAGTTACCCGAGTATGACCCAACGCATCGGTTCTTGTGGTTGTCCTGTTCGATCCGGAGTCGGAATAGCCATAAGTCCAGCTTGACGCGCCGTTCGCATATGACGAGACTCTGCCGTTGCTGTCATATGCGATCGTGATGTTGTCGCTGCTGCTGGCCGGCCGCTTGATACCCGTGAGTTGACGCGATGGGGTTGTCCGGTAGCGGGTGACACCCCCTGCCGGGTCGGTTACGCTTTCCAGAAGATCTAGAAGACCCGTACTTGAGTTCATGACAGTGCTGAACGTAGATATCACGGATGGCCAGCTATTGGAAAGTGTGCATCCACTCAAAGTACAAGTATCATACCCGTTATTAATCGCGGTGACACTGGTCATATTATACCATTGGTCGATCGATGTGCTAGAGGATACCGAGTTCGTTTCGTATCCATATTGTAGCTCGTAACCATAATTATTCGTCACCGACCATAAGCGGACGATGTGGATCACGATGTGCTCACACGCGTCGCCCGGATTGCAGACTGTGTAGCTATATCCTCCAGTCTGGTAGGTCAGCGTGACAACCTCGCCATTCGGCTTAGTGATCGTCGTGCCGAGCGCCACAACACTGCCATAGTAACTCTCACTATGCGCAACGAGCGCTTTGTTGAATGATATGATCGTGCCATCGTGCGAAGTGAAAGTGAAGTTCGTACTCGTTTCTGTCAAAGTCGAGCCATCGCCGTCATTGGAACTGTACGTGTTGCTCGGCAAAAGGTTAAAGCTCGAGCTTTTTGCCCCATTAGGTCGTAGACTCATAAGCGCGCAGCCACAGCCGCATTGAGGCGAGCTGGACCATGGCGAGGAAGTTGGCCGCGAGCTTGTCATAGCGGGTGGC
>NZ_FMZJ01000026.1 GCF_900101455.1 Sphingomonas sp. YR710 | reverse complement strand
CCCCGTCTTGACCCACCAATGACATCCGAAACATAATCGCAAGGTGGGTCACTTCTCGATGAAAACCCCGGGTCACTTCTCAGCAGCAATCAACATTTTGAGGTTACCACGCCCCACCTCCCGGCTTTCACGGAAGGCGAAACGATCATGCGCAGAGCGGGCGAAGTTCGCAATAGGCTGTGATCAATACGAAATGATATATCATACTATATAAGATGGCTGGTTTTGCGCGCCGAAACAGAGGCCGTGCCAGTTCGGGAGCCCAATGCTGATGAGATTGTCATGACAATGCCACAAAAGATCTGAAGCGGCTTGCTGCATGGCCGATCGAGATCCCACCAAATCGGATGCAAATTATCTGATCTCGCGATTGCCTTTGTAGCCTCGATCATGAAATCTCAGTCTCAAGGGCAGTTGCGCGATTCGGCGAGCTGAGGGGGAATTTGTGTTCCTGATGCGAATGAACTTTCGTGGCTTGGGATTGTTGCTAGCCTCCCTCGCGGCATCGCCGGCGATGGCGACCGAGACCGTGACCTACAGCTACGATGCGCTTGGACGGCTTGTGCAGTCCTCGACCGCAGGCTCTGTCAACAACGGCTTGGTGGCAGCAACCAGCTACGACGCCGCCGACAATCGCGCGACCTACACTGTCACCGGATCGGCAAATTCCAGCCCTCCGGTTCAGGTCGTCGTGGTGCCGCTTGCGGGCTTCACAATCATTCAGCTGACCTCGATCGTTCAATAGCGCAATGGATGATCACTGGCGCAATCCGTTGCTCGATCGCAGCGCCATAAAATGGGGGAATCATGCATATCATTAAGCGGATCGCTTCTTCGCTCGTCGTTTTTGGCGCGGTAGGACGGCGAAACCTGAAAGAGAAAGTCGCATTGCTAGGGCTACTGCTCGCGGCTCCCGCAATTGCGGGGACTGACAACAACCTCACCCTCACCGGCGTCGGGTCACAGTCAGGAAATATCGCATATATTTTTGTGAGTCCGGGCACCTCCGGCGGCTGCAGCATAATCTATATAGATATCACGAACGATGCAGGCCGGGGAATGTTGTCGATTGCACTGACGGCTCGCGCCAGCGGACGCCCAATCGCGCGCGTAGATTATACCGGCGGCGGTGGCGGACCATGCAATGCGACACTAATCCAGCTGTAGAATATTCATGCCCGTCGCACGTGGGCTTATCATTATCCAAATTCATCCTTCTATCATAGAGAGTGTTTGATATGAAAATTGGCGGGATGCGGCTTGCAGCTTTTTTCATATTAAACCTTATCGCCACGAACGCCCGCGCCACCGACACGATTCCCGAAGATCCCTATGGCGTAATCGACAGTAACAACGTCGATTTGTTGTCAGGGAATCTATCCATTTCTTCGAATGATATTTCCATCGGATTGTCGTCAAACGGGACTGGTCTGAAATGCCTATCAGGCGGAGGATGGAAAGCGGCTCGCAGTACAGAAGACTGTTACTCGACCGGAAGCATGACTAGTCCAAGCTCTGACTTGGAATCCTTAAATAAGCCGAGCTTAGAATTCATCCGATATTGGAGTACGGGATCTTATTGGCAATCCGGTAATCAGATAGCCGGCTGGAGGTCAAACTGGTCTTCTAATATCGATACAGTCCACGGTGTAACCAAATTAACCTTTGGAAACCAAACATTTAAGTTTAGCGTTAGTGGATCTTCTTATGTTTCGACGCAAAATGATGGCGCCTCGTTGGAGTCCATTGGACTCAATGCGTTCAAATTAACGACCAAAAATGGAACGATCCTTACATTCCCTAGCAAGGTAGCTGGTACCTATGGCTCAACGTATGGTCCAATAGCATCTATCCAGTTTGCCAATGGCAGAACGATAAAGCTGACTTACGCAACGAGACAAGGTTGCGGAGGTACTGGATGCTCTGACTTCACGTACTCCAGAATACAAAATATCTCAAGCAGCGATGGATATTCTTTACTGGTTGAATATCCAACAGACGATACGACTCTGGATAACAATCTAGATTGGACGCAGGAGTCAAAGGTCACTGCTTATAACAGCTCTTTAGAAAGCTGCGACCCGTCTTTGGCTCATTGTTCGTTTTCACTCCCATGGTCATCCGTCCAATATACACCGTATCGCGGCAGCTCACCTTCAATGACGTCCACATGGACATCGCTGCCAATTTCTATGGTCACGACGAGCCCGGCCGGACGACAAACAACTTATATTTCGAATGCGGGAGCAGCAACGTTCGATATACTGGATAGCTCCGGCAACAATATAGAACACGTAACATATTACGGGCCAGGCGATACAACGAGGCACAACCTGGTAAGCTCTATTCAGAAAGGTGGGAATACGTGGTCATATAACCCTGCCCCTCCTACACTGCCCAATACAACCATGGTAATGACCGTCACAGATCCGACGGGGATTGTGTCAACATATAAAGGAAACACGTTTTTATACGATATAACATATGTTCAGGACGGCTTGGGTCGCATTACTACCTACACATATGCTTCACACCATCTTTCATCTATCGCTCTTCCTGAAGGTAATTCGATTACTTTTAGCTATGATAGCCGCGGCAATCAGACGCAGAAGCGCCAGATCGCTAAGTCAGGCTCGGGGTTGGCTGATATCGTGACCTCGGCGAGCTATGATGCTAGTTGCGCGAATCTGAAGACATGCAACCAGCCGAACACGACAACAGACGCTCGCGGCATAACGACATCGTACACCTATGACGCGACGCATGGTGGCGTCACTGTGATATCCTATCCGACCGTGAGCGGCGGGACGCCGGTAAAGCGTCTTAGCTATACGTCCGTGAGTTCCCCTTACGCAGGCGGCACTACCATGTGGCTTGCCTCGGGCACCTCGATTTGCCAAACGACAGCATCGTGCGCGGGAACCACCGACGAAGCCAAGACGGGCATCAGCTATAACGGCTCGTCGCTGAACTTTCTCCCGCTTTCAGACGCAGCGGGCTCTGGCATCAATTCGGCCATGACGACGACAAGCCGCAGTTATGATACCGTTGGCAATGTCGTCACGCTGACAGACCCGCTTAGCAACGTGAGTTACAATTTCTTCGATGCCGATAGACGGATAATTGGGACAATCAGCCCAGATCCGGACGGTGCGGGTTCCTTGAAACGCCGCGCGACCAGGTTGACGTACAATGCCAGCGGAAGGCTGACGGCATTGGAACAGGGAACCGCCAACGGAACGACGGCAAGTGACCTCGCAGGCATGGCCGTGCTGCAGACATTGAACTCCACCTTCGACATGATCGGCCATAAGCTGCAAGACACACTGGTAGTGAGCGGAGCAATCCAAGCCGTCGCGCAGTACAGCTATGACAGCAATGGCCGGACGGATTGCACAGCCCTCCGGATGAACAGCGCAATCTTCGGTTCGCTGCCATCCTCAGCTTGCACGCAGGGAACGGCAGGAAGTTTCGGACCGGATCGGATATCAAAGACGTATTATGACGCGGCCGGTCAGGTGACCAAGGTTCAAAGCGGTTTTGGTACAGCGCTCGTACGCGATGACGTAACGAACACGTACACTGCGAACGGCAAGGCGGCGACGGTGGCAGACGCCAAAGGCAATATGACGGCTTATGCCTATGATGGTTTCGACCGATTGTGGCGGACCTGCTTCCAGACGACGGCCGTGAGCTGCGCCGCATCGCCTACCGATTATGAGGAAATGACCTATGACGTGGGTTCACGGGTAACAGCACGCCGCCGTCGCGATGGCGTTCAATACTTCCTCGTTTACGACGATCTGAACCGCCTAACAGGCAGGGCGTACTATGCCGGCAACAACAATGCCAACGTCAGCTACGCCTATGACTTGCTGGGCCGATTGACGAGCACGGGACGAGGTAACGGAGTCTATGGGATCAACAGCGCCGCGGTCTATGATGCGCTTGGTCGCAAGGTGTATGAGACGACAGCCTATAATGGTATCAACAGATCCCATAACTACAGTTATTATGCAGACGGCCACCGCGCCACGATGACGTGGTACAATGATACGACGGCGAGCTATGACGGCTCAATCACCTACACCTATGACAGTTTGGGCGAAATGACCGGCATCCTCGAAAGCGGATCGAGCAGCTTGGTGGCGTTCTACTATGATGACCTCGGGCGAAGAACGGCAATCGGTCGTCCCAGCGGTGCCGCAACCTATTACGGCTATGATGCGATGTCGCGGCTGAACGCGCTGTCCCAGGATCTAGCGGGGACGGCGCAGGACTACGGCGTCAATTTCACCTACAGCCCCGCCAGTCAGATCTACCAGCGGACGAGCTACAACGACAGCTACGCTTGGACCCAGAACTACAACGTGAGCCGCAGCTACACCGCGAACGGTCTCAATCAGTACTCACAGATCGCTTCGTCGGGGACGATTAATCCGACGTACGACGCGCGGGGCAATCTCACTAACGCCGGCAGCAAAACCTACAGCTACAGTGCCGACAACGAGCTGACAGGTGTGGACGGCGACCGGTTCGACTACGATGCCAATGACCGGTTAGCGTACAGCACGAACACGCATACCCGCTTTGATTACGACGGTGATATGCTCGTAGGTGAATATGATGATAGCGGCAACCTCCTGCGGCGCTATGTGCATGGCCCTGCCACCGATGAACCGCTCGTCTGGTATGAAGGCTCGGGCACCAGTGACAAGCGCTGGCTACATGCTGACGAGCGCGGATCGATCATCGCCGTGACCAATGGTTCCGGCACCGCTATCGCGACCAACAGCTACGATCCGTATGGCATTCCAGCAACGACCAATCTTGGACGGTTCCAATATACCGGCCAAGTTTGGCTTCCCGAACTCGGAATGTATTATTACAAGGCTCGAATCTACTCGCCAACGCTGGGACGCTTCCTCCAGACCGATCCCACCGGCTATGACGACGGCCTCAACTGGTATGCCTACGGGAAAAACGATCCAATTAACGCAAGCGACCCTAGCGGAAAGGGATCGTGCGAATCCAACGGGGAATGCAGGGTTCTTTTTGACGCGGGAGAAGGCGATCAAAACCAAAGAAGGGGTGACCAGCGCGCCCCAAGCGGGCAACCAGCCCCCCAAATTGCCCAACCCGTATCTCTTATGGAAGATGCCAGTGAATTTTCGTCAAACCTCAAGGATAATATGCTCGCAGGAGTCCAAGGGGAAGCAATGGCGGCCGATATTGTCGTTGAAGCTGGTTATCGAATAGTTGCCCAGCAAGTTTATATTCGAACGCCACTCGGACTACGTATCACCGACATCTTGGCTCGTGACCCATCTGGTAATTTAGTTGGATTTGAGGTCAAGACGGGGCTCACCGCTAGGAGATCTACACTACAGAGTCAGAAAGACAATTCTATTGCTACGGAGGGTGGAACCATAATCAATCGAGGACTTGGCGGCATGGGCCTTGAACACGGAAGTCATGTGAAATTTTTCACTGGCGTGATAAGCATATTCCTCAAACCTATGACATTTTAGGTGCACAATGAAAATCAGCCCAACGATATTACGATGCTTGTTTGATGTTGGATTTGAAGAAGTCGGAAATTATAAGGGCGCGATTATAATGAAAAATAACCGAAATAATAATAAAGGAGAATTTTTTCCTTTCTTTTCACCAACGCTTCTCCAATACAAAGAAGGCAGGACATTAGCAGGACTATTAGGATCTATGAAAAGTTCGGCCATCGGAAGGATTCATGAATTCAAAAAAGCCTCCGATCTGTATTCTGTGACATGTTATTCTGCTAATTTTAAAAATCTTAGACATCCGCCGATTATGGGAACCGATCATGAAACCGATATCGATTGGTGCGAAGAAATATATAAGGTAACCTCTAAGTTCCCTATCACTTTATCAGGCCTGAAATTTATGATCGATAATGATGTCGATATATTCGGTATAAAAGTATCAACTATGGATATCTTCGAAATTCGATAAAATCGCATCGCCCTAAAATCAAACAAAGCTCCTCCATATCGATAACTGGCACCTCATCAGCGGGATCACCGCGACAGTTAGCAGCGGTCTGCATCGGCATGATGCACCCTCGAAATCGATCACCGACCTTCGCTGGAGACCTCAAGGTCAACAGTAGCTTCCAACACGTTTGCTCCAGATGACGGTGCCAGGTGGGCACCTCCATCAACTCGCTGATCTGAGCGATTTTCGGCAGACGGCACCGGATTTGGCGTAAATGACGGCCTTCTGAGCCCCCATATCGCCATGTTTCGACTGCCTTCCGGTTATCTGGGCGCACCCATCCCATCGCCGCTCGTCGCTCGTGGAAGGTAAGGGGTGTTCTGGCGCCACCTTGCCTGATTTTTTGATTGGGGCAGCACCATACGAACCCGTCTTACACTTGTGAAGGTGATGATTGGGCGTTCGATTCATCGAGAGGACGCTGAAGAAAGCGAGGGTTCACTTCTCGGCGCTGGCAATAAGCGTGCGTAGCCCACATGTCCGGCATAAGCGTAGGCAGCTTGTATCGGGTCCATCCCGAACAACGAGCTGTCAGTGGTACAGCGCCGTCGTTGCTGATGTTGCCTCGTGCGAATTGCCTTGATGACTGAACGTACCCTCACCGGCTTGAAACAAAGTGCCAAGCTGAAAGCGGAAATGCGTGGGTCGAGCCCGATTCCCTGCCCAAAGCGCCCCACGCTGGACCCAAACCCGCCCCCTTGGGGAGGGCTGTCGGCCTCATGTGGCCGGAGATTCCCTTTGTGGAAGGGATGGTGCCGCTTAGGTGACTCGAACACCTGACCCCATCATTACGAATGATGTGCTCTACCGGCTGAGCTAAAGCGGCATAAACCCGGACTTCTAACGTCTTCCTTCCGTACGCCCTTCCACAAGGAAGCTAGCTTCGTCAACGACCATCGCATTACGAAGGCTACTCTGACGTTTCGGGTTATTGCGCTTTTACAATCACATGAAATGCATAATAGCCACAGCGGATGGGGCAACCCAAGCGCTACCCAACCTCGGCCGAGATCGGGATTCGGCGACTTCCTAGCGAAAGCACTTTGGTAGGACAGTTTTCTGAAATCGACCTCCTGCGGACCCACTTGAGTGCGCATATCACACGCAAATACATTTCTTGCGCATAGCCATCCTGACGCCTGGCCTAGCACCATCCACTATACCGGTAGCTTCAAAGCACCGGCCACAGGCAAGCGCTGTCGAAAAATCCGGACCTTCCAAAATTAAATTTAAACTGATAGCCTTCCCACAGGGGGACGCCAGCCGTGCATGATCAATTAGTCGCTACCATCGTTTTTTTCATCGCCGGTTTAGCCACGCTAGTATGCTTGGTCGATGCAAAGGTATGGAACAAACAAAGACCAACGCTCGCTAGATTTTTCCTAGTTGACGGAAAACTAGAGCTTCCAGGTTATATTTCGGCAATCGTTGCTGCCAACTTTTCCATTGGTAATTTCATCGTATTTATTGCAGTGTGGGGTTACAGTTATGGCTGGGCAGGACTGATTGCTTTCTTTGCCAATCTAAGCCTAAATGCGGTTGGCTATTTTATATTTATGCCTCACTTTAAAACATACATTGAGGACAGAACTAATAGTGGAACTATCCACGAATTTATAGCGGACATTTTCTCGAAGCACGACAGTATTACTGCGCGCTACATTCGCGTTAGTGCTTCGGTCGTGACAGTTGTCTGCTTATTGCTGGGGATTGTTTTTGAGATAAGCCTTGCTGTAGATTTGTTAGCCGTTGATCCCGTGGGGAAATTTAAACTATATTGCTCTTTCGCTATTATGATTGCTCTATTTTCTGCTTATGGCGGATTCCGGACGCTAATCGCAAGCGACATTGCCAATTCGGTTGTTATGATAGCTGCAATTGCAGCGACCTTCGGGCTAATCTGGACTTACAGCCCCAGCGATGGACCGTCGGTGTTTCCAGGGGGGATAACTCTGGCCTCGTTCCAGTCCTTGGGGTGGCCAGCCATGCTGAGCATCGCGGTTATCGGAACTGGGTGGATGCTGGTCGCCATGGACCAATGGCAACGGAGTTGCGCATCCCGAAACGCCTCCGTATCCTTTAAAGGCGTTGTTGTCTGCAGCGCAGTTTTAGCCGTATGTGCAGTTTGTTATGCGATGTGGGGCGGATTCGCGGCCCACATTTTGCCCAACATCATATCTGCTGAAGCGGCGAAACACCTCTCTGGCGCTGCCAATCCCCTGCTAGACATGCAGTATCTCCCAGCCAATGGCCTCGTAGCCAGAATCGCAATTGGTCTAGCTGTCAGCGGCCTAATTTTCGCCGCGATTTCGACAGCAAATACTTTCCTCAATGTCTGCGCTCATTCGCTGACAAGCGACGTATTACTCGGTTCAGCCATAGGAAAATCAATTTCGGAAATATCAAATGAACGAAGCATCGAACTCGCACGTTTTGCTAGGATTTTGATTATTGGCCTAGTGGCTTTCGTGATTATTGTATATGCTATTTGCGTTTCTTTTAGAGTTTTGACCGATCCTTTGAGTTTTTTCTATATAACGTATTCAACCCAGTTCGCCTTACTTTCACCTATAGCTATGTGCTTTCTTCCAAAGGTGAAACGGCCAAGCCCTTTGTTTGCGATTGCAAGCATCTGGATAGGTTTTTTAGTCTCCTTTGCGGTGGGGATATCGGCTTGGGTTGCAATGCAGGCGGGGAGCAAAGGAACCATGGGGCTGGCACCTGGAGATTGGCTCACTTTAGCGCCCGTCGCCGCCGTTGTAATAGGCGCCCTACCACTCTTGGCCGGAGTTCGGTATCGTGCAAAATAACATCTCCAATGCCGATGTACTCTTCATCGTGTATGGTGCTATTTTTTGGTCATTATCGATAGCCATGATTACAATATGCACAATAACCTCGTGGATATTTTCAAAAGCGATGCACGTGGCGGGCAATGACCCGCTTATATCACAGGCACGTGTTTTTTTCGGATGGTGTTTATTTTTGATAACGCGGAATTTGGCGATAGCAAATTTGGCTTTTTATATGATAGCCAATAGCGGCCCCGAGCTTTTCACCAAAGTCATAAAGGGAAATTTGCCTGACAAGGCTACCGAGATGATTTTATTGTTGTGCGTTCTACTCGCGATGCCGACATTTCTTGTTGTATGGAATGCATTAACTGAAGCGGCCGGTGATATTTATCAGAGCTTTAAAGCATGAATAAGATCGTTGACAAGATAAAATCGAGAGATCAAATCCCCCTCTTACTTAACTCGCTTGAGCTTAACGGAATCGGTGCTGAAATTGGCGTTTTTAAAGGTGAGTACGCTAGACTGTTGATCGAGCGTTGGCATTGCTCAAAACTAATTTTAGTTGATAGTTGGTGTCATTTGGCTAATTATTTAGATAGCTGGAACGTGGATGATCACCAAGCTTTAGAAAATTACAAGCTATGCGTAGATTTGCAGAGCGATCATCCAGATCGAGTTACACTTATGAGGATGTCCAGCCGGGATGCAGCGGCACTCATAGATAATGATTCTTTAGACTTTGTCTACATTGATGCCAATCATTCATTCTCAAGTACCAGCGAAGATCTGGATTTGTGGTTCCCAAAACTAAAAATAGGTGGAATTTTTTCCGGCCATGACTATTTCGATGCGTTAGCCGACGATGAGTTTGAACCCATTTTGCATGGATCGAAGGAACTCGATGTCAATGAACTTACTAGTTACGGCGTCAAGAGCGCCGTCGATCGCTTCGTAAATATTAATAATTACGAAATTACGGTAACTAACGAAGAGTGGCCGACGTGGTACTTTATCAAATAATGGCCGCTCTAAATTTCGCTGACACGTGGAAACCAACTCCTATCCATTTCCTCTGCTGTTAGATCTTGAGATCTCGATCTATGAACCCAACACAGCTATGCCCACGTGTCACCCGGAATGAGATATATTCCCGTGGCTCCCTGTGCAGCAGTATTAGACACAGAGCCATGTGGGCACGAGTTCGAAATAGCGTTTCCGCATGAACACGTAGCCATCTTTCCGCAGCGATTTGACCTGCACTCGGACATAATCCCGATCGGGACGATGGACCAAAAGGTCTACCCCAGAATCATCGACATCCGGGATATAGACGGTCCAGCCTTGGCGCGTGAATTCCATCCGCGCGACGTATTCAGCAAAACGCCCCGCTTGTTGACGGTTCAGGCTGGCAAGCGCGGTGTCCTTCATGGCCTCACTGCTAGCGGGCGATGGCCCCAATGGCTAGCTAGGGTCGCCGTGGAAGGCGATGCGCCACAATTGATTGAATTCGGCCTGTAATTGCCTCAAACGCCTCCGTTGGGCAGGGTGGGACCTTTGAATGCAAGAACGGTATCTCGGCGATTCTCACGATTTTCTGAAGTATGCCCTGCTAAGGCATATCGGCCGCTCGCTTGGCATAAGGATTGGCGTAAACTGGTATCTGACGGATCCGGAGCGCGTCGATAAAGCGGGCAACAACGACGGCGAGAAGCGCCATCATTTGAACGGCAAAGACTGGCGTTCAGTCGATCCCGAGCTTTTCGATCTGATCGGCATGTTCGCGGACCCGTCCAACCGCAAGATTGAATACGTCGAAGGCTGGAATGTGCTTCCAGCGAACACGGTATATTTCGATACTCATGTGCCGACCATTGACCGCCACGGCTGGTACGACGCATCTCAAGGCGCGTTGACCGATGCCGATCTGGTGTTCCTCGATCCGGACAACGGCTTTGAGGTTAAGTCGATGACCTCCAAGACAGCCCCGAAGTACGCCTTCTATCGGGAAGCAGCGGGGTATCTCGACGCCGGCAAGATGGTAATCTCAATCCAGTTCGCTCGCCAATGCGATCCTGTTCAACGGGGCCTACAGACACGGGAAACGCTTTGTGAGCTGAGCCAATCGGACAACCCCCTGCCCATCGTGAGGGGGAGAGTTGCGCCGAACATCCTGTTCCTCGCGTTGGCGCCGAGCGCCATGGTGGAGCCCCTAGCCGCCGCGATGACGGAGTTCGCCGGGTCCAGCGCAAAAACCGACATCATAACGTAGCGCGCAATGCCGCACCGCCGGCAGGGGAACGGACGTGAGGAAGCACCCCGCCCTTCCCAAGGCATAACAGCTTGCCCATACGTTCTCTTTATGTTCTCATAATGCATGGAACGAATCAGCCGAACCCATCTTGCCGACATTCTCTTAAACGCTCCTGCATGGGCTCGCGTGGGCCTCACGGTGCGCGACGATCGCATGCGCGAAAGAGCAGCGGATATCTTGGCAGCGACGATCCTGGAACGGCTGGAGGAACCTCCTGTCCCGGACGCAAACCAACTCCCGCTACCGATCTGAACGACAGGATACGTATGATGATCAGGACGACGAACGATCACGGCGAAGCCTTCGGGGCGTGGCTGCTGGTGCAAGCGGGTTCTGAAACCTCGATAGGCCAGCTTGCTGCCGTGGCTAAGACCGATCGGAAGTTCAAACCGGCATAGACGCCAGAGGATCTTCGCAAGCTCATGCGGGGCGCGATGGCCGATGGCGAGTTGTTCGCCGTCGTCGATGATGCTGAGGGTAGCTGGCTGGCGGCCTAATGCGTCGGGAATATAAGCGCGCTACCGACTTCAGTAGCAGTGGTCCGGCAATCTGCTGAACGTAAGTATGATGCAGATGTCTGTCATACCAGCGGACAACGTTAGATCGAACCACCAGCTATCGCCGAGTCCAATCGGGTTTACCGCCCAATCTCCGAGTTCGTGGACAGTCGCCAGATCACCGAGTTCTTCGGCGCATGCTCGCGCAAGGTCAGGAGTCGACGCCTTGATTTGCCAGAGAAGTATATCTCCAGCTTCAAAGTACTGTGGAACGTCATTTCGGCTTGTCATCTATACCTGACCGAGGGCGGATTGCACTACGGCCAGCAAAATTCGCTTCTCTGCGAGCGACATCCCGCCTACCATATTGGAGAACACTTCCCGCACCGCATCCTTGCCTTTGTTAATGATGGGCGCGGTCTTGCGATAAATGGAACCGCTGCGGAACACGGGGTCTCGTGGCAAGCGGATGCCAGACTGCAAAACTTCAAAGCCTCGCTTGGCTAGGACAGCTTTCACGGCCGTGCCAACGAACTGCCGCACGGGTGCGGCCTTCATCTCCGTCGGAAATTTCGAACTGAGTTTCGCGCTAATGTCACCCACCGGCGGAACGCCGCGTTCAGCCGCCTCAACGATCACCTCTTCAAGTGACAGAACTTCCGCGAGTATCGCCTCGCCACTTTTAAGCGCCTGCGCAGACCGTTTGACCTGAGCCAGCGGCGATAGCGTGATCCGGAAGGACACAACATAGCTCCTGAAGGACTGTATTGTGATGCTTATGCATGCACATGCAGGTTGGAGCAAGCACAATCTATAATCAGATCGAGCGTCCAGGAGCATCCGAAACCGATGCACGAGCCGCACAACCGCCATTGCGAAACCCGGACATCGATATTCGGTTACAAGGTTAGATCACTCGCGACTTCAGCGCCGGCACCTCGATCCCAGCCGCCTTTATGGCTGCCAGTTCAGGATGCAGGCTGTACCTGCCCTCCTCGTCACGCCACCAGCGGTGAAGGCTTGGATTTGAGCCCGCCTCCTTGGCCAGCACGATAGCGACATGACGCTCGTTGAAGTCCAATCGTGCAAGGGCACCTCTTATCTGCAGCCAAGTGTCGAAACCGAACTCGATGCAAGCGGAGATCAAGACGATAGCGACGTCGTGCTTGTTTGCCTTTGACCCGCACGCCGCTTTCAGCAAGCGCAAATCGTCGAAGAAGGCTCCCACCTCGGCCGCAGACGGCGTGGCGACAGGACGAACAGAGCCGTCCCCTGTAGGACTCGCCGGTTCTGGATGATGGCGAGTTTCCGGGATGACGATGTCGGCGGCCGATGTCGTGTGGTTGTCCGTTGTAGTTTGGGCATTCATTTTAAAGACTTTCTTTTTTTAGGCAGCGCCGGATCGATCGCCGCCATGTTCGAAAAAAAAATGTGGGAGGTTGACCCCACCCGGCGCGAACCGGATGGGGATAAGCATTGAGTGAATCAGGCGACACCGGTCCAATTAGTGTTCATCTTTGCCGCACCGGCTTCAGCGGCGGCTAGAAGTGTATCATTAGCTAAATGCGCATACCTCATGGTAGATTTATGATCAGCATGGCCTAGAATGCGGCCAACAGTGAATAAGTCTATTCCAGAGTTAATTAAAAAGCTAGCGCTTGCATGACGCAAGTCATGAAAGTGTAGATCGTATAGCTTAGCTTCATCTCTGGCTTTCTGCCACGAATGTTTAATTGTTGTAATCCTCTTGGTCTTATCTTTCGGACTTGGAAACAGCCAATCACCTTTTCCTTTAGGGAGTGTTTTAATAAGAGCAATCGCGGCTTGCGATAACGGTACGTGGCGAGCCTTCCCCGTTTTCGAAGTCGGGATCAGCCATGTGCTGCGATCAAGATCGACGTGCTGCCACTTAGCGGACAGTAGTTCGGTCAGCCTCGCCCCCGTATAGAGAGCCATTCCGACGATCGGAGCGAGCAGCGGATTCCGTGATGCCTCCGTTGCCCGGCGAAGGCGCTCGACCTCCTCCGGCGTCAGAGATCGTTCACGCGCGTTATTGATCGGCGGACGCGGAATGTTACGGGCGGGGTTCTTGTCGCAACCCGGAATATTCCAGCGGCTGGCCAGTTCGAAGGACCGGCCGAAGATCACGCGGATCTTTTCGACCGTGGCTGGTGCCAACCCTTCAGCCCTCTTTTCGGCAAGCCATTTCGCAACGTCCGGGTGCCGTATCTCACTAAGGCGAAGCTTGCCCCAGCGCGGGAGGATATGACAGCGCATATACATTTCGGTCGTACTGTAGCTGCGCTGATAAGTCTCGGCGTTAGCAAGGTGCTGCTTGGCAAGCTCGGCATAGGTCGGCACGGCTTTCTTCTCTGCCTTGTCGCCAACCGGGTCGCCGCCAAGCACGACTTCGGCTCGAAGCCGCTGCGCCTCCTTACGAATGCGGTCCATTGTCAAATCGCCATAGGCGCAGATCTTTATCTGCCGCTGGCTTCCGTACTGATCCTGAAATCTAAAGTAGAATGTCTTTCCTCCAGTGGACCTAACCTCAAGCACTAGGCCCGTTACCGTATTACACCAGTAACATTCTTTCTTTTTTTCATTCGGGCATCGGGCTATTAGAGCGAACGAGGCATCGAGTTTAACTTTCGGCATATTGATGTTTTCCATTATTGAATGCGCGAACCCGAGAGCCCCTCAGAGCGCCGCGAGCGGGCCATGATGGGTCAGGGGATGCGATGATGTCGGATGGGGCCAGGCGGGCCTCCTGCCTTGCCTGCGCGCGGTGCGCAGATCGGGAACAGCAGACCCCGCCCGGCTGGTGGCGAGAGAGGGGGAGGCAAGGGCAGCAGAAATCGTCGGTTGAGGTCTACCGTCAGTAGACACACAGCCCATTTCTTAGAATTTCTGCTACCCCACCCCCCACCGGGTGCCGGATTTAGAAGATCTCGTTCGTCACCATTTGCCGCTGCTGAATGGGTTTCAGAGAGTCAGCGTTGGGCTCCCGCAGCGGCACCTTCCAGCGGTTGATGCCGTTGATCCGCTTGGATTCACCGAGACAGTCCCGAAGGGCTGCAGCGCATTCCTTCGCTTGCGCGTTGGTCGGACGCTCGTAGCCCATGACCTCCAACATCTCTGTGGCGGTCAGCATCGGAAGCTTCCGCCTCGGCGTTGTGGCCATATCGATGAAGTCGGCCAACTTCTCGGCAATTGCACTGACCGCAAGGTGACGACTGTTCCAGGCTTCGAGCTGCCGTTCCTCATCGGCAGTCAGCCACCATTCCGCACCGCTCTCCAAATCGATGGCGAGTTGGGCAAAGACCTGCTGCATGTCTATCGCATGCTTGAAGTCCAGCTTTTCGGCAGGAATGGTCCACCAGCGCGTGTTGCCGGTGGAATCGGTCAGGAAGTTGGCGTCGTTCACGGTCGCCACGAACACCGTTCGCCTCGGATACTCTGACTCTCTCCGGCCGTAGGGCCTTCGCACCCTATCCGCGTCCGTCGTCAGAAACCCCTTGAGACGAGCAATGTCCTTCCTGAACGAGCTTTCCAGTTCGCCGATCTCGACGATCCAGTTGGTGATAGCGCCCAGGACCGTGTCTTTGTTGCTTGTATCGAGGTGATGATCGAGCTTCACCACATCGTCGCGCAACGCGGCATCAGAGATGAGCGCCTTAACCCAGCTCGTCTTGCCGATCCCCTGCGGGCCTTGCAGGGTCAGCACCCCTCGGCATTTGAAGCCGGAAGGCACCAACGCCGCAGCCGCTGCACTGAGAAGCCACTTCCCGATCAGGGTGACCTTCAGTTCCTCGGGATACTCCGCCTGCACCGTCACCGTGGCGTAGAACTCGTCCAGGCGATCGGTGCCATCCCAAGGTCGGCTGTTGATCCAGTCGGCGACGGGATTGTAGGCGTTGCGATCCGCGATGGCCTGGACGAAATCCGGAACCAGTCCGGTCGGCAGGCCGTGCTTGGCTGCGTTGCTCACGATCGTCGTAAGCGTGACGTTGTCGAGATTGTCCGAGGTGCCTTTGTGATCCGGGATGATGACCTCATCCTTCTTTTTGATCACGTTGTATCGGACCGTAACCCCTGTGTGCCTGAGCAGATGCTCGACGTTCTCGATCGTCGCCGGGAGCTTGTTGTGACCGAAGGCAGGTTTATCGGGGAAGTCTGGGAAACTCATTGAATCTCCTCCGTCCCAGCTAAGTCGTCCTTCGGAAGATCGAGGGTCGCTTCATCTCTCTCGTTCAGGCGGTTCATATGTTCGACCAACGCTTGCCAGCCTTTGGCAATGCGCGCGCCGAACGAATTTTGGATTGTCATGTTCGTTCATATTCTGTCGCCGGTCGCCCACCGGCATGTCAAAAAACTCCCTTCGCTAGCGATGCGAAGAAGACGGTCGATCTGCAGGGGCGATCGAGTCCCGGGGGGATAGGACGTCCGGTCAACCGGACGCCCTTCTGTGTTACTTGAACCTGTGGATCTTAAGAATTTTCGCCTCGTTCTCGTAAAACGTGTGGCGATTACGATCTTTACCTGTCAGCAATTCAACCAACTGCTCCAAGAAAGAAGTTTCGAAACCGGGCAAAGCCTCGACGAGTTTGTTCAGCAAGCTGTCCCGCGTCTCGTCGGATATCATAGCGAAATGTTCGGCCATGTTTACGATGAATGGCAGTCCTCGCCCCCGGTTAGCCTCTTTGCGCTTTTCGCCCATTGTCAGAAAGCGGGTTATGTCAGGGTGCGCGTTACTATCCTTAATATTAAAGTTCATGTTAATTCCTAATCACTGTTTGCACACATTGCCTCTACAATGCCTCGGCTCGGCCAGATATGTTCAATACAACAATCTCTGCCCCACCCTGTGCGCTTGGTCTATTTTGTTATCAATACCCTTCTCTGAGAGAATCTATGGATTTTTTCCGTTTTTCCTACGAAATATACACAACTTCGATAATATTTATTTTTACAATTATCGGCTCTTCGACAGGACGCGAGGCCGGACCAATGTTTACGCACTTTGGTAGCAACCGGAGATCCGTCCTATCAAAGTGACATAACTCTCAATGCGAGCGCGCGACCTTTCGAAAGCCACGTTCACAAGCGAAACAGCATCGGCTCCGCCTCCAGCCAAGTCGCCCAACCTTCACCGCCCTTGTTCGATTCGTCCAACGGCGATTCGCGGTTGCCCGCCTACCCTGCAGCTATCGCCCCGCCCTCTTGCACACCCAGATGACCAGGCCGATGGCGACAAGCCCCAGAACAGCCACCGGGTAGGCGTTCACGACGGCAATGATCGACAGCATGACACCGAGGCCCAATACGTCGCGCGGACTTCGTATCGTCCACCACAGGACCAAGATCGCCAAGGCAACGATCATGACCACCATAACGAGCCTGAGTGCCGCAATGATCAGACAGGCGGCGAGGACATAGCCTATGACCTTCATTTGGCCGCCCCTCACGCGAAAGCATGGCAGAGGCGGCGCAGGTCGGGGAGCACCCCTTCGGCATCCTGGATCAGAATGACGTAAGCGAACCCGCTATCAGCAACAGTGTCGATCATTATGAACCATCCTTCGCAACGCTGCAGCCAGTCCCAGCCCGGATGGAAGGCCGGCGACGGATAGCGGATGCCATCGATCGGGTTCACCAAGGGCGACATGCCGATCTCCTCGACGATGGCGCTTTCTGTGTCCCCCGGCTGGATGACGATGATGTGCGTCATGCCGCCCAGACCGGAGGCGATGGTGTGCTCGATGTGCTCGGCAAGCAGGCGATGGAGTTCGGGCTCAAGTGGCAGGGTCAGGGCCTCGAGCATGAGTCCGGTATCGGAAAGTGAAAGCATGGGGATTCCTTTCAGGCATAAAAAATGCGCCCCGAAGGACGCTTGCTGTTGGCTGGATTTTGAAGCGCGCTGGCTTCGAAAGGGTTCAAAGAGGCCGAACTTTAGGGGCGTTCTGGACCTTCCGGTTGGCCCCGCGCCGCGTATTCCCTGCATAGCGAGAGCAATCGCCAATCGGTGCCGTCAACGTCTTGCACGAAGACGACATGGCCAAAACCTGAATCGTCGAGGATATAGACCAACTCATAAGTGCCGCAGTGATCCGCCATATGCTCCCATGACGGCTCGAAGTCGGGATGCCCGTAACATGCCCCGTCAACCATATTCGTCATGATCGGAAAGCCCAGCTCGGCTTCTATAGCGTCGATGCTGTCACCCGGCTGGACGATATGAAACCGGGCGATCTCGCCGATGTCGCAATCGCAGCCGGAAAGCTGGTCGAAGCGAAGATTCAGGATATCCCTCAGTGTCGGATCTTGGACATCGGCGGGGTCAGTGATGATAAGCATTGTCAGTTCTCCATATGAAAAAAAGCCCCCGGATTTCTCCGAGGGCTCAACGTGGTTGATCGATTTTGATGGTATTAAGTCACGACGATTTGGCCGCACGGATGATGGCGATCAGCACCAGCACCCCGATAAGAGCGAAGCCAGCCACCGGATATTTCGCCAGCAGGGCAAACACGGCGAGGATGGCGATCAAGCCGATCGTTTCCTTGGTCCTGAAGATCAGGCCAGCGAGAAACAACAACAGGATGGCGACCTTCACCGCAACGACGATCAGCCCCACCAGCAGCAAGGCTCCTATTATCCGCCACATGCTCTCAGCCGAGCTTGGGGCTTGGCCCGAACCGATTGCCACCCGGCGTTCCGTCGATAAGCATCAAGCCGAGAACAAGGAACGGACCGACAAACGGCACGAGGTTGATCAACGCCATCCACCCCGACCTATCCTGATCATGGAAACGCCTGGCCTGCGCCGCCACCCGAGGCACAACCAGACCGAGTAGGCCGATCAACCACAGCCCCGCCGCCGCGCCAGCCAGGACGATCGCCATAACAAAGCATGCCAGCGTCCATGCGACCGTCAGCAGTTCGAACATCCAGTATTCTTTGCGCCCGGATCGCCCGTTGAAGTCGGCATAGCGCTTGAGAGCGAGAACCATCCAGCCGATATGATCACCATCCGCCGGCAGGGTCGCTTCGCTGTTAGTGGTCTGGACCCGGACCTTTCGGCCGGAACCGAATAACAGCTTCTCCTTGGACTTTTCGAAATCCTCCTCGGTGATGACACCGTCGCTCTTCAGCCTGTGCAACCGCTCGATGCTCTTGAGCGCTTCGTCATCAATCATGGTATTTCCTTTATGCATGAGGGAAACCCGCGCCGAATGGGCACGGTTGAACAGGTCGCTATCGCTGTGCTTTGTTCATTGCTTTCGCCCCCACGCTGTCAGGGCGACGATCGGCTAGACCTTGCGCAACCCCTATGTTCCTCTCGGGGCGCGGCCTAAGCCGGATGTTGGAAACCTGCAGTCACAGGCGCGTGCGCCTTTACCGTTGCCGGCTGGACATGCGCGCACGCCACCCGGCCTCCAAATCTGGCGACCGAGTATGACTGAGAGGTTTCCATGCCCCACCCTCCGGCTTTCACGGAAGGCGAAACGATCATGCGCAGAGCGGGCAAAGTTCGCAATAGGCTCTGATAAGAAAGAGAGGATATACCATCTCATTTAATGTCCGGTGGCGCGGGTAATCGCAATAGGCGTTTGTAGCGGCCTGTTCATATAAGATGGCTAGGGTTGCGCGACGGCGATTTGAAACATAAAGAGAACATATCGACGAGCTGCACGCTGCCATCCTGTAGCGGAAAGCTCTTGTACCATTTCGGCTCACTGCCGAGGGAGAACCAATTGGCCGGGCTGGTTGAGAAGATACAGTTGAGTGCGGCAAGCAATTCGACTTCCGTAAGTGAGCTTCTCCGTCAAGTTAAGCTTGCTGCAGCGAAGCTGAAGCTCCAAGAAACCATGGAATGGGTTGATCTGGAGCTTAACGGATACACAGGCGGACACGTTCCAGAATATCGGAAGGTCTGCGGTCAAATAAAAGGCCTAAACCCTTATCAAGGATGGATACCAATAGTTCTTGGCCATGGCCTGGATGAGGTTATATCCGATGTTTCGGTTAGGGAACCTATCACCAGCCTCGAAAAATTGATGAACTCTGATGCGACATTCTTTACAGTCCCTCTACCACCCGAACTTATTATGAAGATAAATCGGGTATGTAACATACAGCTAGGTACGATGGCTCATCACATATCTCCGGGCGTGGTGGTAAATATTGTAGAACGCGTGAAAACGCTGGTTCTGGACTGGGCAATCAATCTCGAAAATCTTGGGATAACGGGCGAGGGTGTGTCCTTCACGGCGGAAGAAAAGGATAAAGCGTCAAATGCGGGCATCCATATCAACACATTTAATGGCAACTTGCACCAAGGTAATGTGAGCGGCACCAACGCGCGAGCAAACCTCGCATCATCCGACCATTCTAACAATACGGTTTCGAGTAGTAACGTATTGGTGGATTTGGAAAATGAAGTCAGACGGAGCTTAGCAGGCCCATTAAAAGATGAACTTCTTTCTCTCATTTCTGAAATGAAGACGGTTCAAAAAACTGAGCACTTTATTCCGTTGTACCAACGATTCGTGACCACGGCGGCAAACCACATGACCGTAATAGCACCGTTCCTACCCGCACTAACTGGCCTTCTGCCCAGCTAATTGTAAGCGGAAATCTTACGATCTCAGAACAATTTCTGCATTCAGAATTTTTGTCAAATCGCTCTCATATGTGCCTCGGTACTGAGCGTCCGATTTATACCAAATACATGGCGAGCTCATGATTTTTGTTCTATCAAAGTCATACCACGTACAATGCCCTTGCAGCCATTCCCTATTTCTTGACGAAATTAGCTGAAAAAGCCCGGTTCCAACAGGTCCATCCCGCCCACGCACAAGATATCTTCCGCATACGCAGTCGACATTTACGTCCAGAGTGAAAATGAATTCGTACTTCCTATCATAGCTTATGCAGTCATAATAACCACCATAGTCATTACCGTCAGCTTCACAATACGCCCTCTCTCTAGTTATATGCAGAGGATCATTTAGATCATCTTCTATATACCCGACGTCCCATACACCACAGATCCACGAGGAATCAGACACACTCGAATTTTTTGGAGAATCGTTCGGAAATATGACCGCTAAAGCGCTAGCTATCCTTGATTCTGTACCACTCTCTATCACATTTCCATTTAACGCTCTTTGAACTGTCCGCTCGTTTATATCTACCTTGGTCTGCTGTTTTACTACATTCTTTATGGCAGCATAGAGAAGGCCGCGCTTACCTTGGACCTGTTCAAAATTTGGTGCAGGTTTTGCCTTCGGATAAATGTCGGAGAACCAATGCACAAGCATCTCCGACCGGTGACCCTTTGGCCGCCCCAAACCGGCTTCCAGCCGTGCGTCTATCTTCCTCGCTTGCTGTCCCTCAGCCATCCTTTTTTCTTCCTTTGAATCCCTAGAATGAAGGAGCGCGATCAATTCTAATGTCTTCGCCCGAAAGTCGCCTCGGGTAAGCAGGAGGTCAAGATGGGAACGAACGTCACTTATCATCACTCGAATGGGAAATGCGTCAAGACCGAGAATTACTCCGATGGTTGCAGTCGGAGGACGGAAAGCAGTCTCAAGTCAGGCAAGGTTTTGAGTGAGAGCAAGCACAAATCGACGGGACACAAAAACTGGTAATCCGATGTGGACTTCACACCCCCGCCACTGAGCAGGCGGGGGTGCTTCTTGTTCTAATCTCCGCGCTTCAACGCTAAAGCCGATAGCCCAGCGTCTCGGCCATCGACCAGATCCAGCAACCTGAAGCGTCAGCCTTTGACTTCTGCATAGAGGCTGCAGCCCAATTCGGTCGCATTGATGAAAGTTCGCAACTTCACCCGATCACCGATCTCTTTGCTCCAGGATATCTTGGAAGGCGTATTAACAGCCACCGGATTCCCCTTGCTCCGAGTATCTAATTCGTTAGTCCGCGTTAGGCAGCCTTGCAAAATCAGATTTTCAAGTGACGTCAACTGAAAGTCGGCAAGCTCATGCCGTAACAGGCTTGTTAGCCAATCTTCCGGCCATTGCCTCTCTCGGTCATCTCCGATGCCTCGATGGTCAGCATATACTCCGCAATTCGGAAATGGCTGGTCGGAATACATTTTCTGAAAGAGCCGCGCATCTGTCGGTTGTTAATCTTGCCAGGATGTCGATTAATCGGCGATCGGGGCTAGCTTCGCTATCACCGTTCGCTGCCCTCGCCAGCAGCCTCGCGAAAAGGATCTGCAACTCCTCTTCGTCCTGCTTGGAGGCCTCTTCGAACCACGCAAAAGCATATTTTTCAGGGATGCGAGAGGGATTGAGCTTCAGCCCCAAACGACTAGCTTCCTCCGCCAACATGGGTTGATACCGGAGAAAGTTTCGAACCCGCCAATATGTGACACGGTCTCCGATCAGACCATTCCAAACTTCCGATGCCGACTGACCAACGGGAGCGAGCATATCCCGAACGAGGTCCACGGCCTTACCCAGCCCCAGAATGTCCATCCGCATACCCTCCCCTTGGCTGAAAGCTCTTCCAGCAGCACGAAACGCAAGGCCAAGCTGAAAGCGGTATAGCGTGGGTCGAGCCCGTTTTCCTACCCAAAGCCACCCACGCAGAACCCAAACCCGGCCCCCTGGGAAAGGCCCTTCCGTAGGATGTCTCGGGAATCCCTTCTCAAAGGGATGGTGCCGCTTACAGGAGGCGGCCCGGGAATCATGTCGCATGGATTATCTGGAAGCGGGTTTTTTGCTTTGTTTTCAATGATCGAGAGTTCGAGT
>NZ_FMZJ01000034.1 GCF_900101455.1 Sphingomonas sp. YR710 | reverse complement strand
TCCCCCCGCTCAAAGCCAGGGACGTGTTCAAACATGGGTCAATTCTCGGTGGAAATTACTGGCCTTCCCGGGTCACTTCTCAGCGGCAATCAACAGACAGGAAGAAGCTCGATGCGGCGAAGGCGATCGAGAGGCCGAACACGATCTGGATCAGACGGCGGTAGCCGCCGCTCGAATCGCCGAACGCGAGCGTGAGGCCGGTGACGATGATGATGATCACCGCGATGATCTTGGCGACCGGTCCCTCGATCGATTCGAGGATCGACTGGAGCGGAGCCTCCCACGGCATGGACGAACCGGAGGCGTGGGCGGCTTGTGCCATCATCATGCTGACGAAGGCGATGGCGGCTGTCGTCGAGCGATGGCGAAGCAGGCGCAGGCAATGACGGATCATAAGAGATCTCCTGACAGGTGCTGGGGAAAGGGGATGACGCGATAGTCGCCGTCGGGCCCGAGTCCCTCGACGCGGGCGAGTTCGGTGAGGCGACGGGAAGAGCCGCGGCCGCTGAGCACCGCGACGAGATCGATGGTCTCGGCGATCAGCGCGCGAGGGACGGTGACGACCGCTTCCTGGATGAGCTGTTCGACGCGGCGCAGCGTACCGAGCGCGGTGCCGGCATGGATCGTGCCGATGCCGCCGGGATGGCCCGTGCCCCATGCTTTGAGCAGATCGAGCGCTTCGGCACCGCGGACCTCGCCGATCGGGATGCGATCGGGGCGCAGGCGAAGCGAGGAGCGGACGAGATCGGAGAGCGAGGCAATGCCGTCCTTGGTGCGCATCGCGACGAGGTTCGGCGCGGCGCATTGCAGTTCGCGCGTATCCTCGATCAGCACGACGCGGTCCACGGTCTTCGCCACCTCGGCGAGCAGCGCATTGGTGAGCGTGGTCTTGCCGGTGGACATGCCGCCGGCGACGAGAATGTTGCGCCGATCGGCGACGGCCTGCCGCAGGATCGCGGCCTGATCGGCCGACATGATCCCGGCCGCGACATAGTCCTCCAGCATGAAGACCGCGACCGCCGGCTTGCGGATCGCGAAGGCCGGCGCCGCTACGACCGGCGGCAGCAGACCCTCGAACCGCTCGCCGGTCTCGGGCAGTTCGGCCGAGACACGCGGGCGACCGGAATGAACCTCGGCGCCGACATGGTGCGCGACCAGCCGCACGATCCGCTCGCCGTCGGCGGCGGACAGGCGCTGTCCGGTATCGGCAAGCCCGTCCGACAGCCGGTCGATCCAGAGCCGCCCGTCAGGATTGAGCATCACCTCGACGATCGATGGGTCGTCCAGAAATCCGGCAATTGCCGAGCCAAGCGCGGTGCGCAACATGCGAGCACCGCGCAGGATCGCTTCGGATTGCTGGTGAGAAACCGCCATATTGTCCCCGTTCGGTTTTGGGGGCGCCACACACGTTCCCCGATGGGGCCTAACAAAAGAGCCAGATTTCGAGCGGCGGCAATAAGCTTAGGGACGTAGTAGTGCGGTGGCGTGCAAAGACAGGAAAAGGGCGGTGAGCGAGCGATCATACGGAGGCACTCAAGCAAGCTTGTCA
Source organism: Sphingomonas sp. YR710 (assembly GCF_900101455.1). GTDB lineage: Bacteria > Pseudomonadota > Alphaproteobacteria > Sphingomonadales > Sphingomonadaceae > Rhizorhabdus. The sequence goes on along the minus strand of NZ_FMZJ01000034.1, from coordinate 3,924 downwards.
TGATCATCATTATTGCCGCAGGTGAATTTGATGTTGCTCGAGCCAGCACGACGAAGAAGGATTCGTATTTTGCTTGGTCCGGCCGACTGGTCCGGACGTCGGATCTGGAATCGGCGCCGCCGCGACGTCGCCATGAGTCAGTAGGTCGCGACCAACATCGGCCGTACAGCGTCACTGACGGGAACGATCGCTTCGTGTTCGGCTGCACCATACGCAGGCAAGGGGGCGGCCTCCCGCCAGATCGCTCAAGGGCGCTAAAGATTATCGCTGCCCTTTCCCCTTTTGTCTGAGGAGGTGCAGAAATGACGGAAATATCGCCTGCAAGCCATCGCCCGTCTGAGTTCTCAGCCGAGGCACGCTCCAGATAATTCGTGCATGACGCTTCAATATTGCGTCCTTTTCAGTGATGAGAAGACGCATCATAGCGTTGATATGCCTCGGCTCATCCTGCCCTCCGTGCAGGTCAATATGCTCGGCGGCCAGCTTCCGCCGCCGGAATCGAACAGCACGCGCCACCTCAAGCTGCCGCTGGACGTGCTGTAATGGACTGGGCCAGCGCGATGCCGGTTTCCGGGTTGACTGGCCGCTTGCTGATCGAACTGACCGATGCGGTCATGTTGCTCGGCTTGGGCCGGATCGCTGGCGTGAGCGGGCTCGCCGAGCATGCATTCAAAATCTCGCCAACCGGCGCGCCGTGGAGAATCGCCGCGGCTTTCGTCATCGCCCTGCCCATCGGGGCGTGGATCATCAGCCTGATCTCGGCCCCCCGGTAACGGCGCGCTTTTCGGTCTCGCGCAGAGACAATCTGCCATGGTGCGGGTCCGCGAGTGCAACAGCCGGGAAGTCGGCCATGCCGCCGCTCAATGCGCCATGAGGACAGGGACCGCAGAATTTTCGATCAGCTTGCGCGTCGTCCCGCCCATCAGGGTCTCGCGGAACCGCGAATGGCCATAGCCTCCCACCACCAGAAGATCGGCCTTCCGACCGAGTGTCTCCTGCTGCAGAAGCACTTCGATCTCGTCGTCGTGCTTCGACGCCAGCGAAACGATATCGGCGATCAGGCCGTGGCAGGCGAGATGACGAACAATGTCGTTCCCCGGTGCGCTGCTGCCGGGCATGAAGGAGGTTCCTGCATCAACGATGACGACATAGACTTGAGCGCCGGGTTCGGCGATCGCGATCAACGCCTTCGCTGCCTGGGCGGCCTCGGCCGAACCATTCCAGCCAAGCACCGCGTGACGGATCGGTGCGGGCTGCCATGACGAGGGGGGCAGCAGGATCGGCACGCGCGCGCCCAGCAGGCAGGCCTCCGCCACACGCCGTCTCAACCGCTGGTCGCTCCAGTCCTCATTCGCGCCGATCAGCACGAGATCGGCAAGCCGTCCCTCGACATTCGCCACGCCAGGCAGCACCGCAGGATCCTCGCAATAGCCGCGGACGTCGACCCAGATCGGGGCGTCCGCCATCCTTGCGCGAACGGCGGCGAGCTGCGCGCGATGGTCTTCGTCGCCGGCGTAAGCGGGCGAATAGAGACCCATAGGATCGCCGAATATCAGGAAGCGCTCGGTGAGCACGGTCACGCCGAGATGAGCATGGTGAAGCTGGGCGAGGGTCAGCGCGACGTCGAGCGCTGCCCCGGTCGGGGCGGCGCCATCGACGAGCGCGAGGATATCGCTGAGCATCGGCCGAGTCCGGTCCGTGCGCAAAAGGCTGGGACGCGCGGTCGTGTCCGTGTGCTCGCTCGACAATTCGGCTTCGACCAGCACGAGCTCATTGTCGCCGGGGTAGGGCCTGGCAGTGAAGCCTATGTCATGTTCGAGTTCGATCGCCGCATGATTCTCGCGTCTCTCGATTGACTGCAGCCGCTTGATACCGTGCGCGCGGGCATAACGGGCAACATGGCCAAGCAGCATCCAGCCGATGCCCCTGTTCTTGTATCTCGCATCGATCGAAACCGCGACCTCTGCCTTATCCCGCCCATCGTCGGCCGCCAGCATCGCCGATGCTATGATTCCGCCATGGCTGGGATCGAAGGCTACGAAATGCTCGGTCAGTTTGTGATCGACATGGGTCATTTCGACCAGCCGAGCGCCGCTGACCTGTTTGATGCCGCTGAGGAACCGGAAGCGAAGATCTTCCGGTGTGACATGCTTGAAGAAATCCGCCAGCGCGGCTTCGTCGCCTGGCTGCACGGGACGCACGGGAAAGCTGAATCCCGTGCGAGTCGTCAGCGTGGCGCTCCAGTCGCGGCGCGGAAGCGCATCGGGCGGGCAGTCCAGATTGAGAGGTTGCATGGCCTGACTCCGTTGCATTATTACGCCGCGACAGGGGCCGCCATCTTGGGACGCACGTCCTTCGCCCTTCCCCCTTTCCCATTCGGTCCGGTTGTGCTCGTCGAGCAGCCCTTATTCGTTCAGTATCCACTCCATATTGCCGGGGGCAGGCCGTCGCGGATGTGTTGGCGCGCGAGGTGAATGAGCGGTCGCTTGACCTTCAGCCGCCATCCTCGTCGTCCATTTTCTCTTCGCCGACATAGGCGCCCATATCGATCCGCCCTGAGCGATTCATCTCGTTCATTTTGTCGACCAGATCGGGCGTGTCGTTAGGGACGATCTGCGCGGGGTTCCTCTTGCCTCCATGTTCGCTCTCCTCGGCGCGGTCGAGTGCCGACACCATCGCGTCGTCCGCCACGTCCTGCGCCTGGGTACCGGCTTCCGACTGCTCGGCATTCTGTGCGTCCGGGTCGTTGAAGTCGGCGCTGCGCGGCGCATCGCCGCCAGCCTTATTCTTCTTGTCGCTCATGTGGCTTTCTCTTTCATATATAATCCTGCACGTTCACGCGAACGGCAGGTCCGATTCAGGGCTTGCCGTGGTCACGGTCACGGTCACGGTCCCGGCCTTGATGTCTGTCATGGCCGCCCGCGCCGCCGAAATGCGGCATGCGTGCACCCTGCTGAGGCCGGGTGCTGCCCTCTATCGGGTGGAAGCGCGTATTCGGAACGTCCCTGCCCCGATAAAAGTGGCTCCGATCCCCTCGCTTATAGGCGCGGTCCTGTTCGCCGAGGCGGTAGTAAAAATAGCCGTTACTACCCCAATAGCCGTCATAGATCGGGCCATAAAAGCCGTCATAATAGCCACTATAAGGGTAGACGCTCCCCATGTAGACGCCGCCATAGCCATAACCGTCTTCGACGCAGGCGGTGAGTGGCAGTGCGACCAAAGCGAGGCTCATGACAAAAATCGAGCGCTTCATTCTATCCTCCAACTTTGGCCGGTAAGGACATCAGAGAGAAATTTCGCTATCGGCGCATCGACGGCCGACGTCGCTTCGTGGAGACTAGGTTGTTCGAATGACCGCTGGATCGAAATACGTGATTGTCACAAGCGAGCGAGCGCGCGTCTTTTCGTATACGGCGCCGTCAATCGGAAAGTCGGCGGCACGCGACGACGATCATAGGTCGATCTTTCGGCACCATCCTGCTCGATGGCAAAAACATCACGCCGTTGTAGATTGACCACCGGGCGCTTCTGGGCCTCGGTTGCCTGCCTCACGATGCTTCGATCGTTCAGGAGTGATGCTGGAACTCGTCGACCGGGGCGGCGGCCGGGTTCTCTTCCAGGGCACGCCTGACGCGATACCGTGCGATCAGGATGTTCGCCGCCTCTATCTGGGCGAAGACTTTTCTCCTTAGGGCCCGCGGAGAAATAACTGAATCGATTCTCTCGCCTGAAACGCGGTAAAAGCTCGATTGCTGACATCTCGGCCGAAGCAGTTAATTCGCCACGAGCTCTTAGTTCGGGTGAAGTCGCGGAAGGCAGGCTTCCTATCCTAGGTCGTAGACTCATAAGCGCGCAGCCACAGCCGCATTGAGGCGAGCTGGACCATGGCGAGGAAGTTGGCCGCGAGCTTGTCATAGCGGGTGG
>NZ_FMZJ01000032.1 GCF_900101455.1 Sphingomonas sp. YR710 | reverse complement strand
GTCTTGACCCACCAATGACATCCGAAACATAATCGCAAGGTGGGTCACTTCTCGATGAAAACCCCGGGTCACTTCTCAGCAGCAATCAACAGTGCGGTGCCCCTGACCGTTTTCAATGATCCCCGGATGAAGGCAAAGATCGTAGCATGGAGAGATAGCCGGGCCGCGACACCGCGCGCCGCCGACATGGGCGTGACCGTACTCAAATCCTTGCTGGCATTTGGCGAGTTGCGAGGAAAGGTGATCACCAACGTCGCGCGAGGCATACCATCACTCTATCGCGGCGGGGACCGGGCAGAGATCATCTGGACGCCGGACGAGTTGACCCGCTTTCATGCGAAAGCCATCGAAATGAGCCTCCCTGCCGCTTCAGATGGCCTTCGCCTTGCCGCGACCACCGGGCTTCGCCGAGAAGATTTGGTGACGCTGACATGGGATCAGATCAGCCGTTTCGCGATCCTCAAAAAGGCAAAGAAGAGTAGCCGGGGACGGCGTCGCTACGCGACCGTGATCCGCCTCCCCGAATTAGACACACTGATCGAGGAACTGGAGAGCCGCTCTCGCAAGGAAGGCGTAAACACAGTTTTGGTGGATAATGACGGCGCACCGTGGACACCCGACCGCCTCACCAAGGCCGTGGGCAAGGTCCGCGACATGCTCGGCATCGTCCATATCGACCCGGAAACAGGAGTTCGCCGCAAAAAGCATCTTCACGACGCCAGAGGCACATACGCCACCAAGCTGATGACGACGACCGATCTGACTGATCAGGAATTAGCCGGGATGATGGGCTGGTCCCCTGACGAAGTTTCACGCATCCGCCATACTTACGTTGACCAGACCAAGGTAATTGTGGCACTCGGCGAGCGGATGAGACGGTCGGTGTAAACCGGAATTGTAAACCGCCTCGACCTAGCGGATGGAAAACCCCGGTTTTCTGCCGTTTTGCGGGTGTAGCTCAATGGCAGAGCAGAAGCTTCCCAAGCTTACGACGAGGGTTCGATTCCCTTCACCCGCTCCATCCTACGATCCACCGACGTCCATGCGGGGCTTTGCAACCCGCTGAAATCCGCGGTATTTTCTCTCCATCAGACCAGTGAAGGTTGCGCGCATCCATGCGTAGCCGGGCAGATTGGGGGCCATTTGGGGGCCTCAACCGAGCTGGTCAATGTGGGTGGCCCCCAAAGTGGGGGCCTCGCGTCTGCGCGGCGCATTGGTCACGCCTAAAGTCGTCCACCGCGCCGCGATCACGACGCCGAAGGAGGCCAGCGGCCTGTTGCGCTCGATCGAGGATTACGAGGGTGGTGTGCGGACCCGGATCGCCATGCGCCTGCTCCCGCACGTCTTCGTCAGGCCCGGCGAACTACGGCATGCCGAATGGAACGAATTCAACTTTGATCAGAAGGTCTGACCGACCCCCGAGCACAAGATGAAGATGCGCCGGCCGCGTGCCGTGCGCTGTCTCGACAGGCCATCGCGATCATACGCGAGATCGAACATGACGCGGACTACAGCGTGTATCTTTTCCGATCGCTGCGCTCCGTCAACCGGCCCACGTCCGACAACACTATCAACGGCGCCCTGCGCCGCATGAGTTACGGCAAGGACGAGATGACCGCCCATGGCTTTCGTGCAATGGCTGCCACACTGCTTAAAGCAAACCTCAAAGGGCTGAAGTTTCCTTTTGGGTCTTCGCTATTACCGGAAGCGACCACAATACGACCTTCGCTACTCGGTTCGGGAATGACCGGAACGAGGAAAATCTGCCGTCCGCTTCCGAGCAGTGGTCTATAAGATACGGAGGTCGCTGGGCAGCTACTGCCTCCAGGCCATGATCGATACAGGGAAATGGAAGCGGATACCGTCCTCGGCTTGCCAAGCGCCAACGCCGATACGATCCGCGCCGCTCGCGATATCGGTGTCGAACATCGCGATCAGGGCTGGCATATCCTCGGCGTCGGCGAGCGTATCGAGGCGAGCCTCCAGCCGATAGCTATCGACGAGAATTTCCTGGAGCCCGGCATTGCCCCCGATCTGCCGCAGTTGGTCGAGCGTCAAAGCGCTGGTATGGGAAGGGTCGCGCAGCCGTTCCATCTCGTCATAGGCCCACTGCCTGTCGGGCGCAGGCGTGGCGTCGATAACGACGATACGCCCCTCTACACGGCAGACCCGCTTCATCTCCGCCAGCGCAGCGACGGGGTCAGGCATATGATGGAAACTGTAGCGCGTGATCACGCAATCGAAGCAACCGTCATTGAACGGCAGCGCCAGCGCATCACCAACGTGCCATGTCAGATTGGCCAGATTCGTGGAGGCTTGCCGGACCTGAGCTTGAGCGATCATCGCAGGCGTGATGTCGATTCCGGTGACGTGGCGCGCATGTTCCGCGAGCGCACAGGTTAGGATACCGGGACCGCAGGCGACGTCGAGTACGTCCATGCCGGGTGTCGGCGCGCAGGCTCCGATTGTACGCGCCATCGCGTCGGCTTCGGCATGGATAGGCAGTTCCGCAAATGGCTTCGCCCAACGGGTGAACTGATCAACAATTCGCTGATCGTGCGCGCTCATGGTCATGTCGTTCTCCGTGCTCGAAGAACGGGAGATAGCCTTCTTCACGATGGCCGGCTAACGATCAACGGTCATTAATCGACGGATATCGGCCATGAGATCGCTCAGCAGCGAGGAAACGCGTGATGCATTGCATTCCCACGGCCTTGATCGGCCGAGCGGCATCGGCTTTGCCTTTCTCGATCGCGCGCGAAACACGTTCTACGACTGGCATACGCATGACTATCACCAACTGATCTACGCCATGGACGGGCCGACCCAGATCGAAACCACGCGAGGCCGTCACGTGTTGCCGACTGGCCGCGCTGCATGGATACCGGGCGGCGTGCGCCACCGAACATTAATCTCCGAGGCGAAGGGCGCTTCGCTCTATTTTTCGCCCGCCGTCGTGCCCGATTCCACGGGGCGGGTGCGCATCCTGATCGCCAGCCCCTTGATGCGCGAAATGATCCTGCACGCGACGCGCTGGCCGCTCGGCGCCGATGAGACTGACCGGATTGCCGCAAGCTTCCTGCGCACGCTCGCCCTCCTGTGCGGTGAATGGTTGGAGGCGGAGCTACCGCTTTACCTTCCCGGTGCCGAGCATCCTGCGATTGTGCGGGCGATGGACTATGCCGCCGCCGATCTCGCAGGCGCCACCCAGACCGGCGCTCTCGCTGCCGCCGCGATGTCCGAGCGGTCGTTTCGACGGTTGTTCGCTAAGGAGTCCGGTATTAGCTGGCAGGTCTGGATCGGGCAGGCGCGCGTTCTGATGGCGATGGGGCTGCTGATCGAGGGCCGCCGAGTCACCGACGTCGCGGCGGATGTAGGCTATGCCTCGCTCAGCGCCTTTGCTCATGCGTTCGCGAAACTCACTGGCGAGCCTCCATCGAGTTTTCGTCTGCGATAATCGGCCGCGAACGGCTACCTCAAAAGTTTGGTGGAGCGCTCTGCTCGTCCAGCTTTGGGTCGACAGGCGATGTGCGGAAGGGACGATCAGAAGCGCTCGCCATTCCTTGAGGTTTTCGAAACCGCTTACTGACCAGCGAGCGCAAAGAAGCGCGCCCCTTCCGTGCTATGCCCCGGTCGTAGGCCCGCGCACAGGCCTCATACATAGTTTCTGCTATTGCATCGAATCGCGGGGAAGTTAGGATAACCGTAATGCGCAAAGCGGAGAGACCGGTTAAATGAAGAAGCAGCCAATGAGCGCGGAGGCCGTCAGCCACGCCCGCCTCGCAGCGAGAGCCGCAGAGTTGAGCTGGATCCACATCTGGGCAGAATTGACGCAAGACCCGGAAAAGATCGCGGCAACGCTGGCGACCGATGCTCCTATCGCCTGGGCGCTAGCTGTCCCGTCCGAAGCCGCTGGCGGTGCCTACAGGTTTCTCGAAGGCAACAGCATCGAAGGAGTCCGCGAACAATATGAAGGGTTGCGCAGCCAGCTTGAAATCCACGGCTGGGAACCGCTGATCGAAGTTCGTGGCAGCTGGTACACAATGTGGTCCGGCGTCTCGAACATCAAGACGATTTCGACAGGTGTGATTCAAAAGGGACAGACAGCCGTGCTGTTCCCAGTTGGCGGCGACGGGATTCTGGGCGAATTGCAAATCGGCACTGTCGGCCGCTATGCCGACGGCACGGCCCCGGTCGACAATGCCAGGGTGCCGGTGCGGCGCCTCGGCGCGCTGCACGAGCACGAAGACTATCTGGAAAACCTGCGCAAGGGCGATGTGGACGCGATCATGGCGGCCTGGCGAGACGATGCCGCGATCGCCATCCGCAACTACCTTGTCGACGAATCGCAGCTCCTGAACGTGGGCGGTAGCGCGCAAATTCGTGACTATTTCACCAGCCTTTTCGAGCGCTACAGGGTGATCGACATCCAGATCGTCAACCGCGTAATCGATACCTGGTTCTTGTTCGCCGAACTTTACTGGATCGTCGAAGACCGCAAGACCGGCCTCAAGCGCGATTTTTGCACCGCAGATCTCACCTCGATCGACGAGGATCGCAAATACTGGGTCTGCACCGGCGCCGGAACAGACCCCATCCAGAGCAGTGGAACGCCAGCTGCTGCCCCGTCGATGGGGAAAAAAGCCTTCGCCGCATGACCAAGTCGAAAAGCCGGGTGCGCTTTCTCGACGATCTGCGCGTGCTGGAGATAACCAGCCTTTCGCCCAACCAGCTTGGCATGCATCTGGGCGATCTTGGCGCCGAAGTCATCAAGATCGAATCGTCAGACGCGACGATGCCAAGCACCTGATTGGCACTCGCCCGGCCTTGTCCATTCGGACTGCATCGGTCCCAACCGGAACCTGCCGAGCCTCGGCATCGGCGATGCCATCGCGAGTCTGAGGTGGACGAACACACGGGCGGCCCTGCGTGCCGTCGCGCCACGTCTACTTCAATACGCTTGTAGCACCTTTGCGGGGCCCTTCTTCTGCACTTGCAGTAATTTTTGCCTGACGCTTACACCCGCTTAGCAAAAAGCAATTTTGACGGCTTTCCTTTACTTGGCAATTTCCAACGGATCCCCTGACCAATGGTTCGCCACTCCCCGGCGATCCGGGCGGGCGTGGCCGTCCGAGTTGATCAGAACATAGTTCTTGGATTTGAATTTGGCGCTATCCATCTTGGCAATCCTTCGCGCATGTGGGCGGCCGAAAATCAGCAAACCCGCTCGGCGATCCGTTCGTTCGCACCACATTTGACGGGATTAACCATCCCGCTTCTCACATAGTGTCCACTATATTTTTGCCTGCGGAATTGACGCCGGTCAAATATTGCGGACCCAAATTTCTTGTAGGCATGCGGCCCTGCAGGCTGAGGAGCCAACTGCACCTGATCAACGGCGCATGCTTCGAAGCGATGATTGGAGGATTGCAGCATGACAAATCTGGTAGTCCGGGACCTGGCCCCGGCGTTTGGAGCCGAAATTTCCGGGCTGGACCCCAAGATTCCGCTGGACGGCGAAACGCTGGGAGAGCTGCGCAGGCTCTTCGATGAAAGGGCGCTGCTGGTATTCCGCGATATCGAAGTGGACCAGGCTTTCCAGAATTACCTGTCCTACGCGATTATCGGTCGCGAGGTGCCGAAACAGAGTCCATCGGTAGATCCAAAACGCGAATCATTCATCTCCAACAGGACCAAGAACGGTATCTCGCCTAGCGGACGCCTGCTGTTTCACACCGACATGATGTGGTGCGGGGATGCTTGCGAACTCCTTTCGCTCTATGGCGTCGAAGTCGGCCAGCCCGCCGCGCCTACCATGTTCGTGAGCGCCGCCAAGGCCTGGGAGACCCTCCCGGCCGACTTGCGCGAGCGCGTCGGAACGCGCGAGGCCAAACACATCCACGACCTTAGCTACGAGCGTTCGGGCGGCGATCCGACCGTGCAGTTCGCCAAGTTCGATGACGACGATTGCGTGGCCATGCCCATCGCTCACCGCCATCCGCGAACGGGCGAGACCATCCTCTATGTCTGCCAACAGATGACCAGCGACATCGTCGGCCTGCCCAAGGATGAGAGCGACGAACTGCTGGAGGCGCTGTTCGAGCACCTCTACGCGCCGGAGAATGTCGTCGTCCACGATTGGCGCCGCGGCGA
>NZ_FMZJ01000029.1 GCF_900101455.1 Sphingomonas sp. YR710 | reverse complement strand
GGCCTTCGAAAGAAATCACCTTGCCGTCGGGTCAGGCGCCGACCGTGGTGAATTCGGGCCGGGTGTCGGCAAACATCGTCGGTGCCGGCGCAAAGGTCTTGCGCAAAGTCCGCGCCGGGCCTTCGATCGTGACGTTCGGACGCGCATGCTGCAGCGCAATATTATCCCACAGCACAAGATCATGCTCGCGCCAGTGATGCTCGACCACATTCTCCGGACGGTACAAATGATCGAACAGCTCCTCGAGCAATGCTTCGCTCGCCGCGTCGTCCATCCCGTCGATTCGCTGGGTCATTTGCTGCGCAACATAGAGCAAAGTTGCACCGGTGCGCGGATGGCGGTGGCCGATCGGAAGCCGAAGAGTTTCATCCGCAGCAAATTTCGCGACCAGGACGTCGGTATCGCCGCCCGCCCGCTGCTGGTAGGTTGCATCCTGACCGTGGATGGCAAAACGCCCTTCGACCCGCGCGCGCAGATCATCGGGCAGTGTCTCCCAGGCCCGGACGGCGCTGACGAACATCGTCGGGCTTGTGGGCTGTTCGACCTTCACCCCGTATAGCGAAAGCAGGCGGAACACGTCGGGCGACCACATATAGTCCGAATGGAATAGCAGCCGGCCGACCGGCGCATTGCCGCCCGGCTCCCGATTGGAAACCATAAGCGCGCGCTCGCCAACCGCTGCGTCGAGCCCGGCCATGCCATGTGCCAGCGGTTCCTCGCCGATCAACAATCGCGACAGATAGGTCTGGAATCGCAGATCCGCATCGATATCGCGCAGCACCAGCAGGCCCTTTGCGTCGAACAGTTCGCGCAACTGCGCAATCATATCTTCCGCCAGCGGAACCTGCGGCTCGAGTCCCATCACCTCGACGCCAAATTCCGGGCTAAGCTCCCGCCACAGCAACCGTGTCATCTCGTCACTCTCCCAAAACCAACCGCCTTCCGGCTATAACGGCCGGACCCGAAGCGCGGTTTCATCAGACATAGCAATCACTATATATGAGCTACTGCCCACCCGCAACCGGCTGCCGCGGCGAGCGGCCGCTGCTTCCGGAAAAGCGTTCGGCCCACCACTTGGCGATCAGGATATCGCTACCATTTCAGTGGCATCGCCTTGATGCTGCGCATGAACGACGCGGGCTCGAACGCGATGTCCTCAGCCGGCACCGCCAGTTCGAGATTTGGAAAACGGCGGATCAGCGATTCCAAGGTCAGCTTGATCTGCAACCGCGCGAGATGCTGACCGACGCAGGAATGCGCGCCGGCGGTAAAGGACATGTGCGGCGCCGGCTTGACGCGATGAAAATCCAGCTTGTCGGCGTCGGGGTAAACCTCTTCATCGCGGTTGACCACGGCGAATTCCACCAGCGCCGCCTCGCCCTCGCGGACGATCTTGCCATGGGTGAATTCGACATCCTTCTTCGCCCAGAACACGAAGGGCACGCCATATTTGAAGCTTGGAATCCAGCGCCATAGCTCGTTCAGCGCGGCGTTCATGTTTTCGGGATTTTCCTTCAGATCGCGCCAGTGATCAGGATGGGTCATCAGCGTATAGACCGTGGTACCCAACTGCCAGAGCGTGGTCTTGAACCCACCGTTCCACAACGCCATCGCAAGGCCGACGAGTTCGTCCTCGGCAAACTTGTCCCCATTGTCGCGGGCATGAACCAGCACGCTGAGCAGATCGTCGGTCTCGGTTTCGCGGCGTTGCGCGATCAGTTCCCGAATGAAATTCATATTGTTGTTGCGGGCTTCGAGCTTCTTTTCCGGAGGGTTGGCGAAGTCCGAAGAAATATCCACCCACTGCTTGAACTCGAATGCCCGGTCGGCCGGAATCCCCAGAACGCCTGCCAAGACACGAACCGGCAGAATATGCGAAAAGAGCCGAATGAAATCGGCGCCGGGGCCCTCGGCTTCGATCGTGTCGAGCAGTTCGTCGACAATGCCCTGGACCCAGCCGGTCAGTTTCAGGATGCGATCCGGCGAGAATGCCCCGGCTGCGAGTTGGCGGACGCGGGTATGCCCGGGTGGGTCCATATGCAGCAGCAGCGTCGGAATCTTGATCTGCTCGGTGTTGTGCAGCCCCGGGATGGCGTGCTTCAGCCCTTCGGTTCGGCCGAAATTGCGGAAATCATATGCGATCTTGGCATCGGCATAGCTGGTTACAAGCCAGCAGGGCTCACCATAAGGAAGCTGCACCCGCACAATACCTTGCGGGCGAATTTCCTTATAGCGCGGATCAACGTCGAGCCTGGTCGGCGAGGCAAAGGGATAGTTGATGACTTCTTCCGTCATGACGGTTCCATAAGATGGGTAAAACGGGGATTTCGTTCGTCGACGACGGCGATCCAGGCGCCAGTCAGCTCTGCGCGTCTTCGGCTTTCCAGGCGAGGTCGCCAAGCGTGTCGGTGATCTTCTCCGGCGCCACGCGCACCCGCATGCCGCGGTGCGCTTCCCGATCCGAAATCAACCGACCGGGAATGTAGATATCGGCCTGTTCGTCAAGCCGGACCAAAGCGAGCGTATAAGGGACATATTTCATCATGTCGGGCGTGGTCGACCGGTGGACAACGACCCAGCTATAGACTTCGCCCCTACCGCTCACCTCATCGAGCGACAGATCATCGCCATGACAGTTCGAGCAGATCGGGCGAGGCGGCCAGGTCCAATGACCGCAATCGCGACAATGCGATACAACCAGCCGACCGTCGGCGAGCGCCTGCCAGTAGGCAACGCTGTCGCGATCGGGGATCGGCTTGACAAGGCGTTCAGCCATCATGCACCCCTCAATATGGTCGCGGAAGAATAGCCGCTGACATAGCCCAGCTGGCCGGTCACCAGCGCGACATCATGCTTCTTCACCTGCCGGTGCGCCGCATCGCCCCTGATCTGCTGCACGGCTTCATACACATGGTTCATGCCATGGATGTATCCTTCGGAAAGCAGCCCGCCATGGGTATTGATCGGCAGTTTGCCGCCTGCGCGGTCAAAGCTTCCGTCCTTTAGCATGTCGGGCACTTCGCCAGCCTTGCTAAAGCCATATCCTTCGATCTGCGAAAGCACGGGATAGGTGAAGCAATCGTAGAATTCGGCGAAATCGATGTCCTCCGGCCCAAGGCCGGCGGCATTGTAGAGCCGGTTCGCCAGCGGCCGGGCGGGCGATTCGGCGAGTTCGCTAAAGCCGTTATTGGCGATGCTGATGCCGCCGCCCCAGGCAGCACCCTGGATGAGCACCGGGCGATGCGGCAGATCCCGCGCACGTTCGGCACTAACCACGACGACCGCAACGGCGCCGTCGGTTTCAAGGCAGCAATCGAGCTTGTGGAAGGGTTCGGCAATCCATTCGCTGGCCATATAATCATCCAGCGTGATCGGCTTGCGCATCATAGCCCGTTCATTGTCGACCGCATTGGTCCGGCACAGAACGGCAATGCGACCAAGATCCTCGTTGGTCGTGCCATAGCGCAGCATATGCGCGCGCGCATTCATCGCCATTTCCTGCGCGGGCACCATATAGCCGGAGGGCATCTTGTACTGGATATCCCAGGGCGCGCGCGCCGGCCCGGCGCCCGCACCATTCTTGCGGAGTTCCGAGCGGCCGTTCAGCGAGCGATAGCAGACGACGCAATCGGCGATGCCCGCACTGACCGCCAGCGCCGCCTGGCCGATGATCGACATCGAAACGCTGCCGCCCAGAAACTGATCGACATAGAAATTGATGCTCTTGATGCCGAGCGCCTGCGCCAGCACGTTCGGCGAAACCGAATCATTCGCGCCGTAGGTGCACAGCCCCTCGATATCTTCGATTTTCAGGCCGGCATCGGCAATCGCGGCTTTGATCGACCGTGTCGCCAGAGCGAAGGTGCTGACACCCGAATCCTTGGAAAATTCGGTGCAGCCGATACCAACTATCGCGGCCTGCCCGCGCGGAAACTTTTCGCTCCTGTCACCCATCTCTGCCTCTCCTCGGGCTGGTTTGAATTGCGACGAACATCCGTTGCAATTCCCAAGCCCGGTCATGTGGTCCGACCCGATCGTGCCAACGCCCTGCGCAACCTCGCAAAATGTGACATTCGACTGTCAGCATAGTGGACGGCAGTGCCGTTGGTCAAGCTGAGCCCCGCACATTGATCAGCCGGGACGGCGTATCATTATATGGAAAATCGCATAATCCCGAGCCACAATCGGTTATGGTTTGAATCGAGCGACGCTCCGGACTGGATTCGTTTTTCCGTCATCGGTTGGTCCCGTGCGTTCACCCGACCGGGGAAGCGCGACCGCCGTCCCTGCCTTCACGCTTCTTCCCCGCTTTTTCGCCCCTGCGACCGATGCCACACCGCCTTCGGCCCTTATCCGGGCGCCCTGCCGGATGGGCCGATGCCGCTTCTAAGCCGCGCCCGTCTGTATGAGCCGGAGAAGCTTGGACGGGGTCAATGGCAGATCGTCCGGCAGTGTCCCGAATGGAATAAGCGCGTCGGCAATGGCGTTCACCAAAGTCGGTCCGCCGATGATGATCCCGCCTTCGCCCACGCCCCGGAATCCGCCCTCGCCCGCAGCAGGCGTGGTGATGTGCGTATACTCGATCACCGGAATATCGGTGATCGCCGGCAGGTGATAATCCTTGAACGTAACCGCCGTTGGATTGGCGCGATCGTCATGCGTATATTCTTCCAGCAATACACATCCGATGGCCTGCGCCAGGCCGCCGGCGATCTGCCCTTCAACGATCGCAGGATTGATCTGCACACCGCAGTCTTCGCTGCTGATCCAGCGTTTGATCGTAACGAACCCCGTCGTCGCATCGACTTCGACGACGCAGGCATGCGAGGCCGTCGCGTGGGTAATAAACGATGGGGGCGAGTAGCGATATTGGGCTTCCAGCCCGCTTTCCATGTCCGGCGGCAGCCGCTGGGGATCGCCATAAGCCAATTGGGCGACTTCCTTGAGCGTCCGCGTCATTGCCTCCGCGCCGGCAATCCGCACGATGCCATTTTCGATGGAGACGTCATCGGGATTGGCGTTGAAGGCGTGGGCGGCGATCGCCTTGAGCTTCGACACCAGCAGTTTGGACGCGCGGATGGCCGCGCCGCCTGCCGTCACGGCCTGTCGGCTGCCTGCGGCGCCGGGGCCATAGCCGCTCCGTGTCGAATCGTCCTGGAAGATGGTGACGTCGGCGATCGAAACGCCCAATTGCTCGGCGATGATTTGCGCGTGCGTGGTCTCGATCCCATGACCCTGCGAATGGGTACTGAGATTGGCCGTCACCTTGCCCGTCGGATCGATCCGAATATGGGCGGTGTCGCTCCATAACGGGAAAATGCCGACGGCCGCGGTCGGCTCGATATAACTCGCGATACCCAGACCCAGATAGCGCCCCTGCTCCCGCGCTGCCGCCTGCTCGGCACGGAAGGCGGCCACGTCGATCTTCGTCAGCAGCTGATCGAGGCATTCATGCGCCGTGACATCGTCGATCGGTATGCCGATCGGATTCCTGGTCGGCATTTCCGCCTTGGTGAGCAAATTGCGCCTGCGGATTTCGACCGGATCGATGCCGATCTGGCGCGCGGCCTTGTCGAGCACGGTCTCGCGGGCCAGTGTTTCGATTGCCCAGGGTGCGCGATAACCGCCCAGCCCGACGGTGTTGGTATGCCAGGCGCGGCCCAGGAAGCGAAAGGCCGAAATACGATATGGCCCGGGCATGAACATCATCACCGGCATGCCTGCGTCGGGCATGTGCGGGTGGGCGCCATTGTTCGAATTATAAACGACATCCCACGCGAGGAACCGCGCGTCGGCGTCGAAGGCGATGCTGAGAGTGATGTCCGATTCCCGCGCGGCGTTGGACGAGGTCAACGCCTCCGTCCGGTCCTCGATCCATTTGACCGGCCGGCCAAGCAGGAGGCTGGCTGCGATCGCGCCGATTTCCTCACGCCATGGCTGGGCCTTGAGCCCGAATCCGCCGCCCACATCCTTGGCGAGGACGCGGACATCGTGCTGCGGGATATCGAAGGCAATGCCGATGGTGCTGGCCGCTATATGCGTACTCTGGCAACCGATGTGGACGGTAAGCCCGCCCGCCCCGGTGGGGATGCTCACCACGCCGCGCGTTTCCATCGTCGACTGAGCGATACGCTGGTGCCGGACGGTCCCGGTCACGACATGGGCCGCACCCGCGAAGAGTTCATCGATTTTCGGATTGGGGGGCGAGCGCACCTCTTTCACGATGTTCGATTCCGAGCCCGGGTGGACCAGCGGCCCCGTCATCGCATCGGCGACTGTGATGAGGGGGTCTTCCTCGTCATATTCGACCCAGACCAGTCCTGCCGCGTCTTCAGCGATATAGCGGCTGTCAGCGATCACGATCGCGACCGGATCGCCAACATAGCTGACATAGTCGCCCGACAGCGGCCGGGTCAGCGGTCCGCCTTGGGGCTGCATATGCATGTTAGACAATTCGACATTGTAAACGCCAAGGTCGGCGGCGGCGAGAACCGCTCGCACGCCTGGCAGGGCGCGCGCCTCAGTCAGGTCCATCGACTTGATTCGGCCGCGTGCGATCTGGCTGCGGACATAGGTGGCGTGCAACACCCCCGGAACCGAGACATCGTCGACAAAGGTTCCACGCCCGGTCAGCAGTCGCAGATCTTCTTTGCGCAATATGCGCTGGCCGATGTAGCGCCCGGCTCCGCTGATGGGTGCGCTCATGCCGTCTCTCCGTCGACGCGCTCATTCGCCAGGCGGGCGATCGCCTTGCGAATGCCCTGATAGCCCGTGCAACGGCACAGATGGCCGGACATCGCATTAAGCAGGGTTTGCTCGTCGGGGCGCTGCTCGCCTTCGGTCAGCGAGGTCAGCGTCATCACAACACCAGGCGTACAGAATCCACATTGCAGCGCGTGGCATTCCCGCATTGCCTGTTGCACCGGACTGAGCGTTCCGTCGGCTGCCGCCACACCTTCGACGGTGACGATCTCGGCGCCGTCGGCCTGAACCGCAAACATCAGGCAAGAGCGGACAGCCTTGCCATCCATCATGATCGTGCAAGCACCGCACACCCCGTGCTCGCACGCGAGATGTGTGCCGGTATAGCCCAGATTTTCGCGCAAGAAATCGCCGAGCGTTATGCGCGCCTCGACCCGGGCGCTCACTGCCCGCTGGTTGACGGTCAACTCGATCTGATGCTCGCTCATTTCGCGGCTCCCTGGTTGATCGCGGCGGTCAGCGTGCTGGCAAAGACGCTGCGGCCGACGCTCCGCCGATAATCCGATGTCGCGGCATGGTCGTCGAATGCATCAGTATCTGCCACGGCCAGTTCGGCTATGGCACGGGGGTCGATATCCTTCACCAACTGCCCGACCAGCGCGGCTTCGGCCTGATACAGTTTCATCGGGGTCGGTCCCATCCCGAACCAGGCCAATCCGGCGCGGCTGATCCTGCCCTGGTCGAGCGTTATCGCGCCGACCAGCCCGACAAGCGCAAAGTCGCCCGGCCGCCGGGCCACCTCATGGAAGACGGTCACAGTACCCTGCGGCCACGGCGCGAAGTGAATAGCCGTCACCATTTCGTCGGGGCTGAGCACGGTCGCATAAGGGCCGATGTAGAATTCTTCGGCCGGAATACGCCGGTCGCCGCCCACCGAGCGCACCTCAAGTTCGGCGCCCAGCGCGACAGAAGCGGCAGGAAGTTCCGCCGCCGGCTCGCCGAGCGAAATCGAACCGCCGATTGTGCCGCGGTTGCGCGTCTGGAAATGCCCCACATGGCTGAGCGCGCGGACGAGCGCCGGTTGCGCGGCGGCAAGTTCCGCACTTGCCAGCGCTTCATTCTGCCTGGTCATCGGCCCGACCCGCATGGCATCGCCGGTGCGGGTGATGCCTTTGAGTGCCGCGATCCGGTTGATATCGATGATCACCGAAGGCGTCGCCATGCGAAGCGCGAGCAGGGGGAGTAGCGTCTGCCCGCCCGCCAGGATCGTCGCATCGCCGGCGCCCCGGTCAAGATGTTCGAGCGCTTCCTCGATCGTTGATGGGACGACATAGTCGAACGGGGCTGGTTTCATGATTGGCGGCCTTGTCCGCGCGCGATCAGCTGGCTCACCGCAGGATCAAGGGTGACGACGATCGATCCGCTGCTCCGCCCAGATGCATAGCTGGCGGCAGCCATCCCGGCGATCGCGATCCCCAGTACCGCGCCCTGCCAGAGCTCCGGCGACTGACCATGCCCCGCAAGGAAGCCGGCCAGTGCGGCAAGAAATACGGCGATGATCCAGACGAACGGGTTGGGACGCGATGGCTGCTGCGCAACCGGCAGAATCGGGCCAGGCGACGCCACCGGAGCGGCAATAGGGGGTGAAGCCGTCGATTCCGGCGCCGGAACGGCCTCAGGTTGTGCGGCCGGCGTCTCATCCTTCGGAGCGACGGCCACCTTGGCTTCCGTGACAATGCCGCCGAAGCGCTTGAAAAACAGACCGGCGAGTTGCTTCGCCGTGGCGTCGATAATTGGACCGCCGACCTGGGCCAGTCGACCGCCCACCTCGGCATCGACCGTGTAGCTCAGCCGCGTCGCCTCACCTTCGTCAACCAGCACGACCCGCGCACTGCCACGGGCAAAGCCCGCCGCACCGCCCTGACCTTCGCCTGAAATCAGATAGGAACTCGGGGGATCGAGCTCCGAGAGGGTGACGGCACCGTTGAAGCGGGCGCCAATGGGGCCCACCTTGATGGCCACGACCGCCTTCAGGCGATCATCCGCCTCTTTTTCGAGCGACTGGCAACCCGGAATACATTGCCGGAGAACTTCCGGATCGTTCAAGGCTTCCCATACCTGCTGGCGCGGCGCATGGATCAGCTGATCCCCGTTCATCTTCATCGCTCGGAACGCTCCTTGGCGAGTGTCGCAAAAAAATGGTCGAACCTGTCGGGAAGAAACTCGAACAATCCGGTGGTCATAATCCCGATCGTCAAGGTGCGCTGGACCGGTTCAACTCGACAAATGGCCGTATTATTTCTGAAATTCGGGTGTGGTCACGACAATCCCGTCAAGGCTTTCGTCCACAACGATCTGGCATGCCAGACGTGCGTGATCATCTTCATCGCCGGCGGCCTCGATCATCGCCAGTTCCTCTTCCTCGGCCGGCTTCAGTTTTTCGAGCCAGCCATCAGCCACATGGACGCGGCATGTGCCACAATAGCAATTTCCGCCGCAAACGGCCTCAATTCCGTCAATGCCGTTCTGAATGGCGCCTTCCATGAGCGTCATTCCGACCGCGACGTCAACCGCCTGTTCGGTGCCGTCATAGGCGATATAGGTCACTTTCACCATGATGCTCAGCGCTCCCCCGCAAGGATATCATTCGTCATGCCAGCTGCTCGCCGCATGCCCCGGTTCGGGGCGATGCGACAGTAACGGGGCTCGATCATTCCTGTACCCAACTTCAACTCTCCAATGGACGGTCGGCTCGCAGGATCCGGCGTCCGTTGCTGCCAGATCAAGCTGCGCGCCATTCCCAGCGATGCATGCGATTTCCGGCGTAGCACGCAAAATCGCACCCGACCGTCATTTTTGCCTGCCTATTGGCATGCCAACTCCCGGTCAATATGGGCGGTGATCGTTGTCCGCCGGTCGCGAGCCCGCCCCGGCCTCCCAGTGGATGCCACCACTCCCCGGTGGGCAGCCGTTTGGCCGGGCCAAAAGCGGAGCGAAAGCACCATCTGTCAGCGAGAACGGCTCGCAGCGGGTGGCTTGCGGACAGCGCCTAGCGACCACATATGCTAATTTGTCAGACGGCGGAGCCCTGCAGGAATCTGGCGGGATCTGGTCTGGCCAAGGAGCCCGGCATCGGCTCATTCGTTTTTGGCATGCCGTCCGGCGGGGCTTTCGGGGGCATGGAACATTGAGCCCCTGAATTGACAGCAGCCCCGGATAGGTATGTGTCTAATGCAGGCACCCCCGGACAGGGGCGGGAAATTTGAAGGAGATTAGCCGTGGAAATGAACGATATGGTTGTCATCAGTGTCGATGACCATATGAGCGAGCCGCCCGGGATGTTTGACAAGCACCTGACCGGCGACGCTTTGGCCACGGCACCACGGTTCCATACAACCGATGCGGGCACGACCTATTGGGAATATCAGGGTCGCAAGCTGGCGTCGGTCGGATTGAACGCGGTTGTCGGGCGCCCGCCCGAAGAATATGGAATGGAGCCGACCTCGCTCGATCAGCTTCGTGCCGGTGTCTACAACGTCGACGCCCGCGTCGACGACATGAACGCCAATGGTATTGCGGCATCGTTGTGCTTCGGGAGTTTCGTGAGCTTTGACGGCAGCCTGTTCCAGAAGGTTCCGGACAAGGATCAGGCCCTGGTCCATCTTCGCGGCTATAATGACTGGCACGGGGACGAATGGTGCGGCGCTCATCCCGGCCGGTTCATTCCCTGCGGGATCCTGCCCACCTGGAACATGGATGCGACCGTCGAGGAAATCAAACGACTCGCACGCAAGGGCTTCAAGGCGGTGTCGATCAACGACAACCCGACCGTATTGGGCTTGCCGAGCATCCATAATGCCTATTGGGAGCCGTTCTGGAAGGCGATCACCGACGCCGACATGACCATGTGCCTGCACATCGGCTGTGGTAATCCGGCCCCTCACGCTTCGATGGAAACGCCGATCGAAGCATGGATCAGCACCATGCCGATGGCGATCGCGATCGGCGCGGCGGACTGGCTCCACCTCGACGCGTTGAAGCGTTATCCGACGATGAAAATCGCCTTGTCGGAAGGCAGCATCGGATGGGTGCCATATTTCCTCGAGCGGGCGGATTTCAGCCATTGGCGCCACCACGCCTGGACGAATTCGAAATTCGAAGGTGAAAAGCCGAGCAAGCTTTTCCGCAAGCACTTCATGAACTGCTTCATCGACGATGAATTCGGCCTGCGCAATCTCGCCGATATCGGCGAGGACATGGTGAGCTATGAATGCGATTATCCGCATTCGGATTGCCTGTGGCCGGAAGCGCCCGAGCGTTTGTGGTCGACCGTCAAGCAATTGACCAACGAGCAGATCGACAAAGTTACGCATCTTAATGCCATGCGTTTCTTCAATTTCGATCCGTTCACGCACCATAGTCGCCAGGAGCTGTCGGTTGGCGGTCTGCGCGCCGCGGCGAAGGCCAAGGGCGTCGATACGACGCCGAAGTCGCAGGGCGGCGAATCGCCGCTGGCGGCGGGTGACAAACGCATCGTGACGTCCGGCGACATCGTCGGAATGTTCACGAGGCACGCCGAAGCGGCGTAATCTGCCGCCGGGATGATCACAGATCACCCGGCGATGGCACACTTCCCGATCGGGCGTCGCCACGAAGGCGGCGCCCGCTTCGATCCGGATCGGGGAGGGGCTGCTCGTTCAGCAGATGTGCGGCAGGCGAAGGAGGGGAGAGGCATGACGACAGATTTGGGATGGCAGGCCGAAAGTCTTGAGGACCGTATCGGCCGCCTGGAGGCGCTGGACCAGATTCGCCAGCTTGCCTCCCGCTACGCGCTTGCGGTCGATACGCGGAATCTTGACGATTTGGCCGCCTTGTTCGTCGAAGACGTACGCGTCGGCAAAGACAGCTACGGCCGCCAGGCTATTCGCGACTGGTACGCCCGCTCGCTCGAACGCTTCGGCACAACGATCCATTTTGTCGGAAATCACGTGATCGACTTTGTCTCGGCAGAGGCGGCGACGGGCGTCGTGACCTGCCATGACGAATTGGAAATGCATGGCGAATGGCACGTCGGCAAGATCCAGTATCTGGATGAATATTCGCGGCGCGACGGTCGATGGTACTTCAAGCGTCGCCGCCTGCAGCGGTGGTATCTGGTCGATGCGCTGACCCGGCCGAGCCATGGCGGCGGAGTCAATCTCGACAAGACCGGGCTTCAAACGGGGCTGCTCCCGGACCTCTGGCCAAGCTGGGATCGCTTTTGGGCTGAGCGGGGCAAGTCACCGCGCTGAAGAAGGGTTGCGGTGAAGGCCGCTTCCCATCAGGAAACTCTATCCCTGTCGAGGTCGCCATGAGCAGGTTTCGCACCAGCATGTATTTCGATATGCGCGCGCCGGCATTCGGCGCGCCGGCCAGGGAGCTTTATGCCGCGGCGCTCGAAATGGCGCGGTTCGCCGACCGGATCGGCATGAACCAGATCGGCTTGATGGAACATCACGGCTGCGAAGACGGCTATCTCCCCAATCCCTTCATCATGGGCGCGGCCGTAGCAGCGTGCACCGAACATGTTCGGATCAGCCTTGGCGCGATCGTTCTGCCGCTCCACGATCCGCTGAGGGTCGCCGAGGATATCGCCATCCTCGATCAGATCAGCGGCGGACGAGTCGAGGTGATCTTCGGAGCGGGTTACGTTCCGTCCGAGTTCGCCCGGTTCGGCGTGTCTCTGCATGATCGCGCGCGCCTGATGGATTTCGGTATCGACCGGATATTGCGCGCTCTATCAGGCGAACGGGTCGATTCCGAAGGCCATGAAATCCTTGTGCGCCCGCTACCGATCCAGGATCCCAAGGACATTTTGCTGGTGGGGGGCGGCGTGAAGGCTTCCGCGCGGCGGGCGGCACGATTCGATCTTGGCTTTGCTCCGGCCAACCCCAAACTTTTCGCACTTTACGAGAGTGAGATGCGCGAACGCGGGCAGGCGCCGCGCAAGCAGCATGGGCCAGGCCGCCCGCTTTGCATCCATCTCGCCGAGGATGTCGACGCCGGTTGGGCCGAACTGCTGCCACACGCAATCCATGTCGCCCGTTCCTATGCGGGATGGGCGGAGGAAACCGGATCGCGCGGTTCACCCTTTCATGGTCTCGACACCGAAGAGGCGATGCGAGCCGCGGGCATTTTCCGGGTTTGGACGCCCGAGCAGCTGTTGGAATATGCCGCCACCCTCCCGCCCCATGGCGCGCTGGGTTTCATGCCCTTGCTGGGCGGGCTGGCGCCCGATGCGGGCTGGCGGAGCCTGCGCCTGCTTGAGGCGACCATGCCCCGGCTGCGCGAATTGCAGAACGCTGCCGGCTAGAAGCAACGGTCAAATTCGGGCGGTTTCGGGAGGATTGGCGAAAGGTGACGCGTGCAGATGTGCTGCGCGCCGGATGCGGTTGTGCTATTCCTATCGTAAGCTGGTTCGCGACCTGAATTTCGTACTAGCCAGCACTGGTGATGCTACGGTTCTGCGCCAGCAGTTGGGAACGAGAGTTCCGTCGATTTTGGGAGCGTGAAGAGATGACACAATTGCTGTGGCGAGAACTTGGCCCGGAATTTGGCGTCGAGGTGATGGGAGTCGAGCCGCAGGTTCCGCTGGCGGAGAATGTGATTGCGCAGCTGCGCGAACTGTTCGACGCAAAGGGCCTGCTGGTGCTGCGCGATATCGATGCGGATCCGCGGTTCCAGACCTATCTTTCGCGGCTGCTGATTGGCGAGGAACCGCTGGCAAATGGCATGGCGGGCCTCGACGCGGCGGTGGGGGAGCGTCAGCTTCTGGTTTCCAATCGCGAGCCCGGCAGCAGCGCGCCGATGGGCCGGCTGCTTTACCATTCGGACTATATGTGGTCGCCCGACGTGTTCCGCCTGCTTTCGCTGTACGGGGTGAAGGTGGAGGAACCGACCAGCCCGACGATGTTCGTCAGCGCGGTTCGGGCCTGGGAGACGCTGCCCGATGATCTGCGCGCGCGGGTCGAAGGGCGTTTTGCCATCCACGGTCAGGATGCGACCTACCAGCAGCGGGCGGGCGGCGACGCCGACGTTCTGGTCTCCAAATTCGCGGTGGACGAGACCCTTCGGCTTCCGGTCGGCCACCGCCATCCGCGCACCGGGGTAACCCTGCTTTATGTTGCGCAGCAAATGACCCATCGCATCGACGGGATGGACGATGCGGCGAGCGAAGCATTGCTCGAGGAGCTGTTCGATCATCTGTATCGTCCTGAGAATGTGGTCGAACATCACTGGCGCGAGCATGATCTCGTGCTGTGGGACAATATCGCACTGCAGCATGCGCGACCCAACATCATGATCGAAGGCCCGGCGCGGACGTTGCGCAAGACCTTTGCGCCGGCACCGACGATGGCTGCCGAAATGCGGCCTGCGTTTACCACGGTCGGCGCCTGACCGCGGATATGGTGATCGCCACCGAAGACATTCTGCAGATCGCCACGCCGGCCCGGCGGCGGCGTTCGATCCGGCGGACAACGGTCCATGATTCGAATCGTCCCGATGGGTTTGACGGGCCTGTCGCGCATGTCGCGACGGGCCGGGATCTTGTGACCGATGCACAGGGCCACGCGACGGTGGTCGATTCGGCGCGGGTTACGGCCGAGGTGGACTATTATCGTACCGCGATCCTGGCGCTGGCCGCCGATCCACCGGCACCCGCTTTGTCGGCGCTGATCGGCAAGAGCGCCTATGCCGGCTTTCGAAAATCGATCGAGGCCGTGCTTCCAGGTGAAGTGGGATCGCATTCGGTTCGCGCGCAGCTGTTCGACGACCTGCCCGCCGCGGTGATGGGCAATGGCCGGGCGCTGCGCGCCGAGGGTATCCGGATCACGCTTGGCACCAGGAGCAAGCTGCCCGTGGACCTTTGCGCAGGCTGGGTCGAGGGCGGGACGATGGCTCAGGGCTATACCGATCTGGGGCCGCCGCTGCTGGTGGGGCCGCGGGCGGCTCCGCTCGAGTTAGCCGCCGATCCGCTGTCTTGGCAGGCGATCGATGCACTGGCTCCGCACGGTACGCGCCGCTGCCGCCGGCTCGACGTCTGGGAAGATGTGGGCGGGCAAGGGTGGGCCGACTGCTTCTTTCGAGACAGCCATGTCGATCGCGACGGGGTGGAGACGGTGATCCACGAGTGGCGCCTGCTGGCTGAGTTCGATGTCGCGGAACGGTGTTTCGTGGGCGTCAAGGCGACGGCCGGGGCGCTCCCCTATCCGGAATGCCCGGGGTCGGGCGCCAGCGCGGAGCGGTTGGCCGGGATGCGGATCGATGGCTTGCGTAGCGCTGTGCGGCAGGGCTTTGTCGGCCCGTCGA
>NZ_FMZJ01000027.1 GCF_900101455.1 Sphingomonas sp. YR710 | reverse complement strand
GCCGGCGGTCTTGTTCTTCCACGAAACGGCCCATCGGCAAGCCTCCCGAAATCCCAGAAAACTCTACCATCAAGCGGCGTTTTTACACAGCCTCGGTCGATTGCCGCCAGTTTGCTTCATGAGTTTAACGCGGCCGGGCGCCCAACCTACGAACGTCGGACAAACTAACGCTCCAGCTCATCGAGGATCGGGCAATCTGGCCGCGCATCGCCGCTGCAGTGGGCCGCGAGGGCGAGCAAGGTGGTGCGCATCGCCTGCAGCGCGGCGGCCTTGCGGCCGAGATCGTCGGCGCGGGCTTCGGCCATGGCCTTCACCTCGCTGCTGGCGCGGTGGCGATCGGCCCAGAGATCGAGCAAAGTGCGAATTTCCTCGATCGGGAAGCCGAGATCGCGGGCGTTGGCGATGAAGCGCAGGCGGTGGACATCGGCGGCGCTATAGTCGCGATACCCGCTCTCGCGCCGTGGGGCCGCAGGGATGAGCCCGATCTTCTCATAATGGCGGATCATCCGCTGGGAGACCCCGCTCGCGTCCGAGGCGCCGCCGATGTTCACAGGGTCACCCGGTTGAGCCGTAGCGCGTTGGTCACCACACTGACCGAGGACAGCGCCATGGCCGCCGCCGCGACGACGGGCGACAGCAATATCCCGAACAAGGGGTAGAGCAGCCCCGCCGCGATCGGCACGCCGGCGGCGTTGTAGATGAACGCGAAGAACAGATTCTGGCGGATGTTGGACATCGTGGCCACGCTGAGCGCCCGCGCCCGGACGATGCCGTTCAGATCTCCCTTCAGCAGCGTCACACCCGCGCTTTCGATCGCGACATCGGTGCCCGATCCCATCGCGATGCCGACATCGGCGGCGGCCAGCGCGGGTGCATCGTTGACGCCGTCGCCGGCCATCGCCACGATCCGGCCCTCGACCTTGAGGCGCGCAACCACCGCGCTTTTCTGATCCGGCTGCACCTCGGCCTCGATGTCGTCGATCCCGAGCTTCTTCCCGACCGCCTCAGCTGTCACGCGATTGTCGCCGGTCAGCATCACGATGCGGATGCCGTCCTTGCGAAGCGCGGCGATCGCCTCGGCCGTCGTCGGCTTGATCGCGTCGGCAATGGCGAAGATGCCAGCCACCCGCGCATCGACGCGGATGAAGATCGCGGTCGCGCCGTCGCGGCGCAAATCGTTCGCCTGCGCCTCCATCGTGCCTGTGTCGATGCCGTTTTCCTTGAGGAATAAAGCGCTGCCGAGCGTGATGCGCTTGCCCTCGATGGTGCCGACGGCGCCCTTGCCGGTCGGCGAATCGAAGCCGGTGACGTCTGGCAAGACTATCGCCCGATCTTTTGCGGCGGCGACGATGGCCAGCGCCAGCGGATGCTCGGACGCGCGCTCGACGCCGGCGGCAAGCCGGAACAGTTCGGTCTCCGCAAATCCCTCGGCCACGACGATATGTGTCACCGAAGGGCGGCCTTCGGTGAGCGTGCCGGTCTTGTCGATCACCAGCGTGTCGACCTTCTCCATCCGCTCGAGCGCTTCGGCGTTCCTGATGAGCACGCCAAGCCCCGCGCCGCGCCCGATGCCGACCATGATCGACATCGGCGTCGCCAGCCCCAGCGCGCACGGACATGCGATGATCAGCACCGAAACCGCCGCGATCAGGCCGTGGGCGAAACGGGGTTCCGGCCCCCATATCGCCCAGGCCGCGAAGGCGATGATCGAGACCAGCAGCACGGCGGGCACGAACCAGCCCGCCACCATGTCGGCCAGCCGCTGGATCGGTGCGCGCGAGCGCTGCGCATCGGCGACCATCTGGACGATGCGCGCCAGCATCGTATCGCGCCCGACCTTTTCGGCGCGGATGACGAGCGCGCCGCTCTGGTTGATCGTCCCGCCGATCACGAGCGCGCCGACCGCCTTTGTGACCGGCATCGACTCGCCGGTCACCATCGATTCATCGAGCGAGGAGCGGCCGTCCTCGACCTTTCCGTCGACCGGCACCTTTTCGCCGGGCCGCACCCGCAGGCGATCGCCGACGACGACCTGATCGATCGAAACCTCTTCGTCATTCCCGTCGGCGCCGATCCGTCGCGCGGTCCTGGGCGCGAGGTTCAGCAGCGCCTTGATCGCGCCCGACGTGCGCTCTCTTGCGCGCAGTTCGAGCACCTGCCCGAGCAGGACGAGGACGGTGATGACGGCGGCCGCCTCGAAATAGACCGCGACCGTCCCGTCCATCCCGCGTAACGCCGAAGGGAAGATCGCGGGGAAGAGCGTCGCGACGACGCTGTAGCTCCAGGCGACCCCGGTTCCCATTGCGATCAATGTGAACATGTTGAGGTTGCGCGATCGGATCGACGCCCAGCCGCGCGTGAAGAACGGCCAGCCAGCCCACAGCACGACCGGCGTCGCCAGCGCGAACTGGATCCAGGTCGAAACCGCCGGCGCTATCAGGCGGTGAAGCGCCGGGAAGATGTGCCCGCCCATTTCGAGCACGAACACCGGCAGGCTGAGCGCCAGCGCGATCCAGAAGCGCCGGCCCATATCCTCGAGCTCTGCGCTCGGCCCGCTATCGGCGGTCACCATCGCGGGTTCGAGCGCCATGCCGCAGATCGGGCAGGCTCCGGGATGATCCTGCCGGATTTCGGGGTGCATCGGACAGGTCCAGATCGTTCCCGGCGCGGCATCCTGGGGTGGCGAGGGCGTCGGTGACAGATAGGGCGCCGGGTCCGCGACGAATTTCTCGCGGCATCGGGCGCTGCAGAAGTGGAAGGTCTCGCCCTGAAATTCGGCATGATGCGCGGTCTTGGCGGGATCGACCGTCATGCCGCAAACCGGATCGAGGGCTTTTCCCGACGGCGCGAGGCCGTGGCCGTCTTTACCCTTCATGCCCGGGTGATCGTGCGCCATCGCCATACTCCTTCGTGACGCTGCCCCATATGGGGTTTGACACCATGTTAAGGTCAAGAGCGATCCTGCGCATCGGGACCATTACGTAACGTGGCCTTTGCCGCCCGCCGCTGACCATTCCGGCGGGAACCGATCTGTGGCGAGGTCGGGTGGGGGAGTGGGTCGGGGTATGTTGAATTTGCTTGGAACGCGCGGATGGGCTCGTCACCCGGATCGGGGCCGAATATAGCGACGTCTCTCTCAAAAATCGTTATTCCCGCGAAGGCGGGAACCCATATACTTTGAAGCCCGAACCTCTTGTAGTTCAGAGATTATAGGTTCCCGCCTTCGCGGGAATGACGGATTGGTAGGGCCGACGTACAACAAGAGCCGGTTAATGATATGTGTGGCGGACCGATGCCAGGAGATGGCTCGCTTCGAAACGCTTGGCTATGCCCTGCCCGGGGGCACCAGCCGCGT
The DNA here is from genome assembly GCF_900101455.1 of Sphingomonas sp. YR710. Classification (GTDB taxonomy): domain Bacteria; phylum Pseudomonadota; class Alphaproteobacteria; order Sphingomonadales; family Sphingomonadaceae; genus Rhizorhabdus. Next base: position 15,053 of record NZ_FMZJ01000027.1, on the reverse strand, counting down.
CTTGATCGTCGCCAGCGGCCGGCCCGACACGCCATCGATCACCACCGGCTCGATCATCGCATCGGTTTCGGCATCCGCGATGGAGCTCATGTCACCTTCGCCATGATATTTGCGCCCCCACGCGCCGATCGCCAAGAGGATCGGCAGGAAGTCGCGGCCCTTTTCGGTCAGCACATATTCGTCGCGCGGCGGGCGCAGGCTGTATCGCCTTTTCTCCAGCAACCCATCCTCCGTCAGCGCGTTCAGCCGCCGCGTCAGGATGTTCGGTGCGATGCCCAGGCTCGCGCGGAACTGATCGAAGCGGGTCGCGCCAAAGCCCGCGTCGCGCAGGATCATCATGCTCCAGGCATCCCCCACGCGCAGCAGCGCACGGGCAACGGGGCAGGGGCCGGCGGAATATTTGTCGGTGTCCATTGCATTTTGATAGCGACATGAATATCAAAATGCAAGTAACTCGTTGGATCGAGTCGGATGGAGACAGAATATGAGCAAGGCAAAGGGCACGGCCCTCATCACCGGCGCGTCGAGCGGGATTGGCGCGGTCTATGCGGACCGGCTGGCAAAGCGCGGTTTCGATCTCGTGCTCGTCGCCCGCGATGGCGCGCGGATGGAGGCGCTGGCCGCGCGGCTGCTGGGCGAGACACATGTTACGATCGAGATCATCCCGGCCGATCTCACCGTCGATGTCGATGTCGCCAGGATCGAGCAGCGGCTGGCGGCGGGCGACGTTACGCTGCTGATCAACAATGCCGGCATGTCGCTCAACGGCAGCCTGCTTGAAAACGGCCCGGCTGAACTTGGCCGGATCATCGCGCTCAACGTCACGGCGCCGACCCTGCTGGCTGCGGCGGCCGCCAAGACCTTCGTGGCGAAGGGCGAAGGCGCGATCGTCAACATCGCCTCGGTGCTCGCGCTCGCGCCAGAACTGTTCGATGGGGTCTATAGCGGCACCAAAGCGTTCCTTCTCAATCTCAGCCAGGCGATGGCGGGCCAGCTTGCCGACAAGGGCGTCTATACGCAGGCGGTGCTGCCGGGCGCGACGCGCACCGAGATATGGGAGCGCTCGGGCAAGGATGTCGATGCCTTCCCCGCGGATATGGTGATGGATGTCGACGACCTCGTCGATGCGGCTTTAGTCGGATTCGACCGGCGCGAGAGCGTCACCATCCCGCCGCTCGCCGATGAAGCCGAATGGCGCGCGTTGCAGCAGGCTCGGCTCGCATTGACACCGAAACTCTCGAAGCGCGCGGTCGCCGCGCGCTATCGTGAGCCGGCGGTGGCATAAGCGGACCGCCTCAGGCGATCGTTGGAACCAGTCCGCCTTCCACCCTGACCGCGGCGCCGTTCGTCGCCGCGGCGAGCGGGCTGGCGATGAACGCGACCATCGATGCGATCTCCTCGGCCTCGATCAGGCGCCGGATCAGCGATGTCGGCCGGAATTTGGCGAAGAATTCGGCCTCGCGTTCGGCCTCCGGCGCATCCTTATTGTCGACGACCGACCGGATGAAACCGACAATGCCTTCGGACCGCGTCGGCCCCGGCATGACCGAATTGACGGTCACATTCGTGCCGCGTGTCTGTTCGGCGAGGCCACGCGCGATCGCGAGCTGCGCGGTCTTGGTCATGCCATAATGGACCATCTCGCCGGGGATCATCAACGCGCTTTCGCTGGCGATGAAGATGATGCGGCCCCAATTCTGTTCGATCATCCGCGGGAAATAGTGCCGCGACAGGCGCACCCCGCTCATCACATTGGTTTCGAAGAAATGTTGCCAGTCCTCGTCGGCGATGTCGACGAACGGCTTGGCTTCGTAAATGCCCAGATTGTTGACGAGAATATCGACGTGCGGCGCCGCCGCGATCAAGGCGGCCGATCCTTCCGCCGTCGCGGGATCGGCGAGGACGGCCCGCACCTTCCCGGCCTTGCCCACGCGCGCGGCGGCGGCATCGAGCTTGCCCTGGCTTCGGCCCGAGATGATCACCTCGGCGCCTTCCGCCGCGAGGCGCTCGGCGATGGCGAGCCCGATGCCCGCGGTCGATCCGGTGACGAGTGCGGTCTTGCCCTTGATGTGCAGATCCATGGTCGGAACTCCCTTAAATGCTGGAGTCCAGATAGGCGCTCGCGCGATTGATGATTAGATAGTACATATTCACAATAGAAGTGCATTGAAATCAGCAGTAGGCGGCATGGACAATCGCATCGGCGACATCGAGACCTTCCTTGCGGTCACGAGCGGGGGCAGCTTCGCCGCGGCGGCAAAATCGCTGCGCCTCACGCCGTCGGCGGTGAGCCGCAGCATCGCCCGGCTCGAAGCCCGCTTGGGCATATTGCTGATCCAGCGCACCACGCGGTCGCTGAGCCTGACTCCCGAAGGCGAATCCTACCGCGATCGCATGTCGGCTTTGCTCGCCGAAATCGATGACGTCGAGCAGGGTTTAGGCCGCGCCGAACACGGCCCGCGTGGTCCCTTGCGCATCAACGCGTCGGTGCCGTTCGGCACGCAATGCCTGCTGCCGATCCTGCCGCGGTTCATCGAGGCGTTCCCGGCCGTCACCGTCGATCTCGCTTTGTCCGACACGCTCGTCGACCTGATCGAGGAGCGGGCGGACATCGCGATCCGCGTCGGCCCGCTGCGTGACACGCGGTTGCGCGCGAAGAAGCTCGGCCGCAGCACGATGGCATTGGTGGCCAGCCCCGAATATCTCGAACGGCACGGCGCACCGGCCGAGCCCGCCGACCTTGCCCGGCACATCTGCCTCAAATTCAGCTTTCGGCGGACGATCGACACCTGGCCCTTCCGCATCGGCAGCCGCATCATCCAGCGCCCGGTCGACGGGCCATTTCTCGGCAATTCGGGCGAGGTCGTCCGGCTGATGGCGGCGGCCGGAGGCGGCATCGCCCGGCTGGGGCGGTTCCACGTCGCCGCCGATATCGCTGCGGGCCGATTGGTCGAGATACTGCCGTCGTTCAATCCCGGCGATGTCGAGGACATCCACGCGCTTTACGCCGGCCAGGACCGCCTTGCGCTCCGAATCCGGGAATTCCTCGACTTCCTCGATCGCGACCTGGTGCTGCCGCATATTTCGGGGACATAATATTAAATTAAGTCACGCAACGAGCGGAGGTATCAGCAGTTTGGCTTGCCATTAGTTCAAATTGTATATACAGATATTGCTGTGGACATCGAGTTCGACCCCGCGAAAGATGCCAGCAACATTGCCAAGCATGGTGTGTCGCTGGCTCGCGCCGCCGATCTCGATCAGATCATCGTGGTGGAAGACGATCGGTTCGAAGAGCGCCGGTTTCGTCTCTACGGGCTGATCGATGGCCAGCCCCATTGCGTTGCCGTTGCCCTGCGCAACGGAAAGGTCCGGGTCATCAGCCTGCGTCGCGCACATAAGAAGGAATATCGCCGCCATGCCCCGTAAACAGCCCCCCGTCGTGTTCGACGATGAGAACCCCGAATGGACCCGCGATGATTTCGCGCGGGGGCGCCTGATTTCCGATTTTCCCGAGCTGGCGGCGGCCTTCCCGAAGAGCCGAGGCCGGCAAAAGGCGCCCGTCAAGGTGCCGGTCAGCCTGCGCCTTGATCAGGATACCCTGGAGCGCTTCAAGGCCGGGGGCCCCGGCTGGCAGTCGAGGATCAACGAAGCGCTGCGCAAGGCGGCCGGCTTATAACACCGCTATATCGGGGCGGTGCAGGCTGGTATGCCTATGGGGGCAATCGCACGTTCCAACGCAACCGGGGTTTCGCATCAAGCCGCCAGCCAGCTGCCTTCCGCATCGTCCACCACGGCGAACAGATCGCCGTCGGCCATCGCGCCGCGCATCAGCTTTCGAAGCTCTTCGGGGGTCGACGCGGCTTTGAATTGGCGATCGGTCTTAGCGACCTTCGCCAGTTCGCCCACGGCATTTTCCTCCCCCGCAAGCGCCAAAAGCCAGGTCCCGAACGGTTCGCCCTGATCGTTCACTTTCCGGTCTCTGTTCATAGCGATGTTCCTGTCTCATTTGCGCGTGTCGCCGATCCTCCGCCAAGGGGCAGGGGGAGTTGATCTCGATCGACCGTGGCTGGTTCGTTCAGACGCGCGACGATCGTCGCGGCCAAGGTGTCTGCAGCCCTTTCGCGCAGCCGGGCATCGGGGACCGTAAGGCCCACGCGAGCCCAGCCGGGCGCGTTCAGGAGGATGTCTGCGAGGCGGGCACGGTCGAGTCGTTCCATGGGCTGAGTTAGAACATAGAGAGAACAAACTTGCAAGTCGCCTCTCAGCCCATGCGCTACTAGGACGTCGACGGCCACCTCACCACCCCGCCGCGCTTGCGGCCCGCTCGCCATCCGGCGATATGGAGCCAACACAGCGGGAGATGCGGGCATGGCGGCGTGGGATGACGGATATTGGTGGTCGAAGGACGGCCTTCGCCTCCATTATCGCGATTATCCGGCGGATGAGGGCGCCGGGCTGCCGATCATCTGCATTCCCGGCCTCACCCGCAACGCGCGCGACTTTGCGGCGGTCGCCGATCGGCTGGCCGGGCGGCACCGGGTGATCCTGGTCGAACTGCGCGGGCGCGGGGAGAGTGCTTATGCCAAGGATCCGATGACCTATGTGCCGCTGACCTATTTGCAGGACGTGCAGGCGCTGCTCGATCATCTTGCGCTCGATCGCTTCATCCTGTTCGGTACGTCGCTCGGCGGGATCTTGTCTATGCTGATTGCGGCAACGCATGTCGGGCCGGTGGCCGGCGTGCTGCTCAACGATGTCGGCCCCGCACTCGATCCGGCCGGGCTCGCGCGGATACGTACCTATGTCGGCAAGTCCACCAGCTATCCCACCTGGCTCCACGCCGCCCGCGCGCTCGCCGAGGGGCAGGCGATCGCCTATCCCGATTACAGCCTCGAACAATGGCTCGACATGGCCAAGAGGCTGTGCCGGCTGACGCCTGCCGGCCGCGTCGTCTATGATTATGACATGGCGATCGCCGAGCCGTTCAAGATGCCGGGGGGCGAGGCCGGGGTCGATCTGTGGCCCGCGCTGGCCGCTCTGGCCGGGATCCCCGGCCTGCTCGTGCGGGGGGAGCTTTCGGATATCCTGTCGGCGGCGACCGCCGATCGCATGGTCGCCGAACTGCCGCTGCTCGAGCGGATCGATCTGCCGCGGATCGGCCATGCGCCGACCTTGTTCGAGCCTGAAAGCGCGGCCGCGATCGATCGGTTGCTTGCGCGCATCGCCGCCGCCTGATGGCGCCGCCGGTTCGCATCCTCCACGCGCATTCGACGTTCACGCTCGGCGGCAAGGAGGCGCGCGCCGTCCAGATCATGAACAGCCTCGGCGATGCGGCGACTCATGTCGTGCTGAGCGCGATGCCCGATGCGCTCGGCGCGCGTGCGGCGATCGGTCCGGCGATACAGGCCGAATTTCCGGGAGAGTCGGCGCCGGCTCTCTACGGCAAGCCGTCGCTCGGCCGTTACTGGCGGCTCGCGCGCTACATGCAGGACTTCGATCTGGTTCTGACCTATAATTGGGGCGCGATGGATGTCGTGGGCGCGCGGCGGCTCTATGCGGGCGCGCTGAAGCTGCCGCCCTTGATCCACCATGAAGACGGTTTCAACCAGGACGAGATCGTCCGCCAGAATCCGAAGCGCGTCTGGTTCCGCCGATTGATGCTGCCCGCCGTCGACCGGCTGGTGGTGCCGTCGCGCCGGCTCGAGGCGATCGCGCGAACGATCTGGAAGCAACCTGCGGCGCGGATCGAGCGGATTGCCAATGGCATCCGCCTGCCGTCGGATGCGGAGATCGCGGCGCCGCTGCCGATCGCGGGCCTCGATCGCGATGCGCCGGGCGTCGTGATCGGCACGGTCGCCGGCTTGCGCGCGATCAAGAATCTGCCACGGCTCGTGCGGATCTTTGCCGCCGGCGCACCGGGCGATGCGCGGCTGGTGATATTGGGGGAGGGGCCGGAGCATGGCGCGATCGTCGACGAGGCGGTGCGCCTTGGTGTCGCCGATCGCGTGATCCTGCCGGGCTTCGTGCGCGATCCGGTCCGCTATCTGGGCGCGTTCGATATCTTCGCGCTGTCATCGGACAGCGAGCAGTTTCCGATCTCGCTGGTCGAGGCAATGGCGTGCGGGCTTCCGGCGCTTTGTACCGACGTCGGCGATATCGCCAACATGGCGGCACCGGAAAACCGGCCCTTCGTTCGTCCGCCAGGAGATGAAACGGGCCTTGTGGCTGCGCTGGCCATTTTGTGCTCGGACGTGGAAAGACGGGCGTCGATTGGCGCTGCGAATCGAGCTATCGCATTGAATGAATTCGCAGAAGATGCGATGTTGGCGCGTTATCGTACGCTGTATGGCGCGGCGATTGCGCGCGGCGGAGGGCGTCCGGCCGCGCTTGGCTGAACAGAGACGGAATTTGCGCGCAATTTTTGCCGATTGCGCCTATATGGCGCGGGTTCATTCCAGGAGGTTTATTTGTTCAAGGGCGTGCGGCCGATCGTTTATGGTGGACGTGAAGTATGGCCGCTGATCGAAGGCGGCAAAGGCGTAGCCGCCACCAACCATGCCAGCTCCGGCGCCTGGGCCGCGGCGGGCGGGATCGGCACCGTGTCGGCCGTCAACGCCGACAGCTATGATGCCGAGGGCAAGATCATCCCGCAAATCTATCGCGCGCTCTCGCGCCGCGAGCGGCATGAAGAACTGGTTCAATATGCGATCGACGGCGCCGTCGAGCAGGTGAAGCGTGCCTTCGACATCGCCGGCGGGCGCGGTGCGATCAACATCAACGTGTTGTGGGAAATGGGCGGTGCGCAGCGCGTGCTGCACGGCGTGCTCGAACGCACACGCGGTCTGGTCGCAGGCGTCACCTGCGGTGCCGGCATGCCCTATAAGCTCAGCGAGATCGCCGCCTCCTACGGCGTCAGCTATCTGCCGATCATCAGTTCGGGCCGCGCCTTTCGTGCACTGTGGAAGCGGGCTTATTCGAAGGCATCCGAATGGCTGGCCGGTGTGGTCTATGAAGATCCGTGGCTGGCCGGCGGGCACAATGGCCTGTCGAACGCCGAAGATCCGAAGAAGCCCGAAGACCCCTATCCGCGGGTCAAGGCGCTGCGCGAAACGATGCGAGAGGGCGGGATATCGGATGATGTGCCGATCATCATGGCCGGCGGTGTCTGGTATCTGCGCGACTGGAACGACTGGATCGACAATCCCGAACTCGGCCAGATCGCCTTCCAGTTCGGTACGCGCCCGCTGCTGACGCAGGAAAGCCCGATCCCGCAGGGGTGGAAGGATCATCTGACCACGCTCGACGAAGGCGATATCCTGCTTCACCGCTTCTCGCCGACCGGTTTCTATTCGTCGGCGGTGCGAAATCCGTTCCTGCGCAATCTCGAGGCTCGGTCCGAACGCCAGATCGCCTTTTCGGGCGAGGCGGCCGGCGATCACCAGTATAAGCTGGACGTCGGGGTGAAGGGCAAGAGCTATTGGGTGACGCGCGGCGATCTGCTGCGCGCGCGCGAATGGGACGGGCTGGGCTTCACCAGCGCGCTCAAGACGCCGGATAATACTTTGGTGTTCGTGACGCCGGCCGAAATGAATATGATCCGCAAGGATCAGGCCGATTGCATGGGCTGCCTCAGCCAGTGCGGCTTTTCGTCCTGGGCCGATGCCGAGGGCAATTCGACCGGCCGGCTCGCCGATCCGCGCAGCTTCTGCATCCAGAAGACCTTGCAGGACATCGCCCATGGCGGGCCGATCGACGAGAATCTCATGTTCGCGGGCCATGCCGCCTACAAGTTCAAGCAGGATCCCTTTTATTCGAACGGCTTCGTGCCGTCGGTGAAGCAACTCGTCGATCGGATCCTGACGGGCGATTGATCGGCTTGGGCGGGGTCATGATTTTCTGAATTGGCATCGTCCGTGTGGCGGCTAGGTTTGGCGGTATGAAAACCGCACTCGTCATCCGCCATACCCCGTTCGAAGGAATCGCCGGGTTCCGCGCGCCAGTCGAGGCCGCGGGCTATGTGATCGACCGGATCGACGTCACCGATCCGGCTTTCCCCCATATCGATTTCGACGAGCCCGATCTCGTCGTGATGATGGGCGGTCCGATGGGCGTCTATGAGACCGACGCGCATCCGTGGATATCGTGCGAGATCACGCGTCTGGCGCGGCGGATGATGCTCGATCGTCCGACATTGGGCGTATGCCTCGGCGGCCAGATGATCGCGGCGGGGCTCGGCGCGCGCGTCTATCCGGGGCCGGTGAAGGAGGTCGGTTTCGCGCCGGTCTCGATCAACGCCGACGGCATCCATTCGCCGATGCGGCATCTCGTCGACGTGCCGGTGCTGCATTTCCACGGCGATACGTTCGATCTGCCGCATGGCACCGAATTGCTGGCCTCATCGGATAAATATGCCCATCAGGGCTTCCGCCGCGGCGACAATATCCTCGCGCTGCAATGCCATCCCGAAATGGGCGAGGATCCGCGTTTCGAGGCCTGGCTGGAGGACGAAGCCTATATCGCCGAGGCCGGCCTGACGGTTGCGGAATTGCGCGATCAGCATGATCGGCACGGGGGTGCTGCGGTTGCAGCGGGACGCCGGATGGTGGCGGACTGGCTCGACCGGCTGGATATCTGAATAGCGATATTCCTCGCCGGGCTTGATCGAGGCAGAATTCAGGTCCCGATTACACCCAGCCTTCGAGTACCTGATCGCGGGGGCGATCGCCGTCGATCCACTGGCGGATGCTGGCGATCACCCGTTCGCCGGTCCCGGCGCGTCCTTCGAAGGTGGCGGAGCCCATGTGCGGCAGCAATACGACATTCTGGAGCGCCAGCAGTCGCGGGTCGATCGAGGGTTCGCTCGCGAATACATCCAGCCCGGCGCCGGCGAGCCGGCCCTGCTCCAGCGCTTCGAGCATTGCCACTTCGTCGATGATTTCGCCGCGGGCCGTATTGATCAAATAGGCGTTGGGCGCAAACAGCCCGAAGCGGCGGCGGTCGATCAGCCTTTCGGTCTCGGCGGTATGGGGGCAGTGAATCGAGATGATGTCGCAGCTTTTCAGCAGTTGATCGATATCGGGTTCATACTCCGCGCCCGATTCGGCTTCGACAACGGCGGGCAGGCGGTGGCGATTGTGATAGGCGATCGAAAGGTGGAACGCGCGCGCGCGCCGCGCGACGGCCTGACCGATCCGGCCCATGCCGATGATGCCCAGGCGTTTGCCCGTGATGCGATGTCCCAGCATCGCGCCGGGGCTCCACCCCTGCCACAGACCCGATCGCACCAGCTTCTCACCTTCCGCGAGGCGCCGGGGAACCGAGAGGATCAGCGCCATCGTCATGTCGGCAGTATCTTCGGTCAGCACGCCCGGCGTGTTGGTGACGATGATCCCCGCTGCGCGCGCCGCCGGCAGGTCGATATGGTCGACGCCGTTGCCGAAATTGGCGATCAGCCGCAGGCGGCCCTTGCCGGCTGCAATCACCGTGGCATCTATCTCGTCGGTCACCGTCGGGACCAGTACGTCGCAGCGCGCGGCGGCGGCGGCGAGCGCCGCCTGATCCATGGGCCGGTCGGCCTCGCTCAGTTCGGAATCGAACAGTTCGGCAAGCCGAGTCTCGGCGCCTTCGGGCAGCCGGCGGGTGACGATCACCTTCGGTCTGCGGGGGCGGGGCGCGTGTTCCATGCCCCGTGGGCTAGACGTGGCGGGCACCGAGCGTCAAGCGCAAGCGGGACAGCATCTCACTTGAACGCATGATTTGTCGCCTTACTATGGCATCATCATCGGTCCGGTGCGGGCACGTGGGAGGTAAGAGTTTGAGGCGCGCAGGAATTTTCGCGATCGCCTGCGGGGCCGTTGTAATCGCCTCCGCGGGCCATGCGCAGGAGCGCAAACTTCCCTATTGGGCGTCGATCGCCACCGGCGATGCGCTGCTGCGCACGGGCCCAGAGCGCACCTATCCGGCAATCTGGCGCTACCGCCGATTCGATCTGCCCGTGCAGGTGATCCAGGTCTATGGCAATTGGCGGCGGGTTCGCGAAGTGGACGGCACCGAAGGCTGGATGCTCGCGACGTTGCTCAGCACGCGCCGCACCGCCGTGGTGACGGGGCAGGGGTTGGCTCCGCTGCGATCGGGCGCCAGCGATACGGCCCCGCTCAACTGGCAGGCCGAACCGGGCGTGGTCGGGCGAATCAGCAAATGCGCGAATGGCTGGTGCCTGCTCGATGCGGGCGGCAAGAAGGGGCATATCCATATCGAACGCATTTGGGGTGTCTCGCCGGGTGAAACGGTAGAATGAGCGCGCGATGACGCCGGAAATCGAAACCGAAAGGTTGCGGCTGCGCGGACACCGCATCGATGATTTCGAAAGATCCTGCGCGCTGACCAGCGATCCCGTCGCCGTGCATTTCATCTTCCAGAAGCCGTTGACGCGCGAGGAGGTGTGGGGGCGCCTGCACCGGCTCGTCGGACACTGGACACTGCTCGATTACGGGCTGTTCGTGGTGGAGGAGCGCACGACCGGTCGCATGATCGGTGAGGTCGGCCTCGCCGATTTTCGCCGCGGTCTCGGCGGCGATTTCGATGGCTGCCCCGAATTCGCATGGATGCTGGCGAGCGACGCTCATGGCAAGGGCTATGCCACCGAGGCCGCACGCGCCGCGCTGGCGTGGATGGAAGGCCGATTCGCGCCGCCGCGGACCGTCTGCATCATCGATCCGGCCAATATCGCGTCGCTGCGGGTGGCGGAAAAGCTCGGTTTCAAGCCTTATGGGGAAGCCGAATATAAGGATAAGACCGTCCTCAAGCTCGAACGGTTCTGCGCGCCAGCCGGCGATCGATCCACGCCAGCAAATAGCCGGTGATCAGGAAGCCGCCAGCGATCAGCGCAACGTTGATGCCCACAACCGCCCAGCCGGCCTTGCCGGGATCGATGAACGGATAGGCATAACGATCGCCCGCAAGTCCGCGTGCGAGCGCATAAAAAAGATAGGCGAACGGGTAGATCGCCCATCGCAGGGGATCGCCCTTCCGAATATGTCCTTTGGGGACCGCCGCCAGCCAATAGAGCGGAACGAGCACCGGCACGATCTTGTGCATCAGCGTATCGGCGATCAGGGCCTCGCCGACGAGGTGGTGCAGGCCTTGCAGCAACAGGCCGTACACGATTCCGACGAGCAGGATGGCCAGCGTCAGCCCGCCGAGCAGCCGAGGGTGCAGCTTATGCCGCCCGCCGATGCCGATCGTGCCGAACGCCAGGGCGACCAGCATGTTGGTGGTGATCGTGAAGAAGCGAAGATAGACCCAGAGCGCCTCGGCCACGGATCCATGCCCGGTCAGAATGACATCGAACTGGAGCACGAGACCGGTCGCGGCGACCAGCGCGATGCCGATGGCGAATATCCGGGCGGTGCGATCGGCAGCGATCATTCGGGTTGCTCCGGCCTGGGTGCGCATATGTCGCACCGATGGATGCCGCAGACGGTCTAACTTTCTCTGGTGCAGGGGAGAAGGCCGAATAAGAAACGGGCCGCCATCGCTGGCGACCCGTTCCTGATACAGCTTCTGGAAGCGATCAGCGCTTCGAGAACTGGAAGCTGCGGCGGGCCTTCGCCTTGCCGTACTTCTTGCGCTCGACCGCGCGGCTGTCGCGGGTGAGGAAGCCTGCGGCCTTCACCGGCGCGCGCAGGATCGGCTCGTACTTGGTCAGCGCCTGGCTGATGCCATGCTTGACCGCGCCGGCCTGGCCCGAAAGGCCGCCGCCCTTGACGGTGCAGACGACGTCATACTGGCCATCACGTTCGGCAACGCCGAACGGCTGGTTGATCACGAGGCGCAGCGTCGGACGTGCGAAATAGACTTCCTGATCGCGGCCGTTGATCGTGATCTTGCCGGTGCCCGGCTTGATCCAGACGCGGGCGACCGCATCCTTGCGGCGGCCGGTGGCGTAAGCGCGGCCCTGCGCGTCGATGATCTGCTCGCGCAGCGGAGTCACCGGCAGAACAGGCTGCGCAGGTGCAACGGCTTCGTCGGTCGTGTAGGCGGGCGCCGGAGCGGCAGCCACCGGGGCGGCTGCGCCGGTCAGCGCGGCGAGGTCGGAAAGCGACTGGCGGTTATCGGACATTATGCGCCCACCTTGTTCTTGCGGTTCATTGAGGCGACGTCGAGGACGGTCGGGCTCTGGCCCTCATGCGGATGCTCGGTGCCCTTGAAGATACGCAGGTTGCGCATCTGCTGGCGGCCCAGCGGGCCGCGCGGGATCATGCGCTCGATAGCCTTTTCGAGAACGCGCTCGGGGAAGCGGCCTCCGAGGATCTTGTCCGCGCGGGTTTCCTTGATGCCGCCGGCATAGCCGGTGTGGCGATAGTAAACCTTCTGCGTGGCCTTCTTGCCGGTGAAGCGAACCTTCTCGGCGTTGATCACGATGACGTTGTCGCCGCAATCGATATAGGGCGTGTAGCTCGGCTTGTTCTTGCCGCGCAGGATATTGGCGATGATCGAGGCGACGCGGCCAACGACCAGTCCGTCAGCATCGATCAGATGCCATTTCTTGTCCACGGTCGACGGCGTAGCCGGCTTCGTGGTCTTCATGAGCGCCTTCATTGGGCCAGACCTTTATTATTCGGTGTTCCAGAAACGAACCGCGCCGCCCGTGTTCGGGGCGGCGCTGACGGACGGGCTAATGCGATTCGGTGCCCAAAAAGTCAAGCAAAATGGGGCTCAATTAAAGAGGTATTATGATACCTTCGTCATTTGCGTCGTCGCACTGCGCCAGCCGATCGCGTGCGCGGCCGCCACCGTCGCCGCCAGGAGCAGCGCTGCGACTGCCTGATGCGTGACGGCGATCGGGATCGCGACCCCGGTCATCAGCGTCGCGATGCCCAGCATGATCTGGAGGATCACCAGCGTGGCGAGCGCATGCACCGGCCCGACGGCACCGAGCGTGCGGGCCCTGCGCGCGATCAACAGAACCGCGACCAGCGCCACCCAGGCGAACCAGCGATGAATGAATTGCACGACGATCGGATTGTCGCGCAGATTGGCGATCAGGTTCCATGCCGGGTTCCAGCCGCCGTCGGGAAACCACTGATCGCCCATCTTCGGCCAACTCGCAAAGGCATAGCCGGCGCGTAGCCCGGCCGTGAACGCGCCGAGCATGATCTGGATCGCCAGCACGGCGATGGCGGCCCCGGTCGCGATCGACAACCGCGCGGGCCGCGCCTTGGCATCGCGGGCAAGGCGGAACAGATCGAGCGCGGTCCAGATCAACGCCGAGAAAATCAACAGTGCTGCGAGCAGGTGGATCGCCAGTCGGATGTGGCTCACCTCGGTGCGGAACTGGAGGCCCGAATAGACCATCCACCATCCGATCACGCCCTGCAGCCCGCCGAGCGCGAAGATGATCAGCATCCGCGAACCGAATCCGCGCGGGATCGCGCGCTTCCACCAGGCAAAGGCCAGCACCAGCGCGAGCACCATGCCGATCGCGCGCGCCAGCAGCCGGTGCAGATACTCCCAGAAATAGATCTGCTTGAACCCGTCGACCGTCATGCCGAGGTTGAACGCGCGATATTGCGGGATCGCCTTGTAATGGTCGAACTCGGCCTGCCACTGGTCGGCGGTCAGTGGCGGGATGATGCCGCGGATCGGCTTCCATTCGGTGATCGACAGGCCCGATTCGGTCAGCCGCGTGATGCCGCCGACGACAACGATCGCGAAAACGAGCGCGGCGACGATGATCAGCCAGCACGCAAGCGCGCGCGGGCGAGGGAAGGGCGCGGCGGGGCGCGCGAACAGGGCGAAACTGGACATGGCGGGCCGCTCATGCGCCCGCTCCTTTCCATCTTCAACCGGCGAATCATCAAAATGAAACCGGAATGATATATTGTATCTTTTGCTATGGCGTGGCATGGGCTCGCGGCAGGGAGCACGACCGAATGATCCGGACCGATGTTGCACGCGATCTGTTCGACCGGCTGGCCATTGGCCTGTCGGCGCTCTGCCTTGTTCATTGCATAGCGAGCGTCTTGTTGGTGGCGGTCCTGGCCAGCGCGGGTACGGCGCTGCTCAACCCGGCCATTCACGAAATCGGTTTGATTGGCGCCATCACCCTGGCGGTGCTGGGTCTGGGAAGCGGTTTCATGACCCATCGCCGCCGCGCGCCACTGGTCCTCGGCATTGTCGGCATCGGGCTGATGTCCAGCGCCTTGTTCGCGCCGCACGGCCTGATCGAGGTGGCCTATACGATGACCGGGGTCGCCTGCGTGGCGACAGCGCATTTTCTCAACCGTCGTTCGCTGGCTGCCTGAACGCCAGATGAACGTTGGGGTTGTCGCAAGCGGTGGTCGCGCCTAAATTCCATCCATGGCAACGGCGCATGATCATCTGCTGCACGAAGGCGATTCGCTGGCCGATGCGGCCCAGCGCACCTTCGAGCGCGCCGGCGAGCAATGGACGCCGATGCGGGCGGAGATCTTTGCGGCGCTGAGCGCGGCGACCAAGCCGGCTTCGGCTTATGATCTGGCCGATGCGGTGTCGAAATCGACCGGCCGGAGGGTCGCGGCCAACAGCGTCTATCGCATCCTCGACGTTTTCGTGGGTGCCAATCTCGCGCGTCGCGTGGAAAGCGCCAACGCTTATATCGTCAACGCCCATCCCGATTGCGAGCATGATTGCATTTTCCTGGTCTGCGATATTTGCGGCCGGGTGAGCCATGTCGACGATGATCGGCTTGCCGGATCGGTGCGCGCATCTGCCGAGAAAGCCGGCTTTTCGAACCTGCGTCCGGTGATCGAAGTCCGCGGCTGCTGCGCCGATTGCGCCGAGGGCGATTCCGCCTGATCCGCGCGGTGCGATACGGAAATCGCATCGAATCAACGAGCTAAGGGTGATGTGTCTGAGCCCGTCGCGGCGGATTTGGCTCTAGGAACCGCCGCGATATCGGTTTAAGGCGGCCTGATGACCGATCGCCCTGTCACCCCATTGCTCGACACCATATCCGTTCCGGCGGATCTGCGGATGCTCAAGGCATCGCAGTTGCGGCAGCTGGCGGA
>NZ_FMZJ01000024.1 GCF_900101455.1 Sphingomonas sp. YR710 | reverse complement strand
ACTCGAACTCTCGATCATTGAAAACAAAGCAAAAAACCCGCTTCCAGATAATCCATGCGACATGATTCCCGGGCCGCCTCCTGTAAGCGGCACCAGAAATCATAAAATCGTTGAAAACCAATCGTTTAAACAACGGTCCCGCCGTGGCTGTCCCACAATGGCGTTACACAGCACCCCCGTAAAAGCTGGCTCAACCCATTCTAATATAACAGCAAACGGTCAACCTGACTGTTACACAAGGGTGTCACACAGGCATCATTGCGGACTATGGCGCCGAGGGGCAATCTATCAGTATCGTGTTCGCGTTCCGGCTGATCTGCGGCAGGTCCTTGGGAAGGTCGAAATCAACCGTTCGCTGCGGACAGCCTCGTTCACCGTGGCAACACGATTGGTCAGGACGATCGCATTCGAAGTTGAACGGAATTTCGATACATTCCGCTCAAGGGCCGCGCCTGACGGATTGGATGCGGCTTCCAAGCGCCGTACGATCAAAGTAGTTCTACGATGCGGTTGAATGAAACTTGGGTGTTAGACGTGAGCGCCCGGAAGTGGGCTGGTAAGGAACCGTGCTCGGTCTTGGCAAGCTTGACTAGAGCCCGCTTCTCCGCCTCAGCCGCATGGCCTTTCGCTTTCGACCGGATGTCGTGAAGTCGCCTAAGAGGGGCCACGATCTCTATCACATCGTCCTCATCCGAGCCGCCCGCGATTAACACCTCTTGAAGCAACTTCAGCGATCCCCACTGCTTGTCGAATTCCCGCCCCGCTGCTGTCAAGCGTTGCCGAAGTGGTTTGGTCGCGAACCCCTCGACGACCAATTGATCAAGCGCAAGGATCGCATTCGCCCATTCCTCGGTCGATGCAGTGAGCGGGTAATGGACCGCTCCAGCAAGCGCCTCGCCGCGCGATTGCCAATAATCCGGCTTGATCTTATCGAGCTTCGAAATCTCGTGTTTCAGATCAATGAGCGGATCGGGGATCGTGCTGAAGCTGCCTTCGAAATCGGTTTGATAAGCACGCGGTGAAATCGGCGCTTTCGGCCACTCGTTGAACGACTGCCAATAAAGTTGCTCACGATATGGCAGGTTTGCCAGATCGTAAAGATAGGCATGAACCTGGCCCGCCTCGTTCACGTCATAGGACTTCAGATGCCAGCCGCCTCGGGCATGGATTGAGCGGTGCTCCAATCGATATTTGTCTGGATCGGATTTGTATTTCTGCAAAACCTCTGGCCGGAAAAATGCGGGCGTAACCTGAAATGGCAGGTCAGAGCCTTCATCGAAATAGCTGGCTAGAGCCCATGGCGCGCATGAGAGTTCGGCCTGCCGCTTGTTCCTCCAGTCGTGAGCCTTGAACGTAGCGTACTGCTTATCCTCTTTCCTCCAGGCGCGATTGGCTTTCGAGATCAGCATATCCTTCGTGAGCACCGGGCGCACTATTATTGCACCGTTCGCGAAGCTGCCATTCGCCTGCACGCCTGTGTGGTAGAACAAATCATTCTCGTTGATCTCGTCTCGCTCGGGTTCGCCCCATCCCGAGAACGACTTCGGAGCATATCGAGTAAAATCGAATTTCGTCAGCAAAGCGGTTTCCGTCACCGCCATGTATCTATGTAGCTGCTCTGCATCGATGGTGACGAGCATGGCCGAGTCTTCACCGGTTTGCTGACTCAAATCGCGAAGCCGGATAATAGGCTGAATGTCGCCATCCTCGTCGAGCTTGCAGTACGCCTTCTCCTCGTCGAGCCAGTACAGCCCCAAGGCTTGCACGAGTGGCTGAGACAACTCAGTTCGCGTTGGTCCGTTATCGACGCCGTCGAAATAGCGGCGGAACACCAGTTGCTCGGCACCCCTCAGCGAATCGCAGCCGTAGCTATCGACCGGAGGCGATAGATACATTCGATCGGGCTCCCCCCCGCCCGATACGTGCTCAAGCGCCCAATGTGCGGTCGGGTCGATCGTCGAATATTGAAGCGCGTGGCCGTCGGGAGGGGTGACGCCAGCCAATGGCACGAGGACCGAATGCGCAAGCATTTGCCCGGCATTCGTAAAGATGATGATCTCCTCCGACCGCGAGTTGCGAACCAGATATTCGACCCCTGACGACGCGCCTTGCAGCCATTCAGCCTTCAAGACAGATGGCGGACCAGCAACATCGAGAAATTCTTCTAGCTTAACCATTGATCAGCCGCCCGCAATTTTATGCTTCATTTCAACTTCGTACCGAAAGGACACCTCCCGTCCAGACTGATGGGCTAAATGTCGGCCGATAGGTTCATTCGGCGCAGACCGCACCTGGCTCAGCCCCTCGCGGCGGGGTGGGAGCGGATTGAAGGTATCCGCTGGCGCCGTCATTGCGAAATTGCACCATCACCGGACGAAGAGATGCCCCAATTCCAATTCCGGATAGTCGATGGTCGCCAGAGTGGCATACAACAATTTCGGGCTAAAACCTCTCCCATATTGATCCGCGACGGCGGACGAACCGGCCCCCGCCCAACCACCGATTGCCAGCGCCAATTCGCGATCGGCGCCCGCTTCGCGAAGCGCGTCTCGAAATGAATGCCTGAACGAATGAAAGCAGGTTCGTTCTTCGGCGGCATCGCATGAAGCGAGAAACCGCGTGAACCATTTGGAATACGGGCCTGAATAGAGACCAAAGCTGTCTGGCCGCAGTTCAGGAAATAGCCTGATATCTCCCGCGCGGCGTCGCTCCGCCAGATAGTCGAGAAAACCAATCCGCACGAGTGTCGGATGGATCGGTACCAGGCGTTCGCTAGCGGCCGTTTTCAATTGCTTGTCATCTGCGCCACCAGCGGTCACCACAAAGCACCAGATATCCTCAATCTTCCTCACATCGGCGGTATAAAGCTGACAGATTTCGTTCTGCCGCATGCCGGAAAATAGCGCGATCAAGGGTGCCCAGAACCTAGCGCGCCTCGGTCGTGCTGTGCCGATAACGGCAAAGTAGCGCTCATCATTTCGGCAACCACAAAAAAGGGGAGCATTAAAAATGCGTCGCAACTGCTTGATCGAAAACGGCTTGCGTTTATCGCGGGGGCAAGAGCTTCGGCGAGCCTCAAGCCTTTCGCCGGATTGCGTCCAAGCAACCCTTCCTTGACCGCCCAATTTAGGAGAGTCGAGAATTTATTCATATATTCATTGATGTTAGCCGAACTCATTGACGGAGTTCGATCTACCTTCGCCTTAGCGGCGGCCTCACGAGGTGAAAGTTTGGGCCAGCGCTTTCTCGCATTTGAAGGCAGTTCCTGGAGGACAGAAAGGAGTTCGCGGCAAACCTCCCGAGTAATGTTCTCGACGGGCATCTCCGGGCCGATGATGGCGAGTATCGTGGAGTAGGTGGTCCGATATCCGACCAAGCTTTTCTGGGTTCGCCCCACAGTCGGATCGCCGAGATAACGATCGCACACCTGCTGAATCGTCACCGATCGCGATACGACCGGAAGGCTGAGCATCTCCTGGCAGGCAGCAGTCTGTTGTGATGACGCCATGCAGGATTCGTTCGAGCGCTCGCCAACATCGGCGGCCCTTGAGCGGAATGTATCGAAATTCCGTTCAACTTCGAATGCGATCGTCCTGACCAATCGTGTTGCCACGGTGAACGAGGCTGTCCGCAGCGAACGGTTGATTTCGACCTTCCCAAGGACCTGCCGCAGATCAGCCGGAACGCGAACACGATACTGATAGATTGCCCCTCGGCGCCATAGTCCGCAATGATGCCTGTGTGACACCCTTGTGTAACAGTCAGGTTGACCGTTTGCTGTTATATTAGAATGCGTTGAGCCAGCTTTTACGGGGGTGCTGTGTAACGCCATTGTGGGACAACCACGGCGGGACCGTTGTTTAAACGATTGGTTTTCAACGATTTTATGATTTCTGGTGCCGCTTACAGGACTCGAACCTGTGACCCCCGCATTACGAATGCGATGCTCTACCAACTGAGCTAAAGCGGCAATGAGGGGCGCCTTACCAGCGGCTTTCGGCTTATTCAAGCAGGCGCGATCAAGAATATCGAACAGGCGCCCGGCGGCCGCGCGTTTACGAATCGTCAACCGGCCGAAGCGCATAGGCTATGCAGGCTGCAATGGATTTCAGGCAATCGGCCAGGGAATGGGTGAATGGAAGATTATCGTTCTTTCAGCAACGATGCTGCATCGGAATGGGACTTTCCGGATATCGACGAGCCCGCCATGGACCCGCCGCCCGTGATCGGCACCGATGAACGCCGCATGCATGTGCGCGCTTATGAACATTGGGTGTCGTTGCTGGCTGGCCGCCCCTATCCCGATATCGCCGATCTCGATGCCGCCATGCTCGGCGAATTCACCCCGCACAGCGTATTGCTCGATTTTTCCGATAATCCCGCCAATCCGCGTATCACCTTTCTGGGGCGTGCACTGCGTGAGGAAGGCGGGCTCGGGCCCGATATCGAAACCGTCGCCGATGTGCCGGCCCGCTCGCTGGTGTCGCGGCTCACCGATCATTATACCGAGATCCTCGAAAATCGCGCGCCCGTGGGCTTTGAGGCCGAATTCGTCAGCCATCGCAACCAGCAGACGCTCTATCGCGGCATCCTGATGCCCTATTCGTCCGATGGCGCGGCGATCGATTTCATCCATGGCGTGATCAACTGGAAGCTGTCGGCCGATAACAGCCTGCCCGCCGATATCGTCGCCGCCGTCACCACCGCCTTTGCCGGCCCCGCCCAGCCCGAGCCCGATCCGCTGCCGGATTGGACGACGGCCGATGAGGCCGCGATCCTGGGCGAACTTGGCCAGAGCGAATTTGGGCTGAGTGAATTTGGGCAGGGCGAATTTGGCGACGCGCTTTCCGGGATCGGGTTGGAGGAACTGATCGAGGATGCGCGCGAACTCGCCCTCGAAGCCCGCGACAGCGAAACGCGCAGCCATGCGGCGCTCTATCGCGCGCTCTCGATCACCTATGATATCGTGATCGCGGCGCTCGATGAGCCTGTGGCCTTCGATCGGATGATCGAGGCCGCCGGAATCGTCCGGCAGGAACGCGCGCCGATGACGCCGGTCGTCAAGCTCGTCTTCGGCCGGGATTATGATCGCAAGCGGATCGCCGAATATGCCGCCGTGCTGCGCCATGCGCAGCGGCTGTGCCTGACGCCGGGGATGGTCGAACAATGGATCGCCGGGATCGATGGCGGCATCAAGGCGATCGTCGCGGCCGAACGGCAGCAGCGGCAGCCCGCGCTCAAGGTCGATCGCGCGGCATCGGCGCGGCGGCGGCTGCACGCGGCCCCGCCGATCGCCACCATCGATGGCGATGGCGGAGCCTTGGCGGATGCGGGCGGCGAGGAATTCGTGCTTCTGGTCGCGCGCCGCGATGCCGATGGCCGGCTGGCGATCGTCGCCCCCGTCACCGGCGATCCGCGCCTGCTCGATCGCGCGCTGAACCGCGCAGCGCCGCCCGAAATTGCCTGAAATCGGCGCTTCACGTTATAAAACATCAAGGGCGGCGCCGCTGCCCTAAATAGGTTGCGAACTTTGCGGGCGATCGCCTGTCGCCTTGTTCCCGTCATGCCGGGGGTCCATATGGGGCCTCCGCATCACCTGCCCTCCGCCATGAACGAGAAGAGCGGCAGTATGTCAGGAGTGGTTATGATGGACGCCGCGACACGCATGATCGACGAACAGCTTGATACCGATCACGCCGCAATCTTTGCCGATGCGCTGACCAGCGGGGCGCTGCCCGGCGAGATCGATGGCCTGACGGCGGAAGATCTCGGCGATGCCGCGGCCTTTGTCGCCCGCACCGCCGCGCGCCGCCAGCCCGGCAAGGCCGCCATCGCCATCGCCGGCATCACCGCGCATGCCGGCCGGCCGCGCGCGATGCGCATCGCCGTTATCAACGATGACATGCCGTTCCTCGTCGATTCGGTCGCCGGCGCTCTGGCGGCGCTGGGTATCGAGATCAGGCGGCTGCTCCATCCCGTGCTCGCGATGCGGCGCGATGCGGATGGCTATCTGGCCGCGATCCTGCCGGGCGGTGCCACCGGCGAGCGGCGCGAGTCGGTGATCTATATCGAGGCCGAGCGGGTCGACGCGCGCAAGCGCCAGCAACTCGTCCATGAACTTGAAAGCACGTTGATCGATGTGCGCGCCGCCGTCCGCGACTGGCCGGCGATGCAGGTGGCGCTGCGCGACGATGCCGAATGCCTGCCCGATGGCGAGGGTTCGGCCCTGCTGCGCTGGTTTCTCGACGGCAACCTCACCTTGCTGGGCCATCGGATCGAGGATCGTGGCGGCACGATCAGCGGCCAGCTCGGCATCCTGCGCTCGGGCGATCCCGCTTTGTGGACCGATGTCACCCGCGATGCGGCGATCGGCTGGTTCGAAAATGGCGGGTCCTCGCCGCTGATCAGCAAGGCCGATGTGCGAGCGACCGTGCACCGGCGGGCGCCGATGGATCTGGTGATCCTGCCCGTGCGCGAAGGCAAGACGATCACCGGCCTGTCGGTCCATGTCGGCCTGTGGACGAGCGCGGCTTTGCGATCCTCGCCCGATCAGGTGCCGGTGCTGCGCGCCAGGCTGACGGCGATCGAAGAGAAGCTTGGGCTCGATCCGGTCAGCCATGCCGGCAAGGCGCTGCGCCATGCGCTGTCCGAACTGCCGCACGATCTGATGATCACCCTCCCCGCCAGCGGGATGGAGCATGTGGCGCTCACCGCGATGTCGCTGGTCGATCGGCCGCGCCCGCAACTCGAACTCGCGGCGTCCACGCTCGGCCGGCATCTGATGGCATTCGTGTGGTTGCCGCGCGAATTGCTGACGACGGCGCGGCGGCTGGCGATCGGCGAGATGCTAGCCACCGCCGCCCACGCGGCGCTTGCCAACTGGTCGCTCCAGCTCGGTGAAGGCGATGTCGCGCAGATCCGCTACATGTTCGATCTGCCCCCGGTCGCCGATATTCCGGACGCCGAAGCGCTCGACAGCCGCCTGTCCGAAATGCTGCGCGGCTGGGAGCCGGCGGTCGAGGCGAAGCTGGCCGAAACCGCGCCCGGCCGCCGCTCGACCCGGCTCGCGCTCGATTATGCCGCCGCCTTCCCCGCCGGCTATCGCACCCATTCGACGCCGGCCGAGGCGGCGATCGACATCCGGCGCATGGCCGCGCTCGCCGATGGCGATGCCCGCGGCGTTCGCCTCTATCGGCACGATGATGACGCACCGCATCGGCTGCGGCTGAAGGTCTATCGGTTGGGGGCGCTGATTTCACTGTCGGAGGCGGTGCCCGTCCTCGAAAATTTCGGCTTTCGCGTGCTGGAGGAAATCCCCACTCCGCTCGATCAGGGCCGCATTGGTTATATTCACGAATTCCGGATCGAAACCGATGGCCCGGCGATCGCATCCGCGCTGATCGATCGCGCCGACGTCGCCGAAGCCGCGATCACCGCCGTGCTGGAGGGCGCCGCCGAGAACGATCTGTTCAACCTGCTGATCATCGCGATCGGCCTGTCGCCCGCCGATGCCGTGCTGTTCCGGGCATGGTTCCGCTATCTGCGCCAGACCGGCTTCGCTTATGGCCTGGCCACCGCGGTCGAGGCGCTGCGCAACGCGCCCGACGTCGCCCGCAATATTATCGCGTTTTTCCGCGCGCTGCACGATCCCGCCAATCGCGACACCGATCTGGCCGATCGGATCAACGCCGAAATCGATGCGGGGCTGAAGCAGGTGTCCGCGATCGACGACGATCGCATGCTGCGCCGCTTTCGCGCGGTCGTGCGCGCCACCCTGCGCACCAACGCCTTTTCGCCCGCCGCGGCCGAGGCGCTGGCGTTCAAGCTGGACAGCAGCGGCATTCCCGGCCTGCCGCAACCTTTGCCGTGGCGCGAAATCTGGGTCTATAGCCCGCGGGTCGAGGGCATCCATCTGCGCGGCGGCCCGATCGCGCGCGGGGGCTTGCGCTGGTCCGATCGGCGCGACGATTTCCGCACCGAGATATTGGGGCTGATGAAGGCGCAGATCGTCAAAAATGCGGTGATCGTGCCCACCGGCGCGAAGGGCGGCTTCTACCCCAAGCAATTGCCGCCGGTATCGGATCGCGATGCCTGGCTGGCCGAAGGCACCGAAAGCTATCGCATCTTCATCCGCGCGCTCCTGTCGGTCACCGACAATATCGTCGGCAACAAACTGGTCCATCCGGCGAAGGTGGTGATCCGCGACGATGACGATCCCTATTTCGTCGTCGCCGCCGACAAGGGCACCGCCACCTTCTCCGACGTCGCCAATGCGATCGCCGTCGATCGCGGTTTCTGGCTGGGCGATGCCTTCGCCAGCGGCGGCAGCCATGGCTATGACCATAAGGCGATGGCGATCACGGCGCGTGGCACCTGGGTGTCGGTCACCCGCCATTTCGCCGAAATCGGCGTCGACGTGCAGAAGGATCCGATCCGCGTGGTCGGCTGCGGCGATATGTCGGGCGACGTGTTCGGCAATGGCATGCTGCTGTCGAAATCGCTGCGGCTCCTGGCCGCGTTCGACCATCGTCACATCTTCCTTGATCCCGTCCCCGACGCCGCCAAATCGCACGCCGAACGGCTGCGCCTGTTCGCCTTACCGCGATCGAGCTGGGCGGATTACGATCCGGCGCTGATTTCCGCCGGCGGCGGCGTCTTTCCGCGCAGCCAGAAGGAAATTCCGCTTTCGCCCGAGGTGAAGGCCGCGCTCGGCATTGCCGAAGATGCGCTCGATCCATCCGCGCTGATTGCCGCCATCCTCAGGAGCCCGGTCGATCTGCTGTGGTTCGGCGGCATCGGCACCTATGTGAAGGCCGCTTCGGAAACCAATGCCGAGGTTGGCGATCGCGCCAATGAGGCGCACCGGATCAATGGCGATGAGGTTGGCGCCAGGGTGATCGGCGAAGGCGCCAATCTCGGCGTCACCCAGGCCGGTCGCATTGCGTTCGGGTTGAAAGGCGGCCGGATCAACACCGATTTCATCGACAATTCGGCGGGTGTCGACTGTTCCGATAATGAAGTGAACATCAAGATCCTGCTCAATCGCGAAATGCACGAGGGCCGGATCGGCCTGGACGCGCGCAACGATCTGCTCGTGCGGATGACCGGCGATGTCGCGCACCTTGTGCTCGAGGATAACCGGCTGCAGACGCTGGCGCTGTCGCTGGCCGAACATGGCGGGGCCGATGCGCTGCCATCGCAACTGCGCGTGATCGAAATTCTCGAAGCGTCCGGGCGCCTGAACCGTGCGGTCGAAGGGCTCGACAGCAATGAGGTGCTGCTGCGCCGCGCCCAGGATCGCACCGGGCTCACCCGCCCGGAACTGGCCGTGATACTGTCGCACGGAAAGCTCGCCTTGCAGAGCGCGATCGAGGCGGGCGCTCAGCTCACTGATCCGATGCTGTCGCCATTGCTGCACGCAGCCTTCCCGTCGGCTTTGCAATCCGAATTCGCGCAGGCGATCGATGATCACCGGCTCCGCCCGCAGATCATCGCCACCAAGATGGCAAACCGGGTGATCAACCGGCTGGGGCTGGTTGCGCCGTTCGAACTGGCCGAAGAGGAGGGCGTTTCGCTCGCCCAGGTCGCGTCCGCTTATTTCGCGATCGATGCGCTGTTCGGACTGGAGGCCATTTTCGCGGCAATCGAAACGGCCGCGATCGATGAGCAGGCCCGCCTGACCATGCTGGGTGCGACCGCGGAACTGGCGCGCAATCATCTGGCCGATCTGTTGCGCAGCATCGCGCCGGACACCGATCTGTCGGCCTGCGTGGACATGCTCCGCCCCGGCCTCGCGCGGCTCGATCAGGCACGCGGCGAATTGCTCCGGACAGAGGCGAAGCAGCAATCGGATCGGCTGCGCGCGCGCATCTCGGCCGAAGGCGCCGATCCGCACCTGATCGATGCGATTGCCCGGCTCAACGAACTCGATGGCGCGATCGGCACCGCCGCGCTTGCCAGCGAATTGTCGGTCGATGAAGTTTCGGCCACGCATGCCTATGTCGCCCTTGGCGAGGTGCTGGGGCTCGATTGGGCCAAGGCCGAGGCAGGGCGCTTCCACAGCCTCGATCCGTGGGAGCGATCGCTCGTCGCCGGGCTCGCGCGCGAATTCGGTCAGTTGCGGCTCGACTTCCTCTCCCGCCACCGCAAGATTGCGCCGATCGATGCCGTCCAGCGCTGGCAGGCGAACAATCAGGCACGGATCGCACAGTTCCGGCAATTGACGGCCCGGGCGCGGGCGATGGCGGTGCCATCCGCTGCGATGCTCGCCCAGATCGCCGCACAGGCCCGCACGCTTTTGGTACGTTGACGAACAAATCTCATCCGATCCGGACATAAACGCACATTTCGGATTTTGATTTGGCGGCCTGCTCCCTTACAATCGATATCAAGGGATCGGGGGGATCGGCGTGCATGCAATAATGATCGGGCAATGATTGCCGCCGTTGACCCTATCCGATATTCCCAGCCGTCGTTCCCACAGGCCAAAGCGATCGGCCGGGGGCACGTATCGTTGCGATGATGGGCAGTAGTTCGATGCTGGCATGGGCCGGATTCGCTGTCATGATCGCCGCTGCACTGGCGCTGCTAACGCTGATTTTTCGGCAGATGCGCCGCGCTCCAGCGGCGCTTCCGCGCGCGCGACGACCGCGGCCAGACAAGGCCGTATTCGTAATATGGGCTGGCGATGAAAGTGATGCCAGCCCGATCGCCACCCGGACCGCGCAGTCGCTTCGTTCCGCTGGCGTTGCTTCGCGCCTGGTCGCAATCACCGATCTTTCCGATCGCGCTTTCCACTTCGCCAGCGCCCTCCTGTTCGTAATATCATCGAGAGATGGGCAGCAGGATATTGATGAAGCAGAGTTTTTTCTGCAACGCGAATTGCCCGCCATAGCGGGACTGCCTTATGCAGTGCTGTCGCTGACCAACCTTCTGCCCGATCCCAAAGAGGATTATGGCTCGCGTCTCGATCGGCGCCTCCGGCTGCTCGGTGCCATGCCGCTCAGCGATTCGATCGAAGCCGTCAAGGGCGATGCGGCCGTGATTCGGCGCTGGCAGCAGATCCTTCCGCTGGTCGGCGGATCCCGCGACGAGGCGGACTGGGCAGCACCCGATTATACCCCGTGGCGAATGATCAGCCGGGAACGGATCAATTCCGGCAGCGACGGCAGCCCGATTTTCCATATCCGCCTGGAGTCGGAGGAAGATCTGCCCCATTGGGAAGCCGGCGCGATCGTCGAAATCTATCCCGGGCCGGCGGAGGATGCCATCGGAACGATCGGCAGGCCGCCATTGCCGCACCGCCAATATTCGATCGCATCGCTGCCGGCGGACGGAGGGATCGAAATGGTCGTGCGCGAACGCCACACGGCCACCGGGCAGCTCGGCCTGGGCTCAAGCTGGATGTGCGAGATGGCGCAGCCGGGTCAGCGGATCGCTTTACGCCTGCGCGAGAATCCCGGCTTTGCGGCACCGCCTGATGAGATCCCGATGATCCTGATCGGCAACGGATCGGGCATCGCGGGCCTGCGCGCGCACATCAAGGCGCGCCCCGCCGGCACCCGTAACTGGCTGATCTTCGGCGAACGCAACAGCGCGCACGATTGCCTGATGGGTAGCGAGATCGCCCATTGGGTGGCGACCGGCCATCTCGAGCGCTGCGATCTGATCTTCTCGCGCGACGGACCTGAGAAGCGCTATGTGTGTCATCATATTGCCGAAAATGAGGGGTCGTTCCTCGATTGGGTTCTGGCGGACGCCGCAATCTTTGTCTGCGGCAATCTGCACGGTATGGCGACCGACGTCGATACCGAGCTCAGCCGGATTCTGGGCCGTGACGTGCTGGACGCGATGATTGCCGATGGCCGTTACCGGCGCGACGTTTACTGATCACCGTCCTCGAATTGGCCCAAGGCAATGGCCCGTTGAAACAGCCACACCCTGATCGCGCTCGCCAGATTGGGCAGATCGTCGCTGGTGGCACGATCGGCATCGATCCGCGCCACCAGCGCGTTCAGCGGCACATGTTCGGCCGTGGCCGCCTGGACCAGCGCAGCCCAGAAAATGGGCTCCAGCGTGATCGAGGTCGAATGGCCCGCGATCATTACCGATCGCTTGATGGGTCCGGACATCGTCCCTGTCCTCTCCCCGCTCGTGCGACAGGATGCAGCATATCAAAATCGACGAGGCCGTCGGCAGCAACCTCCCCGAACACGAGCCCGGGGAGGATATTGCTCAATACATATGCTGCCCACCATTGATCGACAGCGTTGATCCGGTGACGAAACCTGCATCCTCGGCGCAGAGAAAGGCCACGCCACGGGCAATTTCCTGCGCCATGCCGAGCCGCCCGACCGGCACCTTGGCGACGATCTTGGCGAGCACATCCTGGGGCACGGCCGCCACCATTTCGGTGTCGATATAGCCGGGCGCGATCGCATTCACCGTCACGCCGGCTTTCGCCCCCTCCTGCGCCAGAGCTTTCGTGAAGCCATGGATGCCGGATTTCGCCGCAGCATAATTGACCTGGCCATATTGGCCGGCCTGTCCGTTGATCGATCCGATATTGACGATCCGTCCCCACTGGCGTGCGCGCATACCCGGAAAGGTCGCCTTGGCCATGTTGAAGCAGCCACCCAGATTGGTATCGATCACATCCTTCCAATCCTGATAGCTCATCTTCAGAATCGTGCCATCGCGCGTGATGCCGGCATTGTTGACGACGATATCGACCGGGCCAAGCTCGGCCTCGACCAGCTCCACGCCCTTCTGGCAAGCATCATAATCCGATACGTCCCATTTGTAGGATTTGATGCCGGTCCGCTCGCTGAACGCGCGGGCCTTGGCATCGTTGCCGCCATAGTTTGCGGCGACGAGGACGCCTTGTTCCTGCAAGGCAAGGCTGATCGCCTCGCCAATACCCCTGGTTCCGCCAGTAACGATCGCGACGCGCGCCATTCACTCTCTCCAACAGCCCGAGTGCAGCCTAAGCAGGCTTCGCCCAGCCTTCAAGCTGCTGACTCAGCAGAATGTCCAACATTTTGATACCGGCGGCGCTATCGTTGAGGGCGGGAATATAGGCAAATGCCTCTCCTCCCGCCGCGATGAAATCATTGCGTCCGCGAATCCCGACTTCTTCAAGCGTTTCGAGGCAGTCCGCCGAAAAGCCCGGCGCAATCACGGCAATTCTGCGCTTGCCCGATTGCGCCAGTTCGGCGAGAGTCCGGTCGGTTGCGGGCTCGAGCCATTTGGCCTTTCCGAAACGCGACTGGAAAGTAACGATCAGCTCGCGCGACAAGGCTTCGGATAACAATCGCGCTGTCTTGCGGCATTGGCAATGATAAGGATCGCCCAGATCGAGCGTCCTTCGCGGCATGCCATGAAAGCTGGCGACGATGGCATCCGGCACGAAATCGAGACCGTCCAGCCCCGCCTCGATGCTGGCCCTGAGCGCCTCAATATAGGCCGGATGGTCATGATAGGATGGCAAGGTCCGGATCGCCGGCTGCCAGCGCATCGCCCCGAGCGACGCGAACGCAAGGTCGGCGACACTGGCGGTCGTCGCCGCACAATATTGTGGATAGAGCGGTGCGATCAGAATGCGGTCGCATCCGGCGGCCATCATCGCCGCAATCCGGTCCTTCATCGCGGGTTGCCCATAACGCATGGCGTGGTCGACGATCACGTCCTCACCGAACCGATCGGCAAAGCGCGCCGCAATCGCCCGTGCCTGCGCCCTCGTGATCGCGGCGAGCGGCGATCCATCGTCGGTCCACACCTGCTGATAGGCGTGCGCCGATTTCTTCGGCCGTACGCGCAGGATGATCCCGTGCAGGATCGGCTGCCACAGCACTCGCGGTATTTCGATCACGCGCGGATCGGAAAGAAACTCGGCCAGATAGCGCCGCACGGCCGATGCCGTGGGGGCATCGGGCGTTCCGAGATTGACCAGCAGAACCCCGGTCCGGGGACGCAGCACCGGCGGGTGCTGCGCGTCGTTATATGTCATGCGTCAGCTACCCTCAGCGGCAGGTCGCGCAGTCTTTTGCCGGAAGCGGCATAGATCGCATTGGCCAGCGCCGGCGCAACCGGCGGCACGGCAATTTCGCCTGCTCCACCGGGCTCCGCGGCGCTCGATATGAATTCGATGCGGATATCGGGCATGTCTGTTAGCGTCGGCAGCCCAAGCCCGTCGAAATTCTGCACGACGGCCTTGCCATCCTTGATCGAGATGCCTTCGCCCAGCGCATTCGCCAGCCCCCAGACGATGCCGCCTTCGATCTGCTGCCGGGCAATGTCGGGATGAATGACGCGTCCGCAATCGACGACCGCGCTGATGCTGTGCACCTTCACCTGCTGGCCCGCATCGATCGACACTTCGGCCATCATCGCGACATGGCTGCCAAAGCAGCTATGCGCGGCAAGCCCCTGCCCGATCCCGGGCTCGCCGCCCTCCCATCCGCCGAGTGCCGCCACGGCGGTCAGGCATTTGGCGAGCCGCGGCGACGGCCCCAAGGCCTGGATCCGGAACGACAGCGGATCGAGGCCGGCATGGAGCGCCATTTCATCGATGAACGATTCGGTGAAAAAGGCCGTGTAACTGTGTGCGACCGACCGCCATGCGCCTACCGGGATGCCGATATCCGCCACAGCATGATGAACACCGAGCGCCGCGATCGCATAAGGCGGGGTTGCGCCTTCCACGGCTGATAGTTCGGGCTCGTAGCTGCCCCGCTGCTTGCCCTGGATCCGATCCATCGCTTCGGCGGCCATCGCGGGCGCGGCGATCGTCGCGTGCCACGTCGCGATCGAGCCCGCCGGTCCGATCCGGCCGCGCAGTCGGCCGAAGGCGGGCGGCCGAAAACGGCTCTGCGCGATATCTTCGCTGCGCGACCACACAAGTTGCACCGGCCGCCGCATCTTGCGGGCGATGATCGCCGCCTCGATCGCTGCATCCGTTTCGGCCTTGCGGCCGAAGCCGCCACCCACCAGCGTCGGGTAGATCGTGATACGATGTTCGTCGATTCCAAGTCCGCGTGCCACGGCACTGCGCGCCATTGGCGCCGATTGGGTCGGCACCCACAATTCCAGCCGATCGCCGGTGAAGCGCGCGGTCGCCGTCAGCGTCTCCATTGGGGCATGCGCCAGCATCGGCACCGAGTAGGTCGCATCGATCACGCCCGCTCCGGTCAGCTCGGGCAGGTCGCCATGCCCGGCCATGCGTTTGCCACCGCCGCTCAGCGCCTGCCGCAACGCCTTGCGTACCGATAGGTCATCCGGCCGTGGCAACTGCGTTTCGAATTCAGTCGCTAGCGCGCGCAACCCGCGATCGGCCGCCCACCAGTTGGTCGCAACCGCCGCCACCCAGTCCGTGTTCGTCACGACACCCGCCACGCCAGGCACGTCATCGGCATCTCCAAGAGTGCTCTTGGCCGGCCGTGCTCCGCCATAGGGTCCATGGCTGATCGAGGCGAAAACCATGCCTGGCAACCGCACATCCGCCCCGAACTGCGCCGATCCGTCCACCTTGGAGGGCAGGTCGAGCCGCGGCACCGCCTTGCCGACGAGCGGGCGTTCGGCAACCGGCCGCAGCGGCACGACGGACGGCAATGGCAGGCGTGAAGCGGCGTCCGCCAGTTCGCCAAACCGGAACCGATCGGAGCCACGGACAACAAATCCAGCAGCCGTTTCACATGCCCGCCAATCGACGCCGAGACGGACGGCGGCGGCCATGCAGAGCAGGATACGCGCCGCGGCACCTGCCTCGCGGAGCCGTCCTTCAAACGCGCGAATCGACGACGAACCGCCCGTCATCGTCGCATTCATCCGCATCGCGATCTGACGCGCCGCTATATGCTCGACGCCACGCAGGAATGTCGGAAATCTGGGCTCAAGCGCCTCTTCGATCAGCAGATCATTGGCGTAAAGCGGGTTGATAGGCGCCGGCTCGACGGCAACCGTGCGCCAGTCGGCACCAAGTTCGTCAGCCAGAATTTGAGGCAGCGACGTATAGACACCCTGCCCCATCTCGGCCTGGGGTACGGCCACGATCACACGCCCGTCACTACCGATCTTCAAAAAGGCGTTGAAGATCGATTCGCCCGGGGCCGCAACCAGATTGGGCTCATAGCTCCGCGGCCAGATTGCCCACCCGACCAGCAGCCCGGTGGCCGCACCGCCGCCGACCAGCAAATGGCGCCGGGTAAGCCCCTGGCGTTTCTGTTCCGGTTCACTGTCGATTGCGATCCGCCCATGCATGCCGTCATGATATGCCGGCCCCGGCCCATAAGCCAGCGTTTCGGATCAATATCGCAGGCACCCTTCCGATGCCCTCGATATACGGCTATGCGGGGCGCGAATTTTCCGGGGAAACGCCTTGATCCTGCCCGTTCTCGCCGATGCCGGTTCGGCATTCCACTTTACCGATCTGGGACTCAATCCCATTGCTCTTGATCTCGGCCTGCTACAGATCCGCTGGTACTCGCTCGCTTATATTGCCGGCATCCTGATCGGCTACGCCTATCTGCTCAAATTGCTGGCCCAGCCGAATGCGCCGATGGCGCGACGCCATGCCGACGATTTCGTTTTCTATGCGACGATGGGCATATTGGTCGGCGGCCGGCTGGCCTATGTCTTCTTCTATCAGCCCGATATATTGCGCAATCCGATCGATATATTGAAGCTCTGGGAAGGCGGCATGTCATTCCACGGCGGCGCGCTGGGCGTAACCGCAGGAATCATCCTGCTGGCGCGCAAGGAAAAGCTCAACTGGCTGCGCGTCCACGATTATGTGGCCTGCTGCGCGCCATTCGGCCTGTTCTTCGGCCGGATCGCCAACTTCATCAACGGCGAATTGTGGGGCCGCCCGACCAACGTGCCATGGGCGGTCGTCTTTCCCAGCCATGACGCCGGCGACCTGCCCCGCCATCCGAGCCAGCTTTACGAGGCCGGGCTCGAAGGCCTCGTCCTCGGTCTGCTGCTCGCGTTCTTCTTCTGGAAGACGAACGCCCGCAATCAACCCGGCAAGCTCGTCGGCATCTTCCTGGTCGGCTATGGCATGAGCCGCTTCTTCGTCGAATTTTTCCGCGAACCCGATGTCCAGCTGGGCACGCTGAGCTGGGGGCTGACGATGGGGCAGACGCTGACGCTGCCGATGCTCGCCGGCGGCCTCTATCTGGTGCTGACGGCACCGAAGCGGGCTTTGGGGCCGATGCCGGCGGAGGCCGACAAGGCAGTCTAAGATTCTGTTTACCAGTTTCTGCTATACTGGCGACTGGAGAGGCTGACAGATACCGATGAGAGGGATGGAAACGCCCACCGAGTTGGCCGAACGGCTGATCCGCCGGATCACCGAACAGGGCCCCATTTCCGTTTCCGACTATATGGCGGCGGCGAACCAGGTCTATTATGCGTCGCACGATCCGTTGGGCCGCGAAGGCGATTTCATCACCTCACCCGAAGTCAGCCAGATGTTCGGCGAACTGATCGGAGTCTGGATCGCCGATTTGTGGCGGCGAGCGGGCGCGCCCGACATCGATTATGTCGAACTTGGCCCCGGCCGCGGCACATTGGCGGGCGACGCGCTGCGCGCGATGGCCACGCAGGCGTTGCGACCTGGCGTGCATTTCGTCGAAACCAGCCCGGTCCTCCGCGCGCTGCAGGCGAAACACGTCCCTGATGCCATTTGGCATGACGACATCGCATCGCTGCCATCCGACAAGCCGCTGATCATCGTCGCCAACGAATTTTTCGATGCCCTGCCCTATTCCCAGCATATCAAGACGATCTGGGGGTGGCGCGAACGCATGGTCACGCATGGGATGGATGGCTTCGTTCCCATTCCCGGCAACACCCCCACCGAGCCATCGGTGCCGGCGTACCTGCACGATGCGACGCCTGGCAGCATCTACGAAAGCTCGCCGTCCGGCCTCGCCATAGCGAGCGCCCTCGGCCGGCGCATCGCGAAACAGGGCGGGGCGCTGCTGGCGATCGACTACGGGCATGAGGATTACAATGCCGGCGATACCCTGCAGGCGCTGAATGCGCACGCTTATGCCGATGTCTTTGCCAATCCCGGCGCCAACGATCTTACCGCCCATGTCGATTTCAGCGCGCTGGCCAAGGCCGGCAAGAGCGCAGGCACGCGGATCGCCGGCCCGGTCTCCCAAGGGTATTTCCTCGGCACGATGGGCATTGCGGCGCGTGCAGCAGCGCTGGCCCTGCGCTATCCTGATCGGCTCGAGGAAATCGGCTCGGCCCACCGCCGGCTGACCTCGGAAGAGGAAATGGGCGCGCTGTTCAGGGTACTTGCAATGGTTGCTCCGAAATGGCCGGAGCCGGCGGGCTTCTAACCGGTCGCGGATCGCCGTAAGGCTTTTGCCATGACCACACTCTCCCCGCTGCGCGTCGACGCGCTGAGCCCCCTGCCCCATGGTTTTCTCGGCCGCGAGGGCGGCGTTTCGACGGGCATCCATGCCGGCCTGAACGTAGGCCTAGGGTCGGATGACGATCGCGCCGCGATCGCCGAGAATCGCCGTCGCGCGATGGCGGCCGTCGCGCCGGGCTTCGATCTGGTGACGGTGCATCAGGTTCACTCGCCCGATGTCGTCACGGTCGCTTATGCCATCGCCGACGATGCGCGCCCGCATGCCGATGCGCTGGTTACCGACCGGCCTGGTTTACTGCTCGGCATCCTGACCGCCGATTGCGTGCCCGTGCTGCTGGCCGATCGCGAGGCCGGCGTCGTCGGGGCCGCCCATGCGGGCTGGAAGGGCGCATTGTCCGGTGTCACCGACACCAGCGTTAAGGCGATGGAAGCGCTCGGCGCCGATCGCAGCCGGATTGTTGCGGCGATCGGCCCGTGCATCGCCCGCGCCAGCTACGAAGTGGATGCGGCATTCGCCCGGCGGTTCGAATCAGACGATCCGGCAAATGAGCGCTTCTTCGCCGCCGGGCGGCGCGCCGACCATTTCCAGTTCGATATCGAAGCCTATGTCGCCCATCGGCTCGCCGCCGCCGGCCTGTCGACCGTCATCGCCCTCGGGCAGGACACCTATGCCCAGGAACAGCGCTTCTTCAGTTTCCGCCGGGCCACCCATCGCGGCGAACCCGGCTATGGCCGCCAGATCGCGTTGATCGGGCTTTCGTTCTAGTTTACTGCAAGCTTAGAATGGCAACCATTTGGATTTACGTGTAATATTCATATATCCAACATTGACACCAAGGCGCCAGCCCACCCCAAGCCGGATCGGGATCAGCACCACATCGCCACGCCGCAAATAGCTGGCCGTGAACCCGCCGACGACATAGGCGGTGCCTTCCGCCGCGGGAAAGCGATGAAAGATGTCGGCGGAATCATAAAGATTATAGACCAGCACGAAGCTTTTCGATCCGTTCGCACCAAGGTCAAAGCCCAGCGACGGCCCCGTCCAGAAGATCGGCATCTGGCCCTCGACCTTGTGGAACAGGGTGCCCGATCCGTACCGCAGACCGACGACGACGGCACCGCTCACCTCGCGCCCCGCAATATAGGCATTGGGGCGACCCTGGTCTTTCAGGATCTTCTCGATGATCTTGGCGAGCCCCTCGGCACCCCGGCCGAAGACGCCCTCGGCGGCGCTCATCACATCATCCTGCGCAAATGTTCCGTTCCTCGACGCATCGGCCGCCTGCGCACGGGTATCCATCGGGACAGCAGGCGCAGCCGCGGGAGCAGATGACGGGGGCACGGGAGCCTGCTCTGCAGTGGGGGGCGATGCCGGCGCGGCAGGCGGGTTCACCTTCGTGCCATAAGCCGCTTCGCCGGCCGGCACCGGCGCGAGATCGGAGGCCTGATTGGGATCCACCGTGCGCACCTGCGCCTGCGCCATCCCCGCAACGCATAAGGCGATTCCACAGCCTGCCCTCAAGATCCATCCGCCCCGCATATGCACTCTCCGCTGCAACCTGGTCCCTGAAAACTGACTAAGCCCCTTTATGCTGTCGCTGCAATGAACAGCCGCCCGGAATTTCACACATTACCGGCTCCGACGCGGTTGATCACCCACCAACTCCCCGCTATAGCCCCCGCTCTGCCTTCCCGGAGACGTGGGTGAGTGGCTGAAACCAGCGGTTTGCTAAACCGCCGTACGGAGCAATCCGTACCGAGGGTTCGAATCCCTCCGTCTCCGCCAGGGCCTGATCCCCCCGCATCCACCGCGAATCGAAAAAGTCCCGGATTTCCGGGACTTTGCATGTGATTCGCGTCCCGCTGCATCCGCTCGCATCCATCGGCAACCGATTGGAAATGTGGGAAACAATGTGGGAGAATTTGAGCCATGGGAAAGCTCTCCGCAACCGCTGTGAAGGCTGCGACACGCCCTGGTCGGATCGGCGATGGCGACGGCCTGTTCCTGATCGTCCAGCCCAGCGGGAGCAAAAGCTGGGTCTGCCGAGTCCAGAAGAACGGCAATCGCCGCGATTTCGGGTTGGGCAGTACGTCCAAGGTTTCACTTTCATTGGCCCGGGAGCGGGCACGCGGGCCAGCGCCTCTTCCAGAGCCTCGACACAAAAGTCGACCTCCATCGTGATCGACATCCGCCAAGCCAGCACGTTGCGGCTGAACCGGTCAACGATGGCAACGAGATAGACGAAGCCCTTGGCCATCGGGATGTAGCTGATATCGGTTGCCCAGACAGCAATCCTATAAAATAGGACAAGATGTGCTCCGTCAGCAAGACGCTGTGGATCAAATAGGCGTATATCGTGCGCGCACCATATCTTGATACTCACTTGTAAGGGAAATTCTCATGGGGTTCGATCGTCGTGAATTTCTTGTTTCGTCTGGTGTGGCCGCTGTTGGGTTGACGGTTGCTCTACCGAAGCGTGCAGGGGCGATCACTGTATCGCCGCCTTGGTATGAGCGTGTCCGCCGGTGGGGACAGATCAACATCAGCGAACCTGATGCCCGGGACTTCGATATCGGCTGGTGGCGGCGATACTGGAAAGCCACCGGCACGCAGGGCATGCTGCTCAACGCAGCGGGGGTCGTCGCTTATTACCCCACCAACGTCCCATTCCTTCCGCGCAGCACATTCCTCGCGGGACGCGACTTGTTCGGGGATCTCGCCAAGGTCTGCCGGGATGACGGCATCGCACTGGTTGCCCGCCTGCGCTACAAGATTGGCGACGACAACAAGGCATTGCTGGCTGCGCATCCTGATTGGGCCAGTGTCGATAGCCAGGGACGTCCGGGCAATCCCTGCATGAATGGCCCATTCATCTACGATTACTGGCCGAAAATTCTCAAGGAGATCGCGACGGATTACAAGCCGGACGGCTTCTCCATCAGCGGTTGGGGCGCCAATTACGAGATTTGCTATTGCCCAACCTGCACTTCGCTCTTCCGGCAGAAGACCGGTCAGACGCTACCGAAGTCAGCGGACTGGAACGATCAAGTCTATCGGACGTGGGTAGAGTGGAACAGCGATCAGGTGGTCGCAATGTGGGATTTCCAGAATGCCGTGACCCGCCGCTACGGCGGGGCGGACTGCCTGTGGATCGGCCAGCTTGTGGGAACAGTTGCCGCGCGCGACAGCCGCAAGATCGCCGACCGTGCCAAGATGCTGATGCTCGATCACCAATTTCGCAGCGAAGGGGAGTCACTGGCCGAGAACAGCACGGCCGGCAAGATCTTCAACGGCCTTATGGGCTGGAGCCGTC
The DNA here is from genome assembly GCF_900101455.1 of Sphingomonas sp. YR710. Classification (GTDB taxonomy): domain Bacteria; phylum Pseudomonadota; class Alphaproteobacteria; order Sphingomonadales; family Sphingomonadaceae; genus Rhizorhabdus. The sequence goes on along the minus strand of NZ_FMZJ01000024.1, from coordinate 17,286 downwards.
CTGTTGCTGCGGCGCAGTCGCTCTACTTCGGGCGACTGGCTTCGGCGCCCCTTGTCGAGACGCAGGCCTATATCCATGCCGCTGTCGCCGGCGGACTGGTGCCGTGGTGGCACACGATCTCCGCTTATAACGAAGACAAGCGCCGATACGACATCGTGGGACCCGTCTATGACTGGCACCGCAAGAACGAGCCATATCTGTTTGATCGCAAACCGGTCGCGACAGTGGGCGTGGTCTGGAGCGAGGTGAACAATCTCTATTTTGGGCGCGACTCCATCGGGCCTAATGTGGTGGAACCGTGGAGCGGCATGGTTGACGCACTTACCCACGCGCGCATCCCGTTCGTGGCGCTCCATGCCGACCATATTGACCGCGATGCGCATGGCCTGCGTGTGCTCATCCTTCCGAACCTTGCCGCTATGACCCAGCAGCAGGTTGCCAGCATCAGGAAGTTCGTGGCCGATGGCGGTGCGTTGTTAGCCACCGGACAGACCAGTTTGCGCGACCGCTTTGGAGATCCGCTGGAAGACTTCGCGCTTGCCGACCTGTTCAAGGCTCATGCTCTCCCCGAGGCGCGCACGAACGGACCGGCTCAGAGGCCGGATTCAGGGATGGACGGCGGCGCGTTCACTGCGCGCCAGGCGATGAAGGTTCCTGCTGGGCACGAGCCCGACAGAATTACATCCGCCTATTTCCCGAGATGCGAGCTAATTCGGAAGGCCCGCATACATCCAGGGAACCCGTCGTTATGCCAGGAGCGATACGGCATCCCGTTCTGGCTGGATTCGACCGGACTGACCTCGTTATGCTGGGCAGCAATCTCAACGGCATACAGGCCGCACCCGGTGCCGAAGTGCTCGCGGTCTATGTACCGCCGACGCCCGTCACGCCAGAGGACGCATGGATGAGGGTGGATCGTACAGATGTGCCCGCACTGATCGTCAACGATGCTGCCGGTAAGGGACGTGTCGTTTTTCTGCCCGCCGATCTCGATCGGCAATATGCGCGAACGAACAATCCGGATCACGCAACAATTCTATCCAATATCGTTCGATGGCTGGCTGGGGACACGATGCCCGTGACGGTGGAAGGCCCAGGGCTCTGGGACGTGAACCTGTACAAGCAACCAGGCCGTTTCGTACTTCATATCGGGAACCTGAATCCTGCGACGACGCACCCGCCGATCGAGGAGTTCTTTCCGATCGGCCCCCTGCGTATCCGCGTCGCGCTCGACATAGATACGCCCGGCAGGGAGGCGAAGCTGCTTGTCGCCGAGTGCCAGGTTCCTGTCCGAAAGGATCGGGGCTGGCTCGAGTTCGAGATACCGTCCATCACGATGCACGAGGCGGTGGTAATAAGCTGAGAGAAGTCAATAACGCTGGGAGATATTTTGCCGTCAGACGGTAGACGGATTTCAACAAAATCACCGTAGATAAAATGTGAAATAAATACTTCTCGGAAAATTCCGGGATAATATTACGATATTTATAGGATCTACATTCAGCCTGGATTATCAATATTTTTATATTGTCGACAAGAATCTGAGTTAGTCGAGCATAAATGTTGGGTAGTTCCCAATTTGGCCAAATATTCAATATTTCAAACGATGCATCGTCGAGCGGTCTGGGACGGCGCAGTGCGACAAAATTGCAGCCATCCATCGCCCTTGACAAGGCATCCGGCGCGCCTGATGATATCGTTTTCATAAAGGCGGCCGATGTTGCGTGGCACATTTTCGGTCGTGCTTTCAGGAGAGAAAGCCTTTTGATTCGCGCAAGGTGTTGGCGTCGCGGTCAGTATCGGCAGAGCATTAATCTGCCCCATCAAAATAAGAGCGAGAGGGTGAATGGAGAAGGAAAACGACAATCGACGCACAATCTTCTGGATAAGCGCCCTCGCCCTGTTCACCGGCGCTCTATCATTTTCGGTCCGAACCGGTGCTTCCGGTGCGATCAAGACAGAATTACTCGATACATATGCATCATTACATTCGGGTGAAATGATTGCTGCCGCACTTGGAAACTCATTCCTCGGATTCGCGCTTTCCTTGCTGGCCATCAGCTTGGCAATTGACATAATCGGCGCAAAGCGAGTGATCCTGTTTGCTTCGGCCTGTTACGTCGTCGGTCCCGCTTTAATTGTCGTGGCGCCGATTGCGGGCGGACCGGACGCGGTCTATCGCCTTTTGACAGCAGGCATGATCGTATGCGGCCTGGGCTGGGGGGCCACGGAAGCGTCGGTCAATGCGATAATCGCAGCGCTCTATCCCGGCGACAAGACCAAGCGCCTCAACAATCTTCACGCCTGGTGGCCGGCGGGGATTGTCGGCGGCGGTCTGGCCAGCCTCTTATTTTTCAACGCGCTCCACCTCGGCTGGCAGGCCTTGGTCGGGATCATCGCAATACCTGGCTTGGCGCTCGGGCTTTGGGCCGCGACGCAGACTTTTCCGCAAACAGAAACCGCTGCCATGGGCGTGTCGTTTACCGCCATGCTGGCCGAACCGTTCAAGCATCTCAGCTTCTGGATATTTCCGACGATCATGTTTCTGACCGCATCAGCCGAACTCGCGCCTGGCTCGTGGGTCGATGTTGCACTTACCCAGACCGTCGGCATGCCCGGAATTCTCGTCCTGGTCTATATTTCTGCGATCATGTTCGCGATGCGCCATTTCGCCGGCCTGTTAGAACATCGATTTTCGGACATGGGCTTGCTGTGCTTCTCCACCATTCCGGCCACAATCGGGCTTTACTTGCTTTCCCTGGCATCATCACCGTTCACCGCGCTTGTCGCCGCAACGCTATGGGCGTTCGGCGTATGCTTCATGTGGCCGACCATGCTGGCCGCCGTAGCGCGACGTTTTTCGCGCAGCGGCCCATGGGGTATCGGGATCGTCGGCTTTGCCGGGGCCATGGCTATCTATTTCGTGTTGCCGGAAATCGGTAAGATCTATGATGGAGCCAAACTAAAGGCGGCTGGCGGGCGGGACGCGTTCGCCGCCCTTGCGCCCGGTCCGGAATTGCGGAGGGTCCTGGGCTTCGCCGCGGAAAAATCATTCCAGGCCATCGCGATTATTCCGGCAATCCTGTTCTTTATATTCGGCTTGGTGCGGCTGATCGAGCGTAGGAACGGGAGGCTCCACCAATGATCGAAGTCCTCGGCATAGACCGGCGTGGGCTGCTTGAGCGCGTGATGCTGCTGACTGGAGCAATGGCAACACCCGGCTTCGGTGCCACTGCACTGGCCCAGGCCACAAAGGGCGCAAGCCACTTTCTGGACGCTTCCACCTTCGCGCTGCTCGGCGCGGTAGCGGACACGATCGTGCCACGCACCGATACGGCAGGCGCGATTGAGGCGGGTGTGCCCGCAAGCTTCGACTCGCTCCTCGCGAACTGGGCTTCGCCGCAGCATCGCTACGAGCTTAGCCAGTCCCTGGCGAAGATCGATGGAGCGGCGCGCCAAGACCACAGCGCAGGCTTCGTCGATCTGCCGCCGGCGGTCCGCACCTTATTGCTATCGGCCTACGATGCTTCGACCCTCGAACCGGCACGGCACGCCGGTCGGACGGCCTCCGATCCGGGCTATAAAAGGCTCAAGGAGTTGATCGTCACCCTCTATTATCTATCCGAACCCGCGCTGACCCAGGAGCTGAGCTATGTGCACGTGCCCGGCCAATGGAAACCATCGATACCCGTCACCGCCACAACCCGCCCCGCGGGCGGCCCCAACTGAGCGAAAACGCAATCATGTTTGATGCAATCGTGATCGGCTCTGGCATGAGCGGTGGCATCGCCGCCAAGGAATTGTGTGAACGCAACCTCAAGACACTGGTGATCGAGCGAGGCCGCAAGCTGGAGCACGGCGCCGAATATACCGACTGGATGCAACCATGGGATCTGCCCAATGCCGGCATGATTCCCGAGGATGAGCTGGCGCGGGACTATGCCGTCCAGCGCCAGTGCTATGCGGTCAATGCTGCGACCAAACAATATTGGGTCAAGGATAGCGAACACCCTTACACCACGCCGGCGGACAAGCCCTTTGCCTGGATCCGCGGCAATCATCTTGGCGGACGCTCGATCATGTGGGGGCGGCAGTCCTATCGTCTAAGCCCGATGGACTTCGAGGCAAATGCAAAGGATGGCCACGGTTCCGACTGGCCCATCCGCTACGAGGATCTGGCCCCCTGGTACGATCATGTCGAACGCTTCATCGGCGTTTCGGGATCGAAGGAGGGATTGCCGCAATTGCCTGACGGCGTTTTCCTGCCGCCGTTCGGTCTGAATGACGCCGAGCTGCAACTGAAAGGCGTGGTCGAGCAAAAATTTCCCGGCCGCAAGATTATTCCGGGGCGCTGTGCAAACCTCTCCGAGGCGCAGCCGCACCACGAGGAGCTGGGCCGCGGCACGTGCCAAACCCGGTCGCTTTGTGACCGGGGTTGTACCTTTGGCGCCTATCACTCGAGCCTTAGCTCATCGCTTCCGGCGGCTGAACGTACTGGCAACCTCACGATCGTGACAGACGCAATCGTTCATTCGATTATTCATGATCCCCGGACAGGGCGGGCAATCGGGGTGCGGGTTATCGATGCCCATACCAGGGTCGGCCGGATATATGAGGCCAGGCTGATATTTGGCTGCGCTTCGACCATTGGCACTGCGCAGATATTGCTGAATTCGAAATCGGAGGCTTTCCCGCGCGGCATGGCCAATTCGTCGGACCTGGTCGGCCGCAATTTGATGGATCACGTCTATGCGCTTGTTGTAAAAGGCACCCTGCCGAATGGCCCCAACACCTATTACCACGGGCGCCGACCCACGGGGCTGTACATCCCTCGTTTTCGCAACGTAAGCGAGCCAGCCGAATTCCTGCGCGGATATTGTTACCAAGGCGCCGTCTCGCGGGAGAACTGGCGCAGCAGCGCGCTTGGCAGCCCCGGTATCGGAGCCGAATTGAAAGCGCGCACTCGCCGGCTCGGCCCCTGGACGACTGTGCTTGCGGGTTTTGGCGAAATGCTGCCCAATCCGGAAAATCGGGTGACGCTGCACACGACCGACAAGGACCAGTGGGGCATGCCGATCGTCCATGTCGAATGCTCGCTGGGACCCAACGAGCGCAAGATGGCGAGCCAGATCGTCGAGGATGGCAAAGCGATGATCGAAGCTTCGGGCGGCACGGTTATGACTGTCAAAAGCGAACCTGGGATACCCGGCCTCGGCATTCACGAGATGGGCACTGCCTGTATGGGCAAGGACCCCACCCGATCGGTGCTGAACGGATTCAACCAGGCTCACGACGTGCCCAACCTGTTCATTACCGATGGTGCAGCCATGGCCTCCAGCGGATGCCAGAACCCATCATTGACCTACATGGCCCTATCCGCGCGCGCGGCCCACTATGCCGCAGAATTCCTGAAGGAGGGAAAGCTTTGACTGCGCCTCGTCGTTACCCCGGCAAATCCCGCCGCAGGTCCGACGCTTCGAGGGGAGCAGATCTGCCGGCAGCGGAGCCATGCCCACGACACGATGACGCAGGGCGGAGCGACCAGTCCGCTTGGCTCGATCTCAGCTCGCTGATGCATTGCGTAGAACGGATCGCCCATGGCTGAAGACGATCGCAATGATGCTGGTTGGCGCACGCTGTTCGATGGCGAAACCCTTCACGGCTGGCATACCGAGCCCCGCACTTACGGCGCCTTGTATCCGGGCGGACCGAGCGCGCTGACCATTTTGGACAGGCTGGGCCTCCCGCGTCCGGTCGAGCCGGAACTGCATCCGGCAGCCTGGCATGTGGAAGACGGCCATATCGTTGGCCAGCAAAGCGAGCCCGGTAACGGCTATGGGGGATACCTGGTAAGCGACGAAACTTTCGGTGATTTCGAATTGACGTTCGAGGCGCGACCCGATTGGCCGGCGGATACCGGCGTCATGGTGCGTCGGCGCCCTCTGGATTGGACTGGCTTCCAGATTCTGATCGATCATCGTGAGCATGGCAGCATCGGCGGGTTCTTCGGGAACGGTCTTGCATCCTTTTCGGCCGCCCCGTTCGCCCTTCGGTCGAAATGCGACGGCTCCGGACAAGTTATCGGCCTCATCGCCGATACCCCCGAAACTTCGCCGTGGCCCGTCACGCAGGACAAGATCGATCGTCTGAACCATGCCTGCGACGTGAACGACTTTCTCCGTGTCTGGCGATGGGGTGATTGGAACGAGTTCCGCATCAAGGTGGTAGGCGACTTGCCGACCATCACGACCTGGGTAAACGGGTTGAAGGTCGCCGAACTGGACACGGCGACGATGACATCCCCCAACTATGATCCCGACGCGGTCTTGGCGTTCCTGGGAGTGCGCGGCCACATCGCTTTCGAAGTACATGACAACGACCCGATGATGGGCGAGAGCCGATGGGGGGTGGGTGCGCGTTGTCGCTGGCGCAGCATCCGCATACGGCTCCTGCCGGAAGGAGCGCGCCCTGGTTGACCACGGGCGCTACTTCCCAGCGATTTTCTTTTGGTCTAACCTGGCGCAATGGCGACAATTCTTGAGGTAGCGCGTGCAGCGAAGGTTTCCCCTGCAACCATTTCCCGCGTTCTTTTGCGACCGGAACTTGTCGCGGAAAAAACGCGGCTGAGAGTCCAGGAAGTAATCGACGCACTCGGCTACAAGCCGAATCCCACCGCCGCCAGTTTGCGCACCACACGCACCGGCAAAATCGTCGTCAGCGTACCGAATATCGCCAATCCGTTCTTTTCGAACATCGTTCGGGGCATAGAAGAATGCGCGCAGAAGAACGGTTATTCGGTGCTGCTTGGCGACACTTGCGGAGATCGAGCCCGCGAGGAACGCTATGCATCGATGCTCGGTAGCCGCGAGGCCGATGGCCTGATCTTCCTCGGTCATCGCCTCCCCGATGCGGTGCGCGATACCGTATCGCGCGATGGCCCGAAGGCCCCGATCGTCAACGCTTGTGAATTCAGTCCCTCACTCGGCGTGTCGAGCGTGCACATCGATAACCAGCTTGCCGCGAAAACGGCGATGGAGGCATTGTACGACCTGGGTCATCGCAATATCGGCGTGATCACCGGCTATCTGGAGAGCCCGCTGAGCCGCGACCGACTCAAAGGCGCCATGGATGCCATCGCCCAAAAGAGCGATGCCCGCATCACCGTGCTGTCGGACAATTTTTCGATCGAATCGGGCTATCGCCTGACCCTCGAACTGGCCGATTCGGTCCAACCGACGGCGGTGTTCTGCTTTTCCGACGAGATGGCGATCGGCGCTCTCGCTGCCCTGCGGGCGTTGAAGCTACGCTGCCCGGAAGACGTTTCCGTCATGGGCTTCGACGACATCGACATCGCGCGCTATGTCTACCCGGCGCTCACCACCACTCGCCAGCCGATGCACTCCATTGGCACCCTTGCCGCGGAGCTCCTCCTCGATATCATCGCTCAAAAGCAGTCGGAATTGCGGTTCGTTACGCTTCCCCACAAGCTGGTTGTGCGGCGAAGCGTCGGCCCTGTGCCTTTACGGGGGAAGGACGGCGCCTCGGCGCTCAACGGGTCTTTCGCACCGGAAGTATAGCCAAGGCGCCGATGATGCCGAACACCGTCGCCGCCAGATAGACTGCCGAGTAGTTATTCCCGCCTCCACCGATGGAAAGGAACAGTGGTGCCAGCGCCGGCGCCAGCGATTGGGGTAAGCTGTTGGCGACCTGGATCACACCCATGTCCTTGGCTGCATCTGAACGGTCTGGCAGTACCGCCACGCAAAGCGCGAGATCCACCGCCGCGAAGACGCCAGCGCCTATCCCGACCATGATCATGCCGACGATGAATGGGGCCAACGCATTGGACATGCTGATGATCGCCAGGCCCAGCGACATGATGAGCGCGGGCAGGAACACAAAGGGTTTCACTCTTCCGGTACGGTCCGACAGCCAACCGCTGAGCGGCGTCAGCACCACGGTCAATCCCGCGCCGATCGAGGTGATCAGGAAGACGTACCCCGCGACTTCTGCAGGCGCGATTCCGATGCGGTCAGTCAGGAAATAGACCTTGTAGGTATGGCTCGACGAAGCGGCGAGGAAGATCAGAAAGCGGCTGAGAAACACCCAGGCGAAGTCCGGATGTCGCAGCGGGTTGATCCAGAACAGCTGCGGCAGCGCGCGAAGCTGGAATGTCGTCTTGCGAACCGCCATGGGAGGTTCCTTCAACAGGCAGAACAGGAGCGGAATGGCGATCGCGCCGGGGAGCCAGGGCACCAGGAACATCGCGATATCGTTGCCCACGGTGAATTGCGTGATGAACGCACCGGTCGCCATTGCCAGTGGTCCCGAGATGCCGAGCATGGCCGACATACGACCACGCTGACGATCAGGCACGACGTCGGCGATTACCGCATTGAGCGAAGCCTGCGCGGCGTTGGACCCACACTGGCATATCAGCCAGCCAATCCCGACCTGCAGCAGCGTCGCAGCCGTGGCGACTACCATGAGGCCGCACAGGAGCAGCGCCGATCCGGCCAGGATCCAAGGCTTTCGTCGGCCCACCCGGGTTGAGGTCCGATCCGACAGAGCCCCCCAGATCGGCGCTGCCACGAGCGCGACGAATGCGCCGAATGCCATGATCCGGCCAAGGCCCATGCCCTTGCCTTGCGGCCCGGCAATGCTGCTGACCTTGAAAGCGAGCGTGACGGCGGCGGGCGTCATCAAGGCCATCCAGGCCGCATACTGCGCGAACATGTAGGAGAGCATGAAGCTGGTACTGACCGGCGGTCGCATATCGGACGGCTTCGCGCCTGCCGAACCGGCGATTTCGGGGGCATCGCTTGCAGTCGCAATCACCATGCCTTTTCCATCCGATCGAACAATCTCCCTTCCAGCGCATCGAGGAGCCGGACATCCGCTTCGAAATCAGCAAGCGATCGGGATGCCTCCTTTCCCGCCAGGAGCCGGCGCAGAGTTGCCCGGTGCGGGGTTTCGAAGATCGTGGGCAAATGCAGGCGGTGCGCCGGCGTTGTGACACTTCCCTCGCTGGGCCGGGCGCAGTCGGCCGGATATATTATCAGCGACGCCAGAATATCGTCAGCAAAGGCACTAACGCAGTGACGAGCGCTCAACCCGCTCGTGGCCAGCGCTGTCATGCGAAGCATGACGTCCTTGCGGGCGCGCAATCCGGTACCCAGCGCCATTGTGCTGCCTCGGCCCGTCTGGGCATCGGTGAAGGCGATTTCGCTGATGCCCAACGCCCGCGCCAACCGCAATTGCTCGAAGCGGGCCGCGCGATCTTCCACGCTGCACGCCGCATAGGCGGTCAGCGAAAGGAACGTCATTGGTCCATCGAGCGCGGCGTGAAACGGCGCCACGCCCGGATTGTCGGCGAAGCTCTCACTCAGCACCAGCATCGCATCGTGTGACCGAACCCGAAGGGCCAGGTCGCCGATCGGCGTTATGTTTTCGGGGCCGGGATCGATGACCATGATGCGCCGAATCCCGCTCTCAATCGCTTCTGTTGCCAGTCCGCACCAGCCTGAACGACCTGGAAGGACGAGGAGATCGGCTTTTGCATAATCGTCCGCCAGCCACAGAGACTGGGCAAGCGAGGCGACCAGCCCCCCGGTCAGATCCCTCATCAGGGGATGTGCCGCAACCGCGAGCCCCTGCGTCATGCCGCAATTCTGCCTTCGACCAAGGCGCAGGACTGACACGCAATGTCGATCGCGAATTTCACGTCGGCGACCAGCGTATCGGCGGTGGCGATTTTGCCCTGCTTTCCTGCGAGCGTAGCAGCGATCGCAAGCCATTCGCCTTCGTAGCCGTTGTGCATCTGCGGATGATGAACGATGCTGCGACCATCGCGGGAAATCGTCGTGACACCGGAGCCGGCGTGGACGAAGGATGGGGTAAACTCGATCTGCAGGACCATCGTTTCGGACATCGCCTCGAAGGTCCAGCGCGGCTGCCAGTGTTTCCCCATATGCGCGAAGAGTTCGATCAGGCGATCGCCCGCGCGCAAGGTAATCGCATATCCAATGGGTCCGAAGGTCGCGACGTCGGTCACGTTTGCTTGCTCGCCTTCCGGTACGAACATGCGGACGATAGGCAAATCGTGGATTGCCAGTTCCATGATGCCGTCGCGGACCATCCAGATACGGCGGTCGCCCGAGGGAGCCGAGCGCGGCGGCGCATCGACCGGCCTCGGCACGGCTTCGAATACCCATTGTTCGATGTGGGAATTTGACGGCAGCGTCATGCTCGACCGGATGGTGTGGGCTTCCGCCGCGAGCTTGGCCAGAGCCGACCCGGCGCTCCGCAAGGCAGGATCGTAGATGTGCATCGATCCCACCACCAGCGGTACACCGGTCTCGGCGGCGACAACGGCAATGCACTCGGCTTCCGCCACTGTTGCGGCCAACGGTTTCTCGCAGAGAATCGCGCGCTTGCCGGCGCGCATCGCCGCGATGACTTGATCGGCGTGGAACGGAGGAGGCGTGCAGACCGCGACGACATCGACGGCGGGATCGGCCAACAGCGCATCGAGGCTTGAATGGGCCTTCGCGCCAGCAATTTCGGCCACAGCTTGCGCCAGCGGCGGCTGCACGTCCCACACCGCCACGGTTCGGAAGCGATCCTGCAGGCGCGCGAGGGTTGGCAGGTGGATCGCCTGCACTACGCCACCCGCTCCGACAAAGCCGACGCCAATTCTCTCGATCATCGAATTCTCTCCCACAAGCCAGCTGTTCGCGCCGGTCTTGGTGACGTGGTTTTGTCGGTGCTTCAGCCCGCCGTTCTCAATTCGGCCAGATAACGATAGTTGTCGGCCATGACTTCGATCGGCGGACGAGTGAACGGATCTTCCTGTTCGACGTAAAAGCCACGCGTTCCGGCCGCATATGCAGCCGGTAACAGGCGCTTCCAGTCGACAATGCCCTTTCCGAGGTCGGCAGGGTCCTGCACGATCGCGAAATTAAGCGGCGTCGTCGGCTTGATGTCCTTGACGTGGAATTTCGTGATGCGGCCAGGGTGCGCATCGAGCAGCGCGAAGACATCCATCCGCGACGCATAGGCCCAACCGACATCGAGCTCGAATTGCACGAATTTAGTATCGGTCTTTCGCAGGAGTATTTCTAGTCCGAATTCAGTACCTTGCGGGGCGAATTCCACGTTGTGATTGTGATAGCTCAACTGCAACCCTTGCTTGCGCAGAGCCTCACCCTTCTCGTTGAGGAAATCCGCCATGCGCGCGTAATCGTCTGCTATAAGCGCCTCACCGGCGGCAGGGATGAAATCGGACGGCTTGCCCCCGGGGTTGGACAATAGCCGCTCCGGAATCAGGAACAGCGGCATGACGACGTCCGTGGCACCAATCGTATGGGCGTCGGCCACAACCTGGTCAAAGCTGGTCGTCAGGTTCGCACCTGGCCCGAGCGGTTGTGGCATGGCATGCATAGAGCGACAGGCAAGGCCGGCAGCGTCCAGTGCCGTGCGGCAGTCCGCCGCCGAATGGCCGTAAAGGCTGGATGTCTCGACGAGACGATAGCCAATCCTGGCAACCTTACGCAGGGTACCGGCAAAGTCCGCACGCAGGTCCGTCCGCAACGGGTAAAGCTGGATTCCAATCGGAAGGCCATGCGCTTCGAAGAAAGGTGTCTCGGTCGCGGCGGCGGCACGACCAAGCCCAGCGGCGACAGCCACCGCGGCAATGCCTTTCATCATGGTGCGCTTGCTCATCCCATGTCTCCATCCCTGCATGCCACGCCCTCCGTCGCTTACTGCTCAGGCCTTACAGCCCTAATATTCTTCGGTTTTTCAGGTCATCGCCGCCTGCCGCGGCGAAATCGTCGAAAGCGGTCGAAGTCACCCGAATAATGTGCCGACGGATAAATTCCGCTCCTTCGAGTGCACTGTCCTCGGGATGTTTGAATGCGCATTCCCACTCCAGCACTGCCCATCCAGCGAAGTCATATTGTGCCATTTTCGAGAAGATCGCGCCGAAGTCGACCTGACCATCTCCTAGCGACCGAAACCTGCCCGCTCTGTCCGACCAATCCTGATACCCCCCATAGACACCGCTACGGCCGTTTGGGCGGAACTCGGCGTCTTTGACGTGGAAGCAAGCGATCCGATCGTGATAGCGATCGATGAAGTCGAGATAGTCGAGCTGCTGCAGCACGAAATGCGACGGATCGAACAGGATGCGTGCGGCGGGGTGTTCGCCGACTGCATCCAGGAACCGTTCCCAGCTGGCGCCATCGTGAACGTCTTCGCCGGGATGCACCTCGAACGCGCATTCAATGCCGGCTTCCCCGAATGCGTCGAGGATGGGCGTCCAGCGACGAGCCAGTTCGCGAAAGGCTTCGTCGATCAAGCCTGCGGGTCGCTGTGGCCAAGGATAGACGTAAGGCCAGGCAAGCGCTCCCGAAAAGGTCGCATGTGCAGACAGGCCCAGATTGGCGCTCGCCTTCGCGGCCAGCTTGAGTTGATCGGTCGCCCAACTGAGACGTGCCGCAGGATCGCCGCGATACTGCGGCGGCGCAAAGCCATCAAACAAGATATCGTAAGCAGGGTGTACCGCAACGAGCTGTCCTTGCAGGTGAGATGAAAGCTCTGAAAGCTCGACGCCGGCATCCGCCAGACGGGCGCGAAGATCATCGCAGTAATCGCTGCTTTGCGCCGCCGTAGCGAGATCGATCAACCTGGGATCGCAGGGTATCTGGACGCCGCTGTACCCCAGTCCGCTCGCCCAGCAGGCGAGATTGTCGAGTGTGTCGAACGGCGGTTCGTCCTTTATGAATTGGGCTAGGAAGACTGCAGGCCCTTTTATGGTCTTCATGGCCTCTCCTCCATGCTTGTCCAGCGCCCATGGCGATTGGACACGATCGCCCGATCGATGAAGCGCATGGAACGCAGACCGTCTGTTACCCCAGGCACCTCGCCGTCGATAAGCGACGGCGCTGTGCCTAAAAGCGCATCAGCTACGTCCCGGTAAATCGTCGCCATCGCCTCAATGAACCCTTCGGGGTGGCCCATCGGCAGGCGAGTCGCTCGCTTGGCCGCCGGACATGAATCGGGAGCACCGGCATGAAGCAATTCCGAGCGCCCGTTGCCACGATCGATCCGCAACACCGCGGGGTCCTCATGCCGCCAGGCCAAGGTGCCGCTCGCGCCATGGACCCGGATCGACAAGCCATTGCGTTCTCCCGTCGCAATCTGCGAGGCGGTTAGCACGGCAACTCCGCCATTTGTCAGGCGCATCAACACATTGCAGTCATCGTCGAGCCGGCGTCCGGCAACCATCGAAGACAGCATCGCGTTTAGCTCGGTCACGCGCTGGCCCGAAACATACTCCGCCAACTGGAAGGCATGGACGCCAATATCTCCGGCGCAGCCGCCAAGGCCCGCGCGCGCTGGGTCAAGCCGCCAGATTTGCGCATCCCCGGCGCCGTTCGATAGCCAACCCTGTGGATAATCGACCACGATCTTGCGAACTTCGCCGATATCCCCCGCGGCAATGCGGGCACGAGCCTCGCGAACCATGGCATAGCCTGTGTATGTAAACGTCAGCGCGTAGATGCCGCGGGATGCCGCGACGATCGGCACGAGCAGTTCAGCCTGTTCGAGCGTCGCGGTCATCGGCTTGTCGCAGATCACGTGGAGCCCGGCGCGGAGAGCATCCGATGCGATCGCGAAATGCGATTCATTGGGCGTCGCTATGACTATGCACGCAACGCCGTCCTGTCGCTGGGCCTCTCCGATGATGAGTTCGCTGTGATCGGCATAGATCCGGTCGATTGGCACCCCCCATTCTCGCCCGCGCACGCGCGACTTTGCGGGATCCCTGCCAAATACGCCTGCAACCAGCGCGAAGCGGCCGTCCAACTGCGCAGCCATACGGTGAATGCCGCCGATGAACGACCCGACGCCGCCACCGACTAGCGCGATTCGAATCGACGCGTCGCTCATGCCACAACCCTTACCGCCCTGGCGGAGGGTGCGGACGGACTATCCTCACTCGACATTGATGATAACAATTTCATCGTTGGAAATCTCGCACTTTTCGGCGCCCATCGATATCCGCTGCATAAAGCCCGCAGGTTATTCTTGAAAACGATTTCATTTCGACGTATTTACACGTCGAAGGTCTCCTGTCGAGACCAACCTGTTTTGAGGGAGACGAAATAGCTGAGGATGCCGCACTCAGGTTTCGCCATGCTGAACATTCGGCCACGTCTATCGGCCCACACCGCCCAATAAACGGCAGAAATTGGGTCTTTTCAGCGCAAGCTGCCTAATGCCATTTTTACAATGGGCGGGCCGCTCCACCATAAAAAGACCGCCGCACGATTTACTTAATAATAATAATTGTTACACTTAATTAATCGACGCTGACCGCAGATGGAATCGGCGCGACAAAAAATGCAACGGAGGAGATGGATAATGAAGGGAAGAGCTTTCTCTCAAGGTGCGAGCGCACTCGCGATAATGCTTACAGCGCCCGCCTGGGGACAGAACACTGTGCAGCCGGCATCCGCGGACGAGCCACCGCTCATTGACGAGATCGTGGTGACGGGATCACGGATCGCCAGCAAGGGTTTCGAAGCGCCGAGCCCGGTAACGGTCTTGCAGACGGAGCAGTTGATCCAGCGAGCGCCCGGGACGATAGCAGATGCGCTCAATCAGCTTCCCGCGTTCCAGAACTCGATCAATCAAAACCAGTTGCCCACCGCCAATCCGAACGTTCAGCGGTCCGGAAACTATCTCAACTTGCGCGCTCTTGGCACGCAGCGTGTGCTTGTTCTCCAGGACGGCCAGCGGCTTCCGCCGTCAGGTAACAACGGCGGCGTCGACGCTAATCTCATTCCACAGTTGCTTGTAGAACGGGTCGACATCGTTACTGGCGGCGGCTCCGCCGCTTACGGATCGGACGCCGTCTCCGGTGTCGTCAACTTCATCCTCAACAAGCGGTTCAAGGGCGTGAAGGCCCAGATACAGCGAGGTGTCGCCTCCGGCGGCTACGCTGGATCCTACCGTGTTGGTGTAGCTGCGGGAACATCGCTGCTCGACGATCGACTTCATATCATAGCCAGCGCCGAGCGCTATCATATCGACCGGATCGCAAAAACCAGCCTTCCCATTATCGCCGATGGCTGGGTGCCCGTGGGGAGCGGAACGACCGCCGATCCGTTTCGCTACATTTCGGGCGCCCGGGCGGTGAGCGCGGAAGGGGGCTTTACCCAGTCGGGGCCAGCGGGCTTCGTCGGCAAGCAGTTTGCGCCCAATAGCGATCTGGTAGCTTATAACACCGGTCTGCCTGCGGGCCGCGTTAATCTTCAGATCGGCGGCGACGGCCTTCTGCAAGCGCAACAGGGCCGTGATATCACGCCGTCGGTGACAACGAACCAGCTCTTCGGGCGGGGGGAATACGATCTCACCCCCTCGCTGAGCGTGTTTGCCTCAATCGGCTACAATACCGCAAGCAACTACGACCAGCCCGGTTCGCGCGTTCGTGTACCGAGCACCATCTTCCGCAACAACGCCTACCTGACGCCTGCGACGTTGGCCCTGCTGGGAAATGCCGCCAGCTTCAACATCACCCGGACGTTCAACGATCTTCCCCCAAACAACATCACGCAGGACAGCAAGAGCCTTCTCGTCACGGCCGGTATTCAGGGCAAGCTGCGCAACCTTTCGTGGAACGTCGGCTATGTCCACGGCGATACGAAGTTTCTGAGCAGTTCGCTTGACACGCTGAACCAGAACTTCTTCGCGGCGCTGGATGCCGTGCGCGATCCCGCGACAAACAATATTGTCTGCAATGTGAGCCTGACCAATCCGGGGCTCTATCCAGGCTGTGTTCCGATCAATATCATGGGCGTCGGCAATGTCACGCCCCAGGCACTGGCCTATATCGAGAGCTATTCCCAGTGGCGGGTGCGCAACAAGATGGACAGTTTTCAGGCGCTGATATCGGGCGATCTGTTTTCTGGATGGGCCGGACCTATCTCGTTCGCACTCGGGGGCGAATACCGCAAGCAGAGCCTGGTTCAAACGAGCAACGCCAACCCGGCTATCGCAACGACCTTCACCGGGCTGCGGGGCGTCGCCGCTTCGGCGATGAACCGATACTTCGTGCTCAATAATGGGATCGGGGCAGGTTCGTACAACATCAAGGAAGCGTTTGGCGAACTTAACGTGCCTATCCTCAAGGATTCAGCAGTCGGCTCACTGTCGATCAACGGGGCTGGACGCGTGACTGATTACAGTACGAGCGGCACCGTCGTTACGTGGAAGGCCGGTGCACTCTATGATCCGATAGACGGCATTCGGTTCCGGCTCACCCGTTCGCGCGACATCCGCGCACCCACGCTGTATGAGTTGTTTGCCGGACAAACTATCACCCGATTGGGCGTTCTCGACAAGCTGACCGGGCTAAATGTCAGCACGCAGTCAGTTAGCGGCGGCAACCCGAACCTCAAGCCCGAGATCGCCAACACGCTCACCGCCGGTGTCATCTTCAAGCCATCCTTCATTCGGGGCTTCAACCTCTCGATCGACTATTTCAACATCAACATCGACAAGGCGATCGGCGCGCCATTCACAGGCCAGCAAGTCATGGATATTTGCGCGGCCAGCAATTACAGTTCGCCGGTCTGCGACCAGATCATCCGACCATTGGGAGCGGCCAATCCAGATCCGAACAATGGACCAACGGCAGTCCTTATCAACAATCAGAACCTGCGGAACTTCAAAACCAGCGGCATCGATTTCGAACTGCGATATCAGCTGCCGGTCGGCTCGGGAAAGCTGACGATCGAGAGCCTGGCGACGCGGCTCCTGTCGTCCAAGCAACAGAATGCGCCCGGCCAGGCAGTCTTCAATTTCCTGGGGAACGCGGACATGACGGATGGCAACCCGATCATTCAGCCGAAGTGGCGCGGAAACGTCAATGTCACATATGAGACCGGCCCGTTCACGCTTTCGGTGCAGGAGCGCATTATCGGTAGCCTGAAGCGTTCGAATATCCTCGTCTATCAAGACAACTCGATCGGCGCGGTGGCTTATACCGATATCAGCGCGGTCGCCCGAGTGCCGAGCAAGTTCGGAGGGGTAGAGTTGTTCGGGACTGTCAACAACCTGTTCAACCGCAAGCCGCCGATCATTCCCACGAGCACCAGCCCGGGCCTTGCCTATCCGACGATCCGGTCGGCGTATGACATCATCGGGACATACGTTACTATAGGCGCCCGCCTGAAAATGTGAGTGAGAATACCATTGGGGCGATCGTCATTGTAA
>NZ_FMZJ01000031.1 GCF_900101455.1 Sphingomonas sp. YR710 | reverse complement strand
TCGACATATCCCCATGATCCACCTCCAACGAGGTTGAATCACAAACTTCTCCGCTTGGGAATCAATCGATTCACAAAATCAGCGCGACGCTCTAGAAGTAGCGCGATGCGCGCGACATTCCCGACATTATCGATAGACGAACTCGCGCCCGAACTCTCCGCGGCGATCGGAGCGTGTCGATCGTTCGTGCGGCAACTCGTGGTCGCGAGCATCGCGCTCAACTTGCTGGTGCTCGCCGGCTCCATATATATGACGCTGATTTACGATGTGGTGCTTCCGGGCGGGAGCCGGGAAACGTTGACCGGGCTGGCAGTCATCGTGACCGCGGCTTACATCTTCCAGGCCGCTCTCGACCTCATGCGAACGCGGATGCTGATCGGAATCGGCTTGCTGTTCGATGGCCTGCTCACCGAGCGCACCTTTTCGCTGATGATGAACCGATCGCTCGGTTCAGCGGGACCCCAGCTCATTCGCGACCTCGACAATGTCCGATCGTTCCTGACGGGCAGCGGCCCTGTCGCACTTATCGACATGCCATGGATGATATTTTTCGTCACGGTCCTGTTCTTCATTCACTGGACACTGGGCCTGACCGCACTCGTGTCCGGTCTCGTTCTGCTGGGGTTGACGCTGCTGGCCGATCGCAGAACCGGAGAACCGGCCCGGCGCGCCGCATCGGCTGCCGCCGGCCGGGCATCCTTCATTGACCAAGCCTTCCGCCATGCCGATGTAATCGACGCGCTGGGAATGCGCGGCTGGATTGTCCGGCGCTGGTCGACGTTGGCCCGCCCCCTCGCTGACGCACAACGCAAACATGGCGGTGCAAGTGCGACCTTCGGCTCGGTCAGTCGCGTATTTCGGTTGTTCACGCAGTCGATGGTGTTGACGGCCGGAGCGCTCCTCGTGCTCGACGGCAAGGCATCGGCCGGCATCATGTTCGCGAGCTCCATTCTCACTTCGCGCGCGCTTGCGCCGGTCGAAAGCGCAATCGCAAACTGGAAGGGCCTCGCCGCCGCGCGACTGTCCTTCGCTCGTCTGAACGATCAGCTGAAAGCCATGCCGGCGCGGCCCCCGCGCCTGCCATTGCCGGCACCGGAACGGCATTTCGTCGTCGAGGATCTCTCCGTCAAGGCCCCCCTGGGTGAACTGCCGATCGTCACCCGCGTCTCGTTCCGGCTTGAAGCGGGTGACGGCCTGGCATTGATCGGCCCCAGCGGCGGAGGCAAATCGACGCTCCTTCACGGACTGATCGGAATCTGGCCGATCGAAGCGGGCGAAGTGCGGTTCGATGGCGCCGCCATTTCGCAATGGGAGCCGGACGCAATCGGCCGCCATATCGGATACCTGCCCCAATCGGTGGAATTGATGAGCGGCACGATCGCAGAAAACATCTCGCGCTTCGATCCTGCGGCCACCATGGATGACATCATCGCGGCGGCGCGACAGGCTGCGGTCCACGATCTCGTCCTGCGAATGCCGAAAGGCTATGAGACGCCGATTGGAAGTGATGGCCAGTCCTTGTCCGCCGGACAACGGCAGCGGATCGGACTCGCGCGCGCCTTGTATCGCAATCCCTTTCTGGTCGTGCTCGATGAGCCGAACAGCAATCTCGACGTCGAAGGCGAAGCTGCGCTCGCGGCGGCCGTGATCGCCGTTCGGCAGCGCAAGGGCATTGTGATCATTGCCGCGCACCGTATCGAAATTCTGAAAGTTCTGAACAAGATCGGCGAGATGCGCCAGGGTCAGTTGGCGCAGTTCGGACCTCGCGACGCGATATGGAAGGGAATTCTCGATCGCGCGAAATCGCTGAGACCGGTCAAGACGGAGATAACGGCGGTGCGCGATGCTTGAGGTCATCCGGAAGCGGAGCGATCGGCCCGAGCCGGAAGATGTTTCCGCGTCCGTGCTGCGTCAGACCGGCCGGCAAATCGATTATACCGTGGGCCTCCTGTTCCTGGTGCTGTTCGCGCTGGCAACGTTCGTCAGAGTGGGAGGGGCCGTGGTTGCGCCGGGCAGCATCAGCGTAGAATCGAGCATCAAGCAGATCAGCCATCCTACGGGCGGCGTGCTGGCCGCGATTTTCGTTCGCGATGGATCCCATGTGAAGGCCGGCCAGGCGCTGATGCGCCTCGACAGTGCGCTAAGCGGCATAACCGCCGCGGCCGCGGGCGGAAGTTATTTCCGTGTTCTCGCGCGGCGCGCACGGTTGCAGGCCGAGATCGATGGCGGCTCACCCATTTTTTCCAAAGAACTGACGACGTCCGCCGATCCGGATGCAAAAGCCGCCCAGCAGGCGGAACTCCAGCTGTTTGCGATGCGAAAGCAAGCGCGCCGAAATCAGCGATCGCAGCTCAACGAGCGCCTCAATCAGATCGAACAACAAAATCGTGCATCGCAGGCGCAGATCGGCGATGCGGAGCAGCAGCTTCGGCTCATCCAGCCGGAACTGGTGGGCATGCGTGAATTGTGGAGCAAGAAGCTCACGACGATCGGAAGGCTCAATCAGCTCGAGCGCACAGCCGTCGACATTTCCGCGAACAAGTCCGGCAACGAGGCCGCGTTGGCGCAAGGGCGCGCGCGCATGGCCGAAATTCGCGCGCAGATCATCCAGATCGATCAGGATCTGCGCAGCACATCGGGCGCCGAGCTCGCGCAAGTCGACGTGCAACTCGCCGATCAGGCGGTCCGGCGCGCGATGACACAGGAAACCTTCGATCGCGCGGTATTGCATGCCCCACAGTCCGGCTTTGTCGACAAACTTGCCTTCAGCACGGTGGGTGGCGTGATCCCGGCCGGCCAGACGATCCTCCAGATCGTTCCCGACCAGGACCGGCTGATCGTGGAGTCCGCGATCAGCCCCAACGATATCGATCGCGTCCATATCGGGCAGTCCGCGCGGGTTCAGTTCACGGGCTTCAATCGCCAGACGACACCCGAATTGCGGGGCATGGTGACCCGCGTCGCACCGGATCGCACAACAGATCAGCGAACGGGAGCGGCGTTCTACAGCGTGCGCATCATGATTTCCGATCAGGAATTGAAGCGGTTTGAAGGTCTCAAACTCGTGCCGGGGATGCCGGCCCAGGCCTTCGTCGAAACCGGCCGGCGATCGTTATTGTCGTTCTTGCTCAAGCCGCTGGGCGATCATTTCGCGCGGTCGTTCAGGGAGTGAAGCCGGGTGGCTATCGGGTAGAGATTCACTCCATATCGGGTATATTTCGGTTTGATTGTGCCGTGAGGGCGTGCGAGCCGATTATCCTGACAGATCGATTCGCGCCGAACGCTTGCCGCTGTCCGGAAGGCAAGTCGCATGCACAGGATTGAGATATTCGATTTTGCCGTATTCTGCGCGACTGGCGCGATATGGCGCCTTAGCGGGGACCGAATGTGACGCAGGTAATTTCAGGGGCACAGACTGAATATATCAACACCGCGGACCTTTCCGGCGCGCCTGCATTCGATCTAAACGGCGATGGCGATCGTCTGATCAATCGCGGTGGGGCGAGAATATCGTCATCAGATTCGGCCACTGCGGCGATCCGCGTAACGGGCCTCGGCAGTTACATCTATAACGACCAGTCGGTGATTGCGTCCTTCAACTCAAGCGACACGGCTCCAGTCATTTCGGGCAGCGCCGGCGCGGATGTCCTGGAAAATCACGGTTTAATTATCGGCCGGATAAACCTGGGCGATGGCGACGATGGCGTTCACGAATATGGCACGACATTCGGGCGTTATGACCTCGGCAATGGAAACGACACGTTCGAGGCAAGCAGCGTCCACAATCTACCCTCGATCATCGGCGGAGCAGGCATCGATACGTTGCTCTTGTCAGGAACGATAAGCCAAACCTTCGGCAATCAGTTCTCAGGACTGGAAAATTTGCTGGTTGGTGCGAATGTCGCCAATATTCAATCTTTCTCTGGTTTCTCATCCGTCTCTCTCACTTCTTCCGGATTGAATAATTTCCTTTTTTCAATAAATCCCAGCGCCGATTTGAATATCAATGGGGCCTCCATCGCAACTGTTGGCCCAGGTTCGGTATTTAACAATATTATTGGCACAACCAAGGATGAGATGGTATCCGTAAGCAATTTCGGTGAAGTGCTTGGAAACGTAAATCTAAATGATGGCGATGACGCCTTTACATACAGCGATTTTTCTCGGAGCACTTATAGCAAAACACCTCCAGATATTCACGGGCTCATTAACGGTGGTGATGGCTTTGATATTTTGAATATACTTGTAGATTCCGGAAGCATTCTTGATTTAACGCCCTTTACGAATTTCGAATCTATAAATTCCGGAAGTTTTTCATCTACAGTTTCGAATATAACGCTTCTGAACGCCAATAATTACTCAACAATTATTCCGGATACTGATGGGCTATTGATTCTTTCCCACTCTGTATCGCCTAACGCGAATGTCGGTCTCGCGATCGGGGGCGGCACACTCATACTCGATCAGACGAGCACGGTCGGCAGCGTTGGCTACGACGTCGCGCATTTCCCCAGTCCCAATTATGTAAATCAGCATGTGAACGTCAGCCTGTCATCTACCTTCACCAACGCAGGCACCGTTCTCCACGATATCGGCCTCTATTTGGGCAACGATGTGTATGATGGCCACTCCGGTCACGTCGGCGGATCAATCTACGGCTTTGCCGGTAACGACACTATCCTGGCAGGGTCTGATAACGATCATATCGACGGCGGCGCAGATGACGATCTTATAGACGGCGGCGCGGGTTCGGACACACTGAGTGGCGGAACGGGCAACGATGTCTTTCGCTATGCGAGCGCAGGCTTCGGCGCTGATACTATCCTGGATTTTGCACATGGCGACAGGATCGACCTGTCCGCGCTAGGCTTTACGAGTATCAACGGCCTCGCATCAACGATCTCGACCGTCCAGGCCGGCGCAACCCCGACCGGCTCGACCTTCATCGCGCTCAACGACTTCGGCGGATCGATAACCCTGGTCGGCATCCTGCCGTCCGATCTGACGAATGCGGATTTCATCTTCGCCCCCGCCCCGCTCAACCTTCAGGGAACGAGCGGCGCCGACACGCTGTTTGGCGCCGGAGCGAATGACGTGCTGGCCGGCGGTGGCGGTGACGACACGCTTTACGGTCAAGACGGTAATGACACCCTGTTCGGTGAGATCGGTAACGACACCCTGCTGGGCGGCCTGGGCAATGACACGTTGTACGGCCAGGATGGCAATGACGTCCTGCAGGGCAACGAAGGCGACGATACCGTGGTCGGCGGCGCCGGCAATGACGCGCTCTATGGCCAGGACGGGAACGACGTGCTGTGGGGCGAGACCGGCGACGACACCCTCGCTGGCGGCAATGGCGATGATCTGCTTTACGGGCAGGACGGTTCCGACACTTTGTTCGGCGAAGCCGGCAACGACAATCTGCAGGGCGGCATCGGCAACGACACGCTCTATGGCCAGGATGGCAATGATGCCCTCCAGGGCGGCGACGGCGAAGACACGCTTGTCGGCGGAGCCGGCGACGACGGCCTGTACGGCGACGCGGGCAATGACACGTTGTTCGGTGAAGCGGGCAATGACGCGCTGGCCGGCGGCGCGGGCAACGACCTGCTCTACGGCCAGGACGGCGATGATGCGCTGTTCGGGCAGGATGGCGACGATCTGCTGCTGGGCAATGACGGCACCGACCTGCTCGCCGGTGGCAACGGCAACGATGCCCTCTATGGCAATGACGGGACCGACACATTGTACGGCGAGGCGGGCAGCGACAGCCTGTTCGGCGGCAACGGCAATGATGCGCTTTATGGGCAGGATGACGGCGATGTCCTGCAGGGCGAGGCCGGCCAAGATGTGCTCGACGGTGGCGCCGGCAACGACTTCCTGATCGGCGGCGGCGACAGCGACCAGTTGATCGGCGGCAGCGGTTCCGACGCCTTCTTCTTCACCGCAAGCGCCGACGCCCCCGACGCGATCTACGACTTCAACCATTCCGAAGGCGACTGGCTGGGCTTCCAGGCTTCGGCTTTCGGCGTGGCCGCCGGCACCCATCTGGTCGATGGCGGCAGCTTCCTCACCGGTGCCGGCGTCACCTCCGTTGCCGCCACCGCGACCTTCTATTTCGACACGACCACGCGGGCGCTGTGGTTCGACGCCGACGGCACGGGCTCCGATCCCGCCCATGTCGAGGCCTTCCTCCTTAACACGCCAGCGCTATCGGCCGCGGACTTCTACTTCTTATAGCGATCAATCCTATCAGGCGTGCCGATCTTTGGTACACAAAGATCAACCATCGACTTCTGACGTGGTCTCACTACATGCTTGATAAAGCATAGGGGAACGATGTGCCGACGATCATAAACACGGACACAGTATGGACCACCGGGTCAGTGCACAACCTGACGTCCGACATTCAGATCGCACCCGGAACGACATTGACAATACAGCCGGGCGCTATTGTAAACGCAGCAGGGCATTTGATCGATGTTTTCGGCACGCTTTCAGCAATAGGGACGGATGAGCAGCGCATAACGCTTGACCGCTTGAGAATAACATTCGGGAACGACTCGAACGACCCCGGCAGGTTAGACATCAGTCACGCGAACATGCTTGGCGGCACATTCCTGCCCGCTCTCGGAAACGGTTCTTACGGTTCCTTTTCGATCACAGACAGCTTCATATACGATGCTGCGGCATCCTATATCTGGTACCCAACCAGCAGAAGTGTGCTTTCCGGCAACGTATATATCGACTCTGTCGGCCTGAGCATCGGCACGATGAAGAATGTCGAAGTCACCGACAATGTCTTCCTGAACTGGAGCCCCTCCACCTATAACGGCTCTGGTGCAGTGGTGAACTGGGCCACCTATAGCCCCGCCACGCTGGATGTCAGTGGCAACGACTTTCTTGATATTGGCAAGGTCGCGCTGGCTGTTTCGATCGACGGAAAGATGTCAGCCGCGCAAAACTGGTTCGGAACGACCGATGTTACAATCATCAACGCGGTTATCACCGACCGCAATGACGATCTTCAGTTGCCATCGATCATCGCACATACGCCGGACCTTACGGCGCTCAGCACAACCACCACTGGCCGTGTCGGCACGACCGGCGGCGATCAGCTGGCCGCCGATGCCAAGCATGCAATCCTGCTGGCGCTCGATGGCGATGACGTGCTGATCAGTTCTTCCGGCTCGAACGTCCTCATCGGCGGCAACGGAAACGATACGGCAAGCTACCAGTCGGCGGCGCAAGGCGTGGTAGCTAGTCTCGACACCGGACCAGTCGCGACGCCGGGATCGACCCCGCCCTTATTCGTGTTTGCTACATCGCATGAAGGATCGGCGATCGACCTGCTTCTTGGAATCGAAAATCTGCGCGGCGGCGCATTCGCCGACCAGTTGACGGGCGATGGCGGCATCAACCGGCTCGAGGGCGGCGGTGGCGACGATATCCTGATGGGGGGCGACGGTGCGGATGTGCTCGATGGCGGCGCGGGCTATGACATTGCCAGTTACGAGAACAGCGGCGGCGCGATCGCCGTCGACCTCGGGCTGGGTACGCACACCGGCCCCGGCGCGACCGGTGACACCTATTTGAGCATCGAAGGCGTGCGGGGCTCGGGGTTCAGCGACATATTGACGGGATCGTCCGGCGACAATGTGATCGAAGGCGGCGCGGGCGACGACATTCTGGAAGGCGGCGCGGGCGTCGATACCGTGTCTTATGCCGGAGCAGCGTCTTCAGTCTCGGTGTCCCTCACCCTTACAGTGCCCCAAGCTACCGGCGGCGCTGGCATCGACACACTGACCGGCTTCGAAAACATCGTCGGTTCCGCTTTCGGCGACACGCTCGTCGGCGATGCGGGCGCAAATCGGTTGGAAGGCGGCGCCGGAAACGATGTCATTTCGCCTGGGTTGGGAGCCGACCAGATTCTTGGCGGCGATGGCGATGATACAATCCGTTTCAACGCGATCCAGTACACAACCCAAAACTTGCCCGCTGGGCAAATCGACGGTGGCGCGGGCTATGACACGGTCGATCTACGATTTGTATCGCCCGTTACGGTCGGCACGCTATCTGGCGGTGTATTAGGCATGCATGTCGGATCACAGACCTATACCCTGACGAACATCGAACTCATCTTACAGGGGTCGGCAAACGATACCGATTTTCTTCCCGACAATCAGAAAACCCCGATCGAAGTTCGGGCTGGGGAAGGCAATGATACCCTGTTCGGCAGCGGCGCCTATAAACTGTTCGGAGAAGGGGGAGATGATCGTTTTTTCGTCTCTGGCACATTCGGGCAACCGACCAGCGGACTCGTCGATGGAGGCACGGGGAGGGATAGACTGGAGACCAACATTGGGTTTACCGTCGATCTGGCGGCGGGCACCGCGACGGCCTTTTCCGCTTTATATCAAATCAGCAATGTCGAAGATGTGCGAGCTATTACGGCCGGTTACACGTCGACTATATTGGGCGATGACAATGCGAACACCTTCGATGTTTCGACGATTTCCGATGATGGCCATGCGGGAATTACTTTCGACGGACGCGGCGGCAATGACACGCTGACGGGCAGCGCGGGGGCCGACACCTTGACGGGTGGCACAGGCAACGATGTGCTCAGCGGTAGCGGTGGCAATGACGTTCTGGAGGGCGGGGCGGGCGATGATATGCTCGACGGGGAAACTGGCATCGACACAGCCTCTTACGCGAGCGCAGCTTTCGCTGTTTCGGTCGCGCTCACGCTCGCGGGCCCACAGGCCACCGGCGGTGCCGGAATCGACACGCTGACCGGCTTCGAGAACCTGATCGGATCCGCATTCGACGACGGCCTGATCGGCGACGCCGGTGCGAATATGCTGGCGGGCGGCGGAGGCTCCGACGTGCTTGCCGGCGGCGTCGGTGACGACACGCTTTACGGTCAAGACGGTAACGACACCCTGTTCGGTGAGATCGGTAACGACACCCTGCTGGGCGACCTGGGCAATGACACGCTGTTCGGCCAGGATGGCAATGACGTCCTCCAGGGCAATGAGGGCGACGACACCACGGTCGGCGGCGCCGGCAATGACGCGCTCTATGGCCAGGACGGCAACGATGTCCTGTGGGGCGAAACCGGCGACGATACGCTGGCCGGCGGCAATGGCGATGACCTGCTCTACGGGCAGGACGGGTCCGACACTCTGTTCGGCGAAGCCGGCAACGACAATCTGCAGGGCGGCATCGGCAACGACACGCTCTATGGCCAGGATGGCAATGATATCCTTCAGGGCGGCGATGGCGAAGACATGCTTGTCGGCGGAGCCGGCGACGACGGCCTGTACGGCGACGCGGGCAATGACACGTTGTTCGGTGAAGCGGGCAATGACGCGCTGGCCGGCGGCGCGGGCAACGACCTGCTCTACGGGCAGGACGGCAATGATGCGCTGTTCGGGCAGGATGGCGACGATCTGTTGCTGGGCAATGACGGCACCGACCTGCTCGCCGGCGGCAACGGCAACGATGCCCTCTACGGCAATGAC
Source organism: Sphingomonas sp. YR710 (assembly GCF_900101455.1). Classification (GTDB taxonomy): domain Bacteria; phylum Pseudomonadota; class Alphaproteobacteria; order Sphingomonadales; family Sphingomonadaceae; genus Rhizorhabdus. Next base: position 1,690 of record NZ_FMZJ01000031.1, on the reverse strand, counting down.
GGGGCCGACACGCTGTTCGGCGAGGTGGGCAGCGACAGCCTGTTCGGCGGCAACGGCAATGATGCGCTTTATGGGCAGGATGACGGCGATGTGCTGCAGGGCGAGGCCGGACAGGACGTGCTCGATGGCGGTGCCGGCAACGACTTCCTGATCGGCGGCGCCGACAGCGACCAGTTGATCGGCGGCAGCGGCTCCGACGCCTTCTTCTTCACCGCGAGTGCCGACGCCCCCGATGCGGTCTACGACTTCAACCACAATGAGGGCGACTGGCTCGGTTTCCAGGCTTCGGTCTTTGGTGTGGCCGCCGGCACCCATCTCGTCGATGGTGTCAGCTTCCTTACCGGCGCCGGTGTAACCTCCGTCGCCGCCACACCGACCTTCTATTTCGACACGACCACACGGGCGCTGTGGTTCGACGCCGATGGAACAGGCGCCGATCCCGCCCATGTCGAGGCCTTCCTCCTCAACACGCCAGCGCTATCGGCCGCCGATTTCTATTTTATCTAGGTCGTAGACTCATAATTGCGGAGCCAGAGCCGCATTGAGGCGAGCTGGACCATGGCGAGGAAGTTTTCGGCGAGCTTGTCGTATCGCGTGGCGACGCGGCGGAAGTGCTTCAATTTGGAGAAGAAGCGCTCGATCAGATTGCGTTCGCGGTAGAGCCGCTTACTGAAGCAGGGTTTCCACTTCCGGTTGGATTTCGCCGGGATGTTCGGCGTGGCGCCCTGATCCTCGATTAAGGCGCGGACGCGGTCAGCGTCATAGGCTTTGTCTGCCAGCACGATGGTGCGAGGGCCGAGGTGATCGAGCAGCGCGTCAGCGATCTGCCCGTCATGCGCCTGTCCCGCCGTCAGGCCGAGCCGGATCGGGAGCCCTTGCGCATCGACGACGGCGTGGATTTTGGTCGTGAGCCCGCCTCGGGAGCGACCGAGACAATAATCTCGATCCCCCTTTTTGCCGTCGCGGCCTGTTGGTGGGCGCGAACGGATGTGCTGTCGATCATCTGGATTTCGCCGTCGTGCGCGGCGGTGATAGCGTCCATCATCTTGTCCCAGACACCAGCTTTCCGCCATCGTACGAAGCGGTTGTAACAAGTGGTGCGCGGCCCGTAGCGCTCGGGCAGATCGTGCCATGGCGCGCCGGAGCGCAGCACCCAGAAGATACCGTTAAGCACGCGCCGGTCATCGACGCGCGGCACGCCTCGCGGTTTGTTGGGCAGTAGCGGCTCGATCACGCGCCACTCGAAGTCGGTAAGGTCATATCGGCTCATGAAGAGCCTGAATCAGAAACTGGCTCGAGATGGAAGCATGAACGCGCTCTTGCCGACATTGCCCGCCGTCGTCAGGCTTGATAGCCTGAGCACATGTGGACGTTTTACCTCTGGAATTTTGCGGCTCTTGCGGCCGCCATTTACTGCATAGTCAAGGCCGTCATCGATCTTCGTGCCCGTCGGTACGCTTGGGGGATCGTCGGCCTAGCAAGCGCGGCGGTGTTCCTGCTCACCCCCATCCAAACTCACGCAGTGAAGGTCGACCTACCCGCAGCTGCAAATTAAGCGCCGCACAAATTTATGAGTTCACGACCTAGTCTAGAGTATCGTGCCGTTAATCTGATCCATACCCAGCTTTGACGAAGAAGTTGGAGCATTCGTCGGGTTGATAGAGGTGACATATGTCGCCGATGGCATCGA
>NZ_FMZJ01000021.1 GCF_900101455.1 Sphingomonas sp. YR710 | reverse complement strand
GATCCTCAACAGCGGCGCCAGCAAACGCGATCAGGTCGTGTTCGGCGTGGGCATGGGTTTCGGCTTCTAGGAGGAGGGGATCGCCGGGGCGGTCCTGCGGGGCGCCCCGGCGGCTTCTGCAGCGACAGGGAGCGCCAGCATGGTGACCATTTCCGCCAAGCCTTATGATTTCGAATTGCAGCCCGGCAAGGCTGCTTTGCTGATCATCGACATGCAGCGTGATTTCATCGAGCCCGGCGGGTTCGGCGCGATGCTGGGCAACGATGTCACGCAACTGGAGCGGACGATAGCGCCGCTGAAAGCCCTGCTGGCCGCCGCGCGTGCCGCCGGCATGCTCGTCATGCACACGCGCGAGGGCCACAAGCCCGATCTCAGCGATCTGCACGAAGCCAAGCGCGTGCGCGGCAAGGGCAGCACCACGATCGGCGACGAGGGGCCGATGGGGCGCATCCTGATCATCGGCGAGCCGGGGCACGATATCATCCCCGATCTCTATCCGATTGCCGGCGAGCCGGTGATCGACAAGCCGGGGAAGGGTGCCTTCTACGCCACCGAGTTGCAGGATCTGGTGGACCAGCATGGGCTCACCCAGCTCATCGTCTGCGGCGTCACCACCGAGGTGTGCGTCCATACCACGGTGCGCGAAGCCAATGATCGCGGCATGGAATGCCTTGTCCTGTCGGACTGCACTGGATCCTATTTCAGCGAATTTCACGAAACCGCCCTGCGCATGATTGCCGCACAGGGTGGCATCTTTGGATGGGTTGGCGATTCACCGGGCGTCATCGCCGCGCTCGCCGCACCGGCGGAACCGGAAGCGATCAGTTGAAGAGGGGGCTAGCATCATGAGCGTCACTGCGAAAGCCGGGCCAGCACCGGCGAAACTGCCCTGGTGGACACCAGGCGACTGGAACGCGTTTTTCGGCTTCGGCACCAACATATTGGTAAATGTGCTGGTGCTGACGGGTTTGTTGCGTTTCGTGCTTAAGCTTCCCGATCCGATCATCTTCGGCCGGATCTTGCCCGCGGTCGGGCTCATGCTGTTCCTGAGCACGGTGTATTACGCGTATCTGGCGCGCAAGCTGGCGATCAAGACCGGCCGTACCGATGTCTGCGCGTTGCCCTCCGGCATCTCGGTGCCGCACATGTTCGTCGTCGTATTCGTGGTGATGCTGCCGATCCTGCTCAAGACCAGCAACCCGGTCGAGGCGTGGAGCGCGGGGCTGACCTGGGTGTTCATCCAGAGCTTCGTCCTGATGGTCGGTGGCTTCATCGCCCCGGTCATCCGCAGGATCACGCCGCGCGCCGCCCTGCTGGGTTCGCTGGCCGGCATCTCGCTGACCTTCATCTCGCTGAGCCCTGGCGCGCAGGTGTTCATGACCCCGATCATCGGTGTCACCTGCCTCGCCGTGATTCTGGCGAGCTGGCTGGGCGGCCATCGCTATCCCGCCGGCATTCCGGGCGGCCTGATGGCGATCATCGTCGGATCGGCGATCGCGTGGGGCGGCCAGCTTCTCGGCTTCGAACTGGGCGGGATCGGCCCGGACAAGGTGAGCGGCGCGCTTGCCGACTTCGGCTTTCACGTGCCTTTGCCGGCCTTTGCGGAAGTGTTCAGCGGGTTCAAATATATCGGCGTGATTCTGGTCACCGCGATCCCGTTCGGCATCTATGATCTCGTCGAGGCGATGGACAATGTCGAGAGCGCCGAGGCGGCGGGCGATCATTTTCCGACGACGCGGGTGCTGACGGCAGATGGCATCATCAGCCTGATCGGCTGCCTGATGGGCAATCCGTTCATCAACGCCGTCTATATCGGCCATCCCGGCTGGAAGGCGATGGGCGGTCGCACCGGCTATTCGGCGGCGACCGGCGGGCTGATGCTGTTCCTGACCTGGTTCGGTGTCATCGGCCTGATGATGGCTATCATCCCGGCCGTCGCGCTGCTGCCGATCCTGCTTTACATCGGCATGCTGATCGGTGCGCAGGCCTTCCAGGAAAGCCCGCACAAGCATGCCCCGGCGGTTGTTTTGGCGATCGTTCCGACGATCGCGTCCTGGGGCGTTACCCAGATCAACAATGCGCTGGGGGCTGCCGGAACCGACGCGGGCAAGGTCGGGCTTGATGCGCTCGCCAACAATGGTGTGCTCTATCACGGCCTGCAGATCCTGGGCAGCGGCGCCACTTTGTGCGGCATCATCCTGGGCTCGATCACCGTGCTGATCATCGATGGCAAATTGGCGAAGGCGGCGTGTTTCGCGGCGGCGGGTGCGGCCCTCACCTTCTTCGGCCTGATCCATGCCGAAGCGATCGGCATCAACAAGACGCCGGGCGTTGCAGCGGCGTATCTCGTGGTCGCCATCTTCCTCTATGTCTGCTCGCTCAAGAAGATCGCGGTATCCGAAAGCGCGGTGGACGATGTCGAACTGGTGGCACAGGCGGCCTGATGATCGATAATGATGATGTGATGCGGCAGGCACGGATGGCGGGGTTGGAGATCGACCCCGCCTTTCTCCCCGGCGTCGTCCGCAATCTGGATATATTGATGGTGCAGGCGGCGCTGCTGATGTCACCGCCCATTGAACCCGAAATCGAGCCTGCGCCAGTATTCCGTCCATGAGGAGTGTCCGATCCTCCCCCTGGCGGGGGAGGATCGGAATTCCGGCGCCGAGCGGTAAAATCCGCTCGGACCTGTTAATTCTGCACCCCCATTGGCGATCGACGGAGCCCCACATATGACCCTTCTTGATCGCCCGATCGATCTCATGGGCGCCGCGATGATCGGCCAATCGGTGCGCGAGGGCCGTTTGTCGGCGGTCGCCGTCATTGAAAGTCGCCTGACCCGCATCGAGCGGCTCAATCCCCGGCTCAACTGTTTCACCGAGATCATGGCCGATCGCGCGCGATGGGAGGCCCATGCCGTCGACGCGATGGTCGCCGCCGGGCGCGATCCGGGGCCGCTGGCCGGCGTGCCGTTCGGCGTGAAGGACAATTATGATGTGGCCGGGCGGATCACGACCGCCGGCTCGATCATCAACTGCTCACGTGCTCCGGCGGGCGAAGACGCAATATTGTTGCAGCGCCTTACCGCCGCCGGTGCGGTGTTGGTCGGCACGCAGAATATGGATGAATATGCCTATGGCTTCACCACCGAGAATGCGCATTACGGTGCCACCCACAATCCGATCGATCTGGGTCGAAGTGCCGGCGGATCGTCTGGGGGATCGGCGGCATCGGTCGCCGCCGGACTGTGCGACTTTGCCCTCGGCACGGACACTAATGGTTCGATCCGTGTGCCATCGTCTTTCTGTGGCATTTTCGGCCTCAAGCCGACCTATGGCCGCCTGCCACGCACCGGCACATTCCCGTTCGTCCACGAGCTCGATCACCTGGGGCCTTTTGCGCGCAGCGTTGCCGATGTCGCGCTGATCTATGATGTCGTGCAAGGCTATGACGCCGGCGACGCCGCCTGTGCACGGCGGGATGCCGAGACGGTGCGGCATCGTCTCGATACATTGCCCTGTGGCACCAATGTCGGCGTGCTCGGCGGATGGTTCCGCGATCTGGCTGATGCGCAGGGGATATCGGCGGTCGCGGCGGTGGCCGATGCCCTTGGCGCGCGTGACACCGTCATTCTGCCCGACGCGGCCAAGGCGCGCGCGGCGGCCTTTGTGATGACATCGGCATCCGGCGGCAATCTGCATATCGAATCGCTGCGCGACCGTGCCGGCGATTTCGATCCCGCCACACGGGATCGTCTGCTCGCGGGGGCTTTGCTGCCGGCTCATGCCGTGCTGCAGGCGCAGCGTTTCCGAAGCCGATTTCATGCCCAGCTGATCGAAGCGTTTCGCCACCACGATTTGCTGCTCGCGCCGGCGACACCCTGCGCGGCGCCTTTGCTCGGTCAGCCTACCATCCGCGTGAACGGTCAAGATGTGCCGACCCGCGCCAATATCGGTCTGCTCACCCAGCCGCTCAGTTTTGTCGGCTTGCCGATCGTCGCGGTGCCCGTCCGCCAGGGCGGTCTGCCGATTGGGGTGCAGATCGTCGCTCCCCCCTGGCGCGAGGATCTGGCATTGCAGGCAGCCGCGGCGCTCGAACGCGCCGGCATCACCAGGACACAGGTAATCGAACCATGAATATCAATGAACCCGACGTGTTGGGCGCGGTCACGGCGGCCTTCGGCGCTTATGAACGCGCGCTGATGGACAATGATCTGGCGGCGCTCGACGCGTTGTTCTGGAATTCGAAACTCACCGTCCGTTTTGGGCCGGGGCAGAATTTGTACGGGATCGAGGCGATACAGGCCTTTCGCACCGCGCGCGTCGGCGGATCGCCCAAGCGCGCTTTGTCGAACACGATCATCACCACCTTCGGCAGCGATTTCGCGACGGCCAACACCGAATTTCAGCGCGTGGGTGCCGCCGGTCCCGGCCGGCAGAGCCAGACCTGGGTCCGCTTTGCCGAAGGCTGGCGGATCGTCAGCGCGCATATTTCCATGCTTGGTGAGGGCCATTGACGATGCTTCCGGCGATTCTCGATCTGGCTACGGTTCGCGCGCTCTACGCATCGGGGGGCTATAATCCCGCGGCGCTGCTCGCAGAGCTTTACGCCCGGATCGACGCCGGCGACCCGGCGGCGTTCATCACGCGTATGTCCGCGGTGGCGCTTGCCGCGGAAGCCGATGCCCTGATGGCACGCGCGCCGGAGCCCAACTCACTGCCTTTGTGGGGTATCCCGTTCGCGGTGAAGGACAATATCGATGTGGCAGGCCTCCCCACAACGGCGGCCTGCCCGGCCTTCGCCCATGATGTGGCCCAGGATTCGACGGTGGTCGCGAAATTGCGGGCGGCGGGTGCCATCGTCGTCGGCAAGACCAATCTCGATCAGCTCGCGACCGGCCTGAACGGCACGCGTTCGCCTTATGGCGCGCCGCGCTCGGTATTCAATGCGGACTACATTTCGGGCGGTTCGAGCTCGGGCTCGGCGGTGGCCGTGGCGTCGGGGCTTGCCAGCTTCTCGCTCGGCACCGACACGGCGGGATCGGGGCGGGTGCCCGCGGCGTTCAACAACCTTGTCGGTATCAAGCCGACACCCGGCCTGCTGAGCACCAGAGGCGTCGTTCCGGCCTGCCGCAGTCTCGATTGCGTGACCGTCTTCGCGCTGTCGGTGAGCGACGGCGCAGAAGTGCGGCGGGTCGCCGAAGGCTATGACCCCGCCGATATCTATTCGCGGCGCACAGCTCCCGTCCCCTTGCCGTCGAGGGGGCTGCGCGTCGGCATTCTCAAGGCAGGCGATCGCGAATTTTTCGGCGACACCGAAACCGCGCGCCTCTATGACGAAGCGATTGCGCGGCTCGATGAGACTCTCGTCGAGATCGATTTCACACCGTTCCGCGAGACGGCGGTGCTGCTGTACAATGGGCCCTGGGTGGCCGAACGGCAGGCCGCTTTCGAAAGCTTCCGCATAGCGGAAGCGGCGCTCGATCCCAGCGTCCGCATGATTACGTTCAGCGGCGTCGATCGAAGCGCGGCCGATGCGTTTCGCGGGCTCTACGAACTCGAAGCGCTCAAACGCCGCGCCGAGGCCGAGTGGGCGAAGGTCGACGTCATGTTGTTGCCGACCGCACCTACCACCTATCGTGTCGATGAAATGCTCGCCGATCCGATCACGCTCAACAGCCGGCTCGGAACCTACACCAATTTCTTCAACCTGATGGGATTGTCGGGGATCGCGGTCCCCGCCGGCTTCCGCGCCGATGGTTTGCCGGCAGGTGTGACGCTCGCCGCGCGGTCGTTTCAGGACGATGGCCTGCTGCCGCTGGCGGACAAGCTTCATCGCCTGGCAGCTTGCGGCGCGGGTCGTGATCGCGGTGCGGCCTTGGCGCAGCTTTCCCTGCCTACCGAGGCGGGCGAGCGCCTCGAACTCGCGGTCGTCGGTGCGCATTTGTCCGGCATGGTGCTCAATGACGAATTGCTCAGCCAGGGCGCGACTTTGGTCGCGCGGACGAAGACCACGGGCGATTATCGTCTGTTCCTGCTTCCGACCAAGCCGGCCAAACCCGGCCTGGTCCATGCACCGGGGCTCGACGGCATTGGGATCGAAATCGAGATATGGTCGCTTGACCCGGCCGTGTTCGGGCGTTTCGTCGCTGCGATTCCCGCGCCGCTCGGCATTGGCAAGATTCGGCTTGAAGGCGGGGGGGAGGTGTCGGGATTCCTGTGCGAGTCATCGGCGCTGGATGGCACAACGGACATCACCCGCTTTGGCGGTTGGCGCGGTTATATGGCATCGCTGGCCTGAGCGTCGTCTGCATGCAGGATTTGCAACGGAAGATGCTTAATCCGCAAAGCTACGGATATTGAATGTTCGAGGTACTTTTATCATTTCTCGGGTGAAGCCAGACGCACACCCCAACGCATCTGCTTCAAACCGAGCCCGCCAGTTATCCGCCTGGCGGGCTCACCGTCCGGGCGGTTGCCGTTCGCGCATCTCCGTAACGATGTGGGCTCCCCATAATCGACATTGAATTACGCGGATGACTTTGCCGACGATCAATTTCGTTCGTTTGCCGAACGGGCACGTTATGGCATAGTTAATGCGTCATCAGGATTCGATGGCCAGTCGTTGGTGCGGACTATGGTTGTTTGGCGAGCGTGATTTTTGTTCGCTGGAGAGGTGCTTCCTTGGGCAAGTATCAGATTGAATGGCCAATCGTTCTTCTTGCACTATCCGCAGCGACGATCTGGATCGCGGTGGAAAAGTTTCGCGATTGGCGCCGCAAGCTGAAGAAAAGGCGGGCGAAGGGTTTTCGCCGCATGCGGCCGCCGACGCATCGTGCGCGTTCGCCCTGGCAGGGGCCGCGTTCGGCGGCCATTCGGCATCGTTCGCACTGATCAGGAGCGTTCCGCCGCTCGTAGCAGGACGTATTCGCGGGCTAATTCAGCCGACAGCCATATTTTGGGGGATACCGGAAGATCCGGTTACTGGTCGGGGCGACAGGATTCGAACCTGCGACCCTTAGACCCCCAGTCTAATGCGCTACCAGGCTGCGCCACGCCCCGACCAAGGCTGCGCGCTTTAGGCAGGTCTGCAGCGGTTGGCAAGCGCCCGGTTGCATGATCGTGCATTACCGTGATAGGCGGCGCGCCGACCTCGGGCCGGATCTTCCGTGTCCAGCCTTATACCGGGAAGCCCAAATCTATGTTCGCATCACCCGCTTATGCTCAGGCCGCAGGTGCCGCGTCCGGCGGTGGCACGATGGCTATGTTCGTCCAGTTCGCGCCCCTGCTGTTCATTTTCGTCATCTTTTATTTCCTGCTGATTCGCCCTCAGCAAACCAAGCTCAAGCAGCATCGTGCGGCGATCGATGCGATCAAGAAGGGCGATACCGTCGTCACCGGCGGTGGCCTGATCGGCAAGGTAACCCGGGTCGACGAACACGACCTTGAGGTTGAGATCGCAGCCAACGTCCGCGTGAAGGCGGTTAAGTCGACCATCTCCGATGTCCGGGTCGCGGGCACGGGCAAGCCTGCCAACGATTGATCGATCGATGCTCGATTTCCCACGCTGGAAGATCATCGGCATCATCGGATTGATGCTGATCGGCGTATTGCTGTCGATCCCCACCTTCGTTCCGGAGGCGCTGACGGCGCAATATGGCTTGCCGCGCGTCAATCTCGGCCTCGATCTGTCCGGCGGCAGCCATCTGATGCTGGAGGCCGATACCGCCGATCTGGCCAAGCAGAATCTCGCCAAGATGGAAGACCAGGTGCGCACCGAGATGCGCCGCGGCGATCCGAAGATCGACATCGGTGACATCTCGACGACCGACGGCCGCCTGTCCTTTTTCGTGCGCAACAGCGCGCAGGTCGATGCCGCGCTGGAGCGTGCGCGGACCCTGACCAGCCCCAGTGGCATGACCGGCCAGCGTGACTGGAACGTCGCCGTCGTTGATTCGACGCGGATCGTCCTGACACCGACCAGCGCCGGCCTGGCCGCGGCCACCGATAGCGCGATGCAGGTCGCCACCGAAGTCGTCCGCAAGCGCATCGACGAAATGGGCACCAAGGAGCCGACGATCATCCGCCAGGGCGCTGATCGGATCGTCGTTCAGGTGCCGGGCCTGCAGGACCCGTCGGCGCTCAAGGCGCTGCTCGGCAAGACCGCGAAGCTCGAATTCAAGCTGGTCGACCTGACGGCCGATCCGGCGCAGGTGAAGCAGGGCCGGGCGCCGGTGGGCAGCCAGGTGCTGTCCTATCCCGACAATCCTTCGGGCGTGCCGTTCATTGCGGTCCAGCGCCGCGCGATCCTGACCGGCGACGAACTGATCGATGCCAAGCAGACCTTCGACAGCCAGGACAATGCCCCGGTCGTATCGATCACCTTCGACAGCCAGGGCGGCCGCAAGTTCGCGCGGGTGACGCAGGAGAATGTCGGCAAGCCTTTCGCGATGATCCTCGACAACAAGGTGATCAGCGCGCCGAACATCAACGAACCGATCCTCGGCGGGCAGGCGCGTATTTCCGGCCACTTCACGGTCGAAAGCGCCAACGAACTGGCGATCTCGCTGCGTTCGGGCAAATTGCCGGTGGCGCTCAAGGTAATCGAGGAGCGGACCGTCGGCCCCGATCTCGGCGCCGATTCGATCCGGGCGGGCACCCTGGCCTCGGTGATCGCGGCTGTCGCCGTCGTGGTGTTCATGTTCGTGAGCTACGGGCGGTTCGGTTTCTATGCCGATCTTGCGGTGATCATCAACATCTTCATCATCCTCGGCGTGATGGCCTTGTTCAACGCGACACTGACCTTGCCCGGCATCGCCGGCTTCGTGCTGACGATCGGCACCGCGGTCGACGCCAATGTGCTGATCAACGAACGCATCCGGGAAGAATCCCATCGCGGGCGCAATCCGATCCAGGCCGTCGAATATGGCTATAAGGAAGCGAGCCGCACGATCTTCGAGGCGAACGTCACCCACTCGATCGCCGGGCTGATCATGTTCGCGCTCGGCTCGGGCCAGGTGAAGGGTTTCGCGGTCGTGCTGCTGATCGGTATTGCGACGTCGGTATTCACTTCGGTCGTCTTCACGCGGATGATGGTGGCGCTGTGGCTGCGCCGCGCCCGTCCCCGCGCCCTCAACGTTTGATCGGACAACGGCCATGCGCCTGCTGAAACTCGTTCCCGACAACACCAATATCGGTTTCGTGCGCGTTCGCGTGATGGCGTTCGCCATCACCGCCTTGCTGACGATCGCCGCGATCGGTCTCGTCGCCGCGCGCGGCCTCAACCTCGGCGTCGATTTCGTCGGGGGGCTGATGATCGAGGCGAAATTCGCATCGCCCCCGCCGCTCGACAAGGTGCGCAGCCAGATCGATCGGCTCGGCGTCGGCGAAGGATCGCTTCAGCAGTTCGGCGATCCCAACACCGTGTCGATCCGGCTGCCGATCCCGGCGAGCACCGACGAAGGCGCCACCAACAAGGTCGTCAACACCGTCAGCGCTTCGCTGAAGGCAACCTATCCGGGCGTGACCTTCTCGCGTTACGATACGGTGTCGGGCAAGGTCTCGGGCGAGCTGATCCGCAACGGCCTGCTCGCGGTGCTGCTGGCGATCGTCGGCATCGCGATCTTCAGCTGGCTGCGCTACGAATGGCAGTTTGGCGTGTCGACCTTCGTCGCGATCATCCATGACGTGCTGATGACGCTCGGCTTCTTCGCGCTGACCCGGCTGGAGTTCGATCTCAACATCGTTGCGGCTGTGCTCACGATCATTGGTTACTCGATCAACGACAAGATGGTGATCGACGATCGTATCCGGGAAAATATGCGCAAGTTCCGTCAGATGGACATGCGCAGCCTGATCGATCTGTCGGTGAACGAGACCCTTCCGCGCACCGTGATGACGTCCTTGACGATCCTGATCGCGCTGGCATCGTTGTTGCTGTTCGGCGGGCATGTGTTGCGCGGTTTCACCGCGGCCATGATGCTTGGTATCGTGGTGGGCACCTATTCGTCGGTCTATGTGTCGTCGTCGCTGCTGATCACCCTCGGGTTGCAGCCGCAGAAATTCGACAGCAAGCCGAAGACCGGACGGCCCGATGCGGAGCGCGTGGCTCCGCGCAAATAGGCGATGGTGACGTTCGATCGCGAGCAGCCGCAGGGCGGGCCAGTCATCCAGGGTTTTTCCGGACGCGGCTTCCGGGTGGATGGTGTCGTTTATGACGGCGGCTTGTGGCTGACGCCGGAGCAGGCGTCGGACTGGCCGGCGCCGGCGATCGACGATCTTCGGGTCGAAGATGTCGCGGCGTTGCTCGACGGATCGCCCGAATTTCTGTTGCTGGGGACTGGGGGGGCGATGCGGCGCCCGTCGCAGACATTCACCGCTGCCGTCGAAGCGATGGGTATCGGTGTCGAGGTCATGGACAGTCGGGCGGCCGCCCGCGCGTGGATCGTCCTGCGCGGCGAGGGGCGGCAGATCGTGGCGGCGCTGCTACCGCTCTGACTCCCCTCCCTTGGCAGAGAGGGGCTTTTTTACGTCGCCCGAAACGCATCCACGATGCCCCTGAGATGCGCGTATAACGTCTCGGTATTGCGCGCCCATGTGAACTTCGCCGCAGCTTTCGCCACCTCCGCCTGCGCGGGTGGATTGGCGAGCAATTCGTTGATCGCCGCCGCGATCGCGGCCGGTGTGCGCTCGACGATCCGGCCGGCTGATGGGCTCTCCACCACTTCGCGCGCACCGCCGATATCGGCAATCACGATCGGAGTACCGCACGCTGTAGCCTCAACCCACACGTTAGCGAGGCCTTCGGAGGCGGAGGGAAGCGCCATCACGTCGGCGGCGGCGAACAAAGCCGGCAGATCCTCATGCGCCTTGGGGCCGATCAGCCGCACGCGATCCTGCAGGCCCCGCGCGCGGATCTGTTCCTCGAGCATCGCCTTGTCCGGGCCCTGGCCGACGATCAGCAGGGTCGCGCCGGGAATCTCGAGCATCGCATCGATCACCAGCGTCTGGCCCTTGCGCGCGATCAGATAGCCGACGGTGAGGATCAGCGGCCCGCTGATGCCGAGGGCCGCCTTGGCAGCGGCGCGGTCGATCGGGTGGAAAGATTCCTGATCGACGCCGGTGTGGTGTACCTTGATCCGTTCGGCGGGCATGCCGAGCGCGATCATGTCGTTGCGCATCTCTTCGGATACCGCGAGCAGGCCGTCGGCGGCCTTGCCCGCGGCCTGGATGGCGCGTTTGCAGGCGGGATTGTCGGTCCAGAAATGAATGTCGCCGCCGCGTGCCTTGATCGAAAAGGGCACGTTGAAATGGCGGGCGATCCGCATCGCCGCTGGTCCGTCGGGGTAGAAGAATTCGGCGTCGATCACATCGAACGGAAATTCACGATAGACATCGTCAAGCAGCGGGATAAGCGCCCAGGCGATTGAGAGCGGGTTCCAGCGTTTTCCAATGAACGGCAAGGTGCGGAACGGGTGGCGATAGACGGTCAGCCCCTTATATTGCTCGACCCGTGGCTGGCTGCTCAAACCCCGGTAATGCGGGTGGAGCTTGAGCAACGCCGTCGGTGGCACCGCGATTGGCGCTGCGACGCGGACCTCGACATCGGGCCGCGCGGCCAGTCCCAGCGTCTGCCTTTCGACGAACACGCCGAACGTGGGGCGGCTTCGGTCGGGATAGAGCGACGAAAGCGTCAGCACGCGCAACGTGTCCGGCTTTGCATTCGCACGGTTCGTTTCGCTCTCTTCGCCCATCATGCGATCTCCCATTGGCCTTGCCCTTTGGCTTCGCTAAGAAGCCCCCATGTTGCGCAACGTCACCCGCCCGATCATGCTGATGATCGCTGCCGCCCTTATCGCTCCTCTGGCCGGTTGTGCCACCGGGAAGAATAAGGCCGACACCAAATATGTCGCCCGCGATGTCGACACGCTCTACAATGCGGCGAAGGAGCGGCTCGCCCAGCGCCAGTATAAGCTGGCGGCGGCGCTGTTCGACGAAGTCGAGCGGCAGCACCCTTATTCGGTGTGGGCGCGCAGGGCGCAGTTGATGAGCGCATTCAGTTATTATCTCGCGCGCGAATATCCCGATTCGATCCAGTCGGCGCAGCGCTTCATCTCGATCCATCCCGGCAACCGTGACGCGCCTTATGCGCTCTACCTGATCGCGATCTCTCACTATGAGCAGATCCAGGACGTGACGCGCGACCAGAAGGTCACCCAGGAAGCGCTCGATTCGATGAACGAGCTGATTCGCCGTTATCCCGAATCGCGCTATGCGGCAGACGCCCGGGTGAAGGTCGATCTGATTCTCGATCATCTGGCCGGCAAGGAAATGGAAATCGGCCGTTTCTATCAGCGCCGTGCCGACTGGCTTGCCGCCGTCATCCGCTTCCGCATCGTGGTCGAAAAATATGATGGCACCACCCATGTGCCCGAGGCGCTGATGCGGCTGACCGAAAGTTATCTGGCGCTCGGCGTGCCGGCCGAGGCCGAACGGGCCGCGGCCGTGCTGGGGCATAATTATCCGGGCAGCAAATGGTACGAGCATGCCTATGGCCTGATTCGCAAGAAGGTCCCGACAGCCTGAGAGAATCGGCGGTTGGCGTGGGCGTAGAGCCTGCTCTACACAGCATGCGATGCTGACCGCACTCGCCATTCGTGATGTCGTTCTGATCGAGGCGCTCGACCTCGAATTCGGATCGGGCCTCGGCACGCTGACCGGTGAAACCGGCGCGGGAAAATCGATCCTGCTTGATGCACTGGGACTGGCGCTCGGTGCGCGCGCCGATAGCGGCCTTGTTCGCAACGGTGCGGCGCAGGCCGTGGTCACCGCCAGCTTCGAACTGTTCATGGATCACCGGGCGGCGGGCCTGCTGGCTGAAAACGGGCTCGATATCGAACCCGGCGAGCCTTTGATCATCCGCCGCATCGTCAAGGCCGATGGCGGCAGCCGCGCGTTCGTCAACGATCAGCCGGCTTCGGCCGGGCTGCTGCGCGAGCTTGGTGCGATGCTGGTCGAGATTCACGGACAGCATGACGATCGCGGCCTGCTCAATCCGCGCGGCCATCGCGCGTTGCTCGATGCATTTGGCCGCCTCGATGCGCGTGCCGTCGGCGATGCCTGGCGGGCGTGGCGGGAGGCCGAGGCCGCGCTGGAAAGGGCCCGTACCGATCTTGCAACCGCCGCGCGCGATCGCGAATGGCTCGATCATGCGGTCGCCGAGCTGACCGGCTTTGCGCCTGAGCCCGGCGAGGAGGCGACGCTCGCCGCGGAACGTTCGGACATGCAGAAGGGTGCACGGCTCGCCGAGGATCTGATCTCGGTGTCCGCGCATCTCGATGGATCGGAGGGCGGGCTGGCAGCGCTCCGGCAGGCGGCGCGGCGGCTCGACCGAATCGCGGGCGAGCACCCTTCACTTACCGAGGCGCTGGCCGCGCTCGACCGCGCGGTGATCGAAGCGTCCGAAGCGGAGGACCATCTCGCCGCCGCCGCTCAGGCGTTGAGTTTCGATCCGGCGCGGCTGGAGTCGGTCGAAACCCGGCTATTCGAGCTGCGTGCGCTTGCCCGCAAGCATCGGGTAGATGCCGATGCGTTGGCGGATCTGCGCGACGAGTTGGCAGCGCGGCTGGCGCTGATCGTCGACGGTGACGCCGGCATGGCCAGGCTTGAGGTTGGCGCGCGCGCGACACGCCAAACCTATCTCGATCTCGCCGAGGCGCTCAGTGATGCGCGGCGGGCTGCGGCGGCGCGGCTCGATGCCGCCGTGGCCGGAGAACTGGCGCCGCTCAAGCTCGACGCTGCGCGCTTCCGCACCGTCGTCGATCCGCTACCCGAAACGCAATGGGCTGCGGGTGGTCGTGATCGCGTCGAATTCGAAATCTCCACCAATCCGGGTGCGCCGTTCGCGCCGCTGATCAAAATCGCCAGCGGCGGCGAACTTTCGCGCTTCATCCTCGCCCTCAAGGTCGCTTTGGCGGACGAGGGGGGCGCCGCGACGATGGTCTTCGACGAAATCGATCGCGGCGTGGGCGGCGCGGTGGCCAGCGCGATCGGCGAACGATTGGCACGCCTGTCCACCCGGGCGCAGGTGCTGGTCGTGACGCACAGCCCGCAGGTCGCCGCACGTGGCACCAATCACTGGCTGATCGCCAAGAGCCATGACGGCCTCGTCACCCGTACCGGCGTCCGCCCGCTTGACGCCGGCGAGCGCCGCGAGGAGATTGCCCGGATGCTATCGGGCGCTGAAGTGACGGCCGAGGCACGCGCGCAGGCGGCAAGGTTGCTGGAGACGGCGTGAAGCGTGCGGGCTTGGAAGTTGTCGGGTTGATCGGCTGTTTCACGCCTCTCAGATTATTCAGGCTGCGGCTCATTCCTTCCGTCCAAGCGCGCTAGCTCAGCATCGCACATGGCGCGTATCGGCGCGAGTTCCTGCGCCGCCGCCCATACGAAGGCTGGAACGACCGAGAGATAGTCATGGCTGGCGATGTTGCGAAATCCCGTCATCTGTTTCCATGGCAACGCCGGGTAACGCGCTTTGAGGCCGTCGGGCAGTTTCTTGCAGGTCTCGCCGATCATGGAGAGGCGATACGTGATGGCATCCAGCGCATCCTGATCACGCAGCAGATTCTCGAACGTCTTGCCGCGCAGCGTTTGCTCGACGCGATCGAGGAGGATGTTGAGTTGATCCAGCAGATCGCCGGCCCCTTGACCCATCAGAAAACCCTGACCATCTCGGCCTCGACGCGCTCCCGCATTCTTGGCCTCAATGCCATACGGGGGACGAAATCGACGTGGGTCTGCAGCGCTTCCGAAAGGTCAACCTGCAGGCCGGCCTGATCGAACAGGCTGAATCGCCGCTGTGGTAACACCTCGAACAACAGATCGATATCGGAGTCATCGCGCGCCACATCGCGAGCGACCGAGCCAAACAGGTAAAGCGCTGATATGCCTTGGGCGCGCAGGGCCGTCTCCATGGGCTTTAGCTTCTCCAGGGCGATGGACCGTTTCATGCGGTGATTTTGCGGGAGAATGACTGGACGCGCAAGCAGGGTAAAGCAGCACTGGAAGCGGTTCGCGGCGACGTGAGAAGGCAGGCCGCCCGGCTGGGAAGCCCCTATTTGCCATCCAGTTCGGGTAAGCCCACTGTCGAGGGCGGCGGGCTTACTGTCACTTTATCGTCGATTGACACCACTTCGCGGTCGTGGCCGATCTGGACGGGCCCCGCATAGCCGGCCAGCCGAACCCGTGCGATGATCGCGTCGTCGCCTGTGCGGCCGGGCAGTTCCTTCTTCACGATATGTGAAAAGATGGCGAGCTTCGGCTGCGCTTCTTTCAGTAACTCGGCCGCCTGTTCGGGGGTGGTGAGCTTGGCCAGTACCATCTGCATCTCCGGGCGGCTGGTGAGGCGCGGGCTGAAGGCGATGACATTTTGCACGAGCAGGTCAGCGCCCTTCGCGGCCGTCACCAAATTCGGTGTCAGTGTGGTATCGCCCGAGAGGACGACGCTGTGCCCCGCGCGATCGATGCGATAGCCGAACGCCGGATCGCCGTCGGCATGCTTCACGGCGAACGCGGTGACGACCAGCCCGGCGCGCTCATAGACCTTGCCCGGTACGATCTCGTGCACCGTCACTTCGAGCCCCCAGATCGTGTTGAACCTGTCAACCCGACTGTCGATGTCATGTCCATACATCGCACGCATGCCGGCGATCATCTTGTGGGTGCCGGGCGGTCCCCAGATTTCGAGCGGGGCGGTGCGGCCGAGCAGGAACCATGGCGTCATCCACAGATCGGGCAGGCCCGCGATATGATCGCTGTGGAGGTGGGTCAGGAATATCCGTGTCACCCATTTGGGGTTGATACCCTGCTCGTAGATCTGTTGCATCACGCCGCGGCCGGCATCGAACAGCAGCAGTTCGTCGGGCGCCTCGATCAGGGTGGCGTAGCCCTGACGATCGGGCGTGAGTTCGGGGCCGCCGGTGCCGAGCAGATGGACGAGCATGGTGGGGGCGGCGTTGGCCGCGTTGGTGCCGAGCAACAGCATGGCGAGGAGCAGGAGTTTGCGCATGATTTCCCCTTCGATCCGATCGTCGCACTTCCGTTCGGGCTTTGCTAGAGACAGAACCAGACCTGGAACCATTCGTCACCCTCGCGAAAGCGGGAACCCATCGACACGGATTGCAAGAGGTCGAACGTGCCGCATCCGTGGGTTCCCGCGTACGCGGGAATGATGATTAAAGAGAAAGGACCCGAACATTCATGGGTCAGATTGCAAACCCCGCCACCATGACTCCCGAGCAGGCCGAAGCGCGGCTCGCTTGGCTTGCCACGGAGATCGCGCGGCATAATGCGCTCTACCATGCCGAGGACGCGCCCGAGATTACGGACGCCGAATATGACGTGCTGGTGCGTGAGAATAGCGCGATCGAAGCGGCTTTCCCTGCCCTGCGCCGCGCGGATTCGCCCTCGCAAAAGGTGGGCGCGGCGCCGGCCGGCCATCTTGCCAAGGTCGCCCATGCCCTGCCGATGCTCAGCCTCGACAATGCCTTTGCCGATGAGGATGTCGCCGAGTTCATCGCGCGCATCCGGCGTTACCTGAGCCTCGATTCCGGTGAGCCCGTGGTGCTGACAGCCGAGCCGAAGATCGATGGCTTGTCCTGTTCGTTGCGTTACGAAAAGGGTGTGCTCGTGCTCGCGGCAACGCGCGGCGATGGCATGACCGGGGAGGATGTGACGGCGAATGTCCGCAGCATCGATGATATTCCCGATCGACTGAGCGGTCCGGTGCCCGACATTTTCGAGGTGCGTGGTGAGGTCTATATGGCCAAGGACGCCTTCGTCGCGCTCAACGAACGGCTGATCGCCGACGCCGAGGATCCCGCCAAGGCGCGTCAGTTTGCCAACCCGCGCAATGCGGCGGCCGGTTCGCTGCGGCAAAAGGATCCGGCGGTGACGGCATCGCGGCCGTTGCGTTTCCTTGCGCATGGCTGGGGCGAAGCCTCCGCTCTGCCGGCCGACACGCAGAAGGGCGTGATGGATGCGATTGCCGATTGGGGCCTGCCCGTCTCCGACGATCTCGTGCGGGTCGACGGGCTCGAACAGACGCTCGCCCATTATCGCGGGATCGAGGCGCGCCGCGCCGATTTGCCGTTCGATATCGATGGAGTCGTCTATAAGGTCGATCGGCTCGACTGGCAGAAGCGGCTCGGCTTCGTCGCCAAGGCGCCACGCTGGGCGATCGCGCACAAATTTCCCGCGCAGCAGGCGCAGACCACGCTGAATGCGATCGATATCCAGGTCGGCCGGACCGGCAAACTGACCCCCGTCGCGCGGCTTGAGCCGGTGACGGTGGGCGGGGTCGTCGTCACCAATGCCACGCTCCACAATGCCGACGAAATCGTCCGGCTGGGCGTTCGCCCCGGTGATAGGGTCGTCCTTCAGCGCGCGGGTGATGTGATCCCGCAAATCGTCGATAATCTGACGCGTGATGTAGTGCGCGAACCCTATATATTTCCGCAGACGTGCCGCGAATGCGGATCGCTTGCCACCCGTGAAGAAGGCGAAGTTGATTATCGCTGCACCGGCGGGCTGATCTGCCCGGCGCAGCGGGTCGAGCGGTTGCGCCATTTCGTGTCGCGCTACGCGCTCGATATCGAAGGGCTCGGCCTCACCCATATCGAAAGTTTCTTTCATGATGATCTGATCCATTCGCCCGCCGACATCTACCGGTTGCATCTGAAGCGCGACGAACTGATCGCTCGCGAAGGTTGGAAGGACAAATCGGTCGACAATCTGATTGCGGCCATCGAGGCCAAACGCACTCCTCCGCTCGATCGGCTGCTGTTCGGACTCGGGATTCGTCATGTCGGGCAGGTGACGGCAAGGGACCTCGCGCGGCGCTATCGTGATTGGAACGGGCTTGCCGATGTGCTGGCGCATATTGCCGATCATCGCACGGCAGCGGTGCCGGCGGTCGGCGAGACCCACGACAAATTCCGTCAGCGCGTCGCGAAAGAAATGGCGGCGATCATCGAGACGCCAGGTATCGGGCCGGAAGTCGCGCACGCGCTCGCGGATTTCTTCGCGGAGCCGCACAACCGGGCGGTCGTCGACGATTTGCTGGGGCAGGTTCAGGTGCAGCCTGTCATCCATGAAACCCGGGCGTCATCGGTGTCGGGCAAGACTGTGGTGTTCACGGGCAGCCTCGAAACCATGTCGCGGGACGAGGCGAAAGCGCAGGCCGAGGCGCTGGGAGCGAAGGTTTCCGGTTCGGTATCGGCCAAGACCGATCTGGTCGTCGCGGGGCCGGGAGCGGGCTCCAAGCTCAAGAAGGCGGCAGACCTCGGTATCAAGACGATCGATGAGGCGGGTTGGGCAGAAATTGTTTCGAATTCGTAACAAATAGCTATCCTGTCATTTGGCAAAATTCTGTCCAAACGGGCTTCGATTTCGAATTGCGTTGATCGTCTTCATGCCTATTGTGCTGCAATGCGGATGGGCGGGGCGATACATAGGACAGCCTTTTTCCCGGTGGCCGGGCTGTCACTGGCAACGCTGGCAACAGTGACCGCGTTATTCCTGATCCGGGCCGAGACGCGATCGAACCATTGGGTTCAGCATTCGTTGAATGTTCAGGTCACAGTCGGGCAACTCATCGAGCATGTGCGGGCGATAGAGTCGGACAATCGCGGATATCTGCTCACGGGCAACCCGCGCATGAAGACAGAATTGGCCGGTCTCGTGGCGGGACTCGGGCCGGCCGTCGACACCCTTGCCGCCGAAGTTTCCGACAATCCCAGGCAGCGTGCAAATATCCTCCAGCTGCGGGAGGCATTGACAGCCAAGGCGCGGTTCGCGCTGGCTACGACATCGCCGATCGATCTGGCCGCCAAGCGAAATGCGATCGCGCAGATCGAGGCCGGCACAGGTGCCCGGCTGATGAACAATGCGCTGGCGATCATGCACAGGATGAAATTGGAAGAGGATCGGTTGCTGGTCATCCGCCGTAAAGCCACCGATCGGATCGTGCTGGGGACGGGTGTCGCGCTGTTGTTGACGGTAGTCGCGGCTCTATTGGTTGCGGCGCTCGTCCTGCGCGATGCGCGTCGTCGCGAACGCGAACTGACCTTGGCGCGCGACGAGGCGCTGGCAGCCGGTGCGGCCATGCGGGATCAGATCAATCGCCGCGAGCGTGTCGAGGCGCAGGTCAGGCAAATGCAGAAGATGGAATCCATCGGCCAGCTCACCGGAGGAATTGCACATGATTTCAATAATATGCTGGCGATCGTCATCGGTAGCCTTGATCTTGCCAAGCGCCGGCTACGCGGGGACCCGGAGAAGCTCGAGCGCTGTATCGCCAACGCCTATGAGGGAGCCGAGCGCGCCGCTTCGTTAACGGCCAGGTTGCTGGCTTTCTCGCGCCAGCAGCCGTTGGCGCCGCTGACACTCGATGTGAACAAACTGGTTTCGGGCATGTCCGAATTGCTGCGACGCACTATGGGCGAGCAGTTTCTGGTCGAGACGGTGCTTGCGGGCGGGCTGTGGCGGACGATGGCGGATCCCGGTCAGCTCGAAAATACACTGGTCAACCTGGCGATCAATGCACGCGACGCGATGGATGGTGGCGGGCGCATGACGATCGAGACGGCGAATGCCTATCTCGACGACGAATATTGTCGCGATCGTGCGGACGTCTCGCCTGGTCAATATGTGATGATCAGCGTCAGCGATACCGGCACGGGCATGACGCCGGAGGTGATAGCGAAGGCTTTCGAACCCTTTTTCACGACCAAGCCGGTCGGGCGCGGTACGGGGCTTGGGCTGAGCCAGATTTTCGGGTTCATGAAGCAGACTGGCGGCCATGTAGCGATCTATTCGGAGGTCGGGCAGGGGACGACCGTCAAGCTCTATCTGCCGCGCGGTACGGGCGAGGCCGTCGAGCCGCAAGTCGCCGCGCTCAACGATCGCATCGCGCCCGAGGCTCGGCCTGGCGAGGTGATTCTGGTCGTCGAGGATGAAAGTCGCGTGCGGCATTTCTCGGTCGATGCGTTGCGTGAGCTCGGTTATGTCGTCCTGTCGGCGCCAAACGGCGCTGCGGCGCTGAGGCTGCTGGCCGATCAGCCGCAGATTTCGATGCTGTTCACCGATATCATGATGCCCGAAATGAATGGCCGGCAGCTGGCCGATTCTGCGAGGGCGCTGGTACCCGAACTGAAAGTCCTCTTCACGACGGGCTACACCCGCAACGCTGTTGTCCACAACGGTATGCTCGACGCCGGGGTGGCCTTCCTGCCCAAGCCGTTCAGTGTTCAGCAGCTCGCGATGAAGGTCCGCGACGTGCTCGATGGCGGGGGCGTCAATCGGCCGTTGCCGGTCGGACCTGCCACCGGCGTTCGCTCCTAATGACGCCGCCGCCTAACCATCCGCAGGGTGGGCCAGTCGCCGCGGTCGCGGCGGTCCGCCAGCCACATGCCCTGACGTCGATAAGCCGCCGCGACGGTGTCGGCCTGTGTGTCGAGCAGGCCAGCCAGGATCAGTGAGCCGCCTGGGAGGATTGCGCCGGCAAAGATCGGTGCGAGCTCGATCAGCGGGCCTGCCAGGATGTTTGCGATCAACAGGTCATAGGGCGCGCGCGTCTTGAGTCGCCGATGCGCGAGGCCTGCGGCCACAACCAGTTCCACCTTGCCCCGGCCACGCCCCAGCGGCACCGAATTGACCGCGGCATTTTCCGCCGTCACGTCGATCGAGACCGGATCGATGTCCGAGGCGATCACCTGTGCGGCCGGCCACAAGGCGCGTGCGGCAAATGCCAGCAGGCCGGTGCCGGTGCCGATATCGGCAATATCGGCGAACCGGCGCCCGGCGCTTTTCAGCCGGTCGAGCATTTCGAGGCAGCCGGTTGTCGTCTCATGATGGCCCGTTCCGAATGCGCGGCCCGCATCGATCGTGAAACCGATCAGGCCGTTGGGGACATGGTCCGCATTGACGGGCGTATGCACGAAGAATCGGCCCGCGCGGATCGGCTCAAGCCCGGACTGCGATAAAGTGACCCAATCCGCCTCGGCGATATGCTCGACGACAGGGTCCTGCCCGCGGGCGCTGGGCACCAGGCCGCGCACGATCTCGATCAGTGTCGCATCGGGCGCTCCTTCGACATAGACGTCAAGCTGCCACACGTCGGGTTGTGCGGGATCCGGTTCGCTGGTCATCAGCGTCGGCTGCGGATCGAGCAGGGCAATGGAGGGAATGTCGCCCGCAAGCTGCTCGGCCTCGGCCTTGGTGCACGGCAGACTGATCTTCCAGCTGCCTTCTCGGGCCGCGTCGAAAGGGAAGCCGGTTATGCCGTCACCCTTGGGTTCATCAGCGAACATAGCTGGCTCCATTAATGTCGATCACCGAGCCCGTCATCGATGGCGGAGCGCTCAACGCCAGAAAACGCGCGGCTTCGGCAATCTCCTCCGGCAGGGCTACACGGCCGAGCGGGATATCGGCGAGCAGTGCGTCGCCGCCGCGGCTTTCCAGATAATCTTCCGCCATTCCCGTCATCGTGAAACCGGGGCAGATGGCGAATGCCAGGATATTTTCGGCGGCATAGCCGCGCGCGATCGTCTTGGTCATGCCGATCATGCCGGCTTTCGACGCCGCATAATGCCAGTGCGAAGGGCTGTCGCCGCGATAGGCGGCGCGGCTGGCGATGTTGATCATCCGCCCGCCGTCGGCCTTGCGATAATGCAGCACGGCCATCCGGCAAAGTTCGGCGGCAGATGTGAGGTTGACCTGCATGGTCTTGGTCCAGCTATCCGACCAGGCGACGTCGGGTGCTTCGAGCGCTGCGGCTTCGAAGATTCCGGCATTGTTGATCAAGACGTCGATCCGGCCGTCGAGCAGGGATAGTGCCTGATCCCATAGTCGCCGCGCTGCACTGGGGTCGCTCAGATCACCGGCAATCGTGTTTTCGTCGCCGTCGCTCGATCGATGACCGATCACGCGCACATCATCGTCCTTGAAGCGCTCAACGATCGCCCGGCCGATCCCGCGGCTGCTGCCGGTCACGAATATATGTTTGGTCATGTCGCCGCGCGATAGGCCTGCCGCGCCGTCAGGAAAAGGGGCGATGCGGCTTTATGCGGCGATCCGGTTGACGAAATCGCCGGTTATCGTTTCCAACCGCGACAATTCGCCATCGACATTGCCAAAGCCGGTTTCGAGCTGATCGATCTCGCCCGCAACATTTTCGGTATCCGAGCGAATGGCCGAGATCGTCGAAGACATCGAATCGGCCGCGAGCGCGGTTTCGTCAACGGCCGCGGTGATCATCGTAACCGTCTGCGCCTGCGTCTCCATCGTCTTGCGAATGCGCTGCGCCGAACTTTGCACTTCGCCCACGATGTCGCGGATCGCGCCATTGGCGTCGACGGTCTGGCGGGTGGCAGCCTGGATCGCCGCGATCTTTGCGGCGATATCGTCGGTGGCGCGTGCGGTCTGGCTTGCCAGGCTCTTCACCTCCTGTGCGACGACGGCGAAGCCGCGACCGGCGTCGCCGGCACGTGCGGCTTCGATCGTAGCGTTGAGGGCGAGCAGATTGGTTTGTCCGGCGATATCGCGGATGAGACCCAGGATCGACTCGATCGCCTTGGCGTGATCCGACAATACTTCGGACAAGCCCACGGCGTGCACCGATCGTTCGGCTGCGCGGGTAGCGATCTGTGCCGCCACTTCGACTTCGGCTCGGCTTTCCTCGATTGCCCGGATCAATCCCGCCGCTGTGTGGGCGGCTTCACGCATCGCCAGCGCCGATTGCTCGGCGGCTGCGGCGACTTCGGAAGCCTTGCCCAGCATGCCACGCGCTGCGACCGACGTCAGGCCGGTACGCTCGCGCAGGCTGCGAGAATTGCCGAGCGCTTTTTTCAGCCCGCTCGAAATTTCCGAACGGAACTGGTGACCGTCGCTGACGAGATCGCGCGATGTTGCGGCGCGGGCAGCAGCACCGACCAGGGTGAATGTCACGTCGAGGAATATATTGTTCCAGCTGATAAGGGCCCCGAGCGATTCGCCGACAAAGGCTGAATCATGCGCATATGCGCAGGCAACCCATTCGCAGACGAGGGCCAGGACCGCGCCGTTGAAATTGGCAAATTCGGATTGGCTTGAAAGGTATTCGCTTGATTCGATTGTCCGGTACTCGATACGCCGCACCCACTGCGCATCGATCTTGGTTTGCAAAATGCCCCGCCACAAAAGCATGATGCCGTCGATAGCATCTCCGCTGGATGCGAAACGTCCATAATATCGGGAAATGGCGCTATTGATCGATAACCGTTTTGAGCATGCCTTGCGCAAATCAGCGATCAGATCATCCCCCGCAACGTCCCATAATCTGCTCAATCTTTGATGCAGATCCCCCGCGGGGTCGTAGGTGGCGAGGACGCTCCTGATCATCTCGTCGGTGAGAAGATTCTGGTCGAAGTTGAGGTCCGTGCTCATCGCTGCAGCGCATCCCGTTCATATGAAGCCGACGTTCGCCGCAAACTCTTAGGGGGCAATGGTAAACGACATCTTATCGATCCGCTCGCGATGATGTCGTTTCGGATTGTTGCAAGTGATTGCCGATCTGCTTGCATGCCGCTGCGCTTCGTCTAAAGAACGGCGGTCCGACAGACGGGAGGCATCATGTCGCGCAATCCAGGGCGTCCACTATCGCCGCATCTCACGATATGGAAATGGGGACCGCATATGGCGGTTTCGATCCTTCACCGTGTGACCGGTGCCGCTTTGGCGGTTGCGGGCGGGTTGGGTTTCATATGGTGGCTCTTGGCCGCAGCAAGCGGCGCAGAAGCATATGCCACCTTCCTGAAGGTGGCGACATCATGGTTCGGCTATCTGGTCGCCGTTGGGTTGACCTGGTCGTTCTTCGAACATCTTTTTTCCGGCCTGCGCCATTTCGTGATGGATACCGGTGCCGGTTATGAATTGCGGGTCAACCGCATGGGCGCCATTGCTGTCATGGCCGGTGCGATCGTTGCGACGGTTCTGGTCTGGGCGCCAATTCTTCTGACGATGGCGAGGCACTGATGGGAACGGGAACGGGGATTGGTCGGGTCCGGGGGCTCGGATCGGCAAAGCATGGCGGGCAGCATTGGTGGCGCCAGCGCGTAACCGCCGCTGGCAATGCGTTGCTGGTGACATGGTTCATCGTTTCGCTGTTCCGGCTTCCGATGCTCGATCATGCATCGGTCGTGAAATGGATCGGTTCGCCGCTCGTGGCTGTGCCGCTGGTATTGCTGGTGATATCTGTGTTCTGGCACCTGCGGCTAGGCCTGCAGATCCTGATGGAAGATTATGTGCATGAAGAGGGCGGCAAGGTCGCGCTGATCCTGTTGCTCAATTTCTATGCGATCGGCGGCGCTGCGCTGTCGATCTTCGCCATTCTCAAGATTGCATTCGGGGGAGTGCCCGCCTGATGGCCGAGGCTTACAAGATCATCGATCACGTCTATGACGCGGTCGTCGTCGGCGCTGGCGGATCCGGTCTGCGCGCGACCATGGGTGCGGCGGGCGCGGGCCTGCGGACCGCCTGCATCACCAAGGTGTTCCCGACCCGCAGCCATACGGTGGCGGCGCAGGGCGGCATCGCCGCCTCGCTCGGCAATATGGGGCCGGATCACTGGACCTGGCACATGTACGATACCGTCAAGGGATCGGACTGGCTCGGCGATCAGGATGCGATCGAATATATGGTGCGCGAAGCGCCCGCAGCGGTGATCGAACTCGAACATGCCGGCGTGCCGTTCAGCCGCACCGACGAGGGGAAGATCTACCAGCGCCCGTTTGGTGGGCATATGCAGAATATGGGTGCGGGACCGCCCGTGCAGCGGACCTGCGCCGCGGCCGATCGCACGGGCCACGCAATGTTGCATGCGCTGTACCAGCAGAGCCTGAAATATGCGGCCGATTTCTATATCGAATATTTCGCGCTCGACCTGATCATGGAAGGCGGCGAGTGCAAGGGCGTGATCGCACTCTGCATGGAAGACGGCACCATCCACCGTTTTCGCAGCAAGGCGGTCGTCCTTGCGACCGGTGGTTCGGGACGCACCTATTTTTCGGCGACGTCGGCGCATACGTGCACCGGCGACGGCGGTGGCATGGTGCTGCGCGCGGGGCTGCCGTTGCAGGACATGGAATTCATCCAGTTCCACCCGACCGGTATCTACGGCGCGGGCGTGCTGATTACCGAAGGCGCGCGGGGCGAGGGTGGCTATCTCACCAATTCCGAGGGCGAACGCTTCATGGAGCGCTATGCACCGTCCGCGAAGGATCTTGCCAGCCGCGACGTGGTCTCCCGCTCGATGGCGATGGAAATCCGCGAAGGCCGCGGTGTTGGCAAGAACAAGGATTACATCTACCTGCATCTCGATCATATCGATCCAAAAGTGCTGGCAGAGCGTCTGCCGGGGATCACCGAGACCGGCAAGATCTTCGCCAATGTCGATCTGACGCGGCAGCCTTTGCCCGTCACGCCGACGGTTCATTACAATATGGGCGGCATTCCCTGTAACTATCATGGCGAAGTCGTTACGCTGAAGGACGGTAATCCGGATACTGTGGTGCCGGGCCTGTTCGCCGTTGGTGAGGCCGCCTGCGTGTCGGTCCATGGCGCGAACCGCCTCGGCTCCAATTCGTTGATCGATCTTGTCGTATTCGGACGCGCTACCGGCTTCCGCCTTGCCGAACTGATCAAGCCGAACAGCAAGCATGGCGCCGTCAGCAAGGAAGCCGACGAAAAAGCGCTCGGCCGGCTCGATCATTATCGCAACGCAAAGGGCGGTACGCCGACGGCCAAGATCCGTCTCGACATGCAGCATACGATGCAGAAGCATTGCGCTGTGTTCCGCGATACCGAACTTCTGCGCGAGGGGCTGGGGCTGATCGACACGGTATATTCGACCCTGCAGGATGTCGGAGTTACCGATCGCTCGCTGATCTGGAACACCGATCTCATCGAGACGCTCGAACTCGACAATATGCTGCCACAGGCGGTGACGACGATGCACTCGGCAGCCAATCGCAAGGAAAGCCGTGGCGCCCACATGCATGAGGATTATCCCAACCGAGATGATCCGAACTGGATGAAGCACACGATCACCTGGTTCGATAAGGGTGCGGTTACGATCGATTATCGTCCGGTCCACGAATATACGCTCACCGATGAGGCCGAGTATATCAAGCCGAAGGCGCGCGTTTATTGAGTGGGCCTCCCCTCCCGGAAAGGGGGGGGATCAAGGGGCGTGCTGGCGAACACGTTCTCTCATCCACCCCCGCTAGGGGGAGGTGTCGCCGAAGGCGACGGAGGGGGCGGGCGACGACGAACTGTTGCTTGAGGGCTCACCGGTTCGTCACCCTTCCAGGCGTACGCCGTCCTCCCCCTCCGTCAGCGCTTTGCGCTGCCACCTCCCCCTGGCGGGGGAGGAGCGGAAGGGGACAGACCATGCCATATAATGAGAACGTTACGGCTTATCTTCGCGCCAATGCTTCCAACTCCTTGCAGCGAGGGGGCCGCTGAAGTGATGTGCGGCGAACTATGACGGCTTCTCCCTTCACCGCGATCGTCCTTGCCGGCCAACGCCCCGGCGTCGATCCGCTCGCGCAGCATTTCGGGCAACCCTATAAGGCGCTGATCGATGTCGCGGGCCAGCCGATGCTGGCACGGGTCGGTCGCACGCTTGCCGCATGCAAGAATGCGCAGCAGATCGTCATCGTCGCGCAGAACGTCGCGAAGCTGTTCGACCATCCAGCGACGGCCTGGATGGCGAACGACGCCCGCATCATTGCGCGCGATTGCGGTGACTCGGTCGTGCAGGCGATCATCGATACACTGGCCGCGCTTCCCGATGCTTACCCGTTCCTGCTGACCACCGCAGATAATGTCCTGCTCGACCATCATATGACCGATACGTTTGTTGCGGGCGCGGCTGCGCAGGACGTCGCCGTTGCGCTCGTCGAGCGCAAGACGCTGGAGGCCGCCTATCCTGGCAATCGCCGTACTTGGCTGCCGTTCCGCGGCGGGGCATACTCGGGCGCCAATTTGTTCTGGCTCGGCAGTCCTTTGGCCAACGAGGCGCTCGCCGTGTGGCGCGGCATCGAGCAGCAGCGCAAGAAGGCGCGTGCGGTATTGGGCGCGTTCGGTGGCGGCCTTGCGCTGATGGTCGGGCTGCGGCTGCTGACGCTCGATCAAGCGATCGCGCGGGTCGGGCGCCGACTGGGACTATCTGCGCGCGCTGTCGTCTTGCCTTATGCCCAGGCCTGTATCGACGTCGACAAGCCATCCGATCATGCGATGGTCGAGGCAATATTGCGCGCGCGGGCATGACGCGGCATGGCGCAGCATGAAGTTGGGCATAGAAAAGGCGAATGCTATAGGGTTGCGCCATTGAGCATCACGCCGCTATTCGCTATCGCCGTCCGGGCCAGCAAGGGGATCTCGTTTCATGGCTGAATTCGCACTGCCAAAAAACAGCGTCATCAAAAAGGGCAAGGTCCACAAGGCTGAAGCCGGCGCGAAGACGGTCAAGCCGTTCAAGGTCTATCGTTACGACCCCGATTCGGGCGAAAACCCGCGCTATGACACGTTCGAGATCGATACCGATGATTGCGGCCCGATGGTCCTCGACGCGCTGATCAAGATGAAGAGCGAGCAGGATCCGTCGCTGACGTTCCGCCGTTCGTGCCGTGAGGGTATTTGCGGTTCCTGCTCGATGAATATCGATGGCAAGAACGGCCTCGCCTGCACAACCCCGATTGAGGACTGCAAGGGCGAGGTCCGCATCACGCCGCTGCCGCATATGGACGTGATCAAGGATCTGGTTCCCGATTTCACCCATTTCTACGCGCAATATGCGTCGATCCAGCCCTGGCTGAAGACCGTGACCACGCCGCCTTCGGGCAAGGAGCGGCTGCAGTCGCCCGACGATCGGGCGAAGCTCGACGGACTTTACGAGTGTATCCTGTGCGCCTGCTGCTCGACGGCATGCCCGAGCTATTGGTGGAACAGCGACAAGTTCCTTGGTCCGGCGATCCTGTTGCAGGCCTATCGCTGGCTCGCGGACAGCCGCGATGAGATGACCGGCGAGCGGCTCGACGAGCTCGAGGATCCGTTCCGCCTCTATCGCTGCCACACGATCATGAACTGCTCGAACGTCTGTCCCAAGGGCCTCAGCCCCGCCAAGGCGATCGCCGAAGTCAAGAAGATGGTAGTCGAGCGCGTCATCTGAAGCACGACGCTTGACTGACCCCTTCTGCTGGGAAGCCGCCCCAGATCATCCGGGATGGATGATCTGGGAACTCCATGACGTTGATTGTTTCAACAATTTTGTGGGGCCGTTGCTTGCCCGCCGGGAAGGCGATCAGGCGATCGTCCGTCTGCAGCCGCGTCCGGAGCACGCGAACTATACCGGCGCGATCCATGGCGGCCTGATGATGGGGTTCATCGACTGCGCGCTGTTTGCCGGTGCTGCGATTCTCGGCGCCGAGGGCACCAGTCAGGGGCTGACGCTGGAATGCAACGTCCAATTTCTCGCATCGGGCAGGCTCAACGTGCCGCTTGACGCAGTTATCGACGTGCTGCGGATCACCGGCCGCTTCGTCTTCTTGCGTGGGCTGCTGGTGCAGGAGGGGGCGAACATCTGCAACTTCTCAGGCATGCTGCGCAAGGCGGACGCGAAACGATGAGCAATCTCCTTGTGCGTTATGAAACGTTGCTGGTGGCGGGCGAACTGCGCGCCGATCCCGATCAGCGTGCGACCGTCGAGCGACTGGCTGCGCTGGCCGATACGCTGGACGCCATACCGGCCAGGGGCAGCGTGCTCTGGCGGATGTTGCGCAAGACCCCCGAAAGCCCCCGCGGCATTTATATGTGGGGCGGCGTCGGGCGCGGCAAGTCGATGCTGATGGATCTGTTCTTCGATAGCGTGTCGATGGCGGCCAAGCGTCGGGTCCACTTTCACGAGTTCATGATCGAGGTCCACGAACGGCTTCGAGTCGAACGGATGAAGGAACGTGGCGATCCGATCCCGCCCGTCGTCGCGGCGCTGGCCGAACAGGCGCGGCTGCTCGCGTTTGACGAAATGGTCGTCAACAATACTGCCGATGCGATGATCCTCAGCCGCCTGTTCACCGGCCTGATCGGCGCCGGGGTCACCGTGGTCACGACATCGAACCGGCCGCCGTCCGATCTGTACAAGGACGGCCTCAATCGTGAGCATTTCCTGCCCTTCATCGCGTTGATCCAGGCGAAGCTGGACATATTGTGCCTGAATGGTCCGGTCGATTATCGGCTCGAACGGTTAGGGGGCATGCCGACCTGGTATGCGCCGATCGGGCCCGAGGCTACCGCAGCCGTCGCCGAGGCCTTTTTTCGGCTGACCGATTATCCCCCCGAGGACCGCGCGCATGTCCCCTCGGCCGAGCTGCAGATATCCGCCGGACGCACGATGCACGTGCCGAAAAGCTTGAAAGGGGTCGCGGTCTTCTCGTTCAAGCGGCTTTGTGCCGAAGCCAGGGGCGCTCCCGATTATCTGGCGATCGCGCGCAATTATCATACGGTGATCATCGTCGGCATACCGTCGCTCGGCCCCGAGCTGCGGAACGAGGCCGCCCGTTTCAAAGTGCTGATCGACGCTCTCTATGAGCATAAGGTCAAGCTATTGGCGACCGCCGCCGCCGAGCCATTCCAGCTCTATCCGGAAGGAGATGGTGCTTTCGAGTTCGAGCGGACCGTCTCCCGGCTGATGGAGATGCAGAGCCAGGAATATCTGGCGACAGGGCATGGCGCGTGAGAATGGCACACGCAACCGCACTATGATCCCGGCCGGAATCATATTTGCCGATTTGCGAGCGTGAAGTCGTGGCAATGCCCCGCCTGAAAAAACTTGCTGCCAATGCGAAATCCGAAGGTTGCCCCCGCGAGTTCTCGAGGCTAAGCGGGCCCCGCACTATCGGTGGCTGCAACGGCGCGGCCGCCTCCCTGTTGCGGTTTTCTTTCGGAGGGGTCGTATGGCTCGGAACAAGATTGCGCTGATTGGCGCCGGTAACATCGGTGGAACGCTTGCCCACCTCGCGGCATCGAAAGAACTTGGTGACGTCGTATTGTTCGACGTCGTCGACGGCATTCCCCAGGGCAAATCGCTCGACCTTTCGCATTGCGCCCCCGTCGAAGGTTTCGACGCCGTATTGAAGGGGACCAATGATTACGCGGACATAGCGGGCGCCGATGTCATCATCGTCACCGCCGGTGTCGCGCGGAAGCCAGGCATGAGCCGCGACGATCTGCTCGGCATCAACCTGAAGGTGATGAAGTCCGTGGGCGAGGGCATCAAGCAGAATGCTCCGAACGCGTTCGTCATCTGCATCACCAACCCGCTCGATGCGATGGTGTGGGCGCTGCGCGAATTTTCGGGCCTTCCGCACAATAAGGTCGTCGGCATGGCCGGCGTGCTCGATTCGGCACGTTTCCGCGCGTTCCTCGCCGAAGAGTTCAAGGTATCGGTGGAAGACGTCACGGCGTTCGTGCTGGGGGGCCATGGTGATACAATGGTGCCCGTCGTTGAATATTCGACGGTTGCCGGCATTCCGATCCCCGATCTGATCGAAATGGGCTGGTCCACCAAGGAGCGCATCGACGCGATCGTCGCGCGCACCCGCGCCGGCGGCGGCGAGATCATCGCGCTGCTCAAGACCGGTTCGGCTTATTATGCGCCGGCGACATCGGCGATCTCGATGGCCGAAGCCTATCTGAAGGACAAGAAGCGCGTCCTGCCCTGCGCGGCCTATCTCCAAGGCCAATATGGTGTCGACGATCTCTACGTCGGCGTGCCGGTCGTGATCGGCGCGGGCGGTGTCGAAAAGATCGTCGAGATCAAGCTCGGCGAAGAAGCCAAGGCTGGCCTCGCCGTCTCGGTGGACGCGGTCAAGGAATTGCTGGTTGCCTGCAAGGCTATCGATCCCAGCCTGGCATAAAATGGCCGCCGTTCCCGGCATCGGCCGGGCCGGCGGGAACAGATGAAGGGAACGGCGCAGGTTATGAGCATCCTCGTCAACAAGAACACCAAGGTCATTACCCAGGGCATGACCGGCAAGACCGGCTCGTTCCACACGGAACAAGCTCTGGCTTATGGGACGCAGATGGTTGGCGGTGTCACGCCCGGTAAGGGCGGTACGACGTTCCTGGGCCTGCCCAACTTTGATACCGTGCACGAAGCCGTTGCTGCGACCGGCGCCGACGCTTCGGTCGTCTATGTGCCGCCGCCCTTCGCCGCCGATTCGATCCTTGAAGCGATCGATGCCGAGGTCCCGCTGATCATCTGCATCACCGAAGGCATTCCGGTGATCGATATGATCAAGGTCAAGCGCGCGCTGCAGGGCTCCAAGTCTCGGTTGATCGGCCCGAACTGTCCTGGCGTGCTGACCCCGGATGAATGCAAGATCGGGATCATGCCCGGTTCGATCTTCCAGAAGGGTTCTGTCGGTGTGGTGTCGCGTTCGGGTACGCTGACCTATGAGGCGGTGTTCCAGACTACGGCGATCGGCCTTGGCCAGACGACGGCGGTCGGCATCGGTGGCGATCCGGTCAATGGGACGAACTTCATCGACATGCTCGAACTGTTCCTCGCCGATGACGAGACCAAGTCGATCATCATGATCGGTGAAATCGGTGGCTCAGCGGAAGAAGAAGCCGCTCAGTTCCTGATCGACGAGGCGAAGAAGGGCCGGAAAAAGCCGATGGCCGGTTTCATCGCTGGCCGATCTGCGCCTCCGGGACGCCGCATGGGCCATGCCGGTGCGATCGTCTCGGGCGGCCAGGGGGGCGCTGATGACAAGATCGCGGCGATGGAAGCCGCCGGGATCCGTGTTGCGGCAAGCCCGTCCGAACTCGGGACCACGCTTGCGGCGGTCTTGAAGGGCTAAAATGCGAGGCCCCCTGCCCAAAAGGGCGGGGGGCGCTTATAATAAGGTTTGATTAACCCTATTTGCTGCACTTCCCTCCCCCCGGTTCAGCCCTTTCTGTCGAACCGAGTGCAGCCAAGGATGGTGACATGGGTATCGAAGGCCTCGGGTTCGACGGGCTGGAGGGCGTAAGCCCTTCTTTTGTCGAATCGCTCTATCGCCAGTATCGCGCGAACAGTGCGAGCGTCGATCCGAGCTGGCAAAGCTATTTTGCCGGCATTGAGGCGAGCGTTACCGGGCCGAGCTGGGCCAGTCCGAACTGGCCTCCATCTGCGACCGACTCTCTTACGGCAGCGCTCGATCCGTTGCAGATGCAGGTCGAACCCAAGCCCGCAAAGGCGCCGCCAGCCGTTGCGGCCGTGCCGACTCCGGACGCCGATATCGAGCGGATCGCGCTCGACGCAATGCGTGCGCAGATGCTGATCCGCACTTATCGCGTACGGGGCCACCTGCTCGCCACGCTCGATCCGCTCGGTCTGGCGAAACCTGGAGAGCCGAAGGATCTGGCACCGGAATTCCATGGTTTCACCGAAGCCGATATGGATCGAAGGATCTTTATTGGCGGCGCGCTCGGTCTCGATTGGGCGACCCCGCGTGAAATTCTGGAGGTGCTCCGCAAGAATTACTGCGGCAACCTCGGCATTGAATATATGCATATCGGCGACGTGGACGAGCGTCGTTTCCTGCAGTCGCGAGTCGAGGGCCGGAACGCCGAAATTCAGTTCACGCCGCTGGGCAAGAAGGCGATCCTGACCAAGGTCATCCACGCCGAGCAGTGGGAAAAGTTTCTCGGCCGCAAATATGTCGGCACCAAACGCTTCGGCCTTGATGGCGGCGAATCGATGATCCCGGCGCTTGAAGCCGTCATCAAATATTCGGGCGCCTATGGTGTGAACGAGGTCGTGATCGGCATGGCCCATCGCGGGCGGCTGAACGTGCTCGCCAATCTGATGGCCAAGCCCTACCGCGCGATCTTCAACGAGTTCGCAGGCGGCTCGTCGAACCCCGAGGATGTCGGCGGTTCGGGCGACGTGAAATATCATCTCGGCACTTCCACCGATCGCGATTTCGATGGCAATGTCGTCCATCTGTCGTTGGCACCGAACCCCAGCCATCTCGAGGCGGTCAATCCGGTCGTGCTCGGCAAGGCCCGTGCGAAGCAGACCAAGCTCGACGATCTCGAGCGCGGCAGGGTGCTGCCGATCCTGCTCCATGGCGATGCGGCCTTTGCGGGGCAGGGCATCATTATGGAATGTTTCGGCTTTTCGGGCCTGCGCGGTTACAATACCGGAGGCACGATCCAT
Source organism: Sphingomonas sp. YR710 (assembly GCF_900101455.1). GTDB lineage: Bacteria > Pseudomonadota > Alphaproteobacteria > Sphingomonadales > Sphingomonadaceae > Rhizorhabdus. Next base: position 33,125 of record NZ_FMZJ01000021.1, on the reverse strand, counting down.
TTCGTGATCAACAACCAGGTCGGTTTCACCACCAGTCCGCAATTTGCGCGCTCATCGCCTTATCCGTCGGATATTGCCAAGATGGTGCAGGCGCCGATCCTGCACGTGAACGGCGACGACCCCGAAGCCGTGACCTTCGCCTGCAAGGTCGCGACCGAATTTCGGCAGACGTTCAAGCGCGACGTGGTGATCGACATGTGGTGCTATCGCCGCTTCGGCCACAATGAGGGCGACGAGCCAGGCTTCACCCAGCCGCAAATGTACGACGCGATCCGCCAGCATCCGCCGGTTTCCGCTATCTACGCGGCACGGCTCGTCAAAGAAGGCGTCATCGATGCCGACTGGACGGCTGCGACCGAGGCGGGTTTCGTCGAAGGTCTCGAAAGCGATTTCGATGCGGCCAAGGGCTATAAGGTCAATAAGGCCGACTGGTTCGAGGGAGACTGGACGGGTTTCGCCGCTCCGCGTGAGGCGCTTACCGAACGTCGCGCGGCGATCACGGGTATCGGCACCGACAAGCTTGCGGCGCTGGGCCGCCAGTTGACGACGGTTCCAGAAGGCCTTGTGATCCACAAGACGCTGGGCCGTATTCTCGATGCCAAGAAGCAGATGTTCGCGAGCGGCGAAGGCTTCGACTGGGCGACGGCCGAAGCGATGGCGTTCGGATCGCTGCTGCAGGAGGGCTTTGGTGTCCGCCTGTCCGGGCAGGATTCGGGCCGGGGCACGTTCAGCCAGCGCCACGCCGTGTGGGTCGATCAAAAGGATGGGCACAAATATATTCCGCTCTCCGCGCTCGATCGCAAATTCCAGGTGCTCGATAGCCCGCTGTCCGAATTCGGCGTGCTCGGCTTCGAATATGGCTATGCGTCGACGGCCCCCAACACGCTGGTGCTATGGGAAGCGCAATTCGGCGATTTCGCCAACGGCGCGCAGGTGATGATCGATCAGTTCATCGCCGCCGGCGAGGCCAAGTGGCTGCGGGTCAACGGCCTCGTCATGCTGTTGCCGCACGGCTATGAGGGGCAGGGGCCCGAGCATAGCTCGGCGCGGCTCGAGCGCTATCTGCAGCTATGTGCCGAAGACAATATGCAGGTGGCGAACTGCACGACGCCGGCGAACTATTTCCATATTCTGCGCCGGCAGATGGTGCGCAACTTCCGCAAGCCGCTGATCATCATGACGCCGAAATCGCTATTGCGGCACAAGTCGGCGGTCTCGACGATCGACGAATTTACCGGCGAAACGCATTTTCGGCGGATCCTGTCCGATCCGAATGCGCCCGCCGATGAGACGGTGAAGCGGGTCGTGCTGGTGTCCGGCAAGCTCTTCTATGATCTTGCCGAGGCGCGCGACGCCGCAGGCGATACGAGCACTACGATCATTCGTATCGAGCAGATCTATCCCTTCCCGGCCGAGCCGCTGGCGTTGCGCCTCAGCCGCATGAAGAATCTGGAAACGGTCGTCTGGGCACAGGAAGAACCGAAGAACCAGGGCAGCTGGACGTTCGTCCAGCCCTTCATCGAGGATGTTCTGCAGGATGCCGGCTGTAAGTCTTTGCGGCCGCTCTATGCAGGCCGCAAGGCGGCTGCGGCGACAGCGACCGGACTTGCACGCAATCATGCCGCCCAACAGGCGGCGCTTGTCGCCGAAGCTCTCGGCCACGACGTAAAGGGTATATAGGATGGCAACCGATGTGGTGGTGCCGACGCTCGGCGAATCGATCACCGAAGCAACGCTCGGTCAATGGCTCAAGAAGCCAGGTGAAGCGGTAAAGGTGGACGAGCCGATCGCCAGCCTGGAGACCGACAAGGTCGCGGTCGATGTGCCATCGCCGGTATCGGGCGTGATCGGCGAACTCGTCGTGGCTGAGGGCGACACGGTCAATGTCGGCGCGGTCATTGCGCGGATCGAGGCGGGGGCGAGCGCCGTCGTCACGGCGACGCCGGCGGTCGAGGATCGCACGGCGGTGGGCCAGGCCGAAGCGGCGGCTCCGGCCGAGCCCGCATCGGCGCCCACCGATCAAGGCGGCGATCCACTCACGCTGTCGCCGGCCGTCCGACGCGCAGTGCTCGAACATCATGTCGATCCGTCGAAGATTCGCGGCACCGGCAAGGATGGGCGGTTGACCAAGGACGATGTTCTGGCCGCAGCGCAGGCTGGCAACGCCGCTATGGTGACTGCACCGGTTGTTCCACCTGCCGCAGCCGCCGTGCCTGCTCCCGTCGCGGCGGTTGCCGGTGGGCGCAAGGAAGAGCGCGTCAAGATGACGCGGTTGCGCAAGACCGTCGCGTCACGGCTGAAGGAGGCGCAGAACACCGCCGCCATGCTGACCACGTTCAACGATGTCGATATGACGGCGGTGATCGAGGCGCGGAACAAATATAAGGACCTGTTCGAAAAGAAGCATGGCGTGCGCCTTGGCTTCATGGGCTTCTTCGTGAAGGCGGCCTGCATGGCTCTGCGCGATGTGCCTGCGGTCAACGGATCGATCGAAGGCGAAGAGATCGTCTATCACGATTTTGTCGATGTCTCGGTGGCGGTCTCGGCACCCAACGGGCTCGTCGTTCCGGTGATCCGCAATGCCGAGACCCTGTCGGTAGCCGATATCGAAAAGACGATCGGCGATTTCGGCAAGCGCGCCAAGAACGGTACGTTGAAACTGGACGAGATGAAGGGCGGCACCTTCACCATTTCGAACGGCGGCGTGTTCGGATCGTTGATGTCGACCCCGATCATCAACCCGCCGCAGTCGGGCGTGCTCGGCCTGCATCGCATCGACGATCGCCCGGTCGTCCGTGACGGGCAGATCGTGATTCGCCCGATGATGTATCTGGCGCTGAGCTACGATCACCGCCTGATCGACGGACGTGAGGCGGTGACCTTTCTCGTCGCGTTGAAGAATGCGATCGAGGATCCGACCCGGTTGCTGATCGATTTGTAATTCGCACGCGTGAGAACCACCTCCGACTTCGTCATTCCCGCGAAAGCGGGAACCCACGGATGCGGGGGCTCACAGCATCGGGCGGGCCGCCGCCCATGGGTTCCCGCTTTCGCGGGAATGACGATTTGGGAAGTTGTCGGAGTTCGTGCCCGAAGCATGAGCCGAGGTGACGTGGAGACGAACTATGGCCGACTATGACTTCGACGTGCTGGTGATCGGCGCTGGCCCAGGCGGCTATGTCGCGGCGATCCGAGCGGCGCAGCTCGGTCTCAAAACGGCGTGCGCGGAAAGCCGCGAGACGCTGGGCGGCACCTGCCTCAATGTCGGGTGCATTCCGTCCAAAGCCCTGCTCCACGCCTCCGAATATTATGAAGAAGCGCATGGCGGCGGCTTGACCAAGTTCGGGATCACCTTTTCGGGCGTGACTCTCGATCTCGATCAGATGCATGCCGAAAAGAGCAAGGCCGTCGGCGAGCTGACCAAAGGCATCGAGGGCCTGTTCAAGAAGAATAAGGTCGAATGGCTGAAGGGCCGGGCTTCTTTCGTATCGAAAGACACGGTCGAGGTTGGTGGCCGCTCGGTGCGGGCGAAGAATATCGTGATCGCCACGGGTTCGAGCGTCACGCCATTGCCGGGCGTGACGATCGACGAAAAGGTCGTGGTGTCCTCCACAGGTGCGCTGGCCTTGCCGAAGGTGCCCGAGCATATGGTGGTGATCGGCGGCGGTGTGATCGGACTTGAACTGGGCTCGGTCTGGAAGCGGCTCGGCGCGAAGGTCACCGTCATCGAATTTCTCGATCAGATCCTGCCTGGCATGGATGGCGAAATTCGCAAGGAAGCGAACAAGCTGTTCAAGAAGCAGGGCCTGGAGATGAAGCTGTCGACCAAGGTTACCGGCGTCGTCGTGAAGGGCGGCAAGGCCAGCGTGACGATCGAGCCGGCTGCGGGCGGCGCGGCCGAGGTGATCGAGGCCGATGCCGTGCTTGTCGCGATCGGCCGCAGGCCCAATACCGATGGCCTGGCGCTCGAACAGGCTGGGCTCACCACCAACAGCCGTGGCCAGATCGAGATCGACCATGATTTCGCCACCGTCGTGCCCGGAATCTGGGCGATCGGCGATGTCGTGCCCGGCCCGATGCTCGCTCACAAGGCCGAGGATGAAGGCGTCGCGGTTGCGGAAAATATCGCGGGGCTCACTGGCATCGTGAATCACGATGTGATTCCGGCGGTGGTTTATACCCATCCTGAAATCGCCAGCGTGGGTCTGACCGAGGAGCAGGCGAAAGAGCGCGGGGAGATCAAGGTCGGCAAATTCCCGTTTCTCGCCAACAGCCGCGCCAAGACGAATCGCGATACCGACGGCTTCGTGAAGATCATCGCCGATGCGAAGAGCGATCGCGTGCTGGGTGTCCACATCATCTCGTCGCTGGCGGGGACGCTGATAGCCGAGGCTGCGATCGCCATGGAATTCGGCGCGACCAGCGAAGACATCGCATATACCTGCCATGCCCATCCGACCCATGCGGAAGCGATCAAGGAAGCCGCGATGGCGGTGCAGGGTAAGCCTATCCACATGTAAAGGCGCAGCTTTTTGGCGGAAGCTGACATGTGCATGGTGTGGGCTCGAGCGCGCGGCGGGGCGCTTGCCGATTCCACCGATTCGGTGTAATTAGCGGACGTCACGCGCTTGACAGTCCTGGTCGGCAGCTATAGTGACCCGTGTTCCCATAATGCCCTGATCGGTGCCGCTATTTGCGTGTGCCGCGATTATTGCGTTTTGGGATTGGCGTAGAGATGGGGTGGCGCTGCCAGTCGCCCCGTGGAGCAGGAGAATAGCTCAGTGGCACGTATTGCGGGTGTTAATATCCCGACCAACAAGCGCGTAGAAATCGCGCTGACCTACATTCATGGCATTGGCCCGTCCAAGGCCAAGGAAATCACCGGCAAGCTGGGCATCGCGCCTGCGCGTCGCGTTCAGGATCTCTCGGACAATGAAGTCCTGCAGATCCGTGAAGCGATCGACGCAAGCTACACCGTGGAAGGCGATCTTCGCCGCCAGGTGGCGATGAACATCAAGCGCCTGATGGATCTCGCTTGCTATCGCGGTCTGCGCCATCGCAAGGGCCTGCCTGTTCGCGGACAGCGCACGCATACCAATGCGCGCACGCGTAAGGGTAAGGCCAAGCCGATCGCAGGTAAGAAGAAGTAAATCGTCCGGGTGATGGTTTACTCCGCCGGAGGCAGGGTTTCACAAGAGACCACCTAGGGCGGCAAACGAGATTTAAGTCAGGAACGAAACCATGGCACGCGAACCTCAGCGCATCAAAAAGCGCGAGCGCAAGAACATCACCTCTGGCGTCGCGCATGTGAACGCCAGCTTCAACAACACGATGATCACGATCACCGACGCGCAGGGCAATGCCATCGCATGGTCGTCGGCCGGCCAGATGGGCTTCAAGGGCAGCCGCAAGTCGACGCCTTACGCCGCTCAGGTCGCCGCCGAGGACGCGGGCAAGAAGGCCGCCGAGCATGGCGTTCGGACGCTCGAAGTCGAGGTCAAGGGCCCCGGTTCGGGCCGCGAGTCGGCGCTGCGCGCGCTGCAGGCGGTCGGCTTCCACATCACGTCGATCCGCGACGTGACGCCGATCCCGCACAATGGCGTTCGCCCGTCGAAGCGCCGTCGCGTCTGATCATACTATGAGCGAAGGGCTTCGGCCCTTCGCCTTTCCGTTTCCGGCAGGGCCTGTGTCCTGCCTTTCCCAAGGGGAACAAAGTGGCTGTCAATCCAAAGAACTGGCAGGAACTCAAGAAGCCGAACGGCCTCGAAAAGAAGTCGGGCGGCGATAGCAAGCGCAAGGCGACTTTCGTCGCCGAGCCGCTGGAGCGGGGTTTCGGCCTGACGCTCGGCAATGCTCTGCGTCGCGTGCTGCTCTCTTCCTTGCAGGGCGCAGCGGTGACGTCGATCAAGATCGAGAACGTCCTGCATGAATTCTCGTCGCTGGCGGGCGTTCGCGAGGATGTGACCGACATCGTCCTGAACGTGAAGCAGATCGCGCTGCGCATGCAGGGCGAAGGCCCGAAGCGGCTCCAGCTTTCCGCCACCGGCCCGGCCGAAGTGACGGCCGGCCTGATCGCCACCAGCGGCGATATCGAGGTGATGAACCCCGAACTGGTGATCTGCCATCTCGATGAAGGCGCGACGCTCAACATGGAGCTCACCGCCGACATCGGTAAGGGCTATGTCACCGCCGCGGTCAACCGTCCGGCCGACGCGCCGATCGGGCTGATCCCCGTCGACGCGCTCTATTCGCCCGTCCGTCAGGTCGCGTACAAGGTGGAAAACACCCGCGTCGGCCAGGAACTGGACTATGACAAGCTGACCCTCACCATCGAAACCGATGGCACGGTAACCCCGGAGGACGCGCTCGCTTATTCGGCGCGCATCCTGCAGGATCAGCTCCAGCTCTTCGTTCACTTCGACGATGGCATGGCGGTTTCGGTCGCGTCCTCGGGCCACGCGGCTCCGATGGGCGGTAGCGCCGAGCCGGAGAGCGATTCGAACCAGCTCAACCGTTACCTTCTCAAGAAGGTCGACGAGCTCGAGCTGTCCGTGCGCTCGGCCAATTGCCTCAAGAACGACAACATCATCTATATCGGCGATCTGGTTCAGAAGACCGAGGCGGAGATGCTGCGGACCCCGAATTTCGGCCGCAAGTCGCTCAACGAGATCAAGGAAGTCCTCGCCTCGATGGGGCTGCGCCTGGGCATGGAAATCCCCGGCTGGCCGCCTGAGAATATCGAGGAAATGGCCAAGAAGCTCGAACAGGAATTCTGATTGCTAAAGGCCCTCCCCTTCAGGGGAGGGGCTTCTTGACAGATAGGGTATGGGCGGTGCCCTCAATCACCGCCTGGCTTGGGGTACCTTGAACGGCCCCCTGACAAACGCAAAGGAATGACCCATGCGCCATCGTGTAGGCGGACGTAAACTTCAGCGGACCTCGAGCCATCGTACGGCCCTGTTCCGCAACCAGGCGGCAGCGCTGATCAAGCATGAGCAGATCACGACCACCCTCGCCAAGGCGAAGGAACTGCGTCCTTATGTCGAAAAGCTGGTGACGCTTGCGAAGAAGGGTGGCCTTGCCAACCGTCGTCTCGCGCATTCGCGCCTGCTCGACGACGCGCAGCTCGTGAAGCTCTTCGACGTGCTCGCCGAGCGCTACAAGACCCGCAATGGCGGCTATACCCGCGTGGTCAAGGCCGGCATCCGCATGTCCGATGCCGCGTCGATGGCGATCATCGAATTCGTCGATCGCGACGTCAGCGCCAAGGGCCAGGATTCGGGTCCGGTGAACGATGAGGACGAGGCGGAAGCCGCCTGATCCTTTCGATCCCGTACCCATTGTAAAAGGAGCCGCAACCGTTAGGTTCGCGGCTCTTTTTCGTTGAGAGGATGTCGTGGCTGCTCCGATAATATGCGGCCGCCCGGGTTTGTTTGTGCTGCTGGCGGCGGCTTTGCTGACGCCTGCCCATGCCGGCGCGCTACGCTATCCGCCCACGGAGCGCGGCGATACGGTTGAGACGATGTTTGGGGAGGAAGTCGCTGATCCCTATCGTTGGCTCGAACAAGATCTGCGGACCGACAAGGCGGTCGGGGCGTGGGTTGATGCCGAAAATCGACTGACCGCTTCCTATCTCGATACGCTGCAGGGGCGGCCGGCGATCGAGGCCCGCCTGAGGCAATTGTGGAATTATGAGCGCTTTGGTGTGCCCCGCAAGCGTGGCAGCCACTACTTCTATATGCATAATAGCGGGCTGCAGAGCCAGTCGGTGCTGTTCGTCCGCGATGGGTTGTCCGGAAAGGCCCGGGCGCTGATCGATCCCAATAGCTGGCCCCAGGATGCCGCTATGGCGATTGATCAGTGGGTGCCATCACAGGACGGCGCGCTGCTCGCGTATAGCGTGCAGTATCGGGGAAGCGATTGGCGGACGCTCCATATCGTAGATGTGGTTACGGGCAAGCTGCTCGACGATCAGATCGACTGGGTGAAGTTCTCCGGGATTGCCTGGGATGGCGATGGCGGGGGCTTCTTCTATTCCCGCTTCCCGGAGCCTCCGGCGGGAGCCGCCTATCAGCAGGTCAATCTCGGCCATCAGGTCTGGCACCATGCGATCGGAACGTCGCAATCGGCCGATCGCCTGGTCTATGCCACGCCCGATCGGCCTGAGCTCAACCACGGCGCGGTGACCACCGAGGATGGCCGCTACCTCCTGATCATTTCGTCGCAGGGGACTGACGAGCGCTATCAACTGACGCTGTTCGATCTGTCCCGGCCGGAATCGAAGCCGCGCAGGCTGGTGCGCGGCTTTGCGAATGAATGGGCGCTCATCGGCAGTATCGGCTCGAAATTGTTGCTGCGGACGGATTATCTCGCGCCGAACGGGCGTGTCGTGATGATCGATGTTGCCGGCGGGATCGGAAAACCGCTCGAAATCATTCCGCAGAACAGGAAGGTGCTGGCCGGTGCGTCGCTGGTCGGCGGCCGGCTGATCCTCGCCTACGTCGGCGATGCCACCACCGAAGCCGAACTGCACGAACTGGATGGCAGGCTGGTCACGCCGATCAACCTGCCCGATATCGGCACCGGCGCCGGCTTCGGTGGCCGGATCGGCGATCCTGAAACCTTCTTCAGCTTTTCGAGCTATGCGATCCCACCGACAATCTATCGGCTGAATACGTCGACCGGGAAGGTCGATATCTTCGCCCGGCCCAAACTGGCGTTCGATCCCGGCGATTATCGCGTCGAGCAGCTCTTCTACAGTTCGAAGGATGGCACGCGCATCCCGATCTTCATCGCGCGCAAGAAGTCGACTCCGCCCGGCGCGCCGGCGCTGCTTTATGGTTATGGTGGGTTCAACGTCGCGCAGACGCCCGGCTTTTCGCCGGCGGTCCTGCAATGGATGGAGATGGGCGGCGTCTATGCGGTCGCCAGCCTGCGCGGCGGCGGCGAATATGGAATGGCCTGGCACGATGCGGGGCGGCTCGCCAACAAGCAGAATGTGTTCGACGACTTCATTACTGCCGGCGAGTTTCTGATCAGCAGCGGGATCAGCGCAAAGGGGAGGCTCGCGGCGATGGGCCGATCGAATGGCGGCCTGTTGGTCGGCGCTGTCGTCAACCAGCGGCCCGATTTGTTCGCGGCCGTCAATCCCGCGGTCGGCGTGATGGACATGCTGCGTTTCACCCACTTCACCGCGGGGCGCTATTGGGTCGACGATTATGGCGATCCCGCCAGGGCTGATGATTTTCGGATCCTGCGCGGCTACTCGCCTTATCACAATATCCGGGATCATGAAGATTATCCGGCGATCATGGTGACGACCGCCGACACCGACGATCGCGTCGTCCCGGCGCACAGCTTCAAATATGCGGCGGCTCTGCAATCCGCCGACATCGGATCGCGCCCGCATCTGTTGCGCGTCGACAGCCGGGCGGGCCATAGCGGCGGCAGGTCCACCGACCAGCTAATTGAGGATTATGCCGATCTCTGGGCATTCTTCGGCCACTGGACCGGCCTGACCGTCCCCGTCGCGCCATGATGTTCAGCGTGCGGCAAGCCGATGGCATGTAAAGCGGCTTCTGGCATAATGACGGCGTGGAACATGGGGTTCGGGCGATGAAGAAGATGATGATCGGATCGGTCGCGGCGCTGGCGATGGCGGCCAGCATCGTTTCGCCGGCGGCGGCGCGGCCTTATTGGGGCGGCTATGGCTACCACCATGATCATGGCGGCGGCGACGACCTCGGTGCCTTCCTGCTCGGCGGGCTATTGGTCGGCGGCGCGGTCGCGATCGCCAGTTCGCCCAGACGGGATGATCGGCCGGTCTATCGCTCCGACAGCGTCGTCGACGTCCGCAACGCGGGTGACGAGGCGCGCGCGGTGACGTCGATCTGCAGTGATGCGGCGGAGGGCATGTCGCACGATCGGGTCATTGGCATCGATTCGGTTGGCCGTGAAGGCGATGGCTGGCGGGTCGAGGGTACCGTCGATACCGAACATGGCAATCGCGGCTTTGCTTGTGGCACGCGTTTCGGCCGGGTCGATTACGTCCAATTGGCGCAACGCTAGGGCTTGCGTGTCATGCCAGCGAATGCTGGCACCTTCCTCGCGGCCAAGAAAAAGAGGGGCAAGCTTTTCCGGCTTCGGTTGGGATGGCAACTTGTGTTGGTTCTGCCAGCGTCCTTCCTCTGGACAGCGCGGGCGTAGGCCTTTATCGGCTCCGCATGACAGCCCAGCTTCCCGCCCAGATCGCCGGCCAGCCGCACGAATCGATCCTGATTGTCGATTTCGGAAGCCAGGTCACCCAGCTCATCGCCCGCAGGGTTCGCGAAGCGGGGGTCTATAGCGAAATCGCCCCGTTCAACGCCGCCGATGCCGCGTTCGATCGCCTGCAGCCGAAGGGGATCATTCTCTCTGGCAGCCCCGCCTCGGTCACCGAGATCGGCTCGCCGCGCGTGCCGCAGCGCTTTTTCGAGGCGGGCATTCCGATCCTCGGCATCTGCTATGGGCAACAGACGATGTGCGCCCAGCTCGGCGGATCGGTCACCCCGTCGCAGGACGGCCGCGAATTCGGCCGCGCTTTCATCGAGATCAAGGGCCGGTCGGCGCTGTTCGACGGGTTGTGGAAGGAAGGCGAGCATCATCAGGTGTGGATGAGCCATGGCGACAAGGTCGACGCGCTGCCGCCGGGCTTCGCGCCGGTTGCGGTGTCCGAAGGCGCGCCGTTCGCGGTGACGTCGGATGAGAAGCGCCGCTTCTACGGCGTCCAGTTTCATCCCGAGGTGGTCCACACCCCCGACGGCGGCAAGCTGATCGCCAATTTCGCACGCCATGTCTGCGGGCTTGCCGGCGACTGGACAATGGCGGAATTCCGCGCAACCAAGATCGCCGAAATCCGCAAGCAGGTTGGCGATGGCCGCGTGATCTGCGGGCTTTCGGGCGGCGTCGATTCGGCGGTGGCGGCGGTGCTGATCCATGAGGCGATCGGCGATCAGCTCACCTGCGTGTTCGTCGACCATGGGCTGATGCGGATGGGTGAGGCCGATCAGGTGGTCAGCCTGTTCCGCGAACATTACGGCATCAAGCTCGTCCATGTGAATGTCGAGACCTTGTTCCTGAACGGCCTGAAGGGCGTGACGGACCCGGAAGCCAAGCGCAAATTCATCGGCAAGACCTTCATCGAGGTGTTTGAGGATCAGGCGCGCCAGGTCGGAGGCGCCGATTTCCTCGCGCAGGGCACGCTCTATCCCGACGTGATCGAAAGCGTCAGCTTCACCGGCGGCCCGTCGGTTACGATCAAGAGCCACCACAATGTCGGCGGCCTGCCCGAGCGGATGAACATGAAGCTGGTCGAACCGCTGCGCGAACTGTTCAAGGATGAGGTCCGGCTGCTCGGCCGCGAACTCGGCCTCCCCGAAATCTTCGTCGGTCGCCATCCCTTCCCGGGCCCCGGCCTTGCTATCCGCATCCCGGGCGAGGTGACGAAGGAGCGTTGCGACATCCTGCGCAAGGCCGACGCCGTCTATCTTGACGAGATCCGCCGCGCCGGCCTGTACGACGCGATCTGGCAGGCGTTCGCGGTGCTGCTGCCGGTCCGCTCGGTCGGGGTGATGGGCGATGGCCGCACCTACGACTATGTCTGTGCGTTGCGCGCCGTCACGTCGACCGATGGCATGACCGCCGACGTCTATCCATTCGATTCCGCCTTCCTCGGGCGCGTCGCGACGCGGATCGTCAACGAAGTGGCGGGGATCAACCGCGTGACCTATGATCTGACATCGAAGCCGCCGGGCACGATCGAGTGGGAATGAGAGGGCGGCGGCGTCCGAGAAGCGGTGATACGGCGCTGCCTGTCCTGCGCGATCGGCTCGGATGACTTTGCTGCGCTGATCGAGCGCCTGGAGCTGCCATGACCGCTGACCGCGTGCGCCACGAATTGTGGAAGTTGGAGATTCCGCTGCCGCGCGCGTTCGGCACGCCGGCCGGGCCGTTCGAGCGGGTCTTTGCGGTGGCGCTCAGGTTGCGGGGTGACGAGGGCGCGGAGGGTGTTGCTTATGCCCAGACGAACAGCGCCGATGTGATGCATCGGGTGGCCGGGATCATGACCGCCCTGCTCGACGAGCGCGGCGGCAACCTTGACCGGCTGATCCAGATCGAGCGTCTCGACAGTGGCATGATGGGGGATCAGGCGGGGCGCTCGGCAGTCTGCGCGATCAGCATGGCCGCCTGGGATCTTCTGGGCCAGACGTGCGGGCAGGCGTGCGCCGCCCTCTGGAGCGGTGCCGGGCATCGGACCCCGCTTGATGCCTATACCAGCGGATTCTTCTCCGATGTGTCGACGGCGGAGCTCGTCGAAGAGGCCCGTGCCGCTCGTCAGCGCGGCTTCCGCAAGGCGAAGATGCGTCTGGGCCTGCCCGGCGAAGAGGATGAAGCTCGTTTTGAAGCTCTGTGCGAGGTTTTTCCCGAGCCTCGCTCGATCGCGGTCGAGGCCCACTTCAAATATAGCCCGACGCGGACCCGCCAATTTATGCAGGGGCGCTCGCGCGAGCCGATGTGGATCGAGGATCCCATGCCGTACCACGCGATCGACGGTGCGGCCTTTAAGGAACTGGTCGCTGCAGGGGAAGCCTGCATCTCACTTTCCGAACTGCTTGCGCTGAGGCAAATCGGGATCACCCGGCTGATCCTCGACGTTCAATATCTGGGCGGCCCGCTGCGTTTCCTAGAGGCGGCTCGCACGCTCCAGGCGCTGGGGTGTGAGATCGGTTCGCATACCTTCGCGCACGAATCGCTGCACCTGCTGGGGGCATTGCCGGAGAGCATGCCGGTGGAGGTGTTCGACTGGTGGCATCCGGTCGTCAGCGATGCGCCAGAGCCGGACAGCGATGGTCGACTGGAGGTTCGTGGTCCGGGCCTCGGGCGCAGCCTGAACGAGGAGAGCCTGCGGCGACATGGCGTGCCCGCCTTCTGAGGAACAGGTTATGTCGCCGCTTTTGCGTTGTTCAGCGTGGCGGGTTTTCGGTTGTCGGGTCCAAGGGCGCCCGAAGCGCCGCAGCGGCCATATGTACGGCTTCTGAAAAAAGGTGATGCGCGCTTAGAGCATGTTCGGCCTGATGCTCGTCGATGATCCGCAACGCGGCCGCGATCATCATATAGACGATGCGCAACCGGTGCTCCAGCCGCCCGGCTACGCTCGCGGGCAGGAGTTCCTTCATCCGCCGGACCAGCGTTTCGGTTACCTGATAGTCCTGGCGGACGTTCAGGCGCGTATGTCCCCATCCGGAATGAAGTGCCGAAAGGAAGCGGCTGTAGCTATGCCGACCGTGGACGTCGGTCTGTTCGAGCAGAGGGCGATAATGCGCGTCGAGCAGGGCGGCCAGATCCTTCCCCGTCCCCGATCGATCGAGCGCTTCCAGCAGTTCGGCCCGCCGTGCCTCCATGGCCGGCATTCGATGCCGGTAGATGGCATTCACCAGTGCTTCTTTGCTGCCAAAATAATAGGAAATGACGTTTTTGTTGGCCGATCCCGCCGCCTCCTGGATCTCGCGGGTCGTCACGCCATCGACGCCCGATTGCCCGAACAGCATTTCGGCGGCTTCGATCAGGGCGATGTAGGTTGCGTCTCGCCCGTGGGCGCGTCGCGTGTTGGAATCGCTGCCCGTCATCTCTCTCCTTCGCATCGGCGAGGGTACATTATTCTCGTGCGATCGGTATAAGGCAATTGCCTTAAGCGCTGCGAGGGCTACAATTGACGCAAATCGGTCTTGAAGCTGCTCTCTGGAGAGGAAAAACGATGAGTGAATTGCGGTTCGACGGGAAAGTCGCGATCATTACCGGCGGGGGCCGCGGGGTCGGTCGTATCCATGCACTGACATTGGCGGCGCGCGGCGCGAAGGTCGTGGTGGTCGATCCGGGCGTTGCTCTGGATGGGGGTTCGGGCGCGTCAAACGCACCTGCCAGCGAAGTTGTGGCCGAGATCAAAGCGGCGGGCGGCGAGGCTGTTGCATCCTTCGAGAAGGTGAATGACCGGGCCGGCGCGGCGCGCATGGTGGAACTCGCGCTCGATTCATACGGCCGCCTCGATATCCTCATCAACAACGCCGGCAACAGTATGCCGGAACTGTTCGAAGAACAGACGCTCGAGCAATTCGAGTTGCTGAACGAGGTGCACTATCTCGGCACGGTCTATGTAACGAAGGCTGCCTGGCCGCATCTCGTCAAGGCTGGCAACGGACGGTTGGTGAATACCATTTCCGAAGGTCCGACCGGCATGCATGAACGGGGCACGGGCTATGGCGGTGCGAAGGCGGGCGTGATCGGTCTCACCCTGTCGCTGGCCGCGGAAGCCAAATTTCATGGCGTTGGCGTCAACGGCTTTGCACCGCGTATCGCCACCCGCCTGTCGGCGCCCGACGTGCTTGCTCACGTCTATGACCGTCCGGCCGAAGACTTCGTGAAGAATATGGCGATGTTTCCTTCGGAACTGTCGTCGCCGGCGGCTATTTACCTCGCGCATGAGTCCTGCACGCTGAATGGCGTTCTCCTGGTGAGCGGCGGGAAACAAGTGATGCGAATGGCCATCATGGAAAATGAGGGTTTCAGAGGCGAGGACATGAGCGTTGAAAATATAGCAGCTCATATCGATCAGATAATCGACATGAAGGACTGCATTCATGTCGGTATCGGCGCGAAGGTCGGGATGCCGGTCGTCAAGGCATAGAAGCAGACCGCTCGGAGAATCTGTCCGAATGACGCACGGCTTGCGTCGAATGAAACCAATGGTCCGAAGAGGCGGGTGGCGCATGGCCGAAGTGGAGAAGAAACTCGAAGGGAAGGTGGCGATCGTCACCGGGGCGGGATCCAGCGGCCCCGGTGTCGGAACCGGAAAAGCGATTTCCATCCTCCTGGCCCGGGAAGGGGCCAAGGTCATCCTGGTCGACAAATTCCAGGATCGGGCACAGGAAACGCTGGATCTGATCAGATCGGAAGGCGGCGAGGCGACGATCGTCGTTGCCGATCTCGGCCAGATCCCGGAATGCCAGCGCATCGTGGACGAGGCCGTGGCAATCTATGGCGGGGTCGATATCCTGATCAACAATGCGGCAATGTCGTCGTCGACGAGCCTTCTCGATACGACGCCCGAACTCTACCAGCAGATGCTGGCGATCAATCTCACCGCGCCCTTCATGCTGTCCAAGGCGGCGATCCCGGAGATCATAAAGCGCGGGGGAGGATCGGTGATCTTCATCACCTCGATCGCGGCGTTGCGGGGGCAGGGGGGCGCCAAGGGATCTGCCGCTTATTCCGCTTCCAAGGGCGGCCTGCACGGTTTGATGACCGACATTGCCGCAGTTTACGGCCCGTTGGGCGTCCGCGTGAACTGCGTGGCGCCTGGCATGATCAACACGCCGATGCGCGCCGGCGTGTTGGCGAAATCGGGGCTCGACGTCGAAACGCTCAACAAGGCGCTGGCCAAGCGGACCTCGCTGGGAATTGAGGGAACCGCCTGGGACATCGCAAAGAGCACATTGTTCCTGGTGGGGCCGGATGGGAGCTACATCACGAGCGTGCTTCTTCCCGTCGATGCCGGGGTGACCCAGCGGATGGGCTGAGGCGGTCGCAGGCAACAAGGATCGGTCCGAGATGATGACAGGCAACTCCCCGAGGACAACATCGGAATATGCGGATCGGATGCCGTTCGCGACGGCAGAGCTGACTCCGCGTGTCGGCACCGAGATCAGGATCGATCCCGCATCCTTGCTCGACGGACGCTACGCGAAGGAAATTCGTTCGTTGCTGGCCAGTCGCGGCGTGCTCGTCTTCCCGCAGGTCAACATGACCGATGACGAGCAGGTCGCCTTCACCAGGACGCTGGGCATCTTCGCGCTGGAAGATGGCGTTGATGGCGAGATCTTCAAAGTGAGCCTCGATCCCAGAGAAACGAAGATGGCGGATTCGCTCCAGGCTTCATTTCTCTGGCACATCGACGGCACGACGGCGGATGTTCCGATCTTTGCCTCGATCCTGAGCGCAAAGCGTCTGGCGTCCGTTGGCGGCGAGACCGAATTTTGCAGCACATATGCCGCTTATGATGATCTGTCCGACGAGGACAAAGCGATCGTCGAAGACGTTGTCGTGCACCACTCACCAGTGGCGAACCGGCGATCCCATCTCCCGGAGATGTCCTACGACCATTATCAGCGGCTGCGCCAGCGCGGCGCCGACCTGCCGCTGGTGTGGAAGCACCGCAACGGCCGCAAGTCGCTGGTGCTGGGGGCGACCGCGGAATATGTCCTCGGCTGGCCGCCGGAGGATAGCATGGACCTCCTGATGCGCCTCAGGGATTGGGCGACGAAGCCGCAGTTCGTCTATCGCCACAAATGGTCGGTCGGCGACATCGTCATCTGGGACAATACCGGGACGATGCACCGGGCGCTCCCTTATGGCGCCGACAGCGGACGCCTGATGCATCGCACCCGGCTCGCGGGTGAGGAAACCTTCCACAACGCGTGATCGAACCCCGGAAAGGAACGGCGGTCTCGAATCCCCTGCGCTGGATGGTAGTCAGCCATGATGAGGCTTTTCTTCAGGCGATCTGCGTTACTCGGCATATCTCTCTGGGAGATTGCCGAACCGGCGGCTTCCATCCGTCGGCCGGGCCCGTCCATCTGATCATTCGGCGGCGGGCACCATCTCGACGCGATTACGGCCCGCCTGTTTCGCTGTGTAAAGCACTGCGTCGGTGCGGATGTAGAGGTTGTCGAAATCCTCATCGGGGCGCAGTTGGGTTACACCGATGCTCGCGGTGATCCCGATGCGCGCGCCATCGACCTCGACCACCCCGTCGGCAATCTCCGCGCGGAGACGCTCCGCGAGCCTTCCGGCATTGGGAGCAGTGGTGTGGGGTATCAGAAGCGCGAACTCTTCGCCGCCGATACGCCCCACCAGATCTGTCGAGCGCAGATGTGCGGTGATGATGTGGCCCGCCCTGATCAGCGCCGCGTCGCCGCCGGGGTGGCCATGTTCGTCATTGACCCGCTTGAAATCGTCGAGATCGAGGATGGCCATGCTGAGCGGCGTGCCGTGCCGGCGCGCGAGCGCCGTCAATTCCTGCGCGCGCTCCATGAAATGCCGCCGGTTTGCGCAGCCGGTCAGCGGATCGGTGATCGCGAGTTGGGCAAGCTGCTCATTGGCGGCGCGTAGATCGGTCGTTCGATCGGCGACCTGGCGTTCGAGTTCGGCCTGGCGGCGCCGAAGCCAGGCGGTTCGCCACCGGACGAGGGCGATGATCGCCGCGACGAACGCCGCCGCCATCATCAACCTGAACCACAGGCGCTGATACCACGCCGGTAGCACCCGGATCGGTATGGAAAGGTCGCGCCCCGTCCACCGGCCGTCGCGGTTGGTGCCGCGCAGCCGCAAGCTGTAAGCACCCGGCGGAAGGTTGGTGTAGACTGCGAGCCGGCGGTCGGCAGTGGTCTGCGTCCAGTCGCGATCGAAACCATCGAGCCGATAGGCGTAGCGATTTTGCTCGGGTGCCGAAAAATCGAGTGCGGCGAACTCGACGGCAAGGCTGTTCGTTGCGGGTGTGAGGGTCAGCGGCGCGACGGCGCTCGCGCCGTTCAAGGGGCCAACGGGCAGGACGGCCCCGCCGATCCGCGCATCGGTCGCCACGATCGGCGGCTGGAAGGTCCAACGCGGAAGGCGGCCCGGCCGCACGATCGTCAGGCCACCCTTTGCACCGAAGAGCGCTTCGCCAGCGGTATCGGTCGCGCCGGCACCTGCGAAATAGTCGATCAGTGGTGCTCCGTCGGCCCTCCGCAGTGTGCGTATTGCGAATGTCGACGGATCGATCCGGGCCAGCCCATTGTCCGTGCCGGCCCAGATCGTGCCGGTGCCATCCATCTGCAAGCTGTCGATGTTGAGATGCGGAAGTCCCTGGGCAAGGCCGATCCGGTGGAATCGCGGCCGGCCGTCAGCGCTCCGTCCGGTCATCACCGCCAAACCGCCGCCGAACGTGCCGACCCACAGCCGCCCCTTTCGGTCGATGAGCAGCGCGACCACGAAACGACCCGGCAGGGCATCGTGATCGGACGGATCGGCGGCAATCGTTTCGATTGCGCGGGTGGCCAGATCGATCCGGCTAAGTCCGTTGCGCGTGCCCACCCAAAGATCCGGCCCCGTGCCGCGCAGGATGACGTCTATCCCTTTGTCGGATAGTTTCGCGGATTCGGCTGGTCCGAAGACGAGCCGGCCCGGATCGCCGGCCCCTCGCCCCGGCACGACTCCCCAAAGGCCATCGTCTTCACCGCCGACCCACAACAGGCCGGCGTCGAAGGTGAGCGCGGTGACCGACAGATGCGGTTCGCGTCCGGGCAGCGCCACGAGCCGTGCCGCACGGGCATCCGGATCGGTCACGTAAAGGCCGCGGCGGGTGCCGAGGTAGATGGTGCGGCCGCGGCCTTCCGCCATCGCGAACATTGCATCGGGCGGCAATGCTTGTGCCGGATGGGTGGGGTCCGGTCTGAGCGCGCCGACCCGGCCGCGCAGAGGATCGATCACGTCGGCGCCGCCATCGAGATAGCCGACCCAGATCCGGCCGCTTCGCGTGGCCATCACCGACAGGATATCGGAGGCACTGAATCCGCCCGATCGTTCCTGCGATCCGAAAACGGTCGCGATCAGGCCTGCATCGTGGGGGTGATAGCCGAGTCCGCCGATGCCGCCCACCCAGACGGAACCGGCATTGTCGCGCAGCAATGCCCAGACGTCGTTGTGGGCGAGGCTGTTCGGCACCATCCGGTCGTGGCGGATCGGCCTTACCGTGCCGGTGACGGTATCGATCGCCATGATCCCGTCGCCGCGCAGTCCCGCCCAGATTTCGTGGGGCCCCGCGATGCAGATCGTCGATACCGATGCGGATGGCAGATGCGATCCGGTGCCGATCCGCCGTGGCCGCGCGTTCGGGCGATCGATAACGAACAGGCCCTGCCGCACGGTGCCGATCCAGATCCGGCCGTCCCGATCCTCGAGCAGAGACGAAACACCTGTTCCCGCCGTGGCGAGCGGTATCGCGGCAAAGCCTTGCGATCCCGTCGCGCGCCGGACGAGGCCCGATGCCGTGCCGATCCAGAGTGCGCCCGCACGATCGCGCAGCAGGGCCTGCACCCGGCCTCCCGGCAGACCGAGGTACAGCGTGCGAACCGTGCCGTCGATGGGGTTCAGCTGATGCAGGCCGGTATCCGAGCCTATCCACAGGCCACCATGCCCATCGTCCGCGATCGCCCCGATATGGGTTCGCCCGGTCGAGGGACCGATCGGCACCGCAACAAACCGGCCCCGCGCGGCGTCAAAACGTGCGAGGCCGCCGGCGCTCGTGCCGATCCACAGCCGGCCCGCCGGATCGACATGCAGCGTCTGGATGAAGTCGTCGGGCAGGCTGCCCGGCACGGCCGGATTCGCCTTATACGCGACGAAGCGGTAGCCGTCCCAGCGCGCAAGCCCGCCTTGCGTGCCGATCCAGATGAAGCCGGCATGGTCCTGTGCCAGTGCCGTCGGCACGGGATGGGGCAGTCCCTCATCACGGCCGTAGTTGCGGAAAACCGTTGTCGCCAAGCCGTCCCAGCGATTGGCGGTGAGCCCGGGATCGCCCGCAAGCATGGCGCCACACCATGCCAGTACAAGCATACCGAACCATCTGGCGCGGCGAAATCTCCAGCTCTGCCCCGTTCCGATCAAGATCCCGCCGTCCATGTCTTCTTGTGGCCACCATAGCAGGTGCCGCCCGTG
The DNA here is from genome assembly GCF_900101455.1 of Sphingomonas sp. YR710. Lineage (GTDB taxonomy): Bacteria > Pseudomonadota > Alphaproteobacteria > Sphingomonadales > Sphingomonadaceae > Rhizorhabdus. The sequence continues at coordinate 13,337 of NZ_FMZJ01000021.1, read as the reverse complement.
AAGATACCGGCCTATCCTATGGAAATCAGATGAATAAGCAGGCGACATTCTTGAAGCAGACGCGCCAAGGGTGCAGATCGTGATTTCGCAATTGATGGACAATAATCGGCGGGGGTCACGCGCCCGCTGCAGGGGAGGGGCCGCTGGTGATGAAAGCAGCCATTGCAAAAGGCGGAGCGGGAATCGATTCAATCTCCCTCGTCGAACTGCCAATGCCCATACCCGGTCCTGGCGAGGCCTTGCTTAGGCTCAAGGCGGCAACGCTCAATTATCGCGATCTGCTGATGGTGAAAGGCCAATTGTCCGGCGTCAAGGAACCCTATTATGTTCCGTTATCCTGCGCCGTGGGCGAGGTGGAAGCCGTGGGCGAAGGCGTCACGCGGATCAAGCCGGGCGATCGGGTGAGCCCGCTGTTCGCGCTCGGCTGGTTCAAAGGATCGACGCCGACGGCGGCGATGCTGGGCGGCCCGATCGATGGCGTAGCGCGGAGCTACGGGGCCTTCGATGCCGAAAGCCTGTGCCTCATTCCCGATAAACTGGGCGATCTGGAAGCGGCGACCTTGCCCTGCGCGGGGCTGACGGCGTGGAACGCGCTGTTCGGGCCGCGGCCGCTGGCGGCCGGCGAATGGGTTCTGGTGCAGGGTACGGGCGGGGTGTCGCTCGCCGCGCTGCAATGGGCGAAGGCGGCAGGGGGGCATGTCGTGATCACCTCCTCGTCCAGTGCCAAGCTGCATCGTGCCCGCGCGCTGGGGGCGGACATATTGATCAACTATCGCACGACCCCGGATTGGGCCGCCGCCGCGCGCCACGCGCTGGGCGGGCGGGGTGTCGACATTCTCGTCGATGTCGTCGGCGCCGCCGGGTTGGAAACGGCAGCGACGATGATAAACGACGGCGGGATCATCGCCGCGGTCGGCATGCTGGAGGGCTCCGCGAGCTGGGGACTCGATCCCGGCAAGCCGGTCGCTCCGATCGCCGTCGGCCATCGCGGGCAGCATGAGGTGATGCTGGCTTTCGCTGCTCTGCACGGCATTCGCCCGGTCGTCGATGTGGCTTATGATCTCGATCGTCTGCCCGATGCGATGCGTCATCTGGAAAGCGGCAACTTCTTTGGCAAGATCGCGATCAACCTGCTGTAGCGGCGGACGGTTGCGGCTTCCGGCCGCGGACTATTGCGTAAGGTGTCGTCGGGTGCCTGGCGTTAACTGGCCGTCTGAACGTGACAGGTCTGCATTTGAACGATCCGGTTCGATCATCTTGCTCGCGTCGCGAGGCAGGGGCCGCTCGTCGGGCTGAAATATTAGGGGACGGCGTTTGAACGAGCGGGTGATCAAGCCGGACAAGGGCGCGAGCAGCGAGGAACAGGCTCCCCGTCATTGGGGAAAAGCCTTGGTCGGTGCTTTGGGCCCGGGGCTCGTCACCGGTGCTGCGGATGATGATCCGAGCGGGATCGCGACCTACAGCCAGGTCGGCGCGCAATTCGGCTATGGCATGGCCTGGACGATGTTGTTCGGATATCCCTTGCTCGCGTCGATCCAGGCGATCTGCGCGCAGATCGGATCGGTGACGGGCCTCGGCATCGCGCAAAATCTGCGGCGGCATTATTCGCCCTGGCTGCTGCGTTCGGTGGTGGTGCTGCTGCTGATCGCGAATGTGATCAACCTTGGTGCCGATCTTGGGGCGATGGGGGCTGCGCTGGCGCTGCTGATACCCGGCCCGGTGCTGCTGTTCACGGTCGTATTCGGCATCGTCAGCATATTGCTGGAAACCTTCCTCAGCTACAGCCGCTATGCGCAGATCCTGAAATGGACGACGCTGTCGCTCTTTTCCTACGTGGCGGTCGTGTTCGTCTCGCATGTGCCATGGGCGACGGCCTTGCATCAGACGGTGATTCCGCAATTCCGGTTCGATCGCGACCATGCGATGGCGCTGGTCGCCATTCTCGGCACGACGATTAGCCCTTACCTCTTCTTCTGGCAGGCGGGTCAGGAGGTGGAGGAGCAGCATCGCCGCCACGTCAAGCCGCTCTGTATCTCGCCACGCTCGGCGGGACCCGAACTCACGCGAATCCGCATCGATACGCTGGTCGGTATGGGCTTTTCGCATCTTACCGCATTGTTCATCGTCATCGCGACCGCCGCCACTTTGCATGCGCACGGTATCGTCAATGTCGCGACTTCGGCCGAAGCGGCCGAAGCGCTGCGGCCGATCGCGGGCGAATTCGCCTTCGCCTTGTTTGCGATCGGGATCATCGGCACCGGCCTGCTTGCCGTGCCGATCCTGGCGGGCTCCGCGGCCTATGCGGTCAGCGAGACGTTCGGCTGGGTTGAGGGGCTCGATCGGCAACCGCGCGAGGCAAAGGCATTCTACGCCACAATCGCCGCGGCCACGATCGGCGGGCTTGCGCTGAACTTCGTCGCGATCGATCCGATGAAGGCGCTCTATTGGGCGGCGGTGGTGAACGGCATGTTGGCCGCGCCGTTGATGACCGTCGTGATGATCATCGCGCGCAACCGGCGCATCATGGGGCGCCTGGCGATTTCCCGCAAACTGGCAGGCGGCGGCTGGCTGGCGACAGCGGTCATGGCCGCCGTCGCCATCGCCTTCCTGCTGACTTAGAGTTTTCCGACTTTCGTCGGTCTGTGCCCGAAAAACTCTAACGCGGCAGTTCGCTGGTGCCCATCAGCTCCAGATCGACCGCGCGGGCGCATTGGCGGCCCTCGCGGATCGCCCATACGACGAGGGACTGGCCGCGCCGCATGTCGCCGCATGCGAACACGCCATCACGGCTGGTCCTGTAATCCTGCATGGTCGCCTGGACGTTGCCGCGCGCGTCGAGCGTGACGCCGGACTGCTCGATCATCCCGGCCTGGATCGGGCCGGTGAAGCCCATCGCGAGCAGGACGAGATCGGCCTTCAGCGCGAATTCGCTGCCGGCGATTTCCTCCATGCGCCCGTTCACCCATTCGACGCGGACGCATTCGAGCGCTTCGATCTTGTCGGCCGATCCGGTTGCGCGCTTGGTCAGCACCGCCCAGTCGCGGTCGCAGCCTTCCTCATGGCTCGATGACGTGCGCAGGCGCAGCGGCCAGTTCGGCCAGCTCAATGCCTTATCCTCGCGCTCGGGCGGCTTCGGCATGATTTCGAGCTGGGTGACCGAGGCGGCACCCTGCCGGTTCGATGTGCCGACGCAATCCGATCCGGTGTCGCCGCCGCCGATGACGATGACGTGTTTGCCGGTCGCGGTCAGCGAGCCGCGCGGCGCGGCGCGGACTTCGTCGTCGCCGGCATTGCGCTTGTTCTGCTGGGTCAGAAATTCCATCGCCAGCCGCACGCCGGACAGTTCGGAGCCGGGGATATCGAGCAGGCGGGGCTTTTCCGCGCCGCCCGCCATCACCACCGCGTCGAAATTTTCCTGCAGGCTGTCGACCGACATCATCACGCCGATCTCGACGCTGGTGCGGAAGGTGACGCCTTCGGCCTCCATCTGCTGTGCGCGGCGGTTGATCAGGTGTTTTTCCATCTTGAAGTCGGGAATGCCGTACCGCATCAGCCCGCCGACCCGGTCATTCTTCTCGAACACGGTCACGGCGTGGCCGGCGCGTGCGAGCTGTTGCGCGCAGGCGAGACCGGCGGGGCCCGATCCGACCACGGCCACCCGCCTGCCGGTCCTGATCCTGGGCGGCTGGGGCAAGATCCAGCCTTCTTCCCATCCGCGATCGACGATCTGGCATTCGATCGTTTTGATCGTGACCGGCGAATCGTCGATGTTGAGCGTGCAACTTGCCTCGCACGGCGCCGGGCAGATGCGGCCGGTGAATTCGGGGAAATTGTTGGTCGAATGCAGCACGTCGAGCGCCGAACGCCACTGATCCTCATAGACCAGATGGTTCCAGTCCGGGATGATGTTGTTCACCGGACAGCCATTGTGACAATAAGGAATGCCACAATTCATGCAGCGCGCGGCCTGATCGCGAATTTCGGTCTCGCCGAGCGGTTTGACGAACTCGCTCCAGTTCTTCAGCCGCTTCTCCGGCTTGTCATAGCCGCGGTCGCGCCGTTCGATTTCCAGGAAGCCGGTGGCCTTGCCCATCTCAAAAATTCTCCGATTATTCTGCAGCGACGGCGGCGGCGGCGATCCGCTCGGCCTCGATCTGCTGCAAAGCGCGCCGATAGTCGCGCGGCATGACCTTGACGAAGTGGCTGATGGTTGTCGGCCAGTCTTCGAGCAGCGCCTTCGCCTGTGCGCTTCCGGTGTGGAGCACGTGCCGCTCCAGCAGGATGCGCAGCCGATCGGCATCGTGGCGTAGCACGTCGCCCATGCCATAGTCGCTGACGTCGGTGGGGCGCTGCGCGGGACGGCCGGAGCCGTCATCATCGTCGCGCTCTATCGAGATCGGTTCGATGTCGACCATCGCCGGGTTGCACAAGGCGCGGAACTGGCCATCGCTGTCGTAAACATAAGCGATGCCGCCCGACATGCCGGCCGCGAAGTTGCGCCCGGTCTTGCCGAGCACGACCACCACGCCGCCCGTCATATATTCGCAGCCATGATCGCCGGTGCCCTCGACGACCGCGATCGCTCCCGAGTTGCGAACCGCGAAACGTTCGCCCGCCACACCCTGGAAATAGGCTTCGCCCGCGATCGCGCCGTAAAGCACGGTATTGCCGACGATGATATTTTCCAGCGGGTTGCGAGTGATATGCGCCGGCTGGCGCACGATGATGCGGCCGCCCGACAGGCCCTTGCCGACATAGTCATTGCCGTCGCCGGTCAGTTCCAGGGTCACGCCATGCGCGAGGAACGCGCCGAAGCTTTGGCCGGCAACGCCGGATAGCCGGATGACGATGCTGTTTTCGGGCAGGCCGGCATGGCCGTAGCGCCGCGCGACTTCGCCCGACAGCATTGCGCCGACGGTCCGGTTGACGTTGCGGACGGGCCGTTCGATCCGCACCGGCTCCTTGCTATCGAGCGCAGCGGCCGATGCCGCGATCAGCTCGCGATCGAGCGCCAGATCGAGGCCATGGTCCTGGCCGCCGGTGTTCCGCAGCGGCGCGCCTTCGGGCAGCTTCACCTGATGCAGGATCTTGCCGAGATCGATGCCCTGCGCCTTCCAGTGGCTGACGGCCTTGTTCATGTCGATCCGGTCGACGCGGCCGGTCATCTCGCTCAACGTGCGGAAGCCCATATCCGCCATGATCCGGCGGAGTTCCTCGGCGACGAAGAAGAAGTAGTTGATCACATGTTCGGGCTGGCCGGTGAAGCGCGTACGCAGCACCGGATCCTGCGTCGCGACGCCGACCGGACAGGTGTTCAGATGGCATTTGCGCATCATGATGCAGCCGGCGGCGATCAGGGGTGCGGTCGCGAAGCCGAATTCGTCGGCGCCAAGCAATGCGCCGATCGCGACGTCGCGGCCGGTGCGCAACCCGCCGTCGACCTGCACCGCAATGCGGCTGCGCAGCCCGTTGAGCAGCAGGGTCTGCTGGGTCTCGGCGAGGCCGATTTCCCAGGGGCTGCCAGCATGGGTGAGCGACGTCAGCGGCGATGCGCCGGTGCCGCCCTCATAGCCGGAGATCGTGACATGATCGGCGCGCGCCTTGGAAACACCGGCGGCGACCGTGCCGACGCCGACTTCGGAGACGAGCTTCACCGAAATGCGGGCGCGATCGTTGACGTTCTTCAGATCATGGATGAGCTGCGCGAGATCTTCGATCGAATAGATGTCGTGATGCGGCGGCGGCGAGATCAGGCCGACACCGGGGGTCGAATGGCGCACCTTGGCGATATTCTTGTTGACCTTGTCGCCGGGCAGCTGCCCGCCTTCGCCGGGCTTCGCGCCCTGCGCCATCTTGATCTGGATGTCGTCGGCATTGACCAGATATTCGGCGGTCACGCCGAACCGGCCGGATGCGACCTGCTTGATCGCGGATCGCATCGAATCGCCATTGGCCATCGGCACGAAGCGATCGGGCTCCTCGCCGCCTTCGCCGGTGTTCGATTTGGCGCCGATCCGGTTCATCGCGATCGCGAGCGTGGTGTGCGCCTCGCGGCTGATCGAACCGAAGCTCATCGCGCCGGTTGCGAAGCGCTTGACGATCTCCGCCGCCGGCTCGACCTCGTCGATCGACAGCGGCTTGTCGGCCGGTTTCAGCGTCATCAGGCCGCGGATCGTCAGCAGCCGCTCGCTCTGCTCGTTGATGCTGGCGGCGAACTCGGCATAGTCGCTCGCGCGATTGCCGCGCACCGCATGCTGCAGCTTCGATACGCTGGTCGGCGTCCAGGCATGATCCTCGCCACGGATGCGATAGGCATAGTTGCCGCCGACATCGAGCATCGATTTGTAGATCGGATTATTGCCATAAGCATCGCGATGGCGGCGGACGGTTTCCTCGGCGATTTCGGCCAGGCCGACGCCTTCGATCGTCGTGGTTGTGCCCGTGAAATATTTGTCGACGAAGGCCGATGACAGGCCGATCGCGTCGAAAATCTGCGCGCCGCAATAGCTCTGGTAGGTCGAAATGCCCATCTTGGACATGACCTTCAAGATGCCCTTGCCGACCGCCTTGATGTAATTCTTCTGCACCTCATAGGATGACAAGGGCAGGTTCTGCCGGACGCGGATGTCCTCGAGCGTCTCGAACGCCAGCCATGGATTGACCGCCTCGGCACCATAGCCCGCGAGCACGCAGAAATGGTGGACTTCGCGCGCCTCGCCGGTCTCGATGACGAGGCCGGTCTGCATGCGCAGGCCCTGGCGGATCAGATGATGGTGCACGGCCGCGGTGGCCAGCGCCGCCGGAATCGCGATCCTGTCCTCGCTCGCCGCGCGGTCCGAAAGGATCAGGATGTTGTGATCGGCGAGCACGGCTTCGGTCGCCGCCCAGCACATTTCCTTGAGCGCCAGTTCGAGACCCGCGGCCCCGCTTTGCGCGGACCAGGTGATGTCGATCGTCTCGGTGCGGAATGCGCCGTCGAGCGCTTCGGAAACCGAACGGATCTTGGCCAGATCCATGTCGGTCAGGATCGGTTGCGCGACTTCGAGCCGCTTGTGCATGCCCGCCTGCCTGCCCAGCAGATTCGGGCGCGGGCCGATCATCGACACCAGCGACATCACCAGTTCCTCGCGGATCGGATCAATCGGCGGGTTGGTGACCTGTGCGAAATTCTGTTTGAAATAATCGTAGAGCAGCCGCGACCGGCTCGAAAGCACTGCGATCGGGGTGTCGGTGCCCATCGATCCGATCGGATCTTCGGCATTGCGCGCCATCGGCTCGAGGAACTTGCCGACATCTTCCTGATTGTAGCCGAACGCCTGCTGGCGATCGAGCAGCCGATCGGGATCGTTGGGCGTAGCCGGCGGTGCCGCCGCGACGTCGAGTTCCTCCAGCTTATACTGCGTCGCTTCCAGCCATTGCGCATAAGGCGCGGCACCGGCGAGCTTGGCCTTGATCTCTTCGTCCTCGATGATCCGGCCTTCTTCGAGGTCGATCAGCAGCATCTTGCCGGGCTGGAGCCGCCATTTGCGGACGATATTCTCCTCGGCCACCGGCAGCACGCCGGACTCCGACGCCATGATGACATGGTCGTCGTCCGTCACGACGAAGCGGGCCGGGCGCAGGCCGTTGCGGTCGAGCGTCGCGCCGATCTGACGGCCATCGGTGAAGGCGATCGCGGCGGGGCCGTCCCACGGCTCCATCAACGCGGCATGATATTCGTAGAATGCCTTGCGCTCGGGCGACATCAGCGCATTGCCTGCCCACGCCTCGGGGATCAGCATCATCACGGCCTGCGGCAAGGCGATGCCGCCCGCGACGAGCAGTTCGAGGGCATTGTCGAGGCAGGCGGTATCGGACTGGCCGTGCGGAATCAGCGGCCACATCTTGTCGAGATCGGGGCCGAGCAGCTCCGATTCCAGCGTGCGGCGGCGCGCGTTCATCCAGTTCACATTGCCGCGCACCGTGTTGATCTCGCCATTATGCGCGATGTAGCGATAGGGGTGGGCAAGCTTCCACGACGGGAAGGTGTTGGTCGAGAAACGCTGGTGGACCAAAGCCAGCGCCGATTGGGTCAGCGGATCGGCGAGGTCGCGATAGAAGCTGCCGACCTGCCCGGCGAGCAGCAGCCCCTTGTAAACGACGGTGCGTGTCGAAAAAGATGGCATGTAGAATTCGCTGAGCCCCGGCAAATTCTGCTTTTTAGCCAGTTCCTTGAGCGGATTCTGGGTCTGCTTGCGGATCGCGAGCAATTTGCGCTCGAAGGCATCCTGATCGTCGAGGCCTTCACCGCGGCCGATGATCGCCTGACGGATCGCGGGCATTTCTTCGAGCACGGTCTTGCCGAGGCCGTCGGTGTCGACGGGCACGTCACGCCAGCCGAGCAGCTTCTGGCCTTCCTTGGCGATCAAAGCCTCGAAATGGGCGGTGGCGACGTCGCGTGCAGCGGCATCGCGCGGCAGGAAGCACATCGCGACCGCATATTCGCCGGGCTGTGGCAGGTCGATGCCGGTCTCGCTGGCCCAGTTGCGCAGCAGCGCATCGGGAATCTGGATCAATATGCCCGCGCCGTCGCCGACCAAAGGATCGGCGCCCACCGCGCCACGATGATCGATATTGACCAGAATCTCGAGACCGCGCTGGACGGTGGCGTGCGATTTCTCGCCCTTGATGTTCACGATAAAGCCGACGCCACAAGCGTCATGCTCGTTACGTGAATCGTACAGGCCCTGCGTCTGCGGATAACTCATCCGGCTTCTATCCCCCTCCCGGCTGACCCCAACCAGCGGGCCGCCATCGTGCGAGTCGCTATACAGTCCAATCCGGCAGAGTGAAGCGCAATGAATCTTGTGGGGCCTCAAGCCCTGCTCGCCTTAAGTCCACGGCAATCTTTGTACCGTACAACATTGAGCCGTAACAACATTGTGCTATGAATCTCTGGGTTTGGGGGAGAATATAACAGTGACAATGGTGCGCGACGCGAGCGGCCGGGAGATCAATTTCGAGGTCGCACAGCGCTTGATGGACGCTGCCTTGTTCCAGAAAGTGCAGTCTTCGAAGACCGGTTGCGATCCCCAGACCGTGTTCGAGGCCTATGCGCAGGCGCATGTCGGCAAATATCACCAGTCGTTCGCGCCGTTCACCGGCGGCCGCTGGTAACGAGCCGCGCCGCGTATCACGCAGGCGGCAACACGCCGATCACGACTCTGTCGCGCAGCCATTGGCCCAACATGATCCCCGCCAGCTGAATACCCGCTTCGCCGGCTTGTGCGGCCAGTTGCGCGCACATTTCGCCGAAGCCGGTGCCCGCGGCTATCCGCTCCAGCGCCTTTTGCTCGTCGGCTTCGATCGTTCGGAAACAGGGCGTAAGCTGATTGCGCCACACCAGCATCGCGCCCCGTTCGGGCAGCAGCGCTGCGGCCGGGGGCGCCTCGCCGGCTGACAAGGCCGACCAGATCGCGCCGGCGTTCGTCGTCGCGGCCCGCATCCGCATGGTGGGCGCACAGATCAGCCGAGCTGTATCCCAGTCGATGCCGGTCAATTCTTCTGGCGCGATCTCATCGGCATCCGGCCCGGTGAAGGCCTGCGCCAGCGACCATTCGAGCCAGGCCAGTTCGGCGACCTCGGGATCGTCCGGATAGAGCGTGGCGAGCGTCCGATCGAAGCCTTCGCCGAAGATGCCGAGCGTCCATCCATAAGGCGGGTTGCGTTGGATATGCGCGCGGGCGGCATCGGCGAACGCCTCATCGCCGAGCCAGGCATGAAGATGTTCGAAGGTTTCGCCGAGACAGGCGACAAGCTGGCTGCGGTAATTGTGCTGATATACCTTAAGCCCCGCGGCCGCCCGATCGCCGATCCGTCTGGCGAAATCGGTCGGCGCGTCGACCAGCCAATCGTAGAAACCGCGCTGCAATTCGGCCAATGGCATTGCGGTGCTCATGCGGCCAGCCTTTCGCGGTTGCGCGCATGCGATCGGGCGACATCGAGCTCGCCGAGCAATTCGGCCAGCGGCGGAATCGCATCGTCGCGCTCGATCATCGTCGCCGCCGGGCCGACCCGCCGGATCGCCGCTTCGTACAATGCCCACACCGGATCGGGCACCGGTTGGTCATGCGTATCGATCAGCATGTCGCCGCGGCGGCTGTGTCCGGCAAGATGGATCTGCCGGACGCGCTGTGCCGGCACGCCATTTAGATAGGCCATCGCATCGAAGCCATGATTGGTCGCGCTCACGAAGATATTGTTGACGTCGAGCAGCAGATCGCAGCCGGTGCGGGCGCACAAGGCGTCGAGAAATTCCCATTCGGTCATATCCGCGCCGTCGAAAGCGATATAGCTTGAGGGATTCTCGATCAGTATCGTCCGCTGCAATGCATGTTGTGCCCGATCGACATTGGCGCAGACCAGGTCGAGCGCCTCTTGCGTATAGGGCAGTGGCAGCAGGTCGTGCGAATTGAAGCCGGAGATCCGCGTCCAGCACAGATGATCGGACACGAACAGGGGCTCGATCCGATCCGCGAGTGCCTTCAATCGCGCCAGATAGTCGGGATCGATGCCGTCCGTCGATCCGATCGACATCGATACACCGTGGAGTGCAACGGGATGACGTTCGCGTATGCGGCCGAGGATGTTCAGCGGCCGGCCGCCGTCGATCATGAAATTTTCGGAAATCACCTCGACGAAGTCGACCGCCACCGGGCTTTCCAGAAAATCCGGATAATGCCGGGCGCGCAGCCCGAGGCCGAAACCATGAAATGCCGAAGGCGCCATCTGCCATGTCCTCGCGTAAGAATGTGGCCCGGCCACGTGGCGCAGCCGGGCCGGATCGTCACTTGATCTCGGTCAGGCTGCCGCCGGCGGCGGTGCACTTCTTCGCGGTCATTTCCTTGAAGCCCTGTCCCTTGCACGTGTTCATGCCCTTGCAGTCATTGTGCGCGGTCTTGCAGTCGGACGTGCCCTTGCAGCTGTTGACGCCGTAGCAATGGACGGTCTTCGCGCCGGCGGCAAAGGACGGGGCCGATGCGGTCGCACCCGCGAGCGCGATCAGGGCGGCGGTGGCGGCGAAGCTGACGCCGGATCTGGTGATGGTCATGATGTCTCTCCGAAAGGTTATTGCCGATGTGGCACATGCTACTTCGGGAGGATGCGGCGGAAGGTTACAGCCTCAGCGCTGCAGGATCGTGCGTCCTGCATCGGTGCGCCTTTGCCAGCCGTGGCGGGCAAGTTCGGGATCGATATGCTCCTCTTCAGGCCAGCCGACACACAGATAGGCGATGAAGCGCCACGCCGGATCGACATCGACGATTGCGTTGATTGCGGCCGGATCGAGGATCGATACCCAGCCGACGCCAAGCCCGCGGGCGCGCGCCGCGAGCCAGAAGGCGGCGATAGCCAGGACGGTGGAATAGGCCAATGTCTCCGGCATCGTCGCGCGGCCGAGGCCATGGCCCTGCTCTGTTTCGACATCGCAGAAGATCGCGAACTGCGCCGGCGCGGTGCGCAGCCCCTCGAGCTTGAGAGCGGCATAAGCCGCCTGCCGCTCATCCGCCTGCTCGTGTAACGCGACATCGTTGCAGCGCTGGAAATTGGCGCAGACCGCCTGGCGTCGCGCGGGATCGTCGACGGCCGCCCATCGCCAGGGCTGACTGTTGCCGACTGACGGGGAGAGCTGGACGACATCGAACAGTCGATCCAGCAGGCCCGGGGGCACCGGATCCGTTCGGAACCGACGGACATCCCGGCGCCAGGCCAGCAACTCGGCAAGCCGCTCGTTGAACACGGTATCGAAGACCGGGCCCATCATTTTCCTCTCTTTAATGCGAACAAGCGATCAATCTCGCTGCAATTTGGAAAAAACACCATGAGTACGGAAATTCTGCCAATCATTGGCAACAGAGTTATGTAATATTTTCCGAAAACATCAATAAAATCAGGTGAAATTCATTTGGCACGGTTTGTGCGAAGGACTGTGCATCACCAACTTCTACACAAAGGGATCTACCAATGCTCAACTTCGCAAACCGCTCGCTCGCTGGCACCGCTGCGCTGGTCGCCACCATGCTCACTCTCGCCGTTGCCACGCCGTTGCGCGCCGAGGCGCCCTCGGTCAAGGTCGCTTATGGCGATCTGAACCTCGGTACCCAGGCCGGCGTCGATGCGCTCGACAGCCGCATCCACCACGCTGCCCGTAAGGTCTGCGCCGACAATAGCGGTGACCGGATGGCCGTTGCGCAGTGCCGCAGCACAGCCCTGAAGTCGGCCCGGTCGCAGGTCGCGATGGCCGTCAAGGCTGAAGGAACCCGGCTCGCCTCGCGCTGAGCCCTTCCGATGACGGCTGACCGAGCCGGCGGTGCGCGATAGCGTTCCGCCGGCTTCGTCATATATGGCATTGGGCGGCCGCTTCGGCTACGCCATAAGGGCATGATCCCCGCCGTCAGCCATCTCGGTCTTCTCGATGATGAAGACATTGCGCTCGATCTGGCCGCGCTCGATCTCAGCGCGCTCGATCATGAGGGCGTCAGCCTCGATCCCTATTTCGCCTTGCTCAAAGAGATGGAGGGGCGGCTTGCCCCGGCCGCGGGGGCGGATGCCGACGGGCTTCGCCAGGGCCGGATCATGGCAGAGCTGCTGGCAGGCAAATATGCCTTTTCCGGCGATCATCAGACGTATGATGCGCCGCTCAACGCCGACATGATCCGCGTGCTCGATCGGCGGCGCGGGCTGCCGGTGAGTCTCTCGATCCTCTATGTCGCGCTGGCGCGGCGGATCGGTTGGATCGCCTTCGCGCTCAACACGCCCGGCCACGTGCTGGTGCGGATCGGGCCGCCCGGCGCCGCGGTGGTGATCGATCCGTTCAACGGCGGCGCGCCGGTGCCGATGGCGCATATCGCCGATCTGCTCGCGGGTGCGCTCGGCGCGCGTGTCGCGCTCACCAAGGACCATCTCGCGCCGATGTCCAATCGCCAGGTGCTGGTTCGGCTGCTGCTCAACCAGGCCAGCCGCGCCGAACGCGGCGGCGATCGGGCGCGGGCGCGCGCGATCTACGAACGTGCGACCACAGTCGCCCCCGCGCATGCGCAATGCTGGTGGGATCTGGCGCGGCTGCAATGGCAGACGGGGCAGGCGGAAAAGGCGCGCGACAGTCTGAGCGCCATGCTGGAAATCACGCGCGATCCCGTCCGCCGGGCGCATATCGTGTCGATGATGGAGACCGTTGCCCGCTGATCTGCGACGCCGGCCGTCTAACCTTAGAGTCTTTCTGATTCATATTGACGCATAGCCCGCACCGCGGATGTAGTTTGCACACTCAGCGGAAGGGAAGTGATCGAGCAGTTTGCCGA
>NZ_FMZJ01000023.1 GCF_900101455.1 Sphingomonas sp. YR710 | reverse complement strand
TCATCTATGCTGGCCTCCTCACCAGTGGCCAGCTTGAATCACAAATCTATCCGCCAGAGAACCCCTTCGATTCAATCACAAGCGGAAAAACTCTAGTGGAACAGCAGTCTTTCGGTCAGATCGGCAATAGGACCCGAAGAGCCGATGGTTTAACTTGCCCGAAGAGGTGAGCGCGCCGCGTCGTTGACCGCAAGAGCCGAGAGCCCTAGAAGCACTGCGTTTCAGTGTAGCAGCAAGATCGGTAGCGACCGAGGTTGCTGCTCCGCGTCTGTTGATCCGGCCAGTGGACTTTTAAATCAAGTGACCAAACCTCTTGTGACTAGCATTTCCGCACGCTGACCCTTGTTATGGCGCAGAAATTTCGCGCCAATGTCCAAATTAGTAAGTGCGAATATATTATTTGAATATCCATGCTGCAAAAATTGCCGAAACGGTGAAAATTATAATCAAGTATGATTTCTCGGACAGGGGGCCAATACCCATATTCGGACGTCTATTCACGTGATGTAAAAGGCCAAAGATAAGTACTCCCGAGATACCTATAATGAGACCATCAAGGAGTGCCATCATAGGTTGGGTCATTCTTGCATACCTCGTGCGGATCATCGACGGGATAATATTTCGGAGATCGAAGCGCAGAGCTAATCGGTTTGAGCGAACTGGTCGAACGCCTCCACTGCCTGCGCTGCGTACATAAGGCTGGGGCCGGCGCCCATGTAGAGCGCCATCCCCATCACCTCCATAATCTCCTCGCGCGTCGCCCCTTGCTTGACGGCCGCTTGCGAATGGAAGGCAACGCAGCCATCACACCGGATCGCCACGGAAATCGCGAGGGCGATGAGCTCTTTCGTTTTGGTATCGAGCGTCCCGGCTTCGGTTGCGGCTCGCGCCATGGCCGAGAAGGCCTTCATGACTTCCGGGCTGCCGAGACGGACTTCCTTGATAGCTCCCGATAGCTGCCCCGCAATGGCTGGCCAATCCTTGTGCATGTCGTGATCCTTGTTCAATGCTGTCCGAGAAGGCTCAACAGCCGATAAGCTGCGACGGAGCGATCGATATGCGCGCGCGCGAGGCTGGATTGTGCGCCGATCGCTTCGCGTTCCGCGTCAAGCAGGTCGAGCTGCGGTTTGAGGCCGACGCGCACTTCGTGGCGGACGCTTTCGAGGGCTTCCCCGGCTGCGGTTGTCTGGTCCGACGCGGCCTGTTCGACGAGCAGCGTGGTGTGGACCTCCTGAAAGGCGGAGACGATTTGCTCTCCAACTTGCATCCGGGCGGCCCACAGCCGGGCATCGGCAGCTCGCTCCTCACTTCCGGCCTCGGCAATTTTCCCCGAGATGCGCCCGCCACTGAACAGCTGCCAGCGGGCGCGAACACCGACCGTCGTGCTATCGGCACGATAATCGGGAAAGAATTGATCGCGGACAGTGGACGCTTCGGCAAAGGCGCCGATCACAGGTAGGCGCTCCGCCCGCGCGCCACGTGCGGCTGCTTGGGCGGCGTGCAGGGCGGCCTCCGCCTGCGCCAGCAAGGGATTTCCGCGCGTGGCCGCGTCCATCGCGTCTTCAAGCGTGGCGGGGAGTTCGGGATTCGCTGGCAGCGGTTCTAGGTTAGTCGGGTCAAGCCCGGTCAGATTATTGAAATGGGCTTGCGCCGAGACCTGAGTACCCTGCGCCCGGGACAACCCGGCGCGCGCTTCGGCAAGACGTGCAGTGGCCTGAGCCACATCGGTGTTCGGGCTCTCTCCGGCACGATAGCGCCGACGAGCCTGATGCTCGATCTCGGTCGTTTCCGAAACGAGACGATCAAAAAGATCGACCATGCGGGCGGAAGCCAGGACTTCCCCATAAGCCGCGACCACAGCGGTAACGAGCTGGCTTCGCGTGGACGCTTTCAGTGCGGAGGCGCCAGCGACTCCAGCCCGCGCCTGATCTATTCCCGCGCTCACACGTCCGCCGCTGAACAGAGGCTGTTCGATGGTCGCCTGCGCCGCACGGGGCGTGACATTGGCCGCGCCGAGGCCGAAGAAATTCTGTGGATTGAGGCGGCCATATCCGATTGTTCCCGTGAGGGTCGCGGTGGGCATGCGACCTGAACGCGCCTGATCGAGCCGCGCCCCGGCCGCATCGGCTTCCGCGTCCGCGATGGTGATCTCGGGGGCATGGCCGATGGCGGAGGCGATCGCCTGCTCGAGTGTAGTGGCACCGGCTACCGTGCTCATTGCCAACGGCGCCGCGAACCACAGCATTAGGCTGGCAGCGCGGCGCGATCGGCTCATTTGAAGGCGGTCCCCGGCTGCACGCCGAGCTTCTTGAACAGGATCGCCGCCGGACAGAAGCCGGTGAAACCCGACTGGATCATGTTGAGGCCAGCGAAGGCGGTAAGCGCAAGCCAGTAAGGGTGGACTGTCAGGGCCAGGACCAGTCCGAGAAGGACAACACAGCCTGCGAAGATCATGACGGCGCGATCAAGGGTCATTGCGATTTCCTTTCGAGCAAATAGAGCGATCACATCCGCAGCTTGCGGATGCCCATCAATTGGAGGGCGAGCTTTTCGTAGAAGGGCTCGCTTTCGCCCTTACGGACCTTCCGCAGAAAATATTTTTCGAACGCGATCTTCGCGAGATGCACCCATTTGCCGCTCGCGGACCAGTTGACGTTGCGCGGAGGTATTTGCGGCTGGGCGACGAAGGCCACCCCCCCATCGCCGAAGTCGGCGAGGCAGACGGCGTTCCAGGTCGCCTCGGAAGTCGGTTCTCTACCGTCCAGAATCGCATCCAGATTTGCGGTGATCGCCGTAACCATGCTCTCGATCATGAATCCGGTCTTGGGGACGCCGACCGGCACGAGCGTTGGCCCGGTGGGCGGGATCGCGATGCAGACGCCGAGCCCGAAGATTTCGGGATAGGCCGGGTTGCGTTGGTGCTTGTCGACGAGGATGAAACCGCGCGGATTGGTGAGGCCTTCGATATTGCGGACCGCCGGCACGCCGCGGAAGGCCGGCAGAAGCATCGAATAGCCGAAGGGCAGGTCATGTGTCTTTGCCACGGCGCCGCTTTCGGCGACCTCCTCAACGTGCATCATGCCTGCCTCGACCTTCGTGACGCGGGCGTTGGTGATCCATTTGATGTGGCGGTTCCTCAACTCGCTTTCGAGCAACGACTTGGTGTCACCCACGCCGTCAAGGCCGAGATGACCGATATAGGGCTCGGCGGTAACGAAGGTCATCGGCACCTTGTCGCGAATCTTGCGACGCCTCAGTTCGGTATCGAGGATCAGCGCGAACTCATAAGCGGGGCCGTAACAGGAGGCCCCCTGCACCGCGCCGACGACAATCGGCCCAGGGTTCTCGACGAAACGGTCGAAGGCGTCAGCCGCGGCTGAGGCGTGTGCAGTTTGGCAGATCGAGACGGTGTGGCCGCCGTTCGGTCCCAGCCCCTCGATCTCGTCGAACGCCAGATCGGGACCCGTGGCGATGACCAGGTAATCATATTCGATGTTGATGCCGTCGTTGAGTTCCAGCCGTTTATCAGCGGCATGGAGACGTTTCGCGCCGGCCGCGGTGAAGGCGATCTTCTTTTTGGCAAATATGGGCGGCAGGAAAACCTGGATCGCTTCTGGCGCGCGCCAACGAACCGCGACCCAGGGATTTGATGGGATGAAGGAGTAGGTATCCGAAGCGGACACCATCATCACGTCGGCGCGCTCACCCGCCATCGCCTTGATCTCATAGGCGGCGATCGTGCCACCCAAGCCAGCGCCCAGCACCACGATTTTCGGCTTGCTCATCGACATTGCTGTACCTTCGCTAACCAGCATGCGTCGGCCCGACCGGACTGAGGGGAGCCGCACGCCGCACAGTAAAGCGGCTTTGGCTAGCGGTCGCACCGCGTAATGTTCCCAATGCAGCTGCAAGGCCCGGCGTGCTTCAATGACACAGGATCGGATCAAGCTGAGTGTAGCTGACGCGCGACGATAGGGGCCGTTAATGGCGAGATGGACATGGCTGATCGCGGTGAGCGCGCTGCTGCTGACGGGCTGCGGCGACAGCGCCCCTCAGGAACGGGAGGTCGCCCTGCGGCCAGCGGGCGAGCGACTCGTGCTCATGCCCACCGAGATCACCGACATGAAGGCGGTCGGCGCCGAGATTACTACCCGGGACTCCGCCGAGGCGCGCGCGCGTATCGCGGGCACGTTGGCTCGCCTGTCCGTCCGCGAAGGCGATGTGGTACGAAAGGGTCAGCGGATCGGTATGATCGTCGATGCGCGCCTGGGCTATGAAACCGGCGCCTATGACGCACAGGTTGTCGCCGCACAAGCGGAGGCCGCGCGGGCAGGGTTGGATCTTAGCCGTGTCCAGGATCTCTACGACCACAAGGTTTACGCGAAGGCGAGGCTCGATCAGGCAATCGCGACGGCAAGGACTGCCGATGCCCGGCTCGCTGCAGCACGAGCGCAGCGCGGCGCGAGCGCGAGCGTCGCGGGACAGGGCGTAGTACTCGCGCCGTCCACCGGCCGCGTGCTTAGAGCGGATATTCCGGAGGGGTCAGTTGTGGCACCGGGAATGTCGATAGCGACCATCACCGCTGGGCCGCCGGTTTTGCGTCTCGAACTCCCCGAATCGATTGCCAGCCAGGTGCGCACCGGAGCGGAAGTGCTGGTCGCGCTGGGAGACTTGCCCGACGGATCGCGTCAGGGGCGCGTCAGCCAGGTCTATCCCGCAGTCACCGCTGGACGCCTGCGCCTCGATGCGACCGTGCCGGGACTCTCAACCGATCTGGTGGGCCGACGGATCGGGGTGTCGATCGCGATCGGGCGGAGAAGTGCGCTAGTGGTCCCGCGCCGTTTCATAGCGACGCGCTACGGCATCGATCAGGTCGATGTCCTGACCTCCGACGGGCGCATTAGCGCCGTACCGGTTCAAATCGCGCCAACAGCCGATCCGGCCAAAGCCGAGATACTGAGCGGCGTCGGCCCCGGCGACATCCTTTTTCTGAGGGCCAAGGGCAAATGAACCTGGGCCTTTCCGGACGGCTGACCCGCGCCACGATCAGGTCGCCGCTGACACCGCTCTTCCTCATGGCGGCTATCGCCGTCGGCCTGCTCGCGCTCTTCTCGATCCCGCGCGAGGAAGAACCGCAGATCAGCGTACCGATGGTGGATATCCAGGTGATGGCACCGGGCCTGGCGGCGGCCGACGCGATCGAACTAGTCGGCATTCCGCTCGAGACGTTCGTCAAGAGCGTCGACGGCGTCGAGCATGTCTATACCCAGGCGGAAGACGATGGCGTGATGGTCACCGCTCGCTTCCTGGTCGGGTCGAATCCCGAGGATGCTGCAACTCGCATCGAGGAGAAGTTGCGCGCCAACTGGGATCGCATTCCAGTCGGCATTCCCGATCCGAAGGTCACGGTGCGCGGGATCAATGATGTTCCGATCGTGGTGCTGACGCTCTCGCCCAGGCGCAGCGCGGCCGGCCGCTGGAACGATCAGACGCTTCATGAACTGGCCTCGAAGCTGCGGACCGAGATCGCCAAGGTCGACAATGTCGGCCTGACCTTCATCGCAGGCGGCCGGCCCGAGGAGATCCGCATCGCGCCCGATCCCGCCAAACTGAGCCAATATGCTGTGCCGCTCGACCGAGTCATCGAGGCGGCGAGCGAGGCCAATCGCAGTTTTCCGGCCGGCAGCATCCGCGATGCAGGCAGGGCGGTGTCGGTCACAGCCGGCCGCACGCTCTCGTCCGCGGGAGAAGTCGGCCTGCTCACCGTGCGCTCGGCGAGCGGTCAACCCGTCTATCTCCGCGATGTCGCTCAAGTCGCTCAGGGCCCGCGCGAGGATCAGTCGCGCGCCTGGCGCTGGGCGAAGAGCGGTGAACGATGGGACAGTTCGCCTGCGGTAAGCCTCGCGATCGCCAAGCGATCCGGTGCCAATGCGGTCATGGTATCGGGGGCGATCCTGACACGGGTCGAGCAGCTCAAAGGCAAGCTCATTCCCGACGGCGTGGATGTCGCGGTCAGCCGCAACTATGGCGCGACAGCGAACGAGAAAGCCAACGAGTTGCTCTTCCATCTCGCGCTCGCGACCTTTTCGATCGTCGTGCTGATCGGCTTCGCAATCGGTTGGCGCGAGGCGGGAGTGACCGCTGTCGTCATTCCGACGACGATTCTGCTAACCATGTTCGCCTCCTACGCCATGGGTTACACGATCAACCGGGTCAGCTTGTTCGCGCTGATCTTCTCGATCGGCATTCTCGTCGATGACGCCATCGTCATGATCGAGAATATCGCCCGGCATTGGGCGATGCCGGATGGACGGAGCCGCTCCCAGGCTGCGATCGAGGCCGTGGCCGAAGTCGGCAATCCCACCGTTGTCGCGACGCTCACCGTGGTGGCGGCGTTGTTGCCAATGCTCTTCGTGTCGGGTCTCATGGGACCCTATATGGCCCCCATTCCCGTCAATGCCTCGGCGGCGATGATCTTCTCCTTCTTCGTGGCCGTGGTCATCGCGCCGTGGCTGATGATACGCTTCGCGCGCAAGACGCTCGCAGTCGGGGACGGCCACGACGAGAGCGGCGGTCGGCTGGGCAAATTATATGGCCGCATCGCCCATCGGGTGATCGACAGCCGGACCTCGGCCCGCAACTTCCTGATCGCGGTCATCGTCGCCACGGTGCTTGCCTGTTCGATGTTCTACTTCAAGGCGGTGACGGTGAAGCTGCTGCCCTTCGACAACAAATCGGAGGTCCAGATCGTGGTGGACATGCCCGAGGGGACCAGCCTCGAGGCAACCGGTCGGGTTCTGGAGAATGCTGCCGCCATTGCGCGCTTGCTGCCCGAGGCCAAGGCGATGGAGGCCTATGTCGGAACATCGGCTCCGTTCAATTTCAACGGACTCGTTCGGCATTATTTCCTGCGCAGCCGTCCCGAGATGGGAGACATAATGGTGACCCTCCTCCCAAAAGGGAATAGGGATCGCTCGAGCCATGAGATTGCCCTCGATCTTCGGGCCAAGCTGAAGGGCCTGCAGTTGCCCGCCGGTAGCTCGATCAAGGTCGTCGAAACGCCGCCCGGACCGCCTGTGCTCGCTACCCTGCTGGCCGAAGTCTATGGCCCCGATGCAACCACACGCCAGCACACCGCGATCGAACTGGAGAAGATCTTCAAGTCGGTTCCTTATATCGTCGACGTCGACAACAGCTTGGGCGTGCCGCGGCCGAAGTTGCGCCTGGTCCCGCAGCGCGACCGTATCGATTATTACGGCCTTTCGGAGCGCCAGATCTCCGATTCGATTGATGCGCTGATGGGCAACCGGACGATCGGATATGCGCCGCGCGGGGACGGCCGCACGCCATTGCCGATCACGATCGCCCTGCCGCAGTCGGGACGCAGCTGGACGCGAACATTGGCCAGCACACCGGTCGCGACCACATCGAGCGGGCAACTTGTTGAGTTGGGTGCGGTTGTCGACGCGCAGGAGGAGCAAGGCAGCCCCGCGATCTTCCGCCGGGACGGACGCTTTGCTGACATGGTCACGGCCGAACTCGCCGGCGAATATGAAGCCCCGATCTACGGGATGCTGGCCGTGGACAGGGCGGTCGATGCCTATGACTGGGCCGCGCATGGCCTCGTCAAACCGCTGGTCCATCTCGCCGGCCAACCCGAGGACGAGTCGGTGACCTCGCTGCTGTGGGATGGCGAGTGGGAGATAACCTGGGTCACCTTCAGGGATATGGGCGCGGCGTTCATGGTCGCGCTGCTTGGCATTTACATCCTGGTTGTCGCCCAATTCCGCAGCTTCAAGCTGCCGCTGGTGATCCTCACGCCAATCCCGTTGACGCTTGTCGGCATTGTCATCGGGCACATGCTGTTCGCAGCGCCCTTCACCGCGACCTCGATGATCGGGTTCATCGCGCTCGCGGGCATCATCGTGCGCAACTCGATCCTGCTGGTCGATTTCATCCGACACAGCAGCGAGCCGGGGAAGCCGCTGCGCGAGGTGCTGATCGAAGCCGGAACGATCCGGTTCAAGCCGATCGTGCTGACCGCGGCGGCGGCGATGATCGGGGCCGCTGTAATTCTGACCGACCCCATTTTTCAGGGCCTGGCGATTTCCCTATTGTTCGGCCTTGCTTCCTCAACCCTGCTCACGGTGCTGGTGATCCCCGCGATCTACATCGTGTTCAGGGATGATGATTTGCCGAACAGGCTCAATGGCGAGCCACGTGGTGCTATGCGGGCTGACTAGCCCTTTCCAAGGGTCTGATTCCAAGCGTGCTTCGGCTCCACAAGAAGTGGGGTGAAGAAGCGAAGACCGTAATTCAAAGTCAGCATGTCAATGTGCCGCTGTACGCTGGCGAGACAGGAACGTGGTTTCAACCACCGTTCGACGCTCCTGTGCTCTTCGGATGACAAGGGCACAATCTTCTATTGGCCGTCAGTTCATGGCGAACCTTGGCGACCTGAGGCAGTTCGGCCTCAGATCGCTTTACCGGCAGCAGGTGGTAGGTCGCCGCCGCTGCGAGCGAGGAATTGATGATCCTGGCCATGGCTCGATCTCCGCTCGGCGCATTCCTGCTGTAGCCCCGCCACTTCGAGTACGGCATCGTCCCGGGCATCCGTGACATTCCGTAACGACGGCTATTCGCTCGAGCGCTAGCCGTTGGCGACGGCATCAGGGAGCAGAGTTCATGGCAAGGCAAAATCCGCGAAGCACGATAGTGGTTTGGGACGTGCCACTACGCCTCTTCCACTGGCTCTTCGCCGCAGCGGTCGCGCTGGCGTTGCTCTCGTCCGAAGAGGACAGCGCCCTGTCCGGGTGGCACACGACGGTGGGATGGACGATCGCGGTCCTTCTCGCTTTTCGGGTCTTGTGGGGGTTCGTCGGCGGAGAGCATGCCCGCTTTGCAAGCTTCGTGAAGCTGTCCGCTATCGGTCCCCACGTGAGAGAAGTGCTGCGTGGCAGGCCCAGACCCAGCCTTGGCCACAATGCGCTCGGCGGAATCGCCGTGCTGCTGTTGCTGGTACTGGCTGGTATGACGGTCGTTACCGGCGTGATGACGATGGGAGGCGGTGAGAACGAACTCCACGAAGTGGTGGCGTATGCGCTGCTGGCGATGGCGGCGATCCATGTCGTTGCGGTCGTGATCATGTCGGTGCTGAGCCACGAGAATCTGATCCGGGCTATGATAATCGGCCGCAAGTCGGCGGTGGCGCACCCCGGTAGTCGGGACGGCAGGCGCGCCTCTGTCGCAGCTCATGTAACAGCGATATGCGTCGTCGCCGCTGCCGTGGTCGCGGCGCGCGCCTATGACGCACGCTTTCCAGCCGCCCGTCAAGGCGAACACAGCTCCGTCAGCCGCGGTGGCAGCGCCGATCGGGATGATTGAAGGCGACGGATTCGCCCCGCCCTCGATGGGCGGGTGTCCAATGATGCCAGTGCAAGAGGAGCAAGTGTGGACAGTTCGCCAGAGCCCGGAGCCGACGGCGGCGATCCGCATCAAGGCCGCCCTATAATCTACCGGGCCGAAGGGCTCACCAAATCCTATGGCGTAGGGGGCAATGCCGTTCACGCGCTGCGCGGCGTGGACTTTGAGATTGCCGAGGGCGAGATGCTGGTGCTGCTCGGGCCTTCGGGCTCGGGCAAGTCGACGCTGCTCAACATCCTGGGTGGTCTCGACCATGCGAGCGCGGGCCATGCGTGGTTCTACGATCGGGACATCACCCAGTTCGACGACGATGCGCTGACCGAATATCGCCGCCGGAGCGTGGGTTTTATCTTTCAGTTCTATAATCTGGTGGCAGCCCTGACCGCGCGCGAAAATGTTTCTTTGATCACCGAGATTTCCGACGATCCGATGGATCCGGCGGAAGCGCTGGCGCTGGTCGGGCTGGAAGAGCGTCTCGATCATTTCCCCGCGGAGCTTTCCGGTGGTGAGCAACAGCGCGTGGCGATTGCCCGCGCCATTGCCAAACGGCCCAAGGTGCTGCTCTGCGATGAACCCACCGGTGCGCTCGACAGCCAAACCGGCACACGCGTGCTGGCGGCGCTCGATCAGGTCAATCGCGAGCTTGGCACAACGACCTTCATCATCACGCATAATGCGGTGATCGCCGACATGGCGGACGAAGTCATGACGTTCGGTGACGGCCGCATAACCGGCCAACGGCACAATGCGCTCCGGGTGCCGCCGATGGAACTGAACTGGTGACGCGTTTCCGCTCGACGTTGACGGTGAAGCTCTTCCGCGATCTCTGGCGGCTGCGGGCGCAATCGCTGGCGATCGCCCTGGTGATCGCGGCCGGCGTTGGCACGGTGGTGATGGCGGCGGGGTTGATCCGTTCACTTGAGGCCACGCGTGCCGATTATTACGACCGATGCCGCTTCGCCGATGTGTTCGCACCGCTGGTGCGGGCACCCGAGCAGGTGATGGAGCGGGTGCGCCGCCTCCCCGGAATCGCCGCCGCCGATAGCCGCATCAGCGCGCGCGCGACGTTGAGGGTCGCGCATGTCAATGAACCGGTCTCGGCGCGGGTTCATTCGATACCGCCGGCGCGCGGATCGGCGCTCAATCGACTGGTGTTGCGTAGCGGCCGTTTCCCCAGCGCAGATAATCCCGGGGAGGTCATCGCCAGCGAGAGCTTCGCCAATGCCGCGGGATTGGCGCTCGGTGACCGCATCGAGGCCGTGATCTACGGCAAGCAGGTCGAGCTGCGTCTCGTCGGGACCGCGCTCTCGCCCGAATATGTCTATGCGCTCGCGCCGGGGCAGATCGTGCCCGATAATCAGCGCTACGGCATATTGTGGATGGAGCGCGAGCCGCTCGCCGCCGCGCTTGACCTCAAGCAGGCCTTCAACGATCTGCTCGTCCGCCTTTCCCCTGGCGCCACGCCCGAGGAAGTCGTGCGTCGCCTCCACACATTGCTCGCGCCCTATGGCGGAGTCAGCGCCTATACGCGCGAGCAGCAGATCTCCGACCGCTTCATCTCCAGCGAGATCGACCAGCTTCGGACCATGGCTCTGGTGTTGCCGCCGGTGTTCCTCCTTGTCGCCGCCTTTCTGCTCAACATCGTCCTCGCGCGGCTGGTGGACATCGAGCGCGAGATCATCGGACTGCTCAAGGCGTTCGGTTTTCCCCGGCGTGCGATCATGCTCCATTATCTCGAACTCGCGGTGCTGCTCTCTCTCTCCGGGCTGGCGCTGGGCATGATCCTGGGCATCTGGCTCGGCCGCGCCCTCGCTCGCGTCTATCAGAATTTCTATTCCTTTCCGTTCCTGTCCTTTCGTGCGGGGGCCGGCGTCTATTTGCTGGCGGCGGCCTCGACACTGCTCCCGGTAATGCTCGGCGCGGCGACGGCTGTGTGGCGATCCGCGCGACTTACTCCCGCGCAGGCCATGCGCCCGCCTGCGCCCCCGGACTTCTCGAGCCGGCTGGTGAGCGGGCTTGCCGGCGCGCTGGGACCGGACGAACCCTCGCGGATCATCCTGCGCGGTCTGTTGCGGCAACCGGTGCGCAGCCTGCTTTCGATCCTGGGGATCGCTGCCGCGCTTGCGCTCTATATCGCGACCGAAAGTGCGCCTGCGAGCGTCGAGCGGATGATCGCACTGGGCTTCGGCGGCGCCAACCGGGCCGATCTCGTCGTGACTTTCGCGGAGCCGCGGGACGCGCGCGCATTATACGAGCTGGAGCGCATTCCCGGCGTGCTCGCCGTTCAGCCCTTCCGCGCCGCTGAGGCGCGCATCCGCGCGGGCCCGCGGATGGCGCGCGAGGCGTTATCGGGGATCGAGCCGGCCGGTGACCTTGATCGCCTTGTCGACATGGATGGCGATGCGCTTCCGCCGCCCCAGCGAGGCGCGCTGATCTCCGGCCGCATGGCGAAGACGCTGGGCGTGGGGCGTGGCGATGTCATCGAAGCGCGTATCACCGAGGGCGAGCGGCCGTTGCTCCGTCTGCCGGTCGTGGGCGTGGTCGAAAGTCCCTTCGGGGCAAGCGCGACACTTGACCGCGCGACCTTGAATCGGTTGATGCGCGAGGGAAATGTCCTTTCCGGGGCCTATCTCGCGGTCGACGCGCGTCGGCTCCCCGCTATCCATGCGCGGCTGAAGGATAGTCCGATGGTCGCGGGGATCAGCACCAATGCGGCTGCTTTGCGTTCGATTCGCGCGACGATTCAGGAAAATATCGGAACGATGACCCTGTTTTATGGCGGGCTCGCCATTCTGGTCGTCGCGGGAGTCGTTTACAACAGCGTACGCATCAGCCTTTCCGAACGAGCACGCGATCTTGCATCCTTGCGCGTGCTCGGATTCCGGCGGCGGGAAGTGGCTTTCGTCCTGCTGGGAGAACAGGCGCTGCTTGTGATCCTGTCGCTGCCCCTCGGCATTATAGGCGGCATCGGACTCTGGCGTTACCTCAGCAGCCGGTTCAATAGTGACCTCTTCACGATACCGTTTGTGATCGACACACAGGTGTTCGGACAGGGCGTTCTCGTCGTCAGTGCGGCCGCAGCCGTTTCCGCCTATCTCATTCGTCGCCGCGTCGATCGCCTCGATCTCGTGCGCGCCCTCAAGACCAGGGAATGATCATGGCAGTCAGGATCGTCACCGGCCCCCGAATTATAGGCGCGTTGATCGTGCTGGTACTCGCGGCGGCCCTCTTTTTCGCGATGCGCACGCCGAAGGTGGACGTCGACGCCGGGCGCGTGACGCGCGGGCCGCTTGCCGTCACCGTCAACGATCTGGCCGAAACGCGCGTACGTGACCTCTATATGGTCGCGGCGCCGATCACCGGCGAACTGCTCCGCGTACCCCTCAAGCCGGGAGCGCGCGTGGTGGCGGGCGAGACGTTGCTCGCGCGGATTCAGCCGCCGGAGCCAGGCGCGATCGATGCACGCACGCTCGCCCAGATCCACGCGAACATCAGGGCGCTGGAGGCACAGGCCGCGGCGGCTCGGGCGCAGGCGCAGGAGGCCGTGTCCGCACTCGATTTCGCGGAGCGTCAGCTCGGTCGCACCGTTACATTGAACGAGCGCGGTTTCCTGACGCAGGCCGCGCTTGACCAGGCACGTTCGGTTCACGACCGGGCCCGAGCCGCCGTGCGTGCGGCCAACGGGGTCGAACTGGCCGCGCGGGAGAGCGTTCGGGCGGCACGCGCCGGGCTGATCACCGGGGGCCAGACGCACGGGCACGGCATAACGGACGTGCGCGCGCCGGTTTCGGGCTTCGTGCTGACCGTGCCGCAGGAAAGCGAACGTGTGGTGACGGCGGGCACGCCGCTGCTGGCGATCGGCGACGCCGACCGACTGGAAATGGTGACCGACCTGCTCTCCTCGGATGCGGTACAAGTACACCCGGGAGCCGCGGTATCGATCGAGGATTGGGGCGGGGAGCGACCGCTCCATGGACGGGTGCGGCTGGTCGAGCCCTATGGCTACCTTAAGGTCTCCGCGCTGGGTGTGGAGGAGCAGCGGGTAAACGTCGTGATCGACTTTACCGACGAGCGGGCCGCCTGGGCGGGGCTGGGACACGGATTCCGGGCGACGGTCCGGATCACGACCTGGTCGGTCGCCGATGCGGTGCGCGTGCCCGTCGGCGCGCTTTTTCGGCGGGGCGACGCCTGGCATCTGTTTCGCATTTCGAAGGAGGGCCGCGCCGAAGAGGTAGAGATCCGCGTCGGGCGCATGAGCGACGAATGGGCGCAGATACTCGGAGGTGTGTCGCCCGGCGATATCGTGATCCTGCATCCGAGCGATAAAGTGGCAGTCGGCGTCCGCGTCCGCGCCCGAAGTGCGGGGTGACAAGTCCAGATCGAGTATTTTGGAAGAGCGTGGAGAGTTGCGCCGTCAGCCAGACAGGCAGCACGAAAGGAGGGGCCGAATCAGGCGATGTTCGTTTGCGCTGGTTTCATTGCGGCGTGCCATATCTTCGGGCAGTGTCGCGAACGCGGCATATCCATCCTTGCGTGTATCGTCGGCAACGCGTCGGTCGAGGAAGATGCCATGACCTTCGGCGGCCTCCCCGACGTGGCCGCACCGGTACGCGCGGGCAGGTCTGCCGCGATCTGGCTGCTACGAACCGGTTGAGCGCACTCAGATCTGTGGCACGTAGCCTCCAGTGAGTCCGATCCAGCCCGACATCCCCATGTACAGCGCGATGACGATCATCAGTGCCGCAGAGGCGTAAGGCGCCCGACGCGCAAAGGTTCCGAAACCGGACCAGCGCTTCTGGATATGGCGGATACTCAGCGACGCGGCGACGCCGATCAGCACCATCGTCAGCGCAAGCCCGAAGCTGAATGACAGGACAAGGATGATGCCGAGCGTGATCTGCTTGAGCTGCAGACAGAGCAGCAACACGGTTATCGCGGCCGGACAGGGAACCAAGCCGCCGGTCAGGCCAAAGATCATGATCTGGCCAGTCGTGACGCTGCGCCCGGAAAATCGCCGTTCGATGTCGCTCGCATGCGCGCGTTCATGCGCGTCCATATAGCCACCATCGCTGATCTTGAGGCCTTGCTCGTGGTCGTGGTCGGAGTGGTCGTGACCTTCGGTGAAGCTGAGGTCATAGTCGTGCGTATGGCCGCCATGGCCGAGGCTCAGACGCGCCGTAAAGGCATGTGGTTCGGGAATCTCTTCAACGCTTTCGAGATAATCGCCGCGATCGACGAAGGAGAAAGCCTGGCGTGACTGATCGGGGCGCTCGGTGACGACCAGAACGTCTGCTGCGGCCCAAGTCTGCCCTTGTTCGGTGCGCATCCGCCAGCGCGGGGGGACGCCATCTTCGAACACCTCGAGTGCCACGCGCCCGTGACCGGTCTCGATCCGGCGCACGTCCACATGATCGTCCTGATGCGCATGCGAATGGTCGTGTTCGTGTCCGTGGTCGTGACTGCCTCTTCGAGCGTGTCGCGCCGCGTGCGCCAGATCATCCAAAGGCCGACGCCGAGCACGATGACGGCCGAGGCTATCTGGAGATAGGGTTCGGTCGTCCCCGCGTTGAGGTTCTGCCCGAGATATTGCCCGCCGAGCGCGACGATCCAGACGACGAGCGAATGCGAGATCGCCGCCGACACACCGAGGAGCACCGCCTGCGCGACCGTTCCGCGTACCGCGATGATGAACGCTGCCATCATCGTTTTCGAATGACCCGGCTCGAGCCCATGCAAGGCGCCGATCAGGATGGCGGTCGGGATGAACAACCACGCGTTACCGCTGGCCAGGAGATCGGTGAGCGAGGGCATGGCGGTTCTTTCAAAGGTACTTGGTAAGCGTCTTGAATTCGCGCAGCGCCTGGTCTGCGCCCATGCCGCCGTCCGCGACCGCGTCGGCGATGCAATGCTCCATGTGGTCGTGGATCAGCGCCCGCTTCACGCCCCGGGGAAGACCGCCGGCAGGATTATCTGCTGCCATCATCGCTTGATGATTATGTGTCGGAGGACAATCCGGTTCGGGCGATGGAGGCTTTCATCGACGCGCTGCATTTGAAGGCGCTGGGGTTTGCCGGAATGACGCCAGCTGATACGGGGCGTCCAGCCTATCATCCGACGACGATGCTCAAGATCTACCTTTACGGGTATCTGAACCGGGTCCAGTCGAGCTTGAGCGTGAGGCCCAGCGCAACGTCGAATTGATGTGGCTGACCGGGCGGCTGGCGCCCGACTTCAAGACGATCGCCAATTTCCGTCAGGCCAATGGCCCCGCCATCCGGGCCGTGTGCAGCCAGTTCATTGTTTTGTGCCGACAGTTGGGCCTGTTCACGCGCGCGGTGGTGGCGATCGACAGCAGCAAGATGAAGGCGGTGAATAATCGCGACAAGAACTTCACAGCCGCCAAGGTCCAGTCGCGAATGAAGCAGGTGCAGGACAACATCGACCGATATCTTGAGGAGCTCGATCGTGCCGATCGCGAAGAAAGCGATATTGCCGAGCCCAAAGCGGCGCGGTTGAAAGAGAAGATCGCAAGATTGCGAGATCAGATATGCGCACTTGAGGCGCGTGAAGAGGAAGTCCGGCTCGCGCCCGATCAGCAAGTGTCATTGACCGATCCTGATGCACGCGCAATGGCGACCGCAGGCCGTGGTACGAGTTTGGTTGGCTATAATCTCCAAGTCGCCGTCGATACTCAGCATCACCTGATTGTCGCGCACGAGGTAATCAATATCGGCAACGACCGTGGCCAACTCTCTACGATGGCGGCGAAAGCCAAGGACGCCTTGGGTGTCGAAGCCCTCGATGCCATCGCCGACAAAGGCTATTTCAAAGGTGAAGAAATCCGAACCTGCGAAGGTATCGGGGTTACTGCCTTCGTCCCCAGACCGCTGACGTCAGGTGCCAAAGCTCGCGGCCGCTTCGGCAAACAGGATTTCGTCTATCTGGAGCAGGAGGACGTCTATCGATGCCCCGTCGGTGAGCGACTTATCTATCGCTTCACCTCGGTCGAGGCCGACATGACGCTCCACAGTTACTGGAGTTCGAACTGCCAGGCATGTGCTCTCCATGACCAGTGCACGACCGGTAAGGAGCGCCGGATCAAACGATGGGAACATGAGGCGGTCGTCGAAGTGATGGGCCGGCGCCTCGATCGCAGGCCGGATGCAATGCGGATCCGTCGACAAACCGTAGAACACCCGTTTGGTACGCTCAAAACCTGGATGGGGTCGACGCACTTCCTCATGAAAACGCTCAAGCACGTCGGAACCGAGACCAGCCTCCACATCCTCGCCTATAATCTCAAAAGAATGATCTCCACCTTCGGCGTCCAGCCGTTGATCGCAGCCATCAAGACCTGAGGGGCAACGCGCACTCGGCCAATCGGCAGTCCCGGCAAGCCCCCACAACTGAGCGTGAATGCGTTTTTACACGGCCTGTCCCCATGTCGGTCGTTCCGATCGGCACTCAGAGCTGAGTGAACGAATGGCAGGTTTCGGGATCGCGCTTACCCAGGCTGAACGACCGAAATTCGGGCGCGAAGCGGTCGGCGCGGACTCCCACAATTCCCCGTTTGGGGAAGCCTCCCGTTTCGATCGCAGGCACGGAAGTCCGCGATCACGCAATTCGACCTCTTCCAGCCCTGAAGAGGCGCCGGCCGCACCGAGCGGCCGCGGAATTCCTCTCCAGATTTCCGCGGCCGTCATCACTCAATTTCGGCTATACTCGTCAGTGCGCCGTGGTGGTGGTGGAAGGCGCGACCGTTGACCTTCATCTGACGGAGCACACCACTATGGTACTCGGAATTCTCTTGAGCGTCACAGCCATCGGCGTTGTCTGCTGGCTGCTCTTCACCCTTGCAGTCTACGCGCTGCCCTTGTTCGCAGGCATAACCGTCGGCACGTGGGCCTATGGCACTGGCGCAGGCTGGCCCGGCAGCAGCTTCATCGGGCTTCTCGCTGCCGGGTTGATGCTCGGCATCGCCCAGTTCCTCTTCGCCTTCGTGCGCCCGGTCTGGCTCCGGTTGGCTATCGGCCTTGTTTTCGCGGCACCGGCGGCGATTGCCGGCTACCATGCCATTCACGGCATCGCGAAGCACGCCATGCCTTCAGAGACCTAGCAGATCATTTTCTCCGTGGTCGGCGCCATCGCCATCGGCGCGACGGCGTGGGCTCGGATTGCCGGAGCGGAGCCCGCCCGAACAGGGCAGAATCTCGTTCGAGGCTGACGTCCGCAGGGCAATGTAGCGGCCAGCGAGAGGCCGTATCGAGGCGGTCTTTCGCATCGCCTTCGGAATAGCCAAGAATCGACGTGGCGACGGGCCGACAGATGCGGGCCCAAAAGCGTCGACCGATTGAGCGCCCCCCCGGCAGCGGGCTGATGACCCGGCCACGATGTTGGTATGGGAGCGGCTCACTATGTGGTGCGGGAACGCAGGCGAGCGTTGCGATCAGGACCGGGAGACAAAAGGCGCCGGTCACAGCGCCGCGCCGCCGTCGGCCACCAAGGGGCCCGTCATTGTCACCATTGATCGGTTCCGTCCGGTCGACCGCTCCAAAACGGCCTCTTCGATGGGTGTATCTGGCCGAAGGGCGGCTTCGCCTCGATCGCCTATGGCGCAACAGCGCCGTCAATACTTTCTTCCCCTGCCGGCTGCGCCGTCATTCCGCGCGGGACAAGAAAGTCCCTCCTCTGCTGTCTGAAGCCCAGCGGGTGCGCCGTCGATCGCCTCCGGCCGGTCGATCACCATCGAGGCCGCGATGGTGCGGGCTCGAAAGACTATGATCAAGGAGACTTCCCATGGCGACCATCGGCACCTTCAAAAAGACCGGCTCGAACGAGTTCACCGGCGAAATCGTCACCCTCAACGTCCAGACCAAGAACGTCCGCATCGTCCCCGAAGCCCGCGCCAACGGAGAGAATGCCCCCAGCCACCGCGTCTTCGTGGGCCGAGCCGAAATCGGCGCCGCCTGGTCCAAGCGCTCCAACGAGGGCCGCGATTATCTCGGCCTGAAGCTGGACGCCCCGAGCTTCACCGCCCCGATCTATGCCAACCTTTTCGACGACGAGGACGGCGACGGCTACAGCCTCATCTGGTCCCGGCCCAGCCGCCGCAACGGCGACTGAGCCGCCCACCAGACGCCCCACCCGCATCGTCGGGCGGGGCGTCGCCCCTCTGGGAAACCAGCCCGTGAGCCAGCCGGAAGCTTCCGATCGTCGCGGAAAAACGACTCCACGCCTTTTCTCATGTCCGAATCACTAGTTTACTAGGTGGTAGTATATTAGGGGAAACGGCGACCTCTCCGCATGAGATTGCGCGAGATCGTCGCCAGAAATTTGCGTCGACTGAGACACGCCAGGGGCCTGTCGCAGGAGGAACTTGCTGACCGTGCCGAGATCAATCGCAACTATGTCGGTATGCTTGAGCGGGAACAGCATGCCGCGACGATCGACATGCTGGAAAAGCTCGCCAT
The DNA here is from genome assembly GCF_900101455.1 of Sphingomonas sp. YR710. GTDB lineage: Bacteria > Pseudomonadota > Alphaproteobacteria > Sphingomonadales > Sphingomonadaceae > Rhizorhabdus. Next base: position 31,141 of record NZ_FMZJ01000023.1, on the reverse strand, counting down.
CGTCCTCGACATTGATCCGGTCGCGTTTTTTGAACGGACTGAACGGCAGACCGCCGACGAAGAATGACTGTGTGGTGCGTATCGATACGTCCGCCGCATCACGCGATGCCCGTTTTTGCAGCTTACGACGGTTCAAAACTTCGTTGAAACCGACGCGGAACCGTATCGCTCTCGCCATTGGCGCGCCGGGGAACCCGTCGTGACCGCGTCCGATTTTCTCGACGAACCGCCGCAAAGCGCGACGCTCACCGACTATGACATCCAGCATGTGAAGCTCTACTTGCGCCTCCTCGACGCCGATGCCGATGGCGCCGATTGGCAGGAAGCCGTCGCCATTTTGTTCGGCCTTGACCCTTGCCATGATCCCGACCGCGCCCGGCACGTCCATGAAAATCATCTCCTGCGCGCGCGGTGGATGACAGAGCATGGCTATCGTGACCTGCTCATGCGAGCCCATCACTGAGCGCGTTCGCGATGCACTGAAGTGATCACGTGGCGCTTTTCGGGGGTCTTCTCTGATCCGGCCCAACCGGGAATCCTCTCCGACCTGGATACATGACCATGAGCCAGGAGGCAATCGATGGCGCCGGACCCATCGCAGTGGCGAGTTTCGACCAGCTACGACTATTTTGACGATCTCGGCATTCCCGACCTGGCGTGGGAGTGCCTGCGCCGCAACGCCGACTATCAGCGAGATTACGCAGCAGCCTTGAAAAAGATGGATAACTCCGAGCAGGCGACCACGTCGTTCCGCCTGCGCTGGGGGTTGCGATTTCCCGGCTCATCCGGGTCTCAACGCGATCGAGGAGCCGGTTCACTGGACGATCGAAGCCGACCTTGGAAAGGTCATGCTGATCGCATCCCCGTCCCTGGGCGCGGCCATTGCCCCCCTGCCCGCGCTTGCCCCGAGCGCGACACGCCGCAGCGGGCACGAACTCCATGCAATTCACGGCAATGGCCCCGACGCTGTCCATCTCGTGCTGCTCGGCGCCATTTGCCCGGACCAGCCACTGGCCGCAATCGTCCCGCTGAACAATGATACACCCGACCGGATCGAGGCCATCTCGCGCCTTTGGGCCGGGCTCCGCGCGCCGCCCCCACCCGCCGACTTACGCGCAACGCCTCAGCGGCGGCAGCGCCTCCGTCGCATGCTGCGGGCGTTCGACGGACGGACCTGTCGAGCCACTTACCGGGAAATCGCGGAAGTGATGTTCGGCGTGTCCCGCGTTGCCTCCGATTCCTGGAAAACATCGGCGCTCCGCGACTCCACCATTCGGCTCGTTCGCGATAGCCGAGCCATGGTCGATAGCGGCTATCGCGATCTCCTGCGCTGGCGCAGGCGGCGCTGACTGCCACCTCATCGTGAGGTGCTCGTATAAGGTAAAAAGAAAACGCGGAAATGCTTGTAGGCTGTTCGCAGGATCGCCACGTCGCGGTCCCGGCTGATCATGACGGCCGCGGTTAAACTGGATCCCTTTTCCAAATCGTCACCCACCACGATGAGGTCAGAAAAGCGGATCTGGGCGAGATTCACGGCTTGCTGTTCCGTCCAGGCATAATCGAAGGACATGTATCGGCGTCGGCTAGCCGGTGCTCGATCGCGCAACTCACAATCATATTATCTTCGATGATCAGAGCATGGATCACAGTTGTCCTCTACGGTCCCAACTCGCCAAGCCTTCGTCATAACGATCGCTTGGGGTCGCGTAGCAGCGGAACCCATCGGAATAGATCAGACTTTACCCCATTCGTCTCCTTCCTGTTCTGGTAATCACGCCGAGGGCAAATTCGTAGAATTTCTGATGATGCACGGCGTTCCGCAGCGTCGCGAAAACTTCATCAAATCCGCCGCGGAAGGAACTCAAAACGACCAACGCTTTTTTGCGGCTGTAGAAAATTTTAGGTCCTTCCCCGTGATCTATGTTATACTTAATTTCAGTTCGCTCACGTCGATCTTTGTCCCGAGTACGGGGCGCGCGGTCGTGAAAGACAATGTCTGTCACGAAAATATAAAGCGGTTCGAAGATCTCATTAAAACAGCGACCAACCCCGATCAAGTTCGGATGTTGCGCCTATTTCTAAAGGAAGAGAAAAATAAGGTTGTTAACCGTGGATCGCCTTAATCAAGATTTTGGGCTCGGCGAGTCGGCTTGAAGTGCCCATCGACGGAACTTTTGTGCATATCGTCGACGACGAACCTGCCGTCCGCCGTTCAGTCGCATTTCTTCTGAAGGGTGTAGGTTTCAGCTCATTTTCGTGGGAATCAGGAGACGCGTTTCTCCAAGGCTTTTCTGCCGACTGGCGAGGTTGCATTCTGCTCGATATGCGTATGCCACGCTTGAGCGGAATGGACGTACTGCGCGAGCTGAAGAAAATGGGATCACCGATGCCTGTGATCATGCTCGCCGGTCATACGGATTCCGGTCTTTCTGCAAATTCATTAAAGTTAGGCGCCTTCGACTCTATAGAAAAGCCGTACGAAAAGACCGCACTTCTAAGATCGATAGCCGTGGCACTTCTAAGTGACAATGTCGATGTACGGATTCCGGATCCCGGTCCATCGCGGGCCAGCTAGTTCGTACGCTTCGTCGAATGAGATATTCTTTATGAGGCAGCCTCCTGAGGGGCCTGATCGGCCTGGATGTGACGGACGCCGCTGATCGAGGCTCAGCTGCGCCAAAGTTGATGATATGGTGCCCAATGGCAGGAATGTTGCGAACGCCCAGAAATATTCATGCCGGTCATCGATAAGATTGGGCGCAATATGGAGATCGATAATTCTTCGGGCAACCGATCCCGGGAGAGTAATTATGTACAGATCAGCCTGATGGCGCCGCCCCGCTTGGGCAATCCGGCGAAACTGGGGTGGTGATGGTCGTCAAACTATCGCCGCGTACGATTGTCCGGCTATGTCACGCGGGCTCGCCACCGGGCACGATCACCTGTTCTGCCTTCCGACACGGGATTCGGCGTGGCGAGAAGAGTCATATCCTGCCGCCAGGGTTCCGTAATAACACGAATAGCCTGCTTCCTTGCGCCACAACATCATGCCCGCCGACTCAGCGCACGCCCGATGGGTCGCAGGCAGTCGTTTCTGCGCCAAGAGCATCAATCACGGCAACCGTGTTTCACGCATAGGAGAGATAAGATGTCGGCAGGAACAGGGAACCACCACATCGAGCCCGGAAGAGCAACCGGGCGGGTGACAGCCTGTATCGCGCATCCGGCGCAAGCGGACGGGATCGTGCCGCATGCCTTCGCGCTCGCCAAGGCGCTCGATGCTCCGGTGACGTTGCTGCAGGTTCTTGAGGGTGAACGAGCGCCGGCACGCCCCGACCCCATCGAATGGGATATGCGGCGTCACGAGGCGCGACGCTCACTCGCGTGCCTGGCGATCCCGCGCGATCCATCGATGGGGCGAGCCGACATCGAACTGGCGGATGGTGCGGCCGTCGATGAAATCCGGCGCGTCATACTCGATCATCCCGACGGGCTCCTCGTGATGGGGCTACAGGAGCAAGATTCCTCCAGATGTCGAGGGATCGGCAGCACGGTTCACAATCTGCTGCATGCAGCCCCAAGTTCGATCATGCTCGTGCCCGCGTTGGCGGCAGAAGCACCCTTGAACGGCTATCGGCGAATCCTCGTGCCTGTCGACGGCTCGCCCTGGGCCGCCAGCGCGCTGCCGTTGGCGGTCCGGCTTGCCAAGCAAAGTGGGGCGCAACTGGTGCTCGCGCACGTGATTCCTTCACCCGAATTTACCGAAACCGGTCCATTTGATACTGCGGACCTTACATTGCGGCAGAGCGTGCTCGATCGCAACATCCGCACTGCGCGGATATATCTCGACCAGTTGCACAGAGCGGTCGCCGACCTCGACATCTCTGTCAGGACCGTTGTGGCGCAAGGCGACGATGTCCGATCAACTCTCGAACAACTCATCCGGACAGAGGCCGCCGACCTCGTCATCCTGTCCGCCCGAGGTCATGGTCTGCTGGCCAACACGGAAATGTCCTATGGCAGCGTCGCCGGCTATCTGATGACGCATGCCACGGTTCCGTTGTTGGTGGTTCCGACGGCGTTCAACTCCGATCATTCAGCCGTGCTGCAGCATCCTCAAGATCTTCGTCTGCCAATGTTCGCTTCGGCATGACGTCGCCAGTGGAATTCGGAACGGACTCTATCGCATCGGCCGCGCAGGATTTGGCAACCCGGCACCAGAATGCCGGACTCATTCGACGTTCGGTGCCGATAGACGCCTGGCTCCATATCGAAGGAACGAAATCGTGGATCGATCGTGCGCTGACGGCGGCGACCCGGGCGGATCCGTCGAACGCATCCGCTGCCGAATGGCTGCTCGACAATGATTTTCAGATCCAGCGGGCGATCCTTCAGATCGATGAAGATCTTTCTCGCGGATTCTATGCGCGCTTGCCGGCCATCGCTGCGCAGGAAGATTCTCCTCCGCGCATCTATATCCTCGCACATGCTCTGCTCGAAACGTCTCGCCTGCAGCTATCGTTTCGCTCCACGATTCGTTTTTTCGACGCCTATCAGGAACAGATCCCATTAAGGATTGCGGAGCTTTGGGCGCTCCCGATCATGTTGAGAATTGCGTGTCTCGAACTACTGGTCACGGCGTTCGGTCGGCTGTTCCCGGACGTTCCAGTGCCGTTCGCAGCGGGCGCTGCATCTACGCTTTGCGATGCCACTGACCCGAACGAATGTGTTGCCCGGGCCATCGCCAATCTGGGTTTGATCGCCTCTATTCAATGGAAGGATTTCTTCGATCAAACCAATCGAGTCGAAATGATCCTGCGCCACGATCCTGCCGACGTCTATGGCAGAATGGATTTTGAGACCCGCGACAGATATCGGCGCACCGTCGAAATCTTGTCCCAGCGCTCGCATCTCACAGAATGGGACGTCGCAGATCGGGCCGTCGCATATGCGCGCAAGGCGGCGGGGACATCATGGAACCATGTCGGATACTGGTTGATCGGCGAAGGGCGTATTGCGTTCGAGGATTCAATCCAGTCGCGCCCGTTTGCGATGGAAGTGCTTGGCCGCAAATTGGTGCGCCAGCCGGAAATGCTTTATGTGGCGGCGCTGAGCCTGGCGGGCCTGGCCGGCCTCGTGATACCCGCTTTATATCTCGCAGCTGCCGGCGCGTCCTTTGGCGTTTGGATTCTGGGCATGGCATTGAGCGCACTGCCGGCGTCCATTCTGAGCGTGACGATCGTTAATTGGCTCGTGACACGATTGGTACCACCCAAGGTGCTGCCCAAGCTCGACTTCGAAAATGGCATTGCTGCCGGCAGCGAGACAGCGGTGGTGATGCCGGTCATCGTGGCGCACCCCGCGGATGCGACCAGGATATTGCTGCGGCTCGAAAGCCATTTTCTGTCCAATCCCGATCCCTCTCTGCATTTTGTCCTGCTGAGCGACTTCGTAGACTCCAATCGCAAGACGACCGACGGCGACCCCGCAGTTGTCCGCGCGCTGGTTGAGGGCGTGAAGGTGCTCAATGCGAAATATGGTGGGGCGACGCGCGAACCGTTCTGCCTGCTCCACCGCCCGAGACTCCATAACCCTGTGCAAGGCTGCTGGATGGGTTGGGAACGCAAGCGGGGCAAACTCGAGCAGTTCAACATGTTGGTGCTGGCCGGCGATTACAGCCCATTTTCCATCATCGAAGGCACGACCAGCGAGCTTCGAAACGTCCGTTTCGTCGTAACCGCTGACGCCGATACGCGATTGCCGCCGGGTGTCGTCAACCGATTGGTAGGAACACTCGCGCATCCCCTCAATCGGGCTCGGTTCGATTCAACCGGCCATCGTGTGACGAGCGGCTACACGATCCTTCAGCCTCGTGTCGAAATCGCGCCGGATATCGAGACGCGCTCGCTGTTCACGCGCTTTTTCGGCGGCGATACGGCCATCGACATTTATTCACGCGCCGTCTCCGACGTCTATCAGGATCTTCTCGGCACCGGCATTTTCGTCGGCAAGGGCATCTACGACGTTGCGGCCTTCACCCGCAGCCTGGAGGGGCGGATCCCCGAAAACAGGCTCCTCAGCCACGACCTGTTCGAAGGCCTTCACGGTCGGGCCGGTCTCGCCAGCGACATCATCATTTTTGAAGGGTTTCCGAGCGGCTATCTTGATTATGCGCGGCGCTGGCATCGCTGGGTTCGTGGCGACTGGCAGATCCTGCCTTGGTTGCTGCCGTTCGTACCCGGCGGGGCGGACAAATGGATTACCAACCGCCTGGGGTGGTTCGATCGGCTGAAGATCTTCGATAATCTTCGTCGCAGCGTCATTCCGACGAGCATCATTCTGCTTTTGGTTGGGGGCTGGTTCTTTCTTCCGGGCAATGCGGTGGTGTGGACGCTGCTCGCGATTGCGGCGCCGGGCGCGTATCTCTTCACCGATCTTGTGACAGGCTTGGCGGTCGGCCGCCGGCGCGGTGTCCTCCAGAACCTGGGCCACCGCCTTGTCGATCATCTCGGCCGATGGTTATTGGCCATCAGCTTCCTCGTGCACGAGGCGACCATTGCCACTCACGCGATCGCCACGACCTTGTGGCGGCTCGGAACCCGCTCCCGCCTCCTCGAATGGACGTCGGCGGCGCACGTTTCGGATCAATATGCGGGCCATGCTCCACGCCGCACCGCGTGGCGGGAGATGTGGACATCACCGGCATTTTCGTTTGTCGCCACTCCGGCACTGGCACTGTTCAGGCCCGCAGCACTGCCGATCGCCGCGCCATTGCTGCTGCTGTGGTTCCTTGCGCCCGAAATTGCCGCGCACATCACTCGCCCGCTGCGCTCATCATCGGAAGAGGTGGCCGAAGCTGACCGGCTGTTCCTGCGCAGAATCGCGCGCCGCACCTGGCTTTATTTCGAAACATTCGTACGCCCCGAGGATAATTGGCTACCGCCCGACAATTATCAGGAGCCTCCCAACGAGGAAGTCGCCCACCGAACGTCGCCCACCAATGTCGGCGTGATGCTGCTCGCGGCGGCGACCGCCTGGAGGCTGGGCCATATCAGCCTTCGCGAGTTCGCAACCCGGCTGCGCAACGCACTCGACGCTCTCGATCGGCTCGAACTCTATCGTGGTCATATGCTGAACTGGTATGATACGCGAACGCTCCAGCCGCTGGAGCCCCGTTACGTTTCAAGCGTCGACAGCGGCAACCTGGCGGTTAGCCTGGTCGTGATGTCGCAGGCCTGCCGCGAAGCACAGTGTGGGCCGATCGGTGATCGCCAGAGCTTCGCGGGTCTTGTGGACGAACTGATGCTGCTGGGAGAATCTCTCTGCGCGGAAGGACTCGACCCTGAGGGCCGTTGCCGGGCGAGTGTGGAACGGATGCGGTCGGCCGTCTTGGCGATACCTGCGGACGAGTTGGCTCGCCGACATGTCCTTGATCAACTGCGCGATCAGGATTTGCCCACGCTGCAAGCGATGATTCCGGAGCTGATCGGAACGAGCCGGCTCGCGCCGGGGGCATGGGGTGAGGTGCAGCTCTGGATCGAACGCCTCGATCATCATCTGCGCAGTTTGAAGCGCGAGGATGAGATCGCAAGACCCTGGCTCGCGATGATAGATGCGGCGCCGGTAAACCGGGCATCCTGGGCCGCCGCATTGGCGCGCCAATTGGCGGCCGCACCACTTGCCGATCTCGCAGCATGTTGCAGATCGGCAGGTGGTGCGGCGGGGCGCAACACCGCGCCGCAATTTCAAAGATCAAGTTGGGACGATGATCTCGTAGCGGTGCTAGAAGCGGGGGCCGCAGCCGCAGGAGAGTTGCACGCGCTCCTCCAGACGCTTGCCGACCGCGCCGCGAGCATGGCGCACGCGATGGAATTCGGATTCCTCTTCGACGAACATAGCCGCCTGTTTCACATCGGTTATAATGTGAGTTCGGATCGTATCGACCAGCACCACTATGATTTGCTGGCGAGCGAGGCGCGGCTGGCGAGTTTCTTCGCGATCGCCAAAGGCGATATCCCATTCGAGCATTGGTTCTTTCTGGGAAGGCCGATCACCAAGAAGGACGCGGGCCTGGCTCTCGTTTCCTGGAACGGCTCGATGTTCGAGTATCTCATGCCCGACATATTCCTCCGCAGCGATCCCGGCACTCTGCTGGGACAGAGCGACCGGACGGCAGTCGACCTCCAAAGAGCTTATGCGCGAGCCCATGGCATTCCCTGGGGCATATCCGAATCGGCTTATGCCTCGCTGGGTCCCGATCGTGCCTATCGTTATCATGCTTTCGGAGTGCCGGGGCTGGGCTTGCGACGGGGACTCGAAAAGGATCTGGTCATCGCGCCATATGCTTCGGCCCTTGCGCTTCCCGTGCGTACCCGCGCCGCGATCCGCAACCTGCGCACGCTGGCGGAACTAGGGATGATCGGGCGTTACGGCTTCTACGAAGCCATCGATTTCACGCCGGGGCGCATGGTTGAGAAGGGGAAGCCCGCGATCGTCCGATCCTATATGGTGCACCATCACGGGATGAGTCTCGCCGCGATCGGCAATGTACTGTGCGACGATATGCACGTCCGCTTGTTTCACGCAGACCCGCACGTCCGAACTGTCGACCTCCTTCTCAACGAGCGCATTCCCTGGGAACTCCCTCCGGAACTGGCGCGTCGCGCCGTGTGGGAAGCTGCTCCGTCCGACGTGGTGGCGATCCCGACTCTTCATCCCTGGGAGCCCAGAAGCGGCGACGCTTCCGTCCTGCATGTCATAGGTAATGGTCGCATGACATCGCGGTTCGGCCCCGGCGGATGTTCGCTGCACTGGCAGGATTGCGCCTTGACGGCTGCTGTGCCGGGCCCTTGGCTCATGATGCGCGACACGGTGACCGGGGACGTCTGGGATGGCGCGCCGATGCGGTCCCCACACGACAAAAGCAGGATCACGCTGCACGCGGATCGGATCGAATGCCATCTGCATCAGCATGACATTGCCGTCGCGACGGAATTTGGGGTCATTCATGGTGACGATGTCGAAATTCGACGCGTCGCGCTTGTCAATGAGGGCAACCGTCCACGGACAATCGATCTAACCAGCTATGCCGAAATCGTGTTGGCGGCGCCAAGAGATGCTGCGCGCCATCCGGCATTCAGCAAGTTGTTCGTGCATAGTGAGCCCTTGGTGACAGGTGATGGTCTTCTGTTCACGCGTCGCCCGCGGTCTCCCGATCAACACCTGCCTGTCCTCATCCATCGGGTGATCGGCGACGATCTTGGTCTGGGTCTGGTCAGCCTGGAGGCAGACAGGGCGGTTTTCCTTGGCCGGCACGGCCGCGCAGCCGCCCCGGCGGCAATGCGGGTGGAGGCGCTTGGCGGTTCCACCGGCTGGACGCTGGACCCGGTAATGGCATTGCGTTTCGCCATCGACCTTGCGCCCGGAGAACGACGGGAAATTGCCTTCATCACCGTCGCCGCCGCATCGCGCGCAACCGCGCTGGAAATTGCCGAGCGCTACACCACGCTGGCCGCGCTCCAATGGGCGATGAATGATGCGGTGGGACACGTCGCACGGGCGATGTACGAACTGGGTCTGACCCCCGAAACGGTGCCCGACGCGCATATGCTGCTTGCTCATATGGCCGGTCAGGATATGCATCGGGCGCCCGATCCGCTTCATGGCCCGCTCGGATCCGGCCGGAGGGAGCTCTGGTCGCTCGGTATTTCGGGTGATGAGCCGATCCTGCTGCTCCGCGAAGAAGACGGGCAAGGAGCAACGATTCTCCGCCTGGCACTGGCTGCTCAGAAGCTATGTCGTCTCCGCGGGGTTCCCATCGACCTTGTTGTCATCCACGGCGGTGCCGCTGGGTATATCGAGCCTGTCCGCGACCAGTTGATGACGGTGCTTCGCGACGCCGGCGTCCAGGAGTTGCTGGGCCAGCGAGGTGGCGTTCACCTGGTGGCGACAGGCCACGCCGAGTCGCATGCTCTGCACGCGGTGGAACACGCAGCCCGCCTGACCCTAGACGAAGCGGCTGGCTCGATCCACGAAGTCATTGAACAGTCTCGCGTTATTCCACATGTCAGTCCGCAGTTCGCGCCGATCGGCTCGCCGCCCCAAGAAGATCCGCAGACAGTTGATCTTGCGCGCCCCAAGGATCGGCTCCACGACAATGGTATCGGTGGGTTTACCGCCGATGGCGCGGCCTATGTCATCCATCTCGAGCCTGGCGAAACGACGCCGGCGCCATGGTCCAACATTCTCGCGAACGATAGTTTCGGAACGATCGTTACCGAGGCCGGCCTCGGCTTCAGCTGGGCGCTGAATTCGGGCGAGAATCGATTGACGCCATGGAGCAACGATCCGGTCCGCGATCCGCAGGGCGAAGCCGTTTTCCTTCGCGACGAAGAGAATGCGCACCTCTGGACGGTATCGCCGCAACCCGCAGGCGATGATACCGCCTGCCGGATAACCCACGGAACCGGATATAGCCGCTGGGAGCGGTCGAGCGAGGGGCTCGCCCAGGACATGCTGGTCTTCGTTGCTCCAGACGATCCGGTGAAGCTCGTCCGGCTGCGGTTGCGCAATCTGCGCCCGCGGTCGCGCCGCATTACCGCGACCTATTATGCCGAATGGCTGCTTGGCACCGCGCGCAACGAGGCCGCGCCGCTGAGGGTGGCCGACTTCGATACGGCGATCCGCACGTTGATTGCGGTAAACCCATGGTCGGAGCCGTTTCGCGACCGTGTCGCATTCCTCACCGCAACCTTGCCGCCACATAGCCTGAGCAGTTCCCGCTCGGATTTCCTCGGAGCGAACTGGCAGGGAGAGCTTCCCGCGGCACTGCGGAACTGGGATTTGGGTGGACGGCTTCGCGCCGCTGCGGACGATTGCTGCGCGGCTTATCAGGTACATCTCGAAATTGCTCCCGATGCAGAGATAGAGGTCGTCTTCATTCTTGGTCAGGGCGACGACCATGCGCGGACGGCACAACTGGCAACACATTGGCAGGATCCGGCGGTGGTCGAGCATGCCTATCAGCAATGCCTCGCCGCGTGGGAGCAGCGACTTGGGGCGGTCAGCATATCCACGCCCGATTCTGCATTCGACATACTGGTCAACCGCTGGCTTCCCTACCAGGCAATCAGCGGGCGCCTCTGGGCACGCGCCGGTTTCTATCAGGCTGGCGGAGCGTTCGGCTTTCGCGATCAGCTCCAGGACGTCATGGCGCTGCTGCATGCGGATCCGGCGCTTGTGCGGGCGCATATCCTCGAGGCCGCACGACACCAGTTCGAAGAAGGGGACGTCCTGCATTGGTGGCACCCGCCCGGCGACGCTGGCGTAAGAACACGATGCTCGGACGACCTGCTGTGGCTGCCGTTCGCCGTTGGCACCTATGTTGCAGCATCGGGCGACGAGGCTATTCTCGACGAGCAGGTTTCCTATCTTCGCGCCCCGCCGCTCGCCGACGACGAGGATGATCGCTATGCGACGTTTGCCGTGGGCGAGACCCGTTCGCTCTTCCACCATTGCGAGCGCGCACTGGAGCGCGCCCATGCACTCGGTCGGCATGGCCTGCCGCTGATCGGCGCTGGAGACTGGAACGACGGCATGAACCGCATCGGGGCCGAGGGGCGCGGCGAGAGCGTCTGGCTCGGCTGGTTCCTGATCGCTACCGCCAACATCTTCCTGCCGCTCTGCAAGGGGCCCGAACGAGCCCAACTCACCGAACGATGGCGCAGGCGTACGGCCGTGTTGGCCGAGGCCCTGGAAGCGAATGCATGGGACGGCGACTGGTATGTTCGAGCGTTTGACGACGACGGCCGGCCATGGGGATCGAGTGCCGATGGCGAATGCCGGATCGATTCGATCGCCCAATCCTGGGCGCAGCTGTCGGGTGCCGGAAATTCCGACCGCGTGCGCCGCGCGCTCGCGTCGGCGCGCCAATATCTGGTCAAAGCAGACGACCGAATCGTTCGGCTGCTCGACCCGCCATTCGACGCTACGCCGCGCGATCCCGGTTATATCAAGGCCTATCCACCAGGCATTCGTGAAAATGGCGGTCAATATACGCATGCAGCGGCCTGGCTTGGCATCGCGCTGGCGCAAGCCGGCGACGGCGACGGAGCAATGGAAGTGTTCCGTCGCATCAACCCGATTTGCCAAACTATGACAGCCAACGATGTGCGCCGTTACCGGACAGAGCCTTATGTACTTTCCGCCGACGTCGCAGGCATTGCCCCACATCTCGGCCGCGGTGGCTGGAGCTGGTACACTGGCGCAGCGGCTTGGACATGGCGGCTGGCCGTGGAACATGTCCTGGGAATCGGCCTGACCGGCGGGCAGGTGCGGATCGGGCCATCCTGTTGGCCATCAGGGTGGGACCGGGTCGAGATCACTCTCCGCCGCCCCGGGGGCAGCCTTCGGATCATGATCGACAAATCGGCGCATCTTGCCGGCAAGGCGATGGCGCTCTCCGTCGATGGATCGGTCTGGCCCGGCGACAGTGTTCCGTTCCCGACCGATGGATCGACGCGCGTAATCGAGGCGACCGTCGTCGACGCTGACCCGGAACCTTTATCCATCGCAGGGCAGGCATAAGGCCGTCCTAATCTCGGGCGAACTTGTAATTGTGAAAGGAAATGCGATGAATATCGATGAAGCAATCTGGAGCCGAAGAGCGGTTCGCGAATATGATGGCAGGGCCGTTGAGGAAGCGGTGATACGGACGCTCGTCGACGCAGCGGTTCAGGCACCGAGTGCCATGAACAGGCAGGGCTGGGCCTTTTCCGTCGTCACCGACAAGGGGCTTCTTGCCGACATTTCCGCCCGATCCAAAGCGCATCTGCTGGCGACACCCGGCTTCACTCACAGCGAGCATGATCTCCATGCGATGCTGGCAGATCCCACCTTCGATATTTTCTATCAAGCGCCTGTCCTGGTCCTGATTTCCTCATCCGGGGATGTACCTTGGGTGATCGAGGATAGTGCGCTCGCCGCCGAAAATCTGATGCTTGCCGCGCGTGCCGCTGGGCTGGGCTCGTGCTGGATCGGACTCGCCCAGGCATGGATCGAGACGCCAGAGGGAAAATCGACGCTGCGGCTCTCCGCCGAATTCCGGCCCGTTGCGCCGATCATCCTGGGTTACCCCAAAGCCTGGCCGGCACCGGTTCCCCGCAAAAGCCCGACGATTCAGTGGATCGGAAATCGGACGCTGGACAAGGCGCCAATTTCGGTCTGATAATGGCACGGCGGCGCGGCACGATGCGTTATCCAGCATCGCCTGTTCCGGCGCCGACATCCGATACAAGCGGCTGCCTGCCCCCTTTCGACAGCAAAGTTCGCCATGGCCAGTTCGACGGATTTGATCCTTTTTGCACTCGATGCCAGCCGGAATTTCGGAGAGGCGGTTGCGTGCCATATCGGCCGATCGCTCGCGGCCCATGAGGAGCGCGATTTCGACGGCGGCGAGCATAAGACGCGCCCGCTGGTTGAAGTGGCCGGCCGCAGCGTTTTCGTCATCCAGAATCTCGACGGCGACACGCGGCAATCAGCCAATGACAAATTGATCCGCTTGCTGTTCTTCGCTGGCACATTGAAAGATGCCGGCGCCGCGCGGGTTACCGCGGTAACGCCTTATCTCGCCTATAGCCGCAAGGATCGCCGCACCAAGCCGCGGGATCCGGTGAGTTCGCGCTATGTAGCAACCCTGTTCGAAGCGATGCGGATCGATTGTGTTCTCACCTGCGAGGTTCACAATCTGAGCGCGTTCGAAAACGCCTTCCGCTCGTGCCGCCCTGAACATGTCTCCACGGCCGAACTGTTCGCAGATCATTTCGCCGGCCAGTTGGGCGACGAGCCCATTGCGGTGGTGTCTCCCGACAGCGGCGGCGACAGGCGTGCCGAGCTGTTCCGCAAATTGCTGGAGAAACGGATAGGCCGCAGCGTCGGCAAGGCCGTCCTGGAAAAACATCGCAGCATGGGCATCGTGTCGGGAACGCTGTTCGCTGGCGATGTCGGCGGCCGCACCGCCATCATCATCGACGACCTTATCAGCAGCGGCACGACGATCATCAGAGCAGCACAAGCCTGTCGCGACGCCGGCGCCACCAGGGTCATCGCCGCGGCGACCCATGGCCTGTTCACCGGCGGCGCGCCGGCACTGTTTGGGCCGGAAGGTCCGGACGAGGTGATCGTCACCAATATCCTTCCTGTCATCGGTCTACCTGGGCGGGCCGCCGCAAAGCTAAAGGTCGTCAGCGTCGCGGGATTGGTTGGCGATGTGATTGCCTGTCTCCACGCGGGGGGCGCCGTCGTCGATCTTCTCCCTTACGATTGAACCACATCAGACGACCGGGTCACTGAGCGCAATATCGAGATACGCCTCGGCCAGCCGTGGCCAGAGATCAGGTGTGCGGGGCCTGGCGTCCCGCAGATGTTCGATCGAGAGGCTTGCCCGTAAGGTGGCCCGGTAACCGCGGTAGAATCCCAGCAATGCTGGTTTCGGCGCATCTCGCAAGTGTGCGGCGAGCAATGCGACCAATTGCGGACCGACCCAGGGCGCGCCGAGATGCTCGCATTCGAGGCCGAGAAATGACGCTTCGTCGAACGGATCGCTCCAGCGCAGCCGCGCATCGAACTCGAGACGGTCGAGCAGCAGCAACGGAGGCCCGATATAGACATGCTCGGGCCGCAGGTCGCCATGGCCGTCAAGAATGCGATGATGAGCGACGCGTTCCGCCAGCCAGGGTTGGTGGTTCGCGAGAAAGCGATTAAGCCGCGCAAGAGCGGTGGCGACCTTGCCGACGGTAAGGTGCGGGAGAAAGTGATTGAGCGACGCTTCGATCTTGGCGACCCCAAGCATCCACCATTCGAGATGGTCGGCAACCGTCAGTGCAATACGATGTGCGCTGGTGTAAAAGTCCGCAAGCTTTTCGCCGATTGCAGCGATATCGACAGGCCTTGCTCGCCCGCAGACGATCAAGGCACTTAAAAATCCGGCGTGATCGAGGCGTTTCATCGCCAGTAGCCATTCGACCGCCATGCCGTCCCCGCCGATCGCGAGCGTGCCATCGCGCCGACGGACGATCGCCACAACATCAAGATAAATGCCAGGTGCCAGCGCCCGATTGAGTTGCAGTTCGCGTTCGCAATTCCGGCGCCGGGCCTCGATCGTAGTGAAATCGACCGAGCCCAAAAGCAGCGCCTTCTTCATCTTGTACACGCGGTCTCCGACCATAAAAATCAGCGACATATGGGTTTCGACCATCTCGACAGGCGCCGGGGTCGGATAAGATGACGATTGGCGAAGGAAGTCGACGACTTCATCGCAAATGCCGGGTCGTTTCGTTTCAGGTTTCGGAACGATCATCGACCACTCGCCGCGAGTTCGGCGGCGAGGCGCAGCAAGCCGGTGCTGATGTCGACGCGATACGGCGCAGGCGTCCTGAGGTCGCGCAGCTCGCTCGGTAATCGCGCGAGATTGTCGCGCGCGACAGCGCGAACCTCGTCGAGTGAAGGAGTTGCGAGCCGACGGCCACGGCGCATCACCGGCTGCAGCAGCGCTTCGCCGGCAATCGCTTCGTCAGCGAGACCGATTATGTCGTGATCCAATTGTCCATCGGCCCGATAACGGCGGAATACTTGCTTGGCGCCGGGCCACACGACCTTGCCTTCCGAACGCTTGCGGCGCGGCTGTCCGGCATAGGCAACCAGCTTATAGGCGCAGTCGAGTGCAGGGGCATCCTGCGATGTCGTGAGGCTGGTGCCGATGCCGCAGCCGTCGATCGGCGCCTTAGCCTCGACAAGCGTCGCGAGGCTCAGTTCATCGATGCCGCCGCTCACAAGGATCCGGGTTTCCTGAAGACCTCCGTCGTCCAATATCGTGCGAACGGCGCGCGCATGTAGGGTTAGGTCACCGCTGTCGATGCGCACGCCGCGGATCGCTATTCCCCTGGCACGAAGCCGCGCGGCCAGCCGGACCAGCATCCGTGCGCCTTCTTCCGTGTCGTACGTGTCGATGAGAAACGTCGCGTCTGCGGGGCGGGCGGCGGCAAAGTCGAGAAAGGCGGCTTCCTCGCTTTCGTGCGCCTGGACAAAGCTGTGCGCCATCGTGCCGAATACCGGTAGCCCATATCGTGAGGCTGCGAGGGCACTCGCGGTTCCAGCGAAGCCGGCAATATAGGCGGCACGTGCCGCCAATATCCCGGCTTCTAGCGAATGTGCGCGCCTGAGGCCGAAGTCGATGAGCTGCTTTTGAGGCGCGGCGAGGACGAACCGCGCCGCCTTTGATGCGATCAGCGTCTGATAGTGAAGCCGATTGATGACCAGCGTCTCGACAAGCTGGGCCTCGGCAATCGGCGCCTCGATCCGGAGGATTGGCTCATTGGCAAAAATGAGCGTCCCTTCGGCAGCGGCATCGACGTCGCCGGTAAAGCGCCATTCGGCGAAACGTTCGATTGCCGAAGCTGAAAATCGGCCGCTGGCGCCCAACCACTCAAGTTCCTCGCGTGAGAATTGTGCGGACTCCAGCGTCTCCAGCAGCGTGGCGAGACCGGCTGCCATCAAAAAGCCGCGGCCGGGCGGCAGACGTCGGCTGAAGAATTCGAAGACGGCCCGCTTTCCCATCTCCGCGCAGCGATAGGCGTCAAGCATGGTGAGCTGATACAGATCGGTGGCCAGCAAGCCTGGCCAATCGGGCAAAGGCTTGGTCACCCCGGTTGGCCGCGGACGACATCGCCTGTGGCAAGCATATCGATGCCATCCGCCCGCATCGCTTCGATCGCCTTGTCGACCTGCGGTTGTGTGCCTATGGCCCGGCACGCGTCAACCATGACGACCACCTCGAAGCCGAGACGTACCGCGTCCTCGGCCGACCAGCGCACGCAATAATCGAGCGCGAGGCCCGCGCAGACCACGCGTTCGATGCCGCGTTCACGCAGATAACCAGCGAGACCCGTCGGTGTCTGGCGGTCGTTCTCAATGAACGCCGAATAGGAGTCGATCTCATGGCGGAAGCCCTTGCGGAGCACCAACTCAACCGGATCGAGGCGCAATTCCGGGTGAATCTCCGCACCCGATGTTCCCCGCACACAGTGATCCGGCCATAGGGTCTGAAGCCCGTAGCCGAGTTCGATCATGTCGAAGGGATTATGGCTCGTATGCGAGGAGGCAAACGAGATGTGGCCGGCGGGATGCCAGTCCTGGGTTATCGCGACATGATCGAAATGGTGCATTAGCGCATTGATCGGAGCCACGACCGCCTTACCTTCCGGGACGGCAAGTGCGCCGCCTTCGCAGAAGTCGCGCTGGACATCGACGACCAGCAACATGTCGCTGGAGCTCGTGCGGAACGTCATCGCCCGTGCGCCGGTCTGTCATCAGGCGCTGCCCGCGACCAGAGAACGAACCCATCGGGCCGGAGGAGCCCTGCCAACCGGGCAACGGTGGCCCGGACCTTGTACAATATATCGTGGCCGGTGCCGATCATGGCTTCGTTCCTGAAGGGCTCTGCAGTGCAGCTTGGAGCGCTGTTGGCGTAGACCTGTTGTCACGCCCGATCATTAGGGATGATTACGGAACTGGGAGCGGCGTAATATTGGGCCGTCGATATGTCGATGACATGTGCCCTATGTGTGCCACCGTCAGCGTTTGAGCAGTTTGCGGAGCGCCGGAAGCTGCCGCGTATTGAGTATGTCGCCAGGTTCAATCCATCCGCGCCGTGCCTGATCCACGCCAAAGCGCATGAAATCCAGCCCGTCCGCGCTGTGCGCATCGGTGGAGATGGCGAGCTTGACGCCTGCTGCCTTTGCCGCCCTGGCATGGAGATCCGAGAGATCGAGCCTGTCGGGTTCGGCGTTGATCTCGAAGTGACAGCCGTGCCCGGCGGCGGCTTCGATCAGCCGTTCCATATCGACGGCATAGGCATCGCGATCGCCGATCAGGCGACCGGTGGGATGAGCGACGATCGACACGTGGGGATTGTCCATCGCCCGGATGATCCGGTCGGTCTGCGCCTTTGCCGACAGGTCGAATCGGGAATGGACGGCCGCGACGACCAGGTCGAGTCGCGCGAGAATGCTGTCCGGCAGGTCGAGCGTGCCATCGGTCAGAATATCAACCTCGATACCCTTGAGGATCGTGAAGTCCTCCCGCCTCGCGTTCAGTCGATCGATCTCGTCGGTCTGGCGCGAAAGACGTTCGACGTCGAGACCGTGCGTGATCGCCAGGTGTTGGCTGTGATCGGTCAACGCAATATAGCCGTAACCGCGGGCTCTTGCGGCCTCGGCCATGACGGCGATCGGTACGGCGCCGTCGCTCCAATTCGAATGAACATGGAGATCCCCGCGTATATCGGCGAGCGATACCAGGGCGGGCAGGCTGTGCGTTCTCGCGGCAGCGATTTCGCCGCGATCTTCACGGAGCTCGGATGGAATATAGGACAAACCAAGCTTGCGATACACCGCCTGCTCGGTCGAACCGGCAATGCGATGATCCTGGTCAAACAGCCCATATTCGTTGAGTTTCCATCCGCGTCTCTGGGCGAGTCGACGCAACGCGAGATTGTGCGCCTTCGAGCCAGTAAAATAGATCAGCGCGGCGCCAAGGCTTGCTGCGGGAACGACCCGCAGATCGACCTGGAGCCCCGAACGCAGCTCGACGGAAGTACGCATCGGCCCATGCGCCAATGTTTTCACGACATTCTCATAGGCGATTAGCCGGTCGCCGATCTTCCAGCCGTCCCGCGCGGTTGCAAGAATGTCGAGGTCTCCTACGGTTTCGCGACGGCGCCGGAAGCTTCCGGCGGCGACGACGGCGCCCACGCCCCCCGCGTCGCGCAGGAAGGCGAGGAGCGCGTCCGCTTCATCCTCAACGACCGACAGTCTGAAACGGCTCGGGCCAGCCGGCTTTTGAAGGGCTTCACGTAGCCGGATTTCGAATTTCCCACCCAAACCCTTGACGTCGCGCAAGCGGCCAGCCGCTGCGCAACGGCGAAGCTCGTCGAGCGTCCGTACGCCGAGCCGATCATAGAGAAGCTTGAGCCGTTTCGGGCCCACACCCGGCAATGCGGCGATGTCGCCAAGATCCCCGGGCAGTTCATGCTTGAGTTGCTCCAGAAGATCGAACCTGCCAGTGGTCGCAATCGCGGTAATTTTAGCAGCAAGATCGTCGCCGATGCCCGGCAGTTCGGTGAGATCTTTGTCAGCGGCGATCAGCGTTTGGATGCTTTTGCCGAGGCCTCCTACGACCCGCGCCGCGCGCCGATAGGCGCGTGCCCGGAACGGATTGCCGCCCTGGATTTCAAGCAGTTCGCCCGTCTGGTCGAGCATCTTCGCGATTTCGACATTGTGGAGCGGCATCGGCGGAACCGACCTTCCTTTATGGGCAGGTGTTTCGCGCGCGCCCGGCTTATCCAGACACCACGTCGCTTCTGGCCGGAATCCGTATTAGTCCTGATTACACCTGATCCCGCGAAATCTCGTCTGCATCGCAGTACGCCGCTCTCGAGCGCGCCTTATGCTTATACTTAGGGGAGATTGCGGATTTTTTGTGGTCCGTACTGCCTTAAGGCTTGTCTAGAGCTGGGAGAGCGCAATGCCGCATTTATCGGAAGCATATTCACGCCATTCATTGCGCGAAACGGTTCACGATCTTCGGAACCTGTTCGGTGTCGTTGCGTCGGCTAAGCACATGCTGGAAGATCGCCCGGCGGAGGAGACGCATGCCGTTCTGCTGGACGCGATCGAAGATGCCGCCCGGCGCGGAGGTCAGCTGACGACCGTACTGCTCGCCCATAGCGGCGACGTGGCGGGGATGGAAACGATCGACATCAGTAATCACTTGCTGGTCTTGGCACCGATGATCAGGGCTCTAGCCGGTCGCCATGTCGATGTGAAATTCGAATTGTCGAGCCGCCCGACGCCGGCTCGGCTCTCCCCGGGCCTGTTCGAAGCCGTGATCCTGGAACTGGTGGCCAATGCGCGTTCGGCTCTGCACAAGCCCGGGCGCATAATCATTCGGACCCGACGCATGGGCGCGCAGGTGGTAGTGATTATTGCCGATAATGGCGTTGGCTGTGAGCCCGGTGAACCGAGCGATAGCATCCTTTCGAGCGTATCGACAGGAGCCAACGGAACGGGCCTGGGCCGGGTACGACGCTTCGCCAAGCTGAGTCACGGTGTGTTTCGGTTGCGAAGCCGGCCCGGTCGCGGAAGCTGTGCCCTGATCAGATTGCCGGCAGTGCTCAAGATGGCTGTCGACAGATGTTGCTGCCTTCCGGCGGCTCAACCTGCGAGCAAAGAGGAATACCAACATGAAAAGCGACAGCCAATTACAGCGCGACGTCATGGCTGAACTGGAATGGGAGCCTAGCGTTGATCATGCGGATATCGGCGTGGCGGTCAACGACGGCGTGGTCACGCTTTCCGGTTATGTGAAGAATTACGCCCAGAAACTCGCGGCCGAACGGGCGGCACGGCGCGTAGCCGGCGTTCGTGCGATTGCGGAGGAAATCAAGGTCCGCTTCGCCTCCGATCCCAAAACCGCGGACCATGAGATAGCCGGCCGTATCCTGAATATGTTCCGCTGGGACGTAACGGTGCCCGACGACAAGATCCAGGTGAAGGTCGAGAATGGTTGGGTAACCCTCACCGGCACGGTTGACTGGTTCTATCAAAGTGACGAAGCGCGCAAGCTTGCCGACAAGGTGAGTGGCGTGAGCGGCGTGAGCAACCTGATTAAGGTGTACCAGAAACCGGCGGCGTCGGACATCAGGGATCGCATTGTCGCCGCCATCAAACGGCAGGCGGATATCGATGCCGGGTCAATAACTGTGCGAGCCGACGGCAATAAGATCATCCTTGGCGGCAAGGTCAATGCCTGGAACGAACGGCGGATCGCCGAACGCACCGCTTGGGCGGCACCGGGCGTATCCAATGTCGAAGACGATATCGTCGTCGCCGTTTGAGCGCGCCAGATTGCGAGACGTCGTCGGACTACACGTCCGATGGCGGTCTCGTGATCATTCCGACTTGGGTAGGATGATGGCGACGCGCACCTTACCCCGAGACACCCCCGCAATCCTGTTCGAATGGATAACGACATGTTCGACCATACAGGTGAATTTGGTCGCCCGCTTGCAGAGTGGGATCGCACCGGTGCAGATTTGCGCGGCTATATGTCATCGGTCTATCTGCGTATGGCTGGCGGTATCGCCATATCGGGCTTTGCATCATGGCTCGTGAGCTATGACCCAGCTCTTGCCAGGATATTGTTCACAGAAAATGGGCTGACTGGGATCGGGTGGGTTGTGACGATTGCTCCACTCGGGCTTGTGCTGCTGTTGAGCACCGCCATCGACAGGCTCAGCGCGACGGCCGCCGGCGCGATTTTTATGAGCTATGCCGCACTTGTTGGTCTCTCGCTCGGCGATCTGGCCCTCGTCTATACCGGCGCCAACCTGGCAACGACCTTTCTGGGAGCCGCTGCCGGATTTATCGCGCTGGCGTGGGTCGGCAG
The DNA here is from genome assembly GCF_900101455.1 of Sphingomonas sp. YR710. Taxonomy (GTDB): domain Bacteria; phylum Pseudomonadota; class Alphaproteobacteria; order Sphingomonadales; family Sphingomonadaceae; genus Rhizorhabdus. The sequence goes on along the minus strand of NZ_FMZJ01000023.1, from coordinate 9,640 downwards.
CATGACTCGCCGCGATCTCTCTGGGATCGTCTCCTTCTTGACGGTCGGCCTGGTCGGGCTGATCGTCGCAATGCTCGTTAATCTTTTCGTCCGTTCCGCCCGCTTCGATTTCATCCTTTCCATAACCGGCATATTCTTATTTGCTGGCTTCACAGTTTCTGACGCGCAGCGATTGAAGCATCTTTATCTCGAGGCTGCGACCGACGGCCGGAATCGGTTGGCGGTGATCGGCGCGCTCACGCTCTATCTCGATTTTCTCAACATTTTCCTTTTCCTGCTACGCTTTTCGGCCCAGCGGCGGCGATAAAGGATCCCGATCTTTCGACGTCGTCGGTGAAGCGCCTCAGTGCCGCGGCTCCCTGCGGACGAGCCCAGCCGTGAAATAGACGTTGTTGGCGTTCCATAGCATCCACCCGTCGGAATCAAAATCCTGCGACGCGCGGATCTGGAGCGCGACTTCGTCCGCGTCGAAGGATCTGCGATCGAATGCGTAATCTCTGAAGGCCTGCAGCCAGGGGCGGAAGCGTTTTGGCGATCCGCCCAGACGGCGTTGCGCCTCGGCGAGCGAGCCATGGACGATCGCATAGCTGTTGGCGACCGGGTTCTTGATGCCCGGAATGCCGTACCGGTACCCGGAAGGGTAGAGCATGGGTGAGAGATAATCGACGTGCGGCGCTATGGCCTCAAGACGCTGGCCAATCCCCGTGTCATCGCGATTCCAGCAGACGTAGCCAAAAATGTCGGCGGCGATGAACACATTATAGGGCGCCAGCCGCTTCCGTGCTTCGGCCAGGAAGCCGGCGATCGCCGTAACGCGGTTCGCCTGTGTCGAAGGTTGGGCGAGCGTCAGGTGCGCCGACGAATCCGGGAAGCGAAGATAGTCGAACTGGATCTCGTCGACCCCGGCCTTGGCCACCTCGACCGCGAGATCGATATTGTAGCCTCGTACCTCGGACTGGAAAGGATCGGTCCAGGCCAGACCCTCGCGGTCCCGGAAGAGTCCCTGCCCGCGCCGGACGGCGAGATCTGGCCGCGCAACGGCCAGCGGATTGTCCTTGAACACCACCATGCGGGCGATGACGTACACGCCCGATCTGTGCAGGTGCTGCACTAGGGCCGCGAGATCCGGAATCGTCGTCATCTTGCGTGCACCGGCGCTCTTAGCAAGCGCAACCGCGCTCGGGTAGGGGACGAGGCCCCGATCGCCCTTGATGTCGATTATCAAGGCATTCGCCCCGCCGCTATTGAGGATCGCCATCGCGCCGCCCATCAGCTTCTGCGAGCCCACGCCATAAACACTCAGATACAATCCCTTAGGCGTGATAGGAGCGAGCTTCACCAACCCGTGGGAGCCGACGAAGTCGGTGACCGGGACCATGGATCGCCGATAGCCCGGCGCCCGTAGGAGGATTTGCCCGGGAGCGCCGCGGATATGGAAGGTTCCATCGGCGCGGAGTCGCATCTCACGATCACCGACGGTAACGATGCCGTCAGCGATCGCGGCACCGGTGATCGCATCGACCAGTCGCCCGTCGAGGTCGATCGACTGAGTCAGCGCGGCGGGGGAAATGAAGGCGAGAGCAAACGCTGCGATTGCCGTGTGAAATATTCGTCTCATCGCCACGCTGCCACCGGGCCCGTTGCGCCGATCAAGGCTGCGAAACGCATTCCGCGGTCCGTGTCACCGACGGGGATGCGCGGCAACGCCAGCAGGTCGGCACCGGGCGCCATCGGCCCGCCCCGATAAGCGAGCGCGGCGGCATAACCGGCTTTGCGTGCTGCGGCCTCAAGGTCGGCGTCGACGATCCCGAAGGGCCAAGCGAGCATGTCGACCCTTATTCGCAATCGCGCCTCCAGGGTCGCTTTCGATCTTTGAAGCTGATCGTCGACGAATGCGCGATAGTTTTCGGAGGATCTGCGCCGCCGTTCGATCTTGAAATTCGGATGCCAATAGGTGTGCGACTGCACATTAACAAGGCCCGAGGCCTGCATTTCGCGAAGCTGATCCCAGGTCATCGCATAATCGGCATTTGATATCGCCGAGGGGTAGATGAACAAGGTGACCGGCGTGCGATGCTGACGGATCAGCGGGAACAGCACCGTGAAAACCGAGCGGTGACCGTCATCAACCGTGATCGCCGCCTGCCGTGTCGTCTCCCCGCCGCCATCGCGCGAGGCCGCTACCACATCGCGTAGCCGCGTGATGTGGTAGCCATACTCGGCGAGTTGGTGCAACTGAGACTCGAATGTCCTGATTGTGACGGTCGTCGGGCCGGGGGCCGACGGATCGAACCGATGATAGGCGAGGATCGGAATCGTACGCACCTCGCGCGCCGCAAGAACCCGGATTGGCACCGCGACATCGAACGCCACCGCGAGACCAGCAAACACGACAGCGCGACGATCCATCGCCATTGGCTGGGGGCTGCGCCCGTGCTGCTGCTCATGCATTACCGACATCCTGTTCCGAGCACTCGGGCTAGGGGGCTTGGTCAGCCGATCCTATCGTGGATATCCCCTAGATTCGAATGCCCAGCGAGGATCTCCAGCCCATGCTGATCGTTGGCCTGATCCTATCCGGAACATTCCGTAACGCCGCTTCGCGCATCAGGGTGCAAAGCCGAACGCGACGAAGGAGCAAGCCATGGCCGACAAGATGCGCGCAGCGATCTTTCTCGAACCCGGACGAATCGTGCTCGGCGAGAAGCCCATCCCCGCGGTGGGCCCGCTCGACGCGCTTATCCGCATCACCACGACCACGATATGCGGGACCGATATTCATATCCTCAAGGGCGAATATCCGGTCGCCTCCGGCCTCACCATCGGCCACGAGCCGGTCGGCGTGATCGAGAAGCTAGGTTCGGCCGTTGCCGGCTATCAGGAAGGACAGCGCGTGATCGCGGGCGCGATCACGCCATCGGGCTGGTCCAATGCCTCGCTCGATGGTTGCCATTCGCAATGCGGTCGCGACACCCCGCATGGTTTCAAGGCGATCGGCGGATGGCGCTTCGGCAATACGATCGACGGCGCACAGGCCGAATATCTGCTCGTTCCCGACGCGATAGCGAATCTGGCGCCGATTCCCGATGGGCTCAGTGACGAGCAGGTGCTGATGTGCCCCGACATCCTTTCCACAGGCTTCGGTGGTGCCGAGGCCGGCAAGATCCGTATCGGCGACACGGTCGTGATATTCGCGCAGGGGCCGATCGGGCTATGTGCCACGGCAGGCGCCCGGCTGATGGGGGCAGCGGAAATCATCGCGGTCGAGTCGGTTCCCGAGCGCGCTGCGATCTCGCGCAGGATGGGTGCTGATCATGTTGTCGACTTCACGCGGGAAGATCCGGTTTCGGCGATCATGAAGATCACTCGCGGGCGCGGCACCGACGTCGCGATCGAGGCACTCGGCAGGCAGCAGACCTTCGAATGGGCGCTGCGCTCGATCCGACCCGGCGGGACGCTCTCCTCGCTCGGCGTCTATTCTGAGGATCTTAGTATCCCGCTCGATGCCTTTGCCGCCGGACTTGGCGACCATCGCATCGTCACCACGCTTTGCCCCGGCGGCAAGGAGCGGATGCGCCGGCTGATGGCGACGGTGGCGAGCGGGCGTGTCGACACGAGCACCCTCGTCACCCACCATTTCGGTCTCGACGACATCGAGACGGCTTATGACCTGTTCGGTCATCAGCGCGACGGCGTGCTCAAGGTGGCGATCCGGCCATGAGCACTGTTGCCGTTAGCCGAACGGCCCATCCACGCGAACGTCGCCGACGCTGGCGTCGTAACGGTGCAGTCGCGGATCCAGATCGGCGATCCGGGAAGTGGTAAACCGTCAGTGCCGATTGATCGCTGACCAAAGTCGTGGGTCGAGACGGAGGCAAGGCTCGGGCGTCAGCGCACCGGCTTAACCACCCGCTCCTTTTCGACTCGCCTTCCGTCACGAAAAAAGGGCTGCTTCGGGTCGATTCTGTGATCAACGGCTGGTCCGGCATGCCCCGAAAACGTGCCGCCTGCGCCACGGCCGCCGACCGACCAAAAATTCCCAACCTCGCCTCGATCTGGGCCAACCGTCCATCAAGTCAAATGTTGGATTCGGGATGCCCTCGACCCGCAAATAGCGTCGAATAACGCTCTGCCATCTGAGAGATTGGCCGTACCGGGCGTTAGTTGGACGTTTGCCTGCTACGTGTTTATTGAGCTTTCTCTACATATACACCGAGATGCATAGGGGTGTGAAAAAGCCCCGGCCATCTTCACCATCCCCCCAGACAGTAGCTCTTCGCCACCTTGGCCTTCGCCCGCCGCTGATTGGCAGCGGCCTCAACGAACGCCTCGGAGGCCCGATCATGTCCGCCCACCTCGCCGCTTTGCCGCCGCGCTTTCTACGCACCCCGGAGGCTGCCCGTTTCCTGGGGCTTTCCGGTCGAACGCTGGAAAAGCATCGGACCTATGGCACCGGCCCTGCGTATCGCAAGCTCGGCGGCCGTGTTGTCTACGCGATCGACGACCTACAGGCTTGGGCCGATCGGGGCGCCGTCACGTCAACGTCGGATCCGCGCGGCACCGTCCTTCCCGCCAAGCGCCGTGAGTCGACGCAGCCGGTGCAGGCCGGCCGCCACGCGCGCTGAAACGGGCCGACATGTCGTCCCGCGACAACGCCGAACGCGAGCAGCTCGATCTTTTCCGGGCGCTGCGCGGCGACCTCGCGCCGCGAGATGCACAGGACCTCATGGCCTACCCGTTCTTCTCACTCGCCAAGTCGAAGCGCCTCGCGCCGATCGATTTCAAGGCGGGCTCGATCGTCATTCGGGTCGAAGCCGTCCCCGAGCATGGCATGGCGACCATATGGGACGCCGACGTGCTGATCTGGGCAGCCTCCCAGATCGTCGAGGCGCGGGACGCCGGCCTGCGCCCGTCGCGGCTCATGGGTACCACACCGTATGAGATGCTGAACTTCATCGGCCGCGGCGTGGGCTCACGCGACTATGATCGCCTCAAAGCCGCGCTCGACCGGCTACAGTCAACCACGGTCGCCACATCGATCCGCCAGCCCACCGAGCGGCGGATGCACCGCTTCTCTTGGATCAATGAGTGGAAGGAGAAAGCGGACAGCCGAGGACGGCCCATTGGCCTCGAGTTGATCCTGCCCGACTGGTTCTACGCCGCCGTCCTTGACGACGCGCTCGTGCTGACGATCGACCGCGCCTATTTCGATCTCACGGGCGGCCTGGAGCGCTGGCTCTACCGGCTCGTACGCAAGCATGGCGGCCGCCAGGAGTTGGGCTGGAGCTTCGACTTCATCTACCTCCACGCCAAGTCAGGCTCGCTCTCTCCGCTCAAGCACTTCGCCTACGATCTGCGCGACATCGTCCGCCGCCAGGCGCTGCCCGGCTACCGCCTGACCATCGAGCGGCCGATCAGCGGCCCCGATCGCCTTTTCTTCGCCCCGATCGATCCGGCGCCGTTCGACGTGCCGCGACGTCGTCGTTCTAACACTCGCCCTGGGGATAAACTGTGAATTGCCCCATGCTATCAGGGACAGCCTCTATCGTGCCATCGGGGACCCGATCCTCGTGCTATCGAGGACCGGAATCGGCGATTCAACGCGCCAAATCAAAAGCTTGCAGCGCCAGTAACGTCTCTAACCAGAATTCCTACGGAATTCTTCTAACGGACGCCGCTTCTTGCGCGCCTGCAGATAACCATCGGCCCGCGGCCGGGAGCGCGTCATGATCGTCGCGCTCCTCAACCAGAAGGGCGGTGTCGGCAAGACGACGCTCGCCCTGCACCTTGCCGGCGAATGGGCGAGGCGTGGCCAGCGCGTCATTATTATCGACGCCGACCCGCAAGGCTCCGCGCTCGACTGGTCGCAGCAACGCGCCCGCGAGCGCTTGCCGCGGCTGTTCGGTGTCGTCGGCCTTGCGCGCGACACGCTCCACCGCGAAGCGCCCGAACTGGCGCGCGACGCCGATCACATCGTCATCGACGGGCCGCCCCGCGTTGCCGGGCTGATGCGGTCCGCATTGCTCGCCGCCGATCTCGTCCTGATCCCGGTGCAGCCATCGCCATTCGACGGCTGGGCCTCGGCCGAGATGCTGGCGCTGCTCGGCGAGGCACGGATCTATCGGCCGCAGCTCATGGCCCGCTTCGTTCTGAACCGATGCGGCGCGCGAACGATCATCGCCCGCGAAACTGCCGAGACGCTCGCCGATCACGATCCCCCGGTGCTGGCAACCAGCATCGGCCAGCGCGTCGCCTTCGCCGATACGGCGCGGTCCGGACGCCTCGTGTCGGAGGTCGACGACAACAGCCCGGCCGCGCGCGAAATCGCCGCGCTGTGCGCCGAGGTCGAGAGGCTCGGACGATGACCGGGCCGTCTCGGAAACCTGGCTTCGCCGCCCGGCCCGGCGACGCCGAACACTGGATCAAGTCATCCGGCACACCACCCGCGCGCGACCCGGACACCGCCATATTCTCGGCCCGACTGACCATCGACATCACCTCCGAATTGCGCGGACGCATCAAAATCGCTGCATTCCGGCGCGGCATCACTGTCGCCGACATGCTGCGCGATCTGCTCGCGCGCGAATTTCCCACTACCGAAGGAGACCCATCATGACCGGCACGGCGACCTCGCGCGTGCGTAGCGGCCCGTTTCCGTCCGCGCTCGCGTCCGACCATCTGACGCATGTCGAACTTACATGGATGGAGAAGAAGATCGAAAATTGGATCCGGTTCGGGCACGCCGTTCACGACCAGATATTGGATCGCCGGCGGCGCACCCTCTCCTACCGACCAGGCAGCGTCTTTGCGTTCGTGCGCTGGGCCTCCAACGACTTCGGCACGATCGTCTCGCACATCGACATCGTGCGCGCGGTCTCACCGCACGAACCCTATCAGACGCTGCCGTTCGTGCGCCCGGGCGGCGACATCCTGCTCAAGCTCGAAGGCTGGCCGAAGGTGGAGCAGGTCTTCCGAATCATCGATGCCATCGAGGCGATCAACATCGATCCGGCGACGGTCTCGCCCGACCATTGGCGGCACATCCACAACCGCCTTACGGCAGGTCACGCGCCGCGCGCCTACACGCCCGAACAGCATCGAGCATTTCTGAAGCGCAGGAATGCCGAGCCATGACCCGCTTCGGCTATATCATGACAACGAATTTCGCCGTGATGCTGATCGGCGGATTGTCGTTCATCCCCATCACGCCGAAGCTGATCTGGAACGCCTCGGCCAGCACGCCGATCGGGCTTTATTCGGTCGATAAGGCACCGACGCTCGACATCAGAGACTTGGTCGCCGTTGCCGCTCCCGAACCGCTCGCAAAGTTACTGGCCGAGCGCGGCTACCTGCCGCGCGGTGTCCCGCTGCTGAAGCACATGGCCGGTCTTCCGGGGCAGCAGGTTTGCCGAACGGACACGCGCATCACCGTCAATGGCATCACGATGGGCGAGGCGCTGCGGCGGGACCGGCTCGGCCGTGATCTGCCCGTCTGGCGGGGCTGCCGGCGCGTCGCACGCAACGAGATCTTCCTCATGAACTGGTCCGTCCGCGACAGCCTCGACGGCCGTTACTTCGGTCCCATTCCCACCAGCTCGATCATTGGCCGCGCGATGCCGGTGTGGACCGACGAAGACCACAGCGGCCATTTCAAATGGCGTGCTCGAACACGTTGAGGGCCGCGCCGAACCTTTCTCACAAGCAGCAGAAGGAACCTTCCGATGCCACAGATCGGTCAATTCATGCGCACGAAGTTCGGTTTTTCCGGTCACGTCCGGACGCTCACCCTTGACGCCGCGCTGTCCCTCATTCCGGCGGAACCTTCGGACGCCGAACACGCGCCGGACTACCGCATCCATCTCGGCGACGAAGATGGCCCCGAGATCGGCGCCGGCTGGAAACGGACCGGTGAGAAGGCTGGCGACTATGTCTCGCTGCTCCTCGATGATCCCGTTTTCGCGCAGCCCGTGCGCGCCAACCTGTTCCAGTCCGGCGACGACAAGACGGCCTGGAGCCCTCACTGGAACCGTCCGCCGAAGCGCGGCGAGCGGGGCTGAGGCCATGCGCACGCTTCACCCACCACGCGGGAGTTTCCCCACCCCTCTCCTTTCCGGCCTGCTCTTCGCAGCGGGGTTGCCCGTGGCGACTTTGGCTCAGAGCACGCCGGTTGAGCGAACCGAGCCCGCAGATCCGATTGCTGCCTATGTCACGGAAGCCTCGCAACGCTTCGGCATTCCGGCGGCCTCGATTCGCGCTGTCATCCGCGTCGAAAGCACTGGCGATGCTCGCGCTACCTCCCGAGCGGGCGCGATGGGACTCATGCAAATCATGCCCGCTACGTGGGCGGCGCTGCGCAGCCACTTGCCTCTCGGCAATGATCCCTACGACCCGCGCGACAACATCCTCGCAGGCACAGCCTATTTGCGCGAAATGCTCGACCGCTACGGCTCGCCGGGCTTCCTCGCCGCCTACAATGCCGGCCCCGGTCGCTACCACGAATATCTTGCGGGCGGCCGTGCGTTGCCGTCGGAAACGCGGCTTACGTCGCAGCCCTTGCACCTATCGGTGGCGGCGGCGAGATCGCCGGAACTATCAAGGTTGCCACCGCCGATCCGCTGGCGTGGACGCGCGCACCGCTGTTCATCGCACGCGCCGACGGCACGACCTCTGCCGATCATGTACAGACCGGGGGCCGTTCTGACGACACTCCGGCGGCGGGTCCGCTGCGGGACGTGTCCTCGATCACGTCGCTATTTTCCGGCCTGTTCATCCCGCGACCCGACGGTGGAGGGCCGCGATGACACCGCGTCGACCGGGGCGAGGTCTCGCGTGTCCCGGCGCATCAAGGAGTGTGCTGAGGGGGAAGCACGGCAACACGACCGAACGATGGCAGGATAAAGGGGCGCGATGCGCGCTTCGGTTCGGTCGTGTTTTTTCAGAGGGTTACGCGACGATTTTGCGAGGCGCGCCTGATCGGCGCAGCCTGCGGCCTCTGCAATTTCTGGGGAAAATCAGCGCCTTCGCGCGATGTGCGGGATCGTGGCTATGAGCGGCGACCACGATTTCCGCATCCGGCCAGGGCGCATCCGCTCGACCAGCGCACAGCGCGCAAGACCCTTCATCGCGCAGGCGCTGGCCGCAGCGCAGCGCGCCGGCGGGGCGGTCTCTCGCAATGGAGAGATCGGGCCGAACCACCGCTCCCGGTTTGGCCGGGGCCAGCGCGCATCGGTGCAGGCCAACCGGCTCATCACCTCCCGCTCGCGCGGCGCCGTCGTCAAGGCGCGAGTCGTGCGACATGGCGGGCGGAGCGCGCCGCTGGCGACCCACCTCAGCTATCTGCGCCGCGAGGGCGTCACCCGGGACGGAGAGAAGGCCCGGCTGTTCGGCCCCAGCACGGACGATGCCGATCGACAGGCATTCGCAGCGCGGTGCGAGGATGACCGGCATCATTTCCGGTTCATCGTCTCGCCCGACGACGCCCTGGAGATGTCCGACCTCAAGACCTTCGCCCGCGACCTCGTCGGGCAGATGGAAAAGGACCTCGGTACTAGGTCGTAAACCCATAAACGGGAATTTCCGTATCTGCAGTGCCGCGCGGGTCAGAACCTTCGATAGCGAACCTTGATGCCGGTAGTCTTTG
>NZ_FMZJ01000041.1 GCF_900101455.1 Sphingomonas sp. YR710 | reverse complement strand
GTATCGCCCCTTCTTCTTCACCGCTTCATCAATAGCCCGGTAGGTTTTCCCCGATCCTGGTACGGACTCGTCAATAGTAACGTCGATATAATTGGTAGTCACGGTGGTAGTTCGTCTGCGTAGTTGATGATCCTTTATATCGCGTCCACTATCGTTTAGTCAAAATTGTTGTTGTGATGATCGTAAAAATAAATGGCGTGCCGTAATACTTCTATAGATAATCTTAAGGGGTTTTTTGGCACGGATTTAATTCGAAGACTGCGCGCAAGTATCGTCGAGACGCGCAGCGGCGATGACGATGCGCTGCGCGACGAGCATGACGAGCCGGAAGGCGAGTTATGCGCCGCTTTGATGGATGCACGATCATTGCGCCAGAGATAAGGGGAGGCCGCCGTTCCGCTCGCCTAGCGGCTCGATCACGTCGTCCTTGATTTGGCCCATGGCGACATCGGACGAGTCCTCCTTCGCCATGAGCCAAATCCGTTTTCTGCCTGGTCGTAGTTCGAGATATCAATCTCGCATATCTCGTGCTCGCCTCGTGAACTGAACCTTTTCTGGCAGGTGGGGCGAAGCCCCGCCGGGTTGTCACGGCGCGCCACGCAATATCCGGCTGCTCGTCAGTCCAAAAACAACCTCGCCGGACCGGCCAGGCGAGGATGCCGATCCGTGAAAAAAAAACTGTTTCGTGAATGGGCCGGGGAGGCTCCAGCCCTATGTCGCGACGATCGCTCATCCTCCGTGATCATCCGCACCACGACCTCCAGGGATCGCTTTTCGAAATGATTTTGCCGGGGGGATCGCGAGCGGCGTTGACCTGTCCGGCGGGTATACGCCCACGAGATCAGCAAATCGGTGCCGGTTTTGTCGCAGACTCTAGCCAAAACGACCCAAATGAGATATTCTCAAATATGATATCCATCTGAGACGGAGAACTGGATGCTGATTGGCTACGCCCGCGTATCTTCGACCGACCAATCCCTCGACATCCAGCGCGCCGCCCTGGCGGCGGCCGGTGTCGAAAAACTGTTTTGCGAAAAAGCCTCCGGCCGATCGGCCGATGACCGGCCCGAGCTTCAGGCCTGCGTCGAGTTCGCCAGGAGCGGCGACACCGTCATCGTGACCAAGCTGGACCGCTTCGCTCGATCGACCCGTGATCTCCACAATCTGCTCGCGACCCTCGACGCCAAAGACGTCGGCTTCCGCTGCCTCGACCAGGCTATCGACACGACGTCGTCGACCGGCCGCCTCACGCTCGCGATTTTGGGAGCGGTCGCCGCCTTCGAACTCGATATCCGCGCCGAACGGCAGCGCGAGGGGATCGAGGCCGCGCGCCGGAAAGGTCTCTATCAAGGGCGCAAATCGCAGATCGACCTTGAACGGGTAAAACAACTTTCGACCAGGATGAAGCCCTCCGAAGTCGCCGCCGTCATGCAGATTAGTCGCGCCTCCGTCTATCGCGCGATCGCCGCACTGGCCGAGATGCAGCAACAGGCCGCATAGACCGTTCGTTCGGCTTCGCGCCATCGATCGCCGAAGCGGCTTGATCCGGCCGTGTACGATGTGGGAATCTGCCGACAATCGATCTGACCGGCAGAGCGACATTCAGGATCATCGCCCTGGGGACGCTCCGCCGACGGTCGCCCCGTTCATCCCGCCGACCATGGAGAGCAGCATGTCCGAACGCTTCGATGAGGCCGAACCAGCGTCCGTGGATGCTGGTGCCGATAGCCTATCCGACGCGCCGATCGAGACCATCATCGCCAACCTATCGAAACGCTCCGAAGCCGACCGGCAAGCGCTGGTCGAGGCTCTGCTCAATGGTGAGGCGGGCACAGGTTCGAGGGCTGTAAGCGGACTCGAACTCTCGATCATTGAAAACAAAGCAAAAAACCCGCTTCCAGATAATCCATGCGACATGATTCCCGGGCCGCCTCCTGTAAGCGGCACCA
>NZ_FMZJ01000007.1 GCF_900101455.1 Sphingomonas sp. YR710 | reverse complement strand
CATCGGACAGCTCCTCAATGCCTTCTCACCTCAGGAATGTGCCAACTATCTCAAAAACTCAGGCTATGCGTCAATCTAATCACAAAATGCTCTAATTCGAAGTAAGTCTTTGTTCGCGGATGACTACCTGAATCCCGGCACATCCAAAATATTCGCAATCGTGCCAATCAATGCGATAATTCCCATCGATATCAGGCAAGGCGATGCCGTATCAAAAAATCGCCTCCGTCGGGAATAAATCCGCGCCTCCCGCAGTCCTGCCTTTCGAACGCTTCGAATGAAGGACGATCGGTGATGGGCGAACATGACGGCATGGATCGGCGCGGCGCGCTGCGATGCATGGGATGGGCGGGCGCGGGCGCGCTCTACACGGTGAGCGGGGGTGTCGCGACCTCGGTCAACCTCGACGCGGCGTTGGGCGCCTCGCCCGGCTACGGCAAGGTCAAGCCATTCACCTTTCTCCAGATCAGCGACAGCCATGTCGGCTTTGCCAAGGCCGCCAACCCCGATGCCCGGGCGACCTTCCGCGAAGCGGTGGCCAAGGTGAAGGCGCTGCCGGTGAAGCCCGATTTCATTCTGCACACCGGCGATATCAGCCATTTGTCGAAGGATGAGGAATTCGCCGATGCCGATGCGATCATCGCTGAGGCGGGGTTACCCGTCTTCCACATTCCGGGCGAGCATGACATGCTCGATGAAGGCGGCGGCAAGGCCTATCTCGCGCGATACGGCAAGAACGCACGCGGCACCGGCTGGTACAGTTTCGATCATGACGGCGTGCATTTCGTGGCTTTGGTCAATGTCGCCAATCTGAAGCCCGGCGGCATGGGGCAATTGGGCGAGGATCAACTCGCCTGGCTGCACGCCGATCTGGCGGGCCGGTCGGCGAGTACGCCGATCGTCGTCTTCGCCCATATCCCGCTGTGGACGGTCTATGCCGACTGGGGGTGGGGCACCGGTGACGGCCTGCAGGCGCTCGGCGAGTTGCGGCGGTTCGGATCGGTGACCGTGCTCAACGGCCATATCCACCAGATCATCCGGAAAGTGGAAGGCAATATCAACTTCCACAGCGCACGATCGACCGCTTACCCGCAGCCCGCGCCGGGCAGCGCGCCTTCGCCGGGACCGTTGGTGGTGCCTGCCGGGCAACTGCAGTCGGTGCTGGGTGTCCGCACCGCGACTGTCACGCGTGGCGACACCCCCATCGCGTTGATCGACGCCGCGCTCGTCTGATCGCTTTTTGGAGACTGCTCATGAAGACCGTTCGCCTGATGCGCCTCGGCGCAATGCTGTTCCTCGCCTTAGGTGCGCTCGGCGCAACCCCGTCCGGCAGCAGCTTCGCCATCGCGGCGCCGGTGCCCAGGGTACAGACTGTCCTGATCCGCAATTTCGCGTTCGAGCCGGCCGTGCTGACCATCAGCCCCGGCACCACGGTGACGTGGACCAACGCCGACGAGGATCCGCACGCCGTCGTCGCCAATGACAAGAGCTTCCGGTCGACGGCGCTCGACACCGGCGGCCGATATTCGTTCACCTTCACCAGGCCGGGCGATTATGGCTATTTTTGCTCGCTTCACCCGCACATGACGGCGCATATCATCGTCAAACCGTCCTGACGGGCAGGGCAGGGGACAGAAATGGGAAGGTTCGGGCGCTTTTTCCGGCCGCATCTGGTCTCCGATCGCGACGTTGCGGTCGGGCCCGCGCCGGTGCGTCGGGACGATGCCGCCCGTTTCCGGGAGGAGATGCTCCCGCATATGGATGCCGCCTATAATTTCGCACGTTTCCTCGCCCGCGATCCGGTCGCGGCAGAGGATATCGCGCAGGATGCCTTCCTGCGCGCCTTCCGTGCCTTTCCCGGTTATCGCGGCGAGGCGGCGAAGCCGTGGCTGCTGGCGATCGTCCGCAACTGCTTCCGCGATTGGGCGAGCGCGCGCCGCGACCGCCCTGAAGAGGGGGGATATGCGTTCGATGATGAGAACCCGGTTGAATCCGCGATCGACTATGATGATCCCGAGGCGATCATGATGCGGCGAAGCGAGGCGGACGGGCTACGGTTGACGATCGCCGGCCTGCCCGAGCCGTTTCGCGAGGCTTTGGTGCTGCGCGAACTGGAAGAACTTTCCTATCGCGAAATAGCCGCGATCACCGGCGTGCCGATGGGCACCGTGATGTCGCGGCTCGCCCGTGCCCGCGAAATGCTGGCGGCCTTGCTGCTGCCCGAAATTGGCACTGCCCGGGAGGTTCGGTCATGACGGCGTGCCCCGAACGTCTGCCGATGCTCCACGGGCTGACCGATGGTGAGCTCGATGCCGCCAACAGCCTGGCGATCGAGGCGCACATCAAGGGATGCCGCGGCTGTGCCGAGGCGCTGCGCGAACTGGAGGCCGTCCGTGCGGCGATCGGTGGCGCTTCGGCGCGATATCGCACGCCGGGCGCATTGCGCGATCGGGTGGACACGATATTGGAAGCCGCTACCGAGCGACCAGCGCGGCGCTTCGGCGGAAACGTCGGGCGCTATGCGACGGGCGCCATATTCGCACTGGCGGCCAGCCTGCTGCTCGTCGTCGCGACGCCGCAGATGATGGCATCGGGCGATCAGGATCAGTTCGTGTCGAGCCATGTCCGCTCGTTGCTGGCGAACCATCTGGTCGATGTCCAGACGTCGAACCGCCATGTGGTCAAACCCTGGTTCAATGGGCGGATCGATTTCGCGCCGCCGGTCGTCGAACTCGCCGATCGCGGTTTCCCGCTGGTGGGCGGACGGCTCGATTATATCGATGGCCAGGTGGTGCCGGCGATCGTCTATCGTCGGCGGCTGCACATGATCAACCTGTTCGTCCGCCCTGCCGCGGGCATCGTTCTGCCCGTCGCGCGCACCATGCACCATGATGGCTACAGCATCGTGCACTGGTGCGCGGCTGGGTTCGATTATTGGGCCGTTTCGGATATCGACGGGGCGGAACTGGAACAGTTCCGTCAGGCTTTCGCCGCGCGGGTGGCGAAGTGAAAGCGGCAGACGGGCTGAGAAACTCTTTCGAAATGCGCGAAAGAGCGCATTTCGAGGCGGCACCGGCCCGCTCCCCCACCCGGCCACCCATATGATACTGCCGTTGGGTGGCCGGGTGGGGGAGCGGGCCGGTGCCGCACATGCGCCAAAGGCGCATTTCAAACAGAGTCTCAGCCGACGTGGATGCCGCCCAGTGAACCCAGCACGCCGAACGCCTGCAATAGCCACAGGATCACGACGATCACCACGACGGCGTTGAGGATGCTTTTGATCTTGCTGTCCATCGGGATGTAGGTGTTGACGAGCCACAACAGCACGCCGACGACGATCAGGACGATCAATAGGCTGATCAGGGACATGATGATTCTCCTTGCGGCGTGCCGGAAGGGATTCGGCTCACGCTTGCAATTTCAACCCGAAGTGTTCGCAAAGGTTCCGTGCATTCAGAACGATGTACGCCCGACCTTGATCGGCCCGGCCGGCGCCGTGAAGATCGACCCTGCGGCAACGCGGCTCCCGCGCACCACCAGCACCACGCTGTCGCCGGCTTCGATGCGGACATCCTCACCGGGATGCAGGATGGTCTGGCCGTTCGCGCGATCGATCTGGACGATGAAGAAGCCACCGTTCCCCCGCCGTTCGGCATCGCCCACCCGCTCGCCGGTGATCGCGCCGTCGGTCGCCACCGTCACCGCCTCCAGCTGCAGGCCGAATTCGTGCAAGCCGCGCTTCATTTCCTTCATATGGGCCGATGCCTCGACGAACTGATCGGTGGAGGGATAGAGGATCATCTCGGCGATGCGTTCGGCGCCGATATGCGTCGGGAGCACGACCTTGTTGGCGCCGGCGTGGAACAGTTTGCGTTCGGTGGTCGGCACCTCGCCACGCGCGATGATCTCCAGTTTCTCGTTGAGACTGCGGGCGCTCAGCGTGATGAACACATTGGCGGCATCGTCGGGCAACACTGTGGCGAGCACGCGCGCCCGCTCGATTCCGGCGGCCATCAGCGCGCTTTCCTCGGTCGCGTCGCCGGCGAGGCAGAGATAGCCCAGCGCCTGCGCCTCCGCGATCTTTTCGCCACCCCGCTCGATGATGACGAAGCCGCGTTTGGCCAGCTCCAGCTCTCGCGCGAGCTGGAGCCCGATACGGCCGAATCCGCAGATGATGACATGCCGTTCGAGGCGGTCGATTTGTGTCTGCACGCGATTGATCCCCAACATTTCCCGCACCTGGAACAGCGTGAACACCTGTACCAGCGCACCCGTCAAAACGATCATGCCGGTGCAGCCGAGCACCATCGTGCCGATCGTCAATATGCGCAAATATTCGGTATTGACCGGATTCACTTCGCTGAACCCGACCGAGAAAATGGTGAGCGCGACCATGTAGATCGCGTCGGCCACGCTCCATCCAGCCGCGACATAGCCGCAGGTCGAAAGAATGAAGATGATCGCGACGTAGATCAACGTCGCGATCAGATTATGCACCGGCGATCCGAGCACGCCTTCCGCCGTCGAGGACAGGGTCTTGCGTGAATCCATGATCGGTGTGCCAGGCCCCCCAGCCCGCGAGAGATGATCGATAGAGTGTCGCAGTTCGTCGCCGCGCCTTCAAGACCGGAAAATCGCGCATTGCGGCACGAAACTGATGCGGAGTCTGTCGCGTGACATCGTCTTCACTATGTCGACGTCGATAGTCCGGGGTCCGCAAGCCATTGCGGTCCGGTCTCGGGTCCCGGGGTTCATCCTGTGGGGGGATATGAAACCTGGTTGGCGGCGGACGAACGCGTCCGCCACGGCCCCGGTTCTATCGCCGTTGACGGCCTGCGGCGGCGGTTGGGGGCGGGGCGACGCCGGTTCCGGCGCCAGCAACCACGCCGCTGCAGGTCATCCGGCAATCCGTTCGATCGTCGCCGGATCCGGCGCGTCGAACCAGCGCAGGAGCGCAGCGGCGAACGCCGCTTCCTGGCTCGCAGCGGCAAACAGGGTCAGGCTCGACCGCAGCTTCACGGCATCGATCGGTCCGAACACCGCATCCGCCGATATCGGCGGAAGCGCCCGTAACGCCTCGACACACTCGCGCAGCCGCGCACCGAGGATGGGATGGTTTAGATAAGCGCGCGCTTCGGCGATCGATCCGATCGCATAGCGCCTGGCCGTCGCGCTATGCCCCAGTCCCGCGATTTGCGGGAAGATGAACCACATCCAGTGGCTCGCTTTGCGCCCCTGCCGGATCTCGGCCAGCGCCTGGCGGTATATCGCGGCCTGCGCCACGACGAAGCGGCGGAGTTCGAACGGATCGGAAGGGTCGGGCAAGGGGCTTGCTCCATGGCCTGTCGCTCGCCCATGATCGGCGTTTTACGGGCTCAGGTGCAAGGGGACACGGGATGAAGCGGTTGATCTACGCGGCGACGATCTCGCTCATCGCCTTGTCGGCCGGAGCGCGCGCCGCGCCGGCACCGGATATCGCCGCGCGTGTCGAGCGCGTCCTGAAGGCGACGCCGATCATCGACGGCCATAATGATCTGCCGTGGGAGCTGCGTGATCGCTTCGACAGCAAGCTCGAACGTATCGATCTGCGCGGCGACACCAAGGCGTTGCCGCGCCCGGCCGACGCCTCGCCATTCTGGCAACCGCTGATGACCGATATTCCCCGGTTGCGCGCCGGGCGTGTCGGCGGCCAGTTCTGGTCAGTATGGATCCCCACGACGATCACCGGGCCGGCAGCCATCCAGACGACGATCGAGCAGATCGATCTGGTGAAACGAATGGCGGCGAAATGGCCCGCCGATTTCGAGATGGCCTATACCGCGGCCGATGTCGTGCGCATTGAGAAAGCTGGCCGGATCGCGTCGCTGATCGGCATTGAGGGCGGGCATCAGATCGGCAACAGCCTGCCCGCGCTCCGCCAGATGTACGTGTCGGGCGCGCGCTACATGACGCTCAGCCATTCGTCGAACAACGACTGGGCCGATAGCGCGACCGATGCGCCCGCCCATCACGGTCTGACCCCGTTCGGGCTGGCGGTGGTGCGCGAGATGAACCGGCTCGGCATGCTCGTCGATCTGAGTCACGTCTCGCCGGAAACGATGAAGGCGGCGCTGGCGGTCACGCAGGCGCCGGTGATCTTCTCGCATTCGGGCGCCCGCGCGCTGATCGATCATCCGCGCGACGTGCCGGACGACGTGCTCACTTTGGTTGCCAGGAATCGCGGCGTGGTGATGGTCAATTTCTTCCCGCTCTATGTGTCGGAGGCGACCTCGCGCTGGGCTTCCGATCGCGCGGCCGAGCAGGCGCGGCTGAGTTCGCCGCCGTTCGCCGGCGTCTATATCGGCCAGCCCGATCGCGCGAAGGCGGCGATGGCGGCCTGGGATACCGCGCATCCGATGCCTGCCACCACGATTGCGATGGTCGCCGATCATATCGATCATATCGCCAAGGTGGCCGGGGTCGATTGCGTCGGCATTGGTTCGGACTTCGACGGCATTCCATTCACGCCGCAGGGGCTCGACGGCGTCGATAAATATCCGGCGCTCTTTGCCGAACTCGCCCGCCGCGGCTGGAGCGACACCGATCTCGCGAAACTGGCGGGCGGCAATATCCTGCGGGCGATGCGCGAAGCCGAGGCGATCGCCGCGAAGTTGCAGGCGACCACGCCGCCGTCGAGCGCGACGATCGCCGAGCTCGATCATCCGGTGAAATAGTCTATTTCCTCTCGAAATCGTCCTTCGCATCCAGCGGCAGATCCTTTTTGTCGAGCTTCGCCTTCGCCGCCTGATCGCCCATCAATGTCCATCGCCAGAAGGCGGTGGTGGTATCGATCACGGCCTGCTCGATATGCGGGGTGAGCGCGGCGGAGGCGAAGGCGCGGTCGCCGCGGCCGTTGAACGCCATATGGTTGGCGCCATCGAGCACCAGCAGATATTTGCCGCCCGGCGACATTGCATGGAACGGGCGCTGGCGGTCCTCCGCCTTGATTTGGGGCGTAAGGAAAACGGTGTCGGCGGTGCCGGTGACCGACAGGAACGGAATGCGGATCGGGCCGAACGCGGCTTCGTCCGATCCCTGTTTCGGGGGCGACGGGCTGAACGCGATGGCGGCGATCACACGCCGGTCGGCCAGCGGATCGTCGTCGCGCTGGGCGAAATGCTGGCCCGCGATCGCCTGTGTGGTGATCGCGCCGAAGCTGTGCCCGGACATACCGATATGCGAAAGATCGGCGCGGCTCAGGTCACAAGCGCCCTCATGTGGAAGGCGTGCGATCTCGTCGATCACGAAGTGTACGTCGATCGCGCGGGCGATGAACTGTTTGGGGGTCATGGCATTGCGCAGGCCGGTGGCGATGGCAGCGCGGTCGCTGCCGTCATGCTGGATGTTGATTACGATCATGCCGGCTTCGGCCCATGCCTCGGCCCAGGCGCGGCCGCTGTCGATCGATCCGCCGAGGCCGTGGCTGAACAGGATGACCGGCGCCTTGGCCGTGCCCTCCGGCATGCGGATGCGCACGGGGATGTCGCGATTGTCGCGGCGGGAATCGATCCAGTGCGTGTCGCAGACCGGTCCGGCCGCCGGGGCCGCGGCGGGAAACAGCGCCGCCGCGATGAGGATGAGCCGTTTCTTCATGTTCAGTTCTCGCTGGCGGGTGGGCCGATCAGCGCGCGGGCGGCGGCGCGCGGGCTGGTGGCGCGAAACGCCTCTGCGAACATGTAGCGCCATTCGCGAAAGGCGAGCCGCAGGGGATTGTCGGTCGCGACGCGGTGCGCGAGGCCGTATCGCGGCGCCTCGCCCGCCTGATCGGTGGTGAAGGTGCCGAACATCCGGTCGAAGATGATCAGCACCCCGCCATAGTTGCGATCGAGATAGCAATCATTGGCAGCATGGTGGAGCCGGTGGTGCGACGGCGTGTTGAACAGCCACTCGATCGGCCCAAGCCGCCCCACCGCCTCGGTGTGCAGGAAGAACTGATAGTGCAGGTTGAACGCGAGCAGCCCGAAGATCAGCCGCGGATCGAATCCGACGAGCAGCAGCGGCACATAGAAGATCCAGCCGGCCGAGAACAGGTTGGTCCAGCCGAGCCGGAACGAGGCGAGCAGGGTCAGTTGCTCGGACGAATGGTGGGTCGCATGCGTCGCCCATAGCCAGCGGATGCGATGCGAAGCGCGGTGGAACCAGTAATAAGCGAATTCGAAGATCAGGAAGGCGGCCAGCAAGGTGCGCCAGTCGCGGGTCGGCAGGTGGATGGGCGCGAGTTTCGAAACCGCTACGAACAGACTGCCGAGCACGACCGCATTGAGGATGGCGAAGGGGATGTTGCCGGCAATCAGGCCCAGCGTGGCGAAGGCCGATCGCCGGTCATAGCCATGGCCCCGGCCCAGCCGCCAGGCCAGCTCGACGAGGATCATCGTCAGCATCACGATGATCCAGACGGGGGATCGTTCCGGCGCCTCCATGGGATTAGACCTTACGCTTCATCATCGCGGTCGTCGTGCGCAATTGTGCGAGCTCGCTTTTGTCGATCACGCCGTCATGATTGCTGTCCGCCCGATCGAAGATCGGCGTGGGCGCGGCGGCAATCTCGGCGCGTGTCATCCGCCCGTCATGATCGGCGTCGGCCTGCGCGATCAGCATGTCGAGGCGGTCTGCCGCCTCGGGGCGAAATTTCGCAAGCCGGCTGAAATCGTCCTTGCTGACGACGCCGTCATGGTTGCGATCCATCTCGGCAAAGCGCGCCAGGCGCGCCGCGATGAATTCCGCGCGGGTGATCATGCCGTCGTGATTTGCGTCGGCCTGATCGAAGGTCGCCATCATGTCGCCGCCGCCGAAACGACCGGCTGTGGCGGGCGCGGCGATAGCGAAGGCGACGGCGGAGAGGATGAGAATGCGATGCTTTGTCACCATATCGGCAAACCTTAACGGTAGGATTGTGGGGAGGCCCCACCCCAACCCCTCCCCTGAAGGGGAGGGGCTTTTTTGCACCGTACCAACCACTTGCAAGCCCCTCCCCTTCAGGGGAGGGGTTGGGGTGGGGCAGTTCGGCCAGGGGGAGACCCTAAGGATTATGCGATTTGATCACCGCGGCGGGCGCGTCACGGTGCCGGTGATCGATCCGGTCTGGCCATCGATGCCGGTGCGGGTGGTGGTGAAGCTGGTGGTGCCGTCGCCATTGTTGGTGGCGGTGGTCGAATGGCCGAAGCTGGCGCCATTGTTCAGCGTTGTGGTTCGGCCGCCCGAATAACTGCCATTGCTTGCACTCGCGTTGCGAGTGGTGGTGAAGCCGTGGCCGCTGCTGCCCTGCACGCTGACGCTACGGCCGCGCGTGCCGGCCTCCGCCGGGGCGACGGCGGCGATTGCGATGGCGGCGATGCCGAGGGACAGGATTTTTCGATACATGGGTACGCTCCTTGGACGAAGACGGGTCTTGCCCGTCGATCGCCTTGTCGCCGATCTTCGTAAGCCGCGTGCTGCCGCACGGTGACGAAGGGTAACGAAGTGTAACAGCCGCGCGCGCCCGCTTCCCCCGATCGGCGGTTCGCGGCACAAGGCGGGCATGGACGAAAGCTTCATCGCCGTCGTCGAGGACGATGCCGAAATCCGGTCGCTGGTGACCGGCCTGCTCGTGCGCGAAGGCTTCGCCGCCGTCGGCTGCCGGACGGCGGCGGATTTCGACCGGCTGATCGATCGCCAGCGGATCGATCTGGCGATCCTCGATATCATGCTGCCGGGCGAGGATGGGCTGTCATTATGCCGGCGGCTGCGCGCGCGGGGCGACGTGCCGGTGCTGATGGTGACCGCGAAGGGCGACGATGTCGATCGGATCGTCGGGCTGGAGATCGGCGCGGACGATTATCTGGCCAAGCCGTTCAACCCGCGCGAGCTGATCGCCCGCGTTCGCGCGATCCTGCGCCGCACGCGTGATCGCCAGCGGGTGACGGCGGATCTGCCACCCGAACGTTACGGCTTTGCGGGGTGGACGCTCGATGCCGGCGCGCAGGCGCTCGCCGATCCGGATGGTGCGCCGGTCGAGCTGACCGGCGGTGAATTCGATCTGCTGCTGGCCTTCGTGACCCATGCCCAGCGCGTGCTCAACCGCGATCAGTTGCTCGACTGGACCCGGGGCCGCAGCGCCGGGCCGTTCGATCGCGCGGTGGATGTCCAGCTTAGCCGGCTGCGGCGCAAGCTGGCGATGCACGATTCGGGCGGCGCGCTGATCCGCACGGTGCGCGGCGGCGGCTATCTGTTCACCGCGGCCGTGGAAAGGGCGTGATCCGATGACGGTGGGATCGAACCTGTCGCTGCGTATCACCGCGCTGCTGCTGATCGGCTTCGTGCTGTTCCAGATGGCGATCGTCGCGACGATGGCGCTGCCGTCGCGCGGCAACGACCGGCGGCCCTATAATTTGCCGCTGCCCGGGCAGGTGCGAACGATGGTCGACCTGCTCGATCGCGCGCCGCCGGCACGCCGGGCGATGCTGATCGATATGTTCAACAGCTCGCTCTACACCATCTCGATCCGCCCCGATCCGCCGGCGCCGTTGCTGAGCCGCCGCAGGGGGCTCGATCAGCTCGAACGCCAATATGATGCAGCCTTGCCGGGCCACGCCGTCGACATCGTCGGCCGGCAGCCGTTGCTCGATCGGATCGCCGGCAAGGGACCATGGCCGGGCCGCTTCTTCGCGCCGATCTTCATCACCGTGCGGCTGCAGGGCGGCGATGTGCTGGTGATCGACAGCCGGCCATCGGCGCTCGTGCGGTCGTGGCTGCGCGAACGATCCCTGCTGGGTGCGATCGGCGGCCTGATCGTGCTCGCGGTGCTGGCGCTCGCGGTGCGACAGACGACCCAGCCGCTGGTGCGCCTGTCGCGCGGCGTGCGCGGGCTGTCGCGCGATCTCGATACGCCCGATCTTCCCGTCAGCGGATCGCGCGAGATGCGCGAGCTTTCGGCGGCGTTCAACGAGATGAAGGCGCGGATCGGCGCACTGCTCTCCGAACGCACGCGCATGCTCGCCGGCATCGCGCACGACATGCGGACCTATCTGACCCGGCTGCGCCTGCGCGCCGACTTCATCGACGATGCCGACCAGCGCGCGCGCGCGGTCGCCGATCTCGACGAGATGGCGGCCCTGCTCGACGACACATTGTTGTTCGCCCGCCGCGACGCCGATGCCGCGCCGAAGCCGCAGCGCATCGACGTCGCGGCGGAGCTGGCGGCGATCGCCGCGCTCCGTCGTGACATGGGCGAGGCGGTGGACCTGCTGCCGGTGCCCGCCGGCCTGACGATCCAGGCGACGCCGATCGCGCTGCGCCGGATGCTCGCCAATCTGATCGATAACGGCCTGCGCCATGGCGGGCAGGTGACTTTGTCGGCCGGCGAGTGGGAGGATCGGGTGAAGATCACCGTCGCCGACAATGGCCCCGGCGTGCCCGAAGCGGCTTTGTCGCGCCTCGGCGAACCGTTCGGCCGGATCGATCCGTCGCGCGATCGGTCGACGGGCGGCGCCGGGCTGGGGCTGGCGATTGTTCGCGCGCTGGCCGAGCGGGATGGGGCGGAGGTGTCCTTCGCTAATCGCGCAGGCGGCGGTTTCGTGGCGACATTGGCGTTTCGTGGCTGAGCGCAAGCATTGAAGGGCGCCAATGAGTGCATTTCAAGCCCGTGGCGGCCCGTTGGCCAGCCAAGCTCGCCAGCGTTTCGTAGCAAACGCATGAGTGACTAATGACAGTGATGATGATTAACTACCGTTTCCCTCGGTACATTGGGGCCCGCGCCCACTATGACGGCAAGTGGGAGGCTGTGCGTCTGCCGACACTTCTGAAAGAAGGCTTAGAGGAACGACGGCTGCATCTCTTCCGCGGCGATCAATCAAACCGATCGATTGCTCTGCCATTCCGAAAGAGGCAGCATTTGATGCGCTCAAGCGAAGCACCTTGGCATAAGAGCTGTAATTCAGCGTATATGAGCAGGTGACCTCGCTTGGCGTGCGTTCACAGTATTTATGATACCAGACACAAGTGGCGTCTTTGCACGCGCGAGCCATCCGGCGCAGATCGAACTCGCTGAGATTATCAGAAGAAAGGATGATTTCGGCTTTGGCTGTTCCGATCACAATGTCAGCATAGCGATAGATCGTGCTGGGCGGAGAGAGGATTACGCTCGTCGGGTTTGCGAGGCAAAGGAGGCCGACAATCGCGATACAATCCATTTTCGTCTTTCTCCTCCCATCGAATTGATCATGTGCCCGATGCGCTGTGACCGCAAGCAGGCGTAAGCGACCCTGCCGCACCTGTCGTGTTCGAAAATCCCGATTATAGTCTCACCCTGAAAACAGAAAGGGCGCCATGACCCGTACCCAGTTCATCCTGCTCGCGCTCGTTCTGGGGATCGCGGCGGGGATCGCCATACGCTGGGCCGACGCGCCTTCGCTCACCGCCGCCGCCAATGCCATTCTCCCGATCGGGCAGATGTGGGTGCGCGCGTTGCAGATGACCCTGATCCCTTTGATCTTCGCGATGATCACCCACAGCGTGGCGAGCGCGGTTGCGGGCGGTCGAGGCGGGCGGCTGATCGGGACCACCCTCGTGACCTTTTTCGCGATCATGGTGGTGACGGTCATTCTGTGCACGATCCTGACCGAGACGGTGCTCCATATCTGGCCGATCCCGCCGCATGCGCTCGACGGGCTGATGGGCAATGCGACGCCGGAGCCGCTGCCCGGCCTGGCCGCGCAAATGCTCGCGATCATCCCCGACAATCCGATCGCGGCGGCCGCGCAGGGCAAGATCTTTCCGCTCGCGATCTTCGGCATGGCCTTTGGTCTCGCGATCGCCCGGCTGCCGCGCGAAACCGGCGGCGGCGAAGCGTCGGTGATGGGGCTGATGGCGCAGATCACCCGCGCGATGA
Source organism: Sphingomonas sp. YR710 (assembly GCF_900101455.1). Taxonomy (GTDB): domain Bacteria; phylum Pseudomonadota; class Alphaproteobacteria; order Sphingomonadales; family Sphingomonadaceae; genus Rhizorhabdus. The sequence continues at coordinate 197,748 of NZ_FMZJ01000007.1, read as the reverse complement.
TGCAGATCGTCGATTGGGTCTTGGTGGTGGCGCCGGCCGGGATCTTCCTGCTGGCGATGGGGCTGGGCCTGTCGTCGGGGCTCGGCGTCGCGCATGTGCTCGGCGTGTTCATCCTGCTCTGCTTCGCGACGTCGCTGCTGATGGCGGGGCTCTGCTATGTCGCGGTCTATTTCGCCGGCGCGGCGCGGGTCGGCCGCTTTGCCGCGGCGATCGCGCCGGCGCAGGCGATGGGCGCGGGAAGCTGCTCGTCGATGGCCAGCACGCCGGTGATGATCGAGGTGGCGGTCGAAAAGCTCGGCATTCCCGAAGATGTGGTCGGGCTGGTCATCCCGATGGCTGTGTCGATCTTCCGGCTCGGCACTGTCGCGCATTCGGTGGCGGCGGTGCTGGTGGCGGCGCATGCCGTGGGTATCCAGCCGAGCCTGATCCAGCTCGTGCTGGCGGGGCTGGCGGTCATCCTCGGCAGCATCAGCGGCGCCGGCTTGCCGGGGGCGGCGGTGATCTATGCGATCTATGGGCCCGGCATCCAGTTGCTCGGTGCGCCGATGGCGATCATGCCGCTCTATGTGGCGGTGATCGCGCTTCCCGATCCGGTGATCACGATGACCACCGTCACCGGCAATTTGACCGCTACGGCGTTGGTTGATCGGCTGCTGCGTCGACGGCCCGCGGGTGAGGGAAATTAGCTTTCGGGGCGCTGCGCCGCCGCGATCAGCGCATCAATGCTGTCCATAACCTCTGCGTGGGGCGTGACCCGGCCGGCCCTAACGTCCGCAAGGCCGCGTTGAATGCTCTCCACGATTGGCAGTTCGCGTTCAACGTAGGTCGTGACAGCTTCAATTGCGAGGGCAGAGGGCTGTCTACCGGTCTGGCGTGCCAGATGGTCGAGCTTCTCGCTCAACTCGCGTGACAAGCGGATGGTGATGGACTCGTGCCGGGCCATTTCCTCTTCATACACGAACAGCATTGATGGGCGCGAGTGGATCTGCCAAAAATTCGGTCGTCATTCCCGCGAGAGCGCATAGGCGCTAGCTTAGCGGCGATAGCGGGCTCTGAAGTCTTCTCCCGCTTGCGGGAGAAGGTTTGGATGAGGGTCTTCTTTCTTCTTCGCCCCTCCGCGCTTCTTCCGCAAGTGGGAGGGGGCATTAGGCACGTTTACCGCCCAAGCGGCTGCATCTCCGCCCCGGGCAAGTTCCCACCCATCACCCGCGCGAGCGTCGGCGCGATCCGGCGCATGTCGATCTCGCCGAGATTGCCGTGCAGGCCGATATTCGGCCCGGCGATCAGGAAGGTTGACCGCATCTCGGGCAACGCCGCCGCAAAGCCGTGCATGCCTTTCGACTTCGATGGCGACACGAGCGGTGCAGCCGGATCGCGGCCCATTTCGGCGCCGAGCTGGAAATAGACGAAGAAGCTGGCCGCCGTCGCGCCGCCGCGCCGGGCGATTTCCGGGCGGTCGATGATCTCGGCAATCCGCATCGCCGGATCGGCCTTCAACCGATCGAGCAGGGCGCGGGCCTTTGCGATCAAAGCCGTATCGTCGGGCCGCGCGAGCATGATCGCCGCGCTGCCGCCAGCGAACCATGGCTCGGCCTCCCACTCGCTCACCCTGCCCGCGGCGTCGAGCCGGATCAGCCCGGCCGCGACGAAAGGACGGATCAGGTTGATGTCGGTATCGACCGACGCAAAGCCATGGTCCGAAACGACAGCGATCACTGCGTCGGGATGCGCCGTGCGTTCGGCCTCGGCCAGGCTGCCGATCATCGCGTCGATCCGTTCCAGCGCGGCATTTGCCTCGGCGCTCTCGGGCCCGGCGACATGCTCGATATGGTCGAGTCCGGCCAGATAGACGGTGACGAAGCCGGGTTTGCGGGTCGCGATCAGCCGCGCCGCGAAGCGGGTGCGGCTGGCATCGCCGTCGACGCTCTCGTCGATGCCCTGCGCATAAGGCCCGAGATCCCGTTCGAGCCCGTCGATCAGCTCCGGCGTCGCCAATACGCGCAGCAGCTTGCGATCGTCGTCATGGCCGGTGCGCCAGATCTGCGGAAGGTTATTGTCGATATCGGCCGCGCCTACGCTGACCGGCCAATGGACGTTGGCGGTGCTGAGCCCCGCGCGGTGCGCCGCCGTCCACAATGTCTCGGCCCGGTCGTCGGCGGCATACCAGTACCAGCCGACCTGGTTGATCCCCGCCGGATCGAAGGTCGTATTGTTGGCGATTCCGTGGCGGGCCGGGCTGACGCCGGTCAGAAGGGTCGTGTGGCTCGGATAGGTGAGCGTCGGCAGCACGCCGGTGACGCCGGACGCATAGGCGCCTTCGGCCACGAAGCGGCGGAGATTGGGGATCCGCAAGCCCCGCCGGTCGGCCTCCAGCACGTCGCCGGGCCGTAGCCCGTCGATCGAGACCAGAAGAAGCGGGGCTGCCATAGCCGGGACCGTCGCGATCAGCGCCCCCGCCAGCGCCAGCCATGGCAGCATCCGCACGATCAGAACGCCTTGCGCACGGTGACGAAGAAGGTCTGCGGCGATCCGGCGAGCAGGGTCTGGTTGTCCCCGGAGTCGCCGAAGCCGTTCGATCCGATCGTCGCGACATATTTCTTGTCGAACAGATTGGTGACATTGCCCTGAATCTCAAGACCCTTCAGCGGGCCCTCGCCGGTGAAGCGGTAGCCGATCGAGGCGTCCACCAACACTCGGCCGGGTACCGACTGATCGTTGGTATAGGTGAAGTAGCGGCGGCTCATATAATTGGCGCCGATCCGGCCGAAGATGCTCTTGTCGTCATAAGCGATTTCGGCGGTCGCAACGCTTTTCGGCGCATCGACCACGGTCTTGCCCTTGATCGCGGACCGCACTGTGCCGTTTGCGTTGAGCACGTCGTCTTTATATTCGGAATTGTTGTACGCATAGGATGCGAACAGGGTGACCGCATCCATGATCTTGTACTGCCCGGCCGCCTCGATGCCATAGCTTTCGACCCCGCCGACATTCTGCAGGATCGCCGGATTGCCGACGATGCCGGCACCATTCTTGAATGAAAGCAGCCGGTTGCGGAATTCGACGAGATAGGTGGCAAGCACGCCCGAAAAGCCGCCGCTGTGGAAGCGGTAGCCGGCCTCATAGGTGTCCGATTGCTCGGGCTTGAGGTTGAGCGCATTGAAACCGGCCTGCGTGGTCGCGAACGGGCCCGCGGTCGATGCCGACGGGTAGGCGCGGGTCACCTGGGTGAAGCCGGCGAACAGTTCGCCGCTGTTCAGATGCCAGACCGCGCCAACCGAGGGCTGGAACCAGTCGGTCACGCCGATCTTGCCAGAGGCGAGGCCGCCGGCGATCACCGGCGTCGCCTTGTTGCGGACCTGGAAACCCTTGTTGCCGACGGTCAGGGTGACGGCGCCGATATCGAGATGATCCTCGGCGAACATCTGGACGGTCTCGGTATCGAATTTGAATTCCCACTGGGTGAAGAACGGGTTCTTCGGGAAAACGAGATGATCGCTGCTGTCGACGGTCGCAGGATCTACGCTGTAGAAGCGGCGCGCCTGGTGGAAATTGTTTTTTTCATACCAGCCGCCGATCGTGAGCTTGTTATGATCGGTGTTCCAGTCGATCGATCCGAACACCCCGCCGCGGCGAATGTCATATTCGGTGGTGCGCTCGGAAATCTGCGATCCGTTGGGGCTGGGGACATAAGGCGTCCACCACAGGCCGGCGCCATGGTTGCTGTGATAATAGCCGGTCAGATGTGCCGTCACATTGTTGCCCAGCGGCGCATCGAGCCGCAGCCCGCCCAGATAATCCTGCCGCAGCCCGCCCGCGTCATAATAGACATCATCGGCATTGGCATAAGGGGCGGGGGTGATCAGCCCGGCGGCCGGATTGGTTGGCGTGGCGCCGGTATAGCCGGTGTTCGCACCGACCTGCGCGATCTTCAGCGCGAGCGGGAAGTTGTTGGAAATATTGTCGACATTATAGCCGAGCCGCTTGATGATATCGAGCGACAGATCCTGATAATCGTCCTCGCGGCGATCGGAGAAGTTGAAATAGCCGGTCAGCGAGGCCTGGCCCACCGGCACCACCAGCTTGGCGTCGACGACATGCTGCTTCTGTTCGCCATAGCCTTTCCATTTGTCGGTGCTCAGATAGCCATAGCTGACGAAACCGCGCACGCCGCCGCCGATATCGCCGGTGTCGACGCGGATGAAGCCGCGCACCGCATTGTCCTGGCCGTAGGTGCCCTCGACGTCGGCGCCGAAATGCTCGGACGGATCGCGCGACACGAAGGCGACGGTGCCGCCCAGATTGTTGGTCGACGCGGTCGTGATCGATCCCGCGCCCTGGCTGACGCTGGTCGAGGCGATGTTTTCGGGGCTGATCGCGCGGCTGATATGCAGGCCGTTATTGTTGCCATAGCTGAAATCGCCGAGCGGAATGCCGTCGAGCGTGAAGCCGAGCTGTTGCTGGTTGAAACCGCGGATCGAGATGCGTTCCGACCATTCGTAATTGCCGAACGCATCGGCCGACTGGAAATTGACGCCGGGCAGCTTCGAAATCGCCTTCAACGGGCTGGTGCCGGGTGTCAGGATCGCGACATCCTCCTGCCGGATCTGCTGCACCTGCCGCGACTGGCCGGCGCCGAACACGGTGATCTCCGCGCCCGTATCCATGGCGTCCGCAGCATCGGCGGCCGGCGCGGTTTGCACGGCGTCAGCGGCAAACGCGCTCGCGGGCAGGAAGAAGGCGCCTGTTGTCAACAGGATGAGGCGAATGTCCATGATATCCCTTATCGTCCGACGCCGGCGCCCTATGGCCGTGCGTCTCTGTTGCAGCGCGGTAGGTGGCGAAGATGACGGGATGATCTACGGATCGGGTCAGTTCGATGACTGCTTGGTTGCGGCCGCGTCACAAACGGGCATCCACTATTTTCCGGTCGACGATGTCCGCACGCCTGTCCGGCGATGGAGGCGCTCGCGATTCCCTTCACCAACGCGCCGCCGCACAGGGTCTTCCGCCATGATGACGGCAACGAGGAATGGATTTAACCTCTTGAAAATCGGCCTTAAAGGGATTTTCTCCTTCGCTGGGATGACGACAAAATGGAGGTGTGAAATATGGGAAGGAGGGGTGTTGCGGGTCAACACTCCACCACGTTCACCGCCAGCCCGCCCAGACTCGTCTCCTTATACTTCGATCGCATATCGTTGCCGGTCTGGCGCATCGTCTCGATCACCGCGTCGAGGCTCACGATATGCTGGCCGTCGCCGCGCAGTGCCAGATAGGCGGCGTTGATCGCCTTGATCGCGCCCATCGTGTTGCGTTCGATGCAGGGGATCTGGACGAGTCCGCCGATCGGATCGCAGGTGAGGCCCAGATTATGCTCCATGCCGATCTCGGCGGCATTCTCGATTTGGCTGTTGGTCGCCCCGAGTGCCGCAGCGAGCCCGGCGGCCGCCATCGAGCAGGCAACGCCGACTTCGCCCTGACAGCCCATTTCGGCGGCGGAGATCGATGCGCGCTTCTTGTAGAGGAAGCCGATCGCGGCCGCGGTCGTCAGCAACAGCCGGCTGCCGGCCGGCGTGGGCGTCGCCGTGAACACTTCATAATATTTGAGTACCGCGGGCAGCACGCCGGCCGCACCATTGGTGGGCGCGGTGACCACCCGGCCGCCGGCGGCATTCTCCTCATTCACCGCCAGCGCCCACAGGCTCACCCATTCGAATACGGCGGAAGGATCGCTGCGGGGGCCGCGCGCCATCAGCGTTTCGTGCAGATCCTTTGCGCGGCGGCGTACCTTGAGCCCGCCGGGCAATATTCCTTCGGTGCGGCAACCGCGCGCGACGCAGGCCAGCATCGCCTCGCGCACCGCATCCAGAAAGCCTTCGGTCTCGGCGGCTGGGCGCCACGCCTGCTCGTTCGCCTCGACGATCTCGCCGAACGATTTGCCCGTTGCCGCGCCTTGCGCCAGCAATTCGGCGCCCGATGAAAAGGGCAGGGGAAGGGCGAAATTCACGCGCGGCGCCGGCTCGCCCTCGCGCAGGATCGCGCCGCCTCCGATCGAATAATAGATGGCCTGCTCGCTGGTCCCGTCGGCAAATCGCGCGGTGAACCGCATGCCATTGGCGTGGCCGGGCAGGAATTCCCGGCGGTGGAAGATCAGGTCGCCGGCTTCGGCGAAGGCGGTCTCGGCCTGGCCGGCGAGCAGGATCGTGCCGCGCGAGCGGATCGCCGCGACGAGGCCGTCGATCCGCTCGGGATCGACGGTTTCGGGCCGCTCGCCGGCCAGCCCGAGCAGGATCGCGATGTCGGTCCTGTGACCGTGGCCGGTCAGCGCCAGCGATCCATAAAGATCGCACTGCACACCCGCGACATCACCCTGCGCCGTAACCCGTTCGGCGAAGTCGCACGCAGCGCGCATCGGACCCACGGTGTGCGAACTCGACGGGCCGATGCCGATCGTGAACAGCTCGGTCACGCTGATCGCGCGTGCGCTATCGGGCCGCTCCGTACCCGGCCTGGCATCCCCCCGCATGGCGTTTCACACGAACAGGAACAGGATCGGCAGTGCGGTCCCGGCAAGCAGGCAGATCGTCGAAGCGCGGCGCATCGCGGCATTGTTGAGCGCGATCACGATGCCGATGGCCGAGGTCAGGATCAGCCCGAGCGCCACCAGGAAGGTGAAGACCTTGAGCGGCACCGGAGATGGTTGCGGATCTTGCGCGGGTGCCGGGGCAGGCGCGGCACGATCATGGTCTTCGGCAGGGGTAGCGGCCGGCGGACGACGTTTTTTCGGGGGCGACAGCAATTGCTTCTTGTGGATGTTGGCCAGGGACACGACCCAGCCGGCCGGCTTTCCCGCCCATTCGCTGGTTTCGTGCAGGCCCAATGTTTGCAACGCCCCGCTGAAAGCGAAGAAGATGATGGCGGGCGCGAAGAATACACCCAGATAATGATGGTAGCGGCGCAGGCTACGTTGTGTCTGTGCCTTCATCAACGCGCTTCCAGGCCGGCGTGGGCAACGATCATGGGCTGTCTTCCTTCAATGTGCAAAACGATCATAAGCGAACGTCCCGTCGTTCCCAAGGTTTCGTTGGGCCATCCGCACCGCGCACAACGACGGGCCCAGGATAGTATCCCGAGCCCGCCGGCGTGACGCGATCGCTCCGCTCGGAGCGATCGATTGCTGGATTCACTGCGCTGCTTGCAAACTGTGCTTGAGTCCGCTGATCTCATCATGGCCCTGGCGAACCGAGGCGAACGCATCCTCGATCGTCACCCGCACCGACGGAGACAGATCGTTGTCGCGCAGCGCATCTTCGAATTTGCCCTTCAGATGATCCTCGCCGCGTTCGACTTCGCTGACGATTGCCTTGTCGTCGCGATTGGTGATCGCGGCCTTGAGGTTGATGAAGACGCGATGCGCCCCGGCCAGCGCCGTGCCATCATCTTCGGGATTGCCGCCAAGCCGTGCGACCTCGGTCCGCAGCCGCTCGGCGACCTGGCGGCGCTCCGTGGCGCGATCGGCGAAGAGCGTGCCGAATCTGGAACTGACGCTGTCCTTGGCTGCCTCGGTATAGCCATTGACGCTGTCGATGACGGAGGCGATCAACGAGTTCAGGGTGCGGATGTCGTGACTGGTCTCTGCCATTGGGAATTTCCTTTTGCTACAGGAGTTTGGGGTAACGGCCGGCGCGGCGAAAAGACCCAGCTCGTTCGCGGGCGTTACGATGAAGCGGGCGTTCGACAGCGTGATCCGATGCGCGTAGGATGATCATGATCAAATGGAAACGATGGGTTTCCACCATTTCCATTTTCGATTCGATCAGGCGCGCTATCTAGGGATCCAACGGCACATGAGCCGATCGGGAGACACCCAATGATCGAAGTAAGACCCTTCTCCACCCTTGGCGGCGCGAACCATGGCTGGCTCGACGCGAAGCATCATTTCTCGTTCGCGGGCTATCATGATCCGGCCAGAACCAACTGGGGCAGCTTGCGTGTGTGGAATGACGACACGATCGCCGCGCAGACCGGCTTTCCGCCGCATCCGCACCGCGACATGGAAATCATCACCTATGTCCGCACCGGGGCGATCACCCATAAGGACAATCTCGGCAACCAGGGCCGTACCGCGGCCGGCGACGTCCAGGTGATGTCGGCGGGCACCGGCATCGCCCATGCCGAATATAATCTGGAGGATGAAGCGACGACGCTGTTCCAGATCTGGATCGAGCCGAACCAGCGCGGTGTCGCGCCGAGCTGGGGTGCGCGGCCTTTCCCCAAGGGCGATCGCTCGGGCCGGTTCGTGGCGCTCGCGTCGGGCTTCGCCAATGACGATGATGCTTTGCCGATCCGCACCGATGCCCGCGTGCTCGGCGCGACCCTGAAGGCCGGCGAGAGCATCGAACATGCAATCGGCAAGGACCGTCGCGGCTATCTGGTGCCCGCCACGGGCGCGATCGAGATCGACGGAGTCCGGGCGAACGCCCGCGACGGCGTGGCGATCAAGGATCTCGACGTGATCCACATCGTCGCGCTCGAGGATAGCGAACTCGTGCTCGTCGACGCAGCCTGAACACTTAGCCGCCGGCGGATGGTTCCGCCGGCGGCAATTTTCTTGAGGAGGAGTCCCCATGACCCAGAGAACAACCGATATCGACGGCGTCGATATGGTGGTCTTGCCGGCCGTTCGCGATCTCGGCGACGGTTTCAATGTCCGTCGCGCGCTGCCATCGATTCATCGCCGCATGGTGGGCCCGTTCATCTTCTTCGATCAGATGGGTCCTACGGCGTTCCATGGCGGCGACGGCCTGGACGTGCGGCCGCATCCGCATATCGGCTTGGCCACGATCACCTATCTGCTCGAAGGCGAAATCTTGCACCGCGATAGCGTCGGCAGCGTTCAGGCGATCCGGCCGGGTGAGGTCAACTGGATGACGGCCGGTTCGGGCATCGTCCATTCGGAACGCACCAGCCCGGATGTGCGCGCCTCCGGCGGCCCGTTGTTCGGCCTCCAGACCTGGGTCGCGCTGCCGGTCGCCGATGAGGAAACCGCGCCGAGCTTCGTGCATCACAAGGCGCACGAAATTCCGAAGACGGAAGGCGATGGCGCCGCATTGAGCCTTATCATCGGGTCGCTCGATGGCCTGAAATCGCCGGTGAAAACCTTCTCCGACACGGTCTATGCCGATATCGCACTCGCGGACGGCGCCCGCTACCAGCTTCGCGTTGAGCATGTCGAACGTGCGATTTACGTCGTGACGGGCGAGGTCGAGGTGGTCGACCAGAACGGTGGCTTTGCGGCCGGCGAATTCGTGATTTTCAAGCCCGGCGCCGAGATCGTGCTGCGCGCCAAGGGCGGCGCGCGGCTGATGCTGGTCGGCGGAGAGCCGCTGCCGGAGAAGCGCAACATCTACTGGAACTTCGTCTCCAGTTCGGCCGAGCGGATCGCGCAGGCCAAGGACGACTGGCGCCACCAGCGTTTTGCCAAGGTGCCGGACGAGAGCGAATTCATTCCGCTGCCGGAGTGAGCCAAATTCCTCCCCGAGCTTGTCTCGGGGAGGAACTGGGAGACGACCATGACCCACGGAATCGCCACGATAGGCGCCACCGGTTACGCAACAGACATCGTGGTGGCTGGCCGTCACCGCCTCACCGCCGACGAGCCGGTCGCCGCCGGCGGCACCGATGCCGGCCCGGCGCCCTACGACCTGCTCGTCGCCAGCCTCGGCGCCTGCACCGCGATCACCTTGCGCATGTATGCCGATCGCAAGGGCTGGCCGATCGAGACGCTCGGCGTCGACCTGCGCATCGTGCGGGGCGAAGAGGGCATGCGCATCGAGCGGACGCTCACGATCGCCGGGCCCGACGACGGCCAGAAAGCCCGGCTTGCCGAGATTGCCGAGAAGACGCCGGTCACCCTGACTCTGAAGGGCGGCATCCCGATCCACACCAGCCTTGCATAGGAGCGGCCGATGCCGACCGAGAGATTCGATTTCGACGCCCCCGCCGGCTACCGGCTGAGCGGCCGCATCGAGCTGCCCGACGCGCCGGTGCGCGGCTGGGCGCTGTTCGCGCATTGCTTCACCTGCGGCAAGGATGGCCTCGCCGCGGTGCGGATCGGCCGGGCGCTCGCACGCGCCGGGATCGGCGTGCTGCGCTTCGATTTCGCGGGGCTCGGCGGTAGCGGCGGCGAGTTTGCGGGCGGCTTCGGCGCGGATGCCGCCGATCTGATCGCGGCTTATGCGGCGATGGCGGCGGCTGACCGGGCGCCCGGCCTGTTGATCGGCCACAGCTTCGGTGGCGCGGCGGCGCTCGCGGCGGCGGCCGACATGCCGGCGGTGAAGGCTGTCGCGACGATCGCGGCGCCGTTCGACATCGCGCATGTGCTCCACCAGATCGGCGATGCCGGGGTCGCCGTGATCGAAACCCAGGGCTCGGCCGAGGTGCAACTCGCCGGGCGCCCGTTCACGATCGGCAAGGCCTTCATCGACGATCTGCGGCATCAGGATCAGGGCGCCCGGATCGCGAAGATCGGCCGCGCTTTGATGGTGATGCACGCCCCGCGCGACGAGGTGGTTGGCATCGATCATGCCACGCGCATCTTCCTCGCCGCCCGCCATCCGCGCAGCTTCGTCTCGCTCGACGATGCCGATCACCTGCTGACCCGCACGGCCGACGCCGAATATGCGGCATCGGTGATCGCCGCCTGGGCCGCGCGCTATATGCCGCCCGTTGAAGAAACCCGCAGCGAGGGTCAGCCCGGCGAGGTGTTCGCCGAGGAAACCCGCGCCGGTAAGTTCCAGCTTGCGATGCGCGCAGGCGGCATCCGCTTCCTGGCCGACGAGCCCGAAGGCGTGGGCGGGCTCGGCTCTGGCCCGACTCCCTACGACCTGCTGAGCGCCGCGCTTGCCGCCTGTACGACGATGACCCTGCGCCTTTATGCCGATCAGAAGGGCTGGCCGGTCGATCGCATCGCGACCGCGGTCGGCCACACGAAGCGCGCGGGGCAGAAACCGGCGGACCTGTTCACGCGGCGCATCACGATCGAGGGCGCGATCGACGCCGAACAGCGCGCGCGGATGCTCGACATCGCCGGTCGCTGCCCGGTCCACCGCACCCTGGAGGCGGGATCGGCGTTCGAGCGGGTGAGCGATGCAGCGGAGGTTGCGGCGGAATCGGTTGCGGCGCACGCGCGGGATATGGCAGGGGTTACCGCGCGCCAGGGCGTCTCATAAGCGCGGCGACGTGATCGTCGACGGCGGCCTCGTCGGCTTCGAACTGGCCGGCAGGATGGCGGTGGGCAAGGCCTTCATCGACGCGCTGAAACTCTTCTACCACGCCGCCAACATCGGCGACGCCCGCAACCTCGCCATCCATCCCGCCTCGACCACCCACTCGCAGCTTTCGGCCGAGGGGCAGATCGCGACCGGCGTATCGGACGGTTATGTGCGGCTGTCGGTGGGGCTCGAGCATATCGACGACATCCTCGCGCATCTCGAACAGGCGCTGGTTGCGGCCGCGTGACGCGGCCGGTGGATTGCGCGCAGCCGGGCGGTCAGTCCCTGAACGCGGCCACGACGGGCGCTACGAGAAACAGGAGCGTACCGCCGAATAAGGCGGCCGGGATAAGGTAAAACATCGGGCACCGCTTCGTTCTGCAGGGGGACGGCAATGTGGTGCAGGTCAACCGCCGGCGCCGCGCCACGGCGCGCCGCCGAGCAGCGGCGTCAGCGGCTTGCCGCGATCGTCGCACCAGCCGGGGAAGGGGGCGGGCCGCGTCCGCATCGATGCGGACGGAGGGAAGGGCGGGGTCGGCGGATCATTATCGTTGCTGCTCTCCGCCGCGGGTGCCCGGCAGGCGAGCGCACGGTGGCGCAGATGCGGCGCGAGCAGCCAGTCGGGCGGCGGCACCGCCTTGTCCGATCCGCCCAGATAGCGATCGAGGATCGTGGGAAATTCGGTCATTGCTCGAAACCCGGGCCGGCGGCCGCGACGCGACCGCCGGCGTGGTTGCAGGTCAGGCCGCCTTCTTCCCCAGCAGGCGGGGCAGCAGGCCGCGATCATTGGCGGGTGCGCCGATCTCGATCCGGCGCGGCTTCATCGCCTCGGGCACTTCGCGCCGGAGCGCAATGCTGAGCAGCCCGTTTTCGAAGCTGGCCGATTCCACCTCGATGAAGTCGGCGAGCTGGAAGCCCCGTTCGAAGCCGCGGCCGGCGATCCCGCGGTGGAGATAGCGCGCCTGATCGTCGGCCTCGTCGCCGCCTTTGCGGCCGGTGACGACAAGGTGGTTCTGGTGCGCGGTGATTTTGATCTCGTTGGGCCGGAAGCCCGCGACCGCGATCGTGATGCGATAATTGTCCTCGCCGACCTTCTCCAGGTCATAAGGCGGATAGCCATCGATCGGATCGGTGCGGCTGGCGGTTTCGAGCAGGTCGAACAGCCGGTCGAAGCCCACCGTGGAACGGCGATAGGGGGTGAAGTCGAAACTGGTCCTCATATCCAAATCCTCCTGTGCCCGGCCAGTGCCGGGCGATGGGTGAAGCAATTTGAGCATGAGAAGCGCCGGGAAGAGCCGACGCTCTCGCCTGTGCCGGGCCCGAGAGGCACCCGACGGCGAGCGATGTAGTTTTGCGGAGGAGGGGTTCAAGAGGCGTGGCGATTTTTTGTCGGGGTTTTGCGCGCGCGCCGTTCGGCGGCGACGGCGACCTCGTCGACTTCGAACGGGTCAGCGCAATGACCGCGGGCAGGGGCCTTCATCGATGTGCTCACGCGCTTCTGCCGCGTCGCCGACATCGGCGAAGCGCCGCAAAGGCGCACCGCTTTGGAAGTTTTGGCCTGGCGGTTAGGAAGTGTCGATAAATTATTACGCTGTTTCTGAGCGCCTCGGTTTGATTGTATAATTCCATTCACCGTGGAAGTCGTGGCGCAGGATATGGAGTTCAGCCATTTCCTGGTCGGAGACTTTGATGCCGGCGGGATAGAGGTTTTCGTCGAGTTGGCACCGCACGGTCAGTCCGGTGGTGGAGGTGGTTGCGCCGATGAGTTCGACGATGGTGCGATAATCGGTGAGCGGTCGCCCCCTCCAGTTGCGCGAGATGAACGAGAAGAGACGATGTTCGATCTTGTTCCATTTGCTGGTGCCGGGGGGAAGATGGGCGACGATGATTGTCAGTCCCAATTCGTCGGCGAGCTTTTGGAGTTCGAGCTTCCAAAGGCGGACGCGGGAGCCGTTGCTGCCGCCACCGTCGGCGGTGATCGTCAAGCTATGGGCGTCGCGGTAGCGCGAGAGGCCCATGGTCTTCCACTAGGAGCGTATCGCATTGACGGCGAAGGCGGCGGTGTCGTGGTCGATGCCGACGCTGACCCATCCCTTGTCGTCGGCGATGTCGTATACGCCGTAGGGCGCGGCGCGGCCCAGCGTGGGGTCGATGAAATCGTGGACGCGAACCGGCTCGGGCGATCCGGCCGGTCGGTATTCCCGTCCGCCATTCTTGAAGTCGCCGACGAGTTCTTTCTTCTTCGTATCGACCGAGATGGCTGGTTGGCCGGCCGTGATGGCAGCCTGAACCGTCTCGGCGATGTGCCCGAACTGCGCGTCGCGATCGACATGGTGCGAGCCTTCGAGCGTCTTTCGATTGCCTTGAAGAGAGTAACCGAGCGTCTTCAGCAGGCCCCCGACGCTGTCGTGGCCGACCGGTGGCCCATGGCACAAAGCGCCGCAGCCAGGTTGCGCAAGCTTTTTGACGTCCACTTCAACGGCGACATGGGATCGCCGCGCGTCTGCGGATCGACAAGCCTCTCCAGATCGCTGAGAAGCGTCGGGTCCGTCTGCGTCAACGGCTTGCGCCCAGCGCCCTTGCGCCGGACACCGCCAACAGATGAATCCGGCGCCGTACCGCGCAGTTCCCGCAGCCCATAGCCAATCGTGCTACGCGCGATCCCCGTCGCCGCGCTCACCGCCACGATCCCGCCCCATCCCGCAGCGAGTGCTTCCGCCGCCGCAAACCGACGACGACCCCGCTCATCCAGCACAGGACTCAGCGCTTCATAGCGAAGCTTTATGGCGGCGGCATCGATCACCGCGACTCTCTACAAAGCAATCCCCCAATCGGGAATCCATCAAAACCAGTTTTGCGATTCAGAAATTTGTCGACGCTTCCTTAGTTCTGGTGCGGAGTGGCTTCGGGCGTCCGGGCGACGTTTGCGTCCGGCTGCTGCACCGGTTCTTCCGTCGGGGCATGATTGCGTGCGGCGCGACCGCCCATCCGGTTGATCAGGCCGCCGAGGTGATTGCCGAAACGCACCTGGCCTGCCCACTCCACCGGCCGTCCGGTCGCGGCCAGCATCGTCGGCACGGGAATATCGCTCGGGTCACGGGCGCGTATCGTAATCGCCTTGGGAACGGATTTCGGCATGGGGCCCCCGATCAAGCCTCCCATCAGCGCGCCTTTCAGCATGCGCGAGGCCGTCAGCGTGTCGTGCTTCTCGCCATCGGCAAAATCGCTGTAAACCGTGATGACGCCGAGATCGGTAACGCTGCCTGCCGCAAGCTGCAGCGTGTTCGAACCGAGCGAGAATGATCTCAGAAACTCAGGCTATGCGTCAATCTAATCACAAAATGCTCTAGCAACCGTTCAGTGACCGCATGGGTTGGATATCATTGCGGCCGTCGCACACGGCCGTCGTCACGCCTCAATCGTCGGTACCGCTCGCGTCCTGGTTGGCTCGAAACAAGCCGGAATCCCATCGGGACCCCGGCCTTTTCGGCCACGCTAATTGGAAATCCCCTCCCCGAAACGCACCCTCAACCGAGCACCATACATTCGCGGCTCGCCAAGTTGGCGAGCATCGAAGCCCAGGATGTCCCGAAGCCCGTTCACCGTCACCACCGTGAACTGGTTGGTCACGTTGGTGGCGAAAAGCGACAGATCGATCGGCCTACTGCCAACGCTGTTCCAGTCGAGGTTAAGATCAAGCTGACGAACCGCCGTGGCACGCAACGAAGTGATCGTCGGGGCCGCCACCTGATAGGAGGACTGGAAGCGATAGGTCGCATCCAGTTCAACCTTGCCGGCCGATTCCGGCACGGGCAGCTTGAATGTTGCCCCAAGCGAACCGGACCACTTTGGCGAGTAGGCAAGCTCGCCGCCTTGAACCGCCGTCGGCACGACCGTGATACCTGTGATAACCGGAACGGTTGCGGAAACCAGCTTGGTATTCAAATAGCTGATCGCGCCGGTTACATGGAAGTATTCCGCTAGATTGATCAGTGCGTCAGCCTCGAAACCATAAATGCGCGATTTTCCTGCATTGATGATGGAGGTACGGTTCGACGTGTTCGGATCGGCCGGCACCAGCGCATATTGCAACTGCTGATTGCGCAAGCTGTTATAGTAGCCGGCTAAGTTGAAACGCCCGGAAATTGCGCCCTTGAAGGACGATTTCAGACCGCCCTCGAAGGCATCGACCGTTTCGGGGGCAAAGGTATTGAATTGCGGCGCCGCCGCCGGGTTGGCCGCACCCTGCCGATAGCCACGCGACCAGGTGGCATAAACCATCACGTCCTGCAGCGGCGTGTAGGCCGTGTTGATGGTCCAGGTTGCCCGGCGGCTCGATGTCTTGCCCGCAAGCGAGCAGTCCCCGGTAAAACCCCCTTCGCAAATCGCGGGGTTGGCCTGGAACAACGCCGTCGGACTCAGCGTGAACGGGAACTGGCGAAGCTTGGCGATGGCAAGGCCGCTCGATCGGTCGTACGTATAGCGTAAGCCGGCGGTCAGCTTGAGTTGCTCGGTCAAGGCATAAGTCGCCTGGGCGTAGGCGGCCATGTTGATGAACTTTACCTGGGTGGTGGAAAGATTGATTGTGTTGAGTTTGGCCGGATTGGCCGAGCGGCACCGCAAGTCGTCCGCTGTTTCATAGGGCGTGATCGAGCACAAAGTACCGGTAGCGATACCCGTGGTCGTGGAAAAACCGATCGGCGAGCTTTTCTCGTAATAGAGTCCGCCCTGCCAGTTCAGCTTTCCCCCGGCGGAAGTGCCCTGAAATTGCAGCTCGTTTGTGAAATTGCTCTGATTATTCTGATTGTCGCCCGCTGCGGTGTAGGCGCCCGAAGTGTAAACAGTGGTATTGGGTATCGAAGGATAGGCAAATGCCAGTCCGCCGGCTTGTGCAGGTGGCAGTCCCGCGAAGCTGTACGGGCTGACGAAATTGCCCCCGAAGATCGAGACGCGCAATTTCTGGTTGAAACGAGAATAGGAGGTAATGTTCTTGATCCGCAGCGAATCCGATACGTACCAGCTCAGGCTGTTGATGATCTGCCACTGTCTGGTCTTCGCATAGGCGCTCGGCAGTGCGAGTTCGGTCGAATAGGGGTCCGCACCGGGAGCATTCAGGCGATCTACCTGAGGCTTGGCGAGAATGCCGAGCCCCACGTTCTGATTGTAATCGAACACCTGGTACCCAACCGGCGAGTGGTTAGATCGCATGTAAGTGCCGATCGTATAGTTCTCGACATTGGGCGCAAGATTGAGGAGCAGCGAGGCACGCGCGGCCACGTAACTGACATCGGCATACGTGCGCGGCCCGGTCGCCGCCAAATTCCTGACATACCCGGTCCGCGACATCCGGTCGACGCCGACCCGCAGCCTTGCCCAGGAATTGAGCGGGATGTTGAGCACGCCCTGGATGCGGAACATCCGGTAATTGCCGTAAGACCCTTCAAGATAGCCTTCAAGCTTGTCGGTCGGCTTCTTGGGGACCAGCAGCACCGCGCCGCCGGTGGTGTTGCGGCCAAACAGCGTGCCCTGCGGCCCTTTCAGAACCTGGACGTTCTGCAGATCGAACATGTAGGCCGGACCGGCGCCATCCCCGCCCGAAATGCCCGAACCGCCGCCGCGCGGTGCGACCACATCGGCGAAGTAGGTGCCGACTGCGGCAGATGTGCGCAATTCCTGCGTGAACCCGCGAATTGCGAAGGTCGAGCTTTCGGGGGTGTAGCGCTGGTTCGTGGTCAAGCCCGGCACGTGCTTGGCCAGATCGTCGGAGTTTACGATATTCAACTTGGCAAGGTCTCCGCCGGATATCACGCTGACAGAAATCGGAACGTCCTGCAGCCGTTCTTCGATCCGGCGGGCGCTGACGATGATGTCATTGGCATCGGATGCAGTTGGGCGCTGGCTCACTGCGTCCGCCGCAAGAGATTGATCGACTGCGCAAAGTGACGAAACCGCTGCGGTTGCCGCAGCAAGTGACCGAAAACCGATTTTCATGATCTGCTCTCTCCCATCCATTCCGATTTCGGTGCGACTCTGAGGATCGCAGTTTTCGAACGAAATCAAATGCCCCTGTAGACTGCCAAATATATCTCACAAAGGCCACGACAGTTTGGTGTGAATCGGCGTTAAAGCCAACGTCGCCCTAAGTCAGGCGTTAAGAGTCTGTTTGGAAATGCACCTTTGGCGCATTTCCAAACAGACTCTTACAAGGTTGATATCAGCCGTGGCCGCGACATTCAGTCGTCAGGTCATTCGACACAACTCCCGGCGTACATTAGCGAAGTGCGGAATTTGCGGACCCGCATGCCGGCGGAAGCCGCCCCGAACCTTGCCGCTCATCGACTACGCTCTTGTAGGAGCCTCGGGTAGCGATACAGCCAGCCTCAATTATGGATGCCTGGGTTCGAGACGGGAATACGATATCGTCTCGCCTGAGAGGGGGCTCTGTTTTCTTATGCGGATAAGCAGCGGCCGAGAGTCGATCTTGATTGGCTGCGCGACCGCGTCGATCGCATCGCCTACCTCAACGACGCACCATCAGGATCGATGCTGGACGACTGGTCGCTTCTTGATGGCGACGAACATTATCCGGCGCCTACAGGCGGCATCGATCTCTCCGATCAGAACCTCGTAGAGGTCGTCGATTGGAAGGCCGCGGGTGTCGATATCACAGTCGAATATGCCAGCGGCGAGAAGCTTGGCTCCTCGACCCAGGGGTATCTCGGCAAAGCTCTAAATCGCGTCGAATTCGACGTCGTGTACTGCCGAGAAAAAGTCTCAGCGCTCCAGCTGCGCACTCCACGCATAGCCCCGATACTTCGCCTGCCAGCGCAGGGTGAGCCGCTCGTGCACCGCCAGCGCCTGCGCGGCCTCCTGCAAATAGGGGCGGGGGGTCACGTCGAATTTGCGCAGCCAGGCGAACAGCGCCGAGCGGAAGGGCGCGGGTAACCGTTCCTGCTGGCCGAAGTCGACGAGATGGAGGCGTCCGTCCGCGCCGATCATATGCGCCACATGATCGAGCACGCCGATCCAGTCGGGGATCATCGACAAGGTGTAGGACAGGAAGATGCGATCGAACCATTGCTGGCCGAACAGCGCCACCGGATCGAAATCGGTCGCATCGCCCTCCGCCAGCGTGATGCGACCCGCGAGCCCCGCTTGTGCGACATGGGCGCGCGCGGTCTCCAGCATCGCCCGCGACACGTCGAGGCCGAAAAAGCGCGCCTGCGGATAGAGTTGCGCCGCCCGGATCAGGTTGCGCCCGGTGCCGCATCCCGCCTCAAGCACCGTTCCGTTCGCCGGCGGCGCCAGGTCGCGGATCATCGCGTCGCGGCCGAGCAGATAATATTTGCGGGTGACGTCGTAGATGTGGCGCTGGCGACGGTAGATGCGATCCATGTGATCGCCGGCATCGCCCACCCGCCGGGCGGTGATCATGCGTCGCTTGCCACGTAAAGATGGAAGCCGCCGTAGATTGACGAGCGATCGCGCCGCGTAAAATCGAGCGACGCTTCCGCCTCATAATGGAAGCGCGACAGGATCGCGTCCGGCACGCGGCCGGGCAGCAATGTCGGCTGGGCGGCCGTACGGAAGATGATGCGCGCGCCGGGGCGGGCGGTGCGCAATATCTCGCTCCACAGGTCGGTGAGCTGCGCGTCGGTCATCCAGTCCTGCGCGTCGAGCAGGACGTAGCGATCGAGGCTCCGCGGTTGGCACTCGCGCAGATAATCCACGAAGTTCATATGGCGGATCTCGATCCGGTCGACCCGATCGACCACCGCCGCATAATTGCCCTCTTCGAGATAGGGCGGTACCGGCGCCTGCGGTCCCTCGCCATAGCCGCGGCCGAAGGCCTGCCAGGCGAAATAATTGTTACGGATGTCGAAGTCGCAGGCGAGCTTTTCGAGCCGGCCGCGCAGCACCTTCACCATCCCCGCGGGTTCGTCGCCGAGCAATGCCCGGTATTGGGCGGGCGGTATGCCCAGGCCGAACAGCGACGCCGGATTGCTGGCGACCCAGCGCACGAAGCGCTTTTCGAAGATCGGCGCGAAGCGGGTCTCGAAGATCTCGCGCTGCTCGTCGATCGAATTGGCCGCCAATATGTCGCGCGGCTCGATGCCATAGCAGCGTGCGAGGAACTGGGTGCCGCTGATGAAGCGCCCGAGCAGTCCGCGCCGATAGATATTGTGCGCGAAGCCGCCGATCCTGCGCCGGCCGATCAGATCGCGGCCCTCCCAGTAGCGGCGCGATATGTCGTCAAGATTCGGTGCGACATAGGTGCGATAGGTGGCGATATTGTCGGCGCGGTTGGCCTCGCCGAAGAAGCGGTAGAAGGTCGCATGGTCGGGCAGGTGCCGGGCTGCCGTGAGCTTCAGCCGGTTGAGCGCGACATGCGCGGTATTGAGGTCGACCGCGGTGATGTGGCGCGGGTCTGCGGTCAGATAGGACAGGACGTTGCAGCCGCCGCTGGCGATCGTGACGAGATGGCTGTCGGGCCGGAGCTGCAACGCTTCCAGATCGATCGCCGGATCCTCCCAGATCTGGGCATAGACCAGGCCGCGAAAGGCAAAGGTGAAGGCGCGTTCGAGCAGGCCCTGTCCGCTCAGATCGTCATGGCGGTGAACAGCCTGCTTCAGGCCGTCATTTCTACTGTGCACGGGCGTCACCTTATTGTGCTTCCCACTATCGTGGTCGGTTCCCCTTAATCGGGGCGCGTGACGCTTCGGTGACGGCCCGATGGCGTTTTCCCGCAGGGTGCTGTTCCGGGCGATGCCATTCTGCGGGTCTTCGTCTTGCCTGCGGCCATGGCAGCGAAAGGATGTTCGCGTGCAAATGGCCGGGCAGTCAAACTTGCCTGCTCGCCAGCGCGGTCATCGTTGTCGCGCTCATGGATGAAACGATCGCTGCTTCGCGGCTGCCGCTGAAGACGCGGCTGATCAGGAGCCCGATGTCCGTCGCTGATGCCGCGTCGCCCAGAACAATATTCTCGCAATGATGCTCATGCAGTTACAGCCTTCCTCGCTCCGAGGGGCCGCGCGAACCTTGCTCCCGCTCACCAGCGCCATCCAACGCGGCGTCCGAAGGCTGTGCAATCTGGACATCCCGCTCCCCGAATCTCTTCCTGCTTCCAAGACGCCACCGTTCGAGGTGGACCGCAGGTTCAGCGGCATTTGCCGACGATTTTTTACCAGCCGCGGCTGGTGCAGCATTCAACGGCGACCAGCCGGCCGTTGAGCAAGCCATGGCGGCAAAAGCCTAGCCTTTCGATCGCAAAGACGCCCGTAAGGCGTTCGCCGGCGGCGAGCCGACCGCGCAGGCCGGCCAGGAGGATATTCGTTGCCTGGCCGTCGTCGATCAGGCGGATCAGCGAATGATCCTGTTCCAAATGTTCGGGGCCGCTGTGGGGAACCAGATGGATGTCCGATTCATGACGGTGGACGTCTGCGTGGATTGTCCTGAGAGAGGAGGCCTTGCATCGCGCATGGCCAAGGGTGATCGGGCTTTCGTCGACGGGGAGCATATCTTCGACCGAATATGTCAAAGGTTCTGTCCACCGTCGGCTGTCGCCGATGCAAATGCCATCATGATCCCCGCTCCGGATTGACTCACGGGATTGAGACGCCGCTGCGAGCCAGCGCCCTCACCATCGATCGGGGGACAAAAATGTTTCTTCACCGCCTGGGCCGAAATCGGACGACTATGCGCGATCTCGCACCCGGAGCGACCGCGCTTGCGCTGCGACTGCGAACGGTAAAGACTGACATTCCATTCGCGGATCGGGTAATTGGGGGTGCGGTGCAATATGGATGAACATGGCAGCGCGCTTTGGAACGCTGATCTGGCGCCGACGACTGCGGCACAGCGTAACTGGGCATGGTATCATTTTGCGGCGCTCTGGGTTGGCATGGTCGTGGCGGTGCCAAGCTGGATGCTTGCGGCCGGGCTGATCGAGCAGGGCATGTCGGCCATGCAGGCTGCACTCACCGTGCTCGCCGGTAACATCATCATCCTGATCCCCCTGACCCTGATCGGCCATCCCGGCGCGCGTTATGGTGTGCCCTTCGCGGTGCTGGCGCGCGCGGCGTTCGGGACACAGGGCGCGAAGCTGCCGGCGTTGGCACGCGCACTCGTCGCCTGCGGCTGGTATGGCATCCAGACCTGGATCGGCGGGGAGGCGTTACTGACCCTGCTCGGGGTTTTGCTCGGGCGCGATCTGCGCGGGCCGGCCCTGCCGTTCCTCGATATCGGCCCCGGGCAATTATCCGCCTTTGCGATCTTCTGGGCGTTGCAGCTCATCTTCGTGCGCAAGGGGCTCACGACGATAAGGCGGCTCGAGACCTGGACCGCGCCCGTCAAGATTCTGGTCTGTGCGATGCTGGTCTGGTGGGCGGTCACGCGCGCGGGCGGGTTCGGCCCGATCTTCGCGGCGCCATCCGCATTCGCGCCTGGCGGCGCCAAAGCCGGCATGTTCTGGCCGACCTTCTTCCCGGCGCTGACCGCGATGGTCGGTTTCTGGGGCACGCTCGCGCTCAACATTCCGGATTTCACCCGCTTTGCGCGCAGTCAGCGCGATCAGGCGATCGGCCAGGCGCTTGGCCTGCCGCCGACGATGGGGCTGATCGCGCTGGCCAGCGTCATCACGACATCGGCGACGGTGGTGATCTATGGTCACGCGATCTGGGATCCGGTCGCGCTGGCCGGCACGCTGTCCGGCCCTTTCGTATTGTTGGGGCTGCTGGTGATCAGCATTGATACGATATCGTGCAATATCGCCGCCAATCTCGTTTGCGCGGCCTACGATTTCTCGTCGCTTTGGCCGCACCGCATTTCCTATCGCACGGGCGGCCTGATCACGGCGGCGATCGGCGCGCTGATCATGCCGTGGAAATTGCTGGCGACCTCCAACGGCTACATCTTCACCTGGCTTACCGGCTATGGTGCGCTGCTGGGGCCAGTGGCGGGGATATTGATCGCCGATTACTGGCTGGTGCGCGATACGCGGCTTGACGTCAACGATCTGTATCGGCCAGGCGGGCGTTATGCCTATGTGGGCGGTTGGAACCCGGCGGCGCTTGCGGCCTTTGCGATCGGCGTGCTGCCGAACCTGCCCGGATTTCTGCATGCGGCCGCCCCGATCACCTTTGCGAGCATCGGTGCGCCGTGGACGACCCTTTACAACTATGCCTGGTTTCTCGGGCTGTTGGCGGCGTTGCTGTCATATTGGGTGCTGATGCGTCGCACGGCTTTGGGGGGGCGCCGGGATCTTCCTGACCATGTTCAGCCATTGCAAGGCGGCAATGCCGCCCGGGCCGTATCCAGTGCCATCGACAGATAGGTTGCTGCCAGGCGCAGGTCGAGCCCGTCCAATTCGCGGAGCAGATCGTCCATCTGCGCCAATGCGCGGGCGATGCGATGGGGCCGGTCGCCATCGGCGAGCTCGGCGGTGGTGTTGTCGGTCAGTGCGCTCAACATGGTCAGGGCCATCTCGAGCGCTTCACGTTCGGCATGGCGTGCCGTCGCGGCATCGGCGCGGGCATCGAACTGCGCGGCCAAGGCAAGACATTGCGAAGGCATGCGATCGTTTCGTCGCAGCGATTCGAGTCGCCAGTGCTGCGCCTTCGAACGGAGATAGCGTATGCCGTTGCTGTTGCGGCGGTGAGGGGGGCGATCGTCGAAAATCGTCTTTACTCGAACAATGGGGTGCACGCTCGCGCATGTGACAAGGTCGCATGGGGGCGAGCGTCTCGAATTTGCTGGTGGGTGCTCCTTTCGGCAAGTTGGTGACTTTACTTACGCATTTTGCCGAGGATTCCGGCGGGAGATGATATGAAATGCATCGGGCTGATCGGTGGGATGAGTTGGGAAAGCTCGGCCGCTTACTATCGGATCATCAACCAGACGGTGCGGGATGGGCTGGGCGGTGCGCATTCAGCGCGCAGCCTGATGTTGTCGGTGGATTTCGCCGACGTCGAAAAGCTGCAGCATGATGGGGACTGGCTGGCGCTGACCCGGATGATGGTCGATGCGGCGTGCGCGCTCGAGCGCGGGGGTGCCGATCTGTTGCTGATCTGCACCAACACGATGCACCTGATGGCGGCGGACGTTCAGGAATCTGTTGCCATCCCGCTGCTGCATATCGTCGATCCGACCGGCCAGAGCATCCTGGCGGCGGGGCATCGGCGCGTCGGGCTGCTTGGCACGGCGTTCACGATGGAGAAGGATTTCTACAAGGGGCGCCTGTCCAGCCTGTTCGGACTCGACGTGCTTGTACCCGACGCCGATGATCGCGCGGCGGTCCACGACATCATTTATCGCGAACTGGTGATCGGTGTCACCACTGCGGTATCGCGCGGCATCTATCGTGATGTGATCGCCCGCCTGATTGCGCGCGGAGCGGAGGCGATCATCCTCGGCTGCACCGAAATCATGCTGCTTGTCGGTCCGCAGGACAGTGCTGTACCGCTATACGATACCACCACGTTGCACGCGATTGCGGCCGTGGATCTGGCGCTCGCCTGACCTATCCCTGCGGCGCGGTGGTCTTCACCTTGGTATAAGGCACGAACTTGCCGAGCCCGATCGAACCGGTTTGCATCCATATGCTGTTGTCGAACATGCGGACGACATCGATGCTGCAAAGCTGGTCCGAATGCGTGTCGGTGACCATCACGTCGCCGTCGCGGAGCGAATATTCGCCGGAATCGGGACGATTCACATAGAGTTTGCCGCCGCCCACATCATAAATGATGGCGGTGCCATCGATGATCTGTGTCGAGCGAATGTCGCGCTGGAACAGGCAATCCACTGGCTTTCCGGCGACCCGTCCGTCGATCGCACGGGCCAGTTTCATCTCGGGCGAGAGCTTTTCGCGAGCTCCGATAGCGGCCGGGGCGCTGGCCAATGCAAGCGCGCCGATGGCGACGAATAACAAGGTTCGCATATCTGACCTCCTTTGATCAGGTGAGCGGCCGTAGCGTCTCCCCATCGATCTGCACCGAGGCGAGCAAGCTGGCGTACCACGATATGATGCCACAAAATCGACTGTCGGAACAGTTACTTTGCCAGCCGTCCGTCGCCGATCGCCGATATCTCGAACGTGAATAATATTTTAGGATCGGGGCATTCGATCGGTGCGGCGATATGCGCCGGTGCGATCTCGCGCAAGATGTGGCGGATGATGGCCAGCCGCGCGCGCGGTTTATGATTGGCCCGCACGCATGTCCACGGCGCGAGCAGCGAATGGGTGCGTTCGAGCATTTCATTGCGCGCAACCGAATAGTCCGCCCATTTCTCCTGGGCCACCGCATCCATGTCGGAAACTTTGAGGGCTTTTAGCGGATCGGATCGGCGCGCATCCAGCCGCTTCTTCTGTTCGGCCTTGCCGATATCGAGCCAGATCTTGACCAGCTTGATGCCGCTTTCCACGAGCATCCGCTCGAAATCGGGCGCATCGCGCAGGAACTGCGCCTGCTCGGCCGGTGTCGAGAACCCCATTACCCGTTCGACCCCGGCGCGATTGTACCAGGACCGATTGAAGATGACCATTTCGCCGGCCGCGGGCAGGTGACGGACGTAACGCTGAAAATACCAGAGCGTTCGTTCGCGATCCGATGGCTTGGGAAGGGCGACGACGCGCGTGCCACGAACAGAAAGATGCTCGATAATCCGCTTGATCGTGCCATCCTTGCCTGATCCATCGCGGCCTTCGAACAGAATGACGATCCGCTCGCCGCTCTTGGCTGCGGCGATCTGCGTCTGGACGAGTGCGCGCTGCAACTCGGGGAGTTCGTCTTTTTGGTGATGGCTCATCCCGGAGAGATGATCCTTTTGCTACAGCGCTGTCAAATTTTGCATCACAGCTGCCAATGCTTCACTCTTTATCCAGCGTTTCGCGGATCTTTTTTGCAAGCTGATGAAATGTAAATGGCTTTTGGAGGAGGTCGTAACCAGGATCAAGGGGGGCACCCTCGCTGCGCGCATAGCCGGACGTGAAGAGGATATGGATATCGGGCCTTGCCGAACGCACCGATCGCGCAAGTTCGAGGCCGGACATGCCGGGCATCACCATGTCGGTGAAGATCAGGTCGATCGGTTGCTCTTCGATCAGGCGCAGGGCCGCGGGCCCGTCGGCGGCTTCATGGACATGGTAGCCCAGCTCGGAGAGGCTCGAGACCGACAGGTGGCGGACGCTTGCATCATCTTCCACGACCAGAACCGTTTCATGGGCTGTTCCGAAATCCCCGCGCGCTTCGATCACCACCGGATGTTCGACATTGCGCCCGAACATTCGCGGCAGATACAGGCTGACGGTAGTGCCCTGGCCGACAGCGGAGCGGATGATGGTATCGCCGCCGGATTGTTTGACGAATCCATATACCATCGAAAGACCGAGCCCGGTTCCCTTGCCGACATCCTTGGTCGTGAAAAAGGGCTCGAATGCGCGCGCAGCGACATCCTCGGTCATGCCCGTGCCTGTGTCCGATACGGTAATGACGACATAGGCACCCGGATCGATCCCCGAATGGTCCGCCAGATTGCTTGTGCTGACCACCTGATTTGTGGCGCCGATCACGAGATGCCCTCCGTCCGGCATCGCGTCGCGGGCATTGACCGCCAGATTTAGCAGGCTGTTTTCGAGCTGGCTGGGGTCGATTTCGACAGGCCAGGTGTCCGGCGGCGCTGTGGTCTGGATCCGCACGGTTTCGCCAATGGCGCGTGCGAGCAACTCGGACATGCCGGTAATCAATTCGTCGATACGGGTGGGCTTGGGTTTGAGCGGTTGGCGCCGGGAAAAGGCGAGCAGCCGCTGCGTCAGTGTCGCGGCCCGCTCCGCACCGCGTTGGGCATTTTCAATGGCGCGGCGCGCGCGGTCGTCGACATTGTCGGGCAGCCGGCGGGTCGCCATGTCGATATTGCCCATGATAACGGTCAGCAGGTTGTTGAAGTCGTGGGCGATCCCGCCCGTCAACTGGCCCACGGCTTCCATTTTTTGCGCCTGACGCAGTGCGTCCTCGGTTGCGTGAAGCGCGGCCGTGCGTTCCTCCACCCGCGCCTCCAGCGAGGCGTTGAGCGCCCGCAAAGCCTCTTCGGCTTCATTTCGGGCGATACTCTCGCTGGTGCGTTCGGCGACCTGCTCCATGAAGGCTATGTCTTCGCTGCTCCATGCCCGGGGTTCGCGATTGTTGAGATAGACGATCGAGCGCAGTCGCCCCGCGCGCACGAACGGCACCACCAGGATGGCGCGAGTGTGGATTTCCTGGCCGCCGAGCGTCAGGTCGACATCATCCGCGATCGCGGCCCGCGCCAGATTGTCGATGACGACGGTCTCGCCGTCATTGAGCTTCTTCACGATCCTGCGGCCAAACGTCGCGGAGGGCAGGCGGCCGATCAGTGGCCGTATCCCTTCGGCAGACCAGCAGACCGGAAAATCGAGATAGTCGCCGGATGGGTCCAGCGTGCCGAAGCCAACTCGGGAGGTGTCGAAAAATCGTCCCATCATTTCGCACGCATCGCGCAACGCCGTCTCGACATTAGTGCGGCGTAATACGTCCTTTAACTCCTGCATGAACAGGTTGCGCGCTTCGGCTTGCTTGCGCGCGGTGATGTCAATTGTTGCGCCGACCGCGCGTATGCAGCGACCGCGCCGATCGAACACGCCCTTGCCCTTGGCCGCGATCCATCGCACGACGCCGTCATCGCGGCCTGTCGTTCGATATTCGACATCGTAGTTCGATCGCAGCTCGGGATCGAGCGTTGCTGCGAAACGCCGTGCGGTTTCGGCATGATCGTCCGGATGCAGTCGCGCGTAGAAATCAACGTTCGTGCAGGGGGAGTCGTCGAAGATACCGAACATTGCCCGCGTGCGGCGGCAACAGTTCAGAATATTGTTCGGAACATCGAAATCCCATGTACCGACTTCCGCCGCCTCGGTGGCCAAACGTAGCGATTCCTCGCTCAGCGCCAGGCGCTGCTCGTTGGTGCGCCGCTGGCTGAGATCGCGTAGGATCACCATGAACATCGCCCGGTTGGTGCCGGGCACGGCGGCTGTCGACATCTCCATTGGGAGCTTGCGGCCGTCGCGGTGCATGGTGATGATATCCGCCCGCTGGTCGCTGATGCCGCCGTCCTTCTCGCGCAGCAAATAGGGGCTCTTGGGTTTGCGATAGGCCTCCGGTATGATCAGCTCGAGCATTGCCCGGCCAACGGCTTCTTCTTTGCTCCAGCCGAAAGATGCTGCGGCAAATCCGTTCCAGGCCAGGATTCCGCCGCGCGCGTCGACGATCAAAGCCGGATCGAGCACGGCTTCGATCAGGGGCGCGAGCGCCCCGATCTCCTCTTGCGAAGGGGCTGGTTGCGACATGGCTCCTTGTTAAGGCGGCGCGAACCCGCTGTCGATGCGCAAGTCTGGCGGGCCGTGCGGGGGGCGGGTGTTGATGCGCCCGTGCGGCGATCGCGGCACGGGCGCATCATTTTTGGCGGGATTACTCGCCGAAGCTATATTTGATCCGCACGCCATAGGTCCGCGGTTCGCCGAAATATTTCGAAACGAAGCCGCCGCTTCCGCTCAGGTCATTCACGGCCGTGTAATATTTCTTGGCCGTCAGGTTGGTACCGAACAGGCTGATGTCGATCGGCTTCCCATATATCGCTTTCCAGTTCAGGTTGGCGCTGAGCAGTCCGACGCCATCGACGGTTCCGAATACGCCGGTCGTATAGATGTAGCCGGTCGCGCGCGAGTAGGTCATCGATGCAGAAACGCGGCCGAGATACGCCGGCACCGGCAGCTGATATGTGCCCGTCAGGTTCCATTTCCATTTCGGAACCAGAGGCAGGCGCCCGCCGACCACCGCCGCCGGCGTAAAGACGTCATAGATGCCGCCAGGCACCTTCTGGACGTCCAGCGATTTCACCACGGTGTGCAGATATTCGAGGTTCCCGTCGATCGTGAACCCGCTGAAGGGGCGCAGCGAAGCGTCGACCTCAACCCCCGAAATCTCCGATTTGCCCGCGTTGAGGGTCGCGCTGGTCGCCGTGGTCGCATTTGTCGAGCTGGCGAGGTTGACGTTGATCTGCTGGTTCTTGAGATTGTTATAGAACGCCGCGACATTGAACGTGCCGGAAATCGCGCCCGAGAAGCTGGTCTTTGCGCCGATCTCATATGCATCGACCTGCTCGGGGCCGAACGACTGGTAGGGCGGTGGCACGTTGTACGTCACCGCGCCCTGCCGATAGCCGCGCGTATATTTGGCGTAGAGCAGGATGTTGTCGCGCGGATTATAATCGACACCCAGCAGCCACGTCGGCGCACTGGATTTCTGCGTGCCATCGGTCCGGCAATTGGCGTCGGCGGCGGCGCCCAGTGTGCACGATACGATCGGCACCGTCAGGGCGGCACCGGTCGGCGACACGAAGCGATAGGCGCGCAATTCGCCGCGCGCGCGGGTCTTGTCCCAGGTGTAGCGGAAGCCGCCGGTCAGCTTGAGATTGTCGAGCACGGCATAGGTCGCTTGGGCGTAGAGCGCGCGATTCAGGAAGGAAACCTCACCTGCCTGGTTGCCCAGGAAGCCGATCGAGCGCGCGCGATTGGCCGGCGGAAGATTGGCGAAGAGCAGACCGATCACGTCGGTACACACGTAATTGTCCGAATCAGAGCAGGCGATCAGGTTCGGTGCTTGCGTGCCGGTTGGCTTGCGCGGCGTGCTATGCTCGAAATAGGCGCCGGCCTGCCAGTTCAGCCGGCTGTCGGCGGCGGTGCCCTGTGCCCGGAATTCCTCTACGACATTCTGCTGATCGGCATTGTTGGCGCCCGGTGCCCGGGTCGCCTGCGCGAAGCCGAGCGTGCTGCCGCCGAGCGCGCCGGTGCTGGGGATCGGTCCGAAGGCCCCCACCGGGATCACATAGTTGGCGCCCAGGATGTCTGTGATGAAATTGGTACGGACCTGCGAATAGCTGGCGATGTTCTTGAGTGTCAGCGTTTCGCTGGCTTTCCACGTCGTCGTGTTGATCACCTGCCACTGCAGCGCCTTGCTGTGCGGATTGGGTAGTGCCCCCTCGACGGTGTAAAATCCCCGGCCGGCGTCTCGTGCGAGTTGCTGGCAGGAAAGCAGGCCGAACGGGAAGGTGTTCGTGCAGTTCGTGATTTTTGAAACCGGGCCCTTGTCGTGCGCATAACTATAGGTGGCGACGGTGTAGTTTTCCACGTCCGGCATCACGTCGATGAGCAGGCTGGCACGGGCGGCGATATAGGACTGATCGCCATATTTGCTCGGCCCGATGCCCGAGATATTCTTGATGAAGCCGTCGCGATCCAGATAATCGACGCCGCCGCGGAACTTGATCGTGTTGGTGATCGGGATGTTGAGCACGCCTTGCAGGCGCTTGTAATCATAATTGCCGTAGCTGCCTTCGACATAGCCCTCATATTTGTCGGTCGGGCGCTTCGGCACGAGGATAACCGCGCCGCCGGTAGTGTTGCGGCCGAACAAGGTGCCTTGTGGTCCGTTCACCACCTGGACGTTTTCAAGGTCGAAGAAGGAGCCGGGGGTGGCGCCATCGCCCGCAGGTGTCGAGCCGTTGCCGCCGCGCGGCGCCACGACGTCGGCGAAATAGACGCCCACCGATGAAGCCGTGCGCGTCGCCTGCGAGAAACCGCGCAGCGAGAAGCTGGCGCCCTTCGCGCCGAACCGGGTATTGACCGACAGCGACGGGGCAAAGGTTGCGAGATCCAGCACCGACCGCACATTCTTCTCGTCGAGCTTCTGCTGGCCGAACACATTGATTGACGCCGGCACATCCTGAAGGCGTTCCTGAATTCGGCGAGCGGTGACGATGATGTCGCTCGCATCCCCATCGGCCTTCTGCGCCCAAACGGGTGTGGCGACGATGCCGGCGACTGATGCCGTCAGCAGCAAAGCCGTCTTCAGCGTGAAATTGTCCATGATTCCTCTCCTTTTTTTAGGCCTTAAGCTGGTCTTCTGTCAGCGGGCATCGGCTGTTTCCGCTCTGCTTTACATGCCCTCGATAGGTAATTCTCGCAGCAGCAACACTTTCGATTCAGGAACTCCGAGGTTGGAGGAACAGCGTCTGGTGGGCCATGCCGATCATGCCGTCACGATCGCCCAGCATGCTGTGGATCAGGCCGATGCCGTTCCCCGCGCTCTCGCCCCGCGCATCGACGAGCAGCCACTCGCCGCGCGGCTCGCGGGTCATGTGGGTCGCGATGTCGATATTCGCGTAGGTCCAGTCCTTCCGCGAAAGGAGGCGGGCGGTGCCCGAACCTACGTCGGATGTGATCGCGATCCGCTCGAGCGGGGACAGCGGTTCGCCGTCGACGACCATGCTCGTTACGCGAACCCATGAGGCACCCGTGCGTGGGGCGCTGGTGTCGCGGTCTATCGGCACAAATTCACCCCAGCGGAGCGCCTGGGTTTCCGGCACTGTCGGGAAGGCGCGCGTCGGCGGAACGCTCTGCTCGGGCGATTTTGCGGTGCGCACACGCAGCGCGGTCGCGCGCAGCCAGCTGCGCCCTCGGGCCAGCAACTCCACGTCGATCAGCTGGAGCCGGGGCCCCTCGCGCAGGACGCGTGAGGTTGTCGTCACTGGCCCCACCGGCGCCGTGCCGAGAATATCGATCGTAAGCCGCGCGGTGACCATCGCGGTCGGCGCCGGCACGCGATTCAGCGTATGCGCCGCAAGTCCGGCAAGTGCCGCGCCGCTTAGCGCCGTCGGTTGCCACGGGCTGGTGCATATCCCGTTCGGATAGAAATGATCGCCATCGCGAACGAAGAATGATTCCGTCATCAGCCCCCCTTGCTGAGGTACATGCGATGTACGCAGCATATTTTGCCTATTATTCGCCCGCGCGCAGCAAACCTAGCCAAGGGGATTTGCCTCATCGCGTTGTCCGAAAACTCCTGACGCGGGCTATGATTCGATGAAACAGTACGAAGTTCGGTGGACTTCGGCCGATAGTAGCCGCAATCTGACCCGCACCCGAAATTAATGTTTTGTTTATCAGCTGCATCCATTCTGGACCTATCTCGGTATCGCGGACATGGGGGCGTCCATTGAAGAAGAGAGTTTCTGCCTGCGTCGAAGGCATTTGGAGTCGTCATCGCGTCTGCCTCCTCGAACCAGCCGCCGCGCGCTCGACGGTCGCCTCGAACATCCTGGTTGTCGAGGATCAGCCGGTTATCGCAAGACTCGTCAAAGGCGTCTTGCTGGGAAGCGGGCACACCGTCGTCGTGCGGTCGAGCGGTGCAGCTGCGCTGCAATTCCTGAGGGAGGAAGGTCACACCTTGTCCGGGATCGTCACGGATATCCGCCTGGGTAGCGGGCCGAATGGCTGGGACGTCGCCCGTTATGCCCGGCAGATCAATCCGACGGCCGACATCATCTATATGACGGGCGACAGTAGCCATGAGTGGGAGGCGGAGGCCGTTTCGGCCAGCCGGATCCTTCAAAAGCCCTTTGGCGCGGTGCAATTGGCTTCGGCGCTCGCAGCGACGGACCTCGGCGGCATTGCATGCCAGCCGCCTCGTCAGGAGAGCCTGATTCCGCCACGGGGGCGCAGCGGCTGGTGGCCCCACCGTATCCTGCGCGGTGAGTTCGGCGCGCTTCGGGCATAGTCCATTTTCCGGTGGCAATGCGCATCGGATTCGCCGGGGTCCGCGCCGCCGCGCATCAGGCGCCATCGCATTTCATAACCGGCGCCCGTAAAAGCGTTCGCCGATCTGCCCGGGCGGTAGCTGCCCCCCGGGGGAGCGGCCCGTGCATGGCCGGGCACGGAACTTCTCAATTGGCGTGACCGTTGACGGCGCGATGATAACTTTGAGGAGATGGTACATGAATCGCTTATTCTTGACGGGCTCCGGTATCGCCATATCGGCACTGCTGGTCCTGACAACGCCGGCATCGGCCGAAGGCAAGGCGGATCGCGCTCGTGCCGCCATCGCCGCTGCCTCAGCGAAGGTCGATGCGGCCAATAAGGTCGGCGCGACCGGGGAAGTCCCGCATCTGCAGGCCCAGGCCGCAGCTGCGCTGCGCACCGCACAGGAAGATCTCTCGCGTGGTGACAAGGAGCAGGCGATTGCCGATGCGAACCACGCATCCGAACTCGCTGACACTGCGATAGGTACGACGCAGAAACGTCGCGCCGAAGATCACGCCAATGTGGTAAACGCAGCAGTGTCCGCGCAGCAGGATGCCGCTGCCGCCAATGCGCGGGCCGACTCGGCGCAGCAGGCCGCCGCGGCTGCGGCTGCCGATGCCGCCACTGCGCGCGCCACTCCGCCGGTTGTCGTCGCGCAGGCGGCACCGCTGCCGCCCACCACCACGGTAACCACCGAAACCACGAAACAGGCGACATCGGCGCCAACGACGACCGTTCACCGTGTCGTCCATCATCATCGCGCGCGTTCTCACGCCGTGACCGAAAGAACGAAGACGACGGTGACGACTACGCCGAACTGATCGGCGGTATTCACGCTCCCCGACACCGCTGGAAGCCCCGGTTGCACCCGCATCCGGGGCTTTCCCCTGCGCGCGCGTTCAGATCCAGCGCGCCAGCCAGTCGACCATGGCCTGCGCGGTCATGCTGCGGGCATCCGAAAGGGCGGAGATCTGGCCGGCGTTGATCAGACGCTTCGTGCGCGGATCGACGACCAGCAGCGCCGGCACCCCCTGTATATGGTCGAGCCCGTACCGCGCGGGGACCTGCTGGTTCTTGTCCATTCTGCCGATATCGATCGAAACCAGCTCGTAATGCTGCTTCACGAATTGGGCGACGGCCGGAATATCCATGACCGCGGCAAGTACCCTGCAATCGAGGCACCAATTGCCGCCGAGATCGAGCAGCAGAAGCTTGTGCGTGCGCCGCGCGCGGACCGTGGCCTTCGCAATCTCCACCTCGGCATCGGCATGCTCGGAATAGGGCAAGGGCAGGGGGTGCTCGATCTGCGCGGCGCCAACATCCGGCGGCACGATGGCGAGCGATGGCGTGGCGGAAGCTGCTGCCATCACGAGTGCGATGATCTGGAACGGATTCGGCTTCATGAATATCCCCTACTAGAGGCGCCTGCTTATCGAGGCCGGGATAGCAAAAACAGGCCCCGGTACTGGCCCGTCCATATAGGATCTTTATCGCCCTTGGCGGATTCGCGGCAACGCGGTAAAGCCTTGATCCTGTCCGTGCTGTATTGTACGGATAAGACACTAGTTCGACGGGATGGGCGAGTGACCGAGCAGAATTTCGAGCAGATGCGCCGCGCGATGGTGGTGAGCCAGTTGCGCACAACGGGGGTCAGCGACGCGCGCGTCGTCAGTGCGATGGGATCGGTCCCGCGCGAACGTTTCGTGGGGCCGGATCGTGCCGCACTTGCTTATCTTGATACGCCGGTCCCCCTCGGGGGCGGGCGTGCGCTAAATCCGCCGATGGTGACCGGCAGACTGCTGACCGAGGGGCAGATCGTGCCTGGCGACAAGGTGCTGCTGATTGGTGCTGCGACCGGCTATGCGGCGGCCGTTCTGGCCGCGCTGGGCGCAGAGGTGACCGCGGTCGAGGATGATCCTGCGCTTGTTGCGATGGGCAAGGCTGCAGCCGGTTCGGTCACATGGGTCGAAGCACCGTTGTCCGCCGGCTATGCGGGCGGCGCACCGTACAGCCTGATCGTCATCGACGGCGCCGTTGAGGAAATCCCGGCGGCGATCGTCGATCAGCTCGCCGATGGAGGCCGGCTGGTCGGCGCGATCGTGCAGGATGGGGTGACGCGACTGGTATCGGGAGTGCGGATTGGCAAGGGTTTCGGCACGAAGGCGTTCGCGGACGCCGATGCCGTGCGCCTTCCCGGATTCGCGCGGCCGAAGACATTCAGTTTTTGATAAGAAAGCAAAAGGGTGGGCTTGTGACATTCAAAGGGGCACTGCGTGGGGTGAAATCCTCCGCTGCCACGACAGTGGTCTTGGGCGCGGCGGCGATCGCCGTGATCGGCCATTCGCCAGCTTCGGCCGACACGCTGCGTGACGCCTTTGCCCAGGTCTATGCGACCAACCCTTCGCTGACAGGCGCACGCGCCGGTCTGCGCGCGTCTGACGAGGACGTGGTGATCGCGCGGGCCAAAGGGTTGCCGGCGATTAACGGGACGGCCACCTATAACGAATTTTTGCGATCTTCGCAGTTCAACACGATCGCACCCAGGCGATCGATCGGCGGTGGGGTCTCTGGTTCGCTGCCGATCTTCCAGGGCGGGCAGGTGCGTAATTCGATCAAGGCCGCGGACGCGCGCGTCCTCGCCGGTCGCGCCAGCCTGCAGGGCACGGAGAGCGATATCTTCACCGCCACCGTCGCGGCCTATATGGATGTGATCCGCGATACCGCGATCGTCGATCTGAACGGCGGTAATGTCCGCGTGCTCGAAACCAACCTGCAGGCGAGCAAGGATCGCTTCCAGGTCGGCGATCTGACGCGCACCGACGTGGCGCAGTCCGATGCCCGGCTGGCGCTGGCGAAGAGCCAGCTCGAAGCCGCGCAGGCGCAGCTGGACGCCAGCCGGCAGGAATATATGCGGATCGTCGGGAAGTTCCCCGATAATCTTGCGCCGCCGCCGCCGCTGCCGCCGCTGCCGGCAAGCCCGGACGATGCGGTCGACGTGGCCGTCGCCAACAACCCGCAGCTCGAGGCCGCCAGGCAGTCCAGCCGCGCCGCCGATTATGACATCGGCACGGCCCGTGCGCAGCGCCTGCCCCGGATCTCGGCCTTCGGCCAGGGCAATTATGTCGATTATGTCGGCACGCTCGGCGGCGGCGGGCTGTTTACCGGTAACTTGCCTCAGACCGACAAGACGGCAACAGCAGGCGTTCAGGCTACCGTACCCCTGTATCAGGGCGGCGAACCGGGCGCGCGCGTGCGGCAGGCGCAGGCGCGCAAGAGCCAGGCGCTCGAACAGACGACCGCGGTCGAGCGGCAGATCATAGCAGAAGCCCGTACCGCCTTCTCGCGATATCAGGCGTCGCTCGGCGTGATTCAGTCATCGGAAACCGCGGTGTCTGCCAATGAACTTGCGCTGGAGGGTGTGCGCGCCGAACAGAGCGTGGGTACGCGTAACGTACTCGATGTGCTCAACGCCGAACAGGAGTTGCTCAATTCACGGGTGACGCTCACCTCGGCGCGGCGCGATGCATATGTTGCGGGTTTCGCGCTCGTCGCGGCGATGGGCCGCGCACAGGCGAAGGATCTCGGCCTCGATGGCGGGGCGCTGTACGACCCCGTTGCCAACTATAAGCGCGTTCGCGGCAAGGTGTTCGATTGGACCGCCGATTCGAAGCCGATGCCGATCGCGACGTCGACGCGCAAGCAGCCGAGTGTTTCGGCCGTCGTGCCGCTTGCCCCCGTGACAGGGGATACGAAATAGGGCACAGATCTGTGCCATGAGCGACCCGCGTTCCGAACCTTCGATGGAAGATATATTGGCTTCCATCAAACGCATCATTGCGGATGATAGCCCGTTGCCGCGGCGGAGTTTCTCTTCTCCGCCCGGCCCCAACCCAACCGAACCCGCGGCCGCTCCGATACCTGTTCCGCAGATGCCGCCGCCGGCGGGGATTGAATCGCAGAAGCCGACCGAACACCGGGCGGAATCTCGACCGCCATTTCCGCCGCGCGCGCCCGTGGCTTCGGCGCCGGAGCCGGCAGACGATTCCATTCTCGAACTGACAAATCATATCCCGAACATCTCCCCGACACCGCGGCCGCGTGTCGATGAGCATGTGTGGCCAACAGTCGAGCCTGATCCGACACCGTCTGATTCGCGTAGCGAACCGCCTGCTGTCCGGCGGGTGGTCGAGCGGCTACGGCAGTCGGAAGCAGCCTCGTCGCAGGCGCGGGCGGCGTCGGTGGCCGCTGTCGCCAGCATCGCGGAGCCTGCCGCTTCTGCGCATGCAGGGCCATCTTTATCGTCGCTGATCATCAATCCGGCGGGGACCGGGCAGACGCTGGAGGGGCTGGTCCGCGATATGTTGCGGCCGATGCTCAGCGACTGGATCGATACGAACTTGCCCGGCATTGTCGAGCGGCTGGTGAAGCAGGAGATGAGTGGGATCAACGACGATCAGCTCTGATCATCGCGCCGCTTGCACCGTGGTCGCCGCGCTTCTAGCCTTTGGTCATGAAAAAGATTTTGCTCGTTGCTGCCGGCTTGCTTGGCGGGCTCAGCAACCCTGCCGTTGAAGCCCGTCCGCTCACCATCGAAGACGTCGCATCGCTATCGAGGATTGGATCGGCGGATGCGTCGCCGGACGGTCATTGGCTCGTCTGGGATCAGCGCGAAACCGATATGGCCGCCAATCGCGGCCGCACCGATCTGTGGCGCCTCGATCTGACGCGAAAGGGCGCGAAGCCCGAAAAGCTGGCGGCCGACCCGGTTGTCAACGAATCCGGCCCGTCTTTCTCCGCCAATGCGCGCTGGGTCTATTTCCTGTCGGATAAAGGCGGCCATCAGGGCGTCTGGCGGATTGCGATCGAAGGTGGTGAGGCGATGCCTGTCACCGGCGATCAAGATATCGGCGGTTTCCGGCTGTCACCCGCCAATGACCGGCTTCTCGTCTGGGCGGATCGTCCGATCGGCGCGAAGACGCTGGCCGATGTGAAGACCGTTGGCAACGGCGGCAGTGCCCGCATCTACGATCAACTGTTCGTGCGCCATTGGGATACGTGGGAAGATGGCCAGCGCTCGCAATTGTTCGTGCTGCCGCTGGTCGATGGCAAGGCCGCGGGGGCGGGTGTCGCATTGACGGGCGGATTGGTGGGCGATACGCCGTCAAAACCGTTCGGTGGCGCCAATGAACTCGCTTGGTCGGCCGATGGCAGAACGGTCTATTTCGCGCTGCGCGAAGCCGGTCGGATCGAGCCCTTGTCGACCAATCTCGATATTTTCTCGGCCCCGGCCGACGGATCTGCGGCGCCGGTGAACCTGACGGCAGCGAACAAGGCTACCGATACGATGCCGGCGGTTTCGCCCGACGGCCGCTCGCTCGCTTATGCGGCGATGCAGCGCCCCGGCTTCGAATCGGACCGGCTGGTGCTCTATCTTCGCAACATCGCGACGGGGGCGACGCGCGCGCTCACCAGGGATTGGGACCGATCGGTTGGAAGCGTCGACTGGGCGAAGGACGGCAGGACGATCTACGTCACCGCGCAGGATGTCGGTGATGAAGCGATTTTTGCGATTGACGTCGACAGCGGCAAGCCGACCCGCCTGACGGGGGAGGGCAGTGCCGGTTCGGTAATCCCGACCTACAGGGGCCTGATCTTCACGCTCAATTCGTTGACCGCGCCCAATGATC
Organism: Sphingomonas sp. YR710; assembly: GCF_900101455.1. GTDB lineage: Bacteria > Pseudomonadota > Alphaproteobacteria > Sphingomonadales > Sphingomonadaceae > Rhizorhabdus. The sequence goes on along the minus strand of NZ_FMZJ01000007.1, from coordinate 160,141 downwards.
TTTACGGCATCGCCGATAGCGGGAAACCGGCGCGGCTCACCGAGGTCAACGCCACGAAACTCGCGGGCATCGATATGCCGACGGTCGAGCATTTCAGCTTCAAGGGCGCCAATGGCGACACGGTGTGGGGCTATGCGCTGAAGCCCGTCGGGCTGGCAAAGGATGCGAAGGCGCCGCTCGCCTTTCTGGTCCATGGCGGGCCGCAGGGCAGCTTCGGCAATAGTTGGTCCTATCGCTGGAATCCGGCTTTGTTCACCGGAGCCGGCTATGCCGCTGTGATGATCGATTTCCACGGATCGACCGGCTACGGGCAGGCCTTCACCGATTCGATCAGCACCGATTGGGGCGGCAAGCCGCTTCAGGATCTCAAGCTCGGCCTTGCCGCCGCGACTGCCCGTTACGGATGGATCGACAGCGGCCGCGCTTGTGCGGCGGGTGGCTCTTATGGCGGCTATATGGTCAACTGGATCGCCGGCAACTGGCCGGACGGCTTCCGCTGCCTCATCACCCATGACGGCGTGTTCGATGCCCGCGCAATGGCCTATGAAACCGAGGAACTGTGGTTCGACGAATGGGAACATGGCGGGCCTTATTATGAAAAGGCCGCCGACTATGAAAAATGGAACCCGGTGCTCCATGTCGATCAGTGGCGGACACCGATGCTGATCATCCATGGCGAGAAGGATTATCGCATCCCCGACACCCAGGGCCTGGCCGCCTTTACCGCCGCCCAGCGCCGTGCGGTGCCGTCGCGGCTGCTGATATTCCCGGACGAGAATCACTGGGTGCTCAAGCCGAAGAACAGCGTCCAATGGTATCATGAGGTGCTGGGCTGGATGGATAAGTGGACCAATACGAATTGACGCTCGACGGACGCTGTCGGGCAAAAATCGGATAATGGCCAAGATGGGGTAGCAAAAGCGGCGCAGTCCCCGCTAAAGCCGTGGCCATCATGACCATCGACAAGACTTTCGACCCCGCCGCCATCGAGGCCCGCTGGTATCCGCATTGGGAGCAGGGCGGCCTGTTCCGTCCTGCGCGCGACAATGCAGAGCCGTTCACGATCGTGATCCCGCCGCCGAACGTCACCGGCAGCCTGCATATCGGCCACGCGCTCGACAATACGCTGCAGGATGTGCTGATCCGCCATGCCCGCCTCAAGGGCAAGGATGCGCTCTGGGTGGTCGGCACCGATCATGCCGGCATCGCGACCCAGATGGTGGTCGAACGCCAGATGGCGCTGCACCAGCAAAAGCGCACCGATTTCACCCGCGACGAATTCGTCGAGAAGGTCTGGGCGTGGAAGGAAGAGAGCGGGGGCACGATCACCGGCCAGCTCCGCCGTTTGGGCGCCTCATGCGACTGGGCGAATGAGCGCTTCACGATGGATGCCGGCTTTTCGAAGGCGGTCATCAAGGTGTTCGTCGAGCTCTACAACCAGAAGCTGCTCTATCGTGACAAGCGGCTTGTGAACTGGGATCCGGGCCTGAAGACCGCGATCTCCGATCTCGAGGTCGAGACCAAGGAGATCCAGGGAAAGTTCTGGCACTTCAGCTATCCGCTCGCTGACGGCAGCGGCACGATCTCGGTCGCGACGACGCGACCGGAGACGATGCTCGCCGACATGGCGGTCGCGGTGAATCCCGAGGATGATCGCTACAAGTCGCTGATCGGGAAGATGGTCAAACTGCCGATCACCGGCCGGCTGATCCCGATCGTGGCCGACGAGCATGCCGATCCCGAACTGGGTTCAGGCGCGGTGAAGATCACGCCGGGGCATGACTTCAACGATTTCGAGGTCGGCAAGCGCGCGGGCATCAAGGCCGGCGACATGCTCAACATGCTTGATGCCGAAGCGAACGTGATCCAGACCGCCGACGGCCTGATCCCGGCCGATCTGCTCGGGCTGGAACGGTTCGAAGCGCGCAAGAGGGTCGTCGCTCTGATCGACGAGGCTGGCCTGCTGGAAAAGGTCGAGGATCGCGTCATCCAGACGCCGTACGGCGATCGCTCTGGCGTGGTGATCGAGCCGTGGCTCACCGATCAATGGTATGTCGATGCCGCAACCTTGGCCAAACCGGCGATCGAGGCGGTGCGATCGGGCGCGATCAAGGTCGTCCCCGAAAGCTGGACCAAGACCTATTATAACTGGCTCGACAATATCCAGCCATGGTGCGTCTCGCGCCAGCTCTGGTGGGGGCATCAGATCCCGGCATGGTATGGCGATGACGGCAAATGCTATGTCGCCGAAGATGAAGCCGGCGCGCAAGCGCTGGCCGGCGACAGCGTCGCCCTGACCCGCGACAGCGACGTGCTCGATACCTGGTTCTCGTCGGCCTTGTGGCCGTTCGGCACGCTCGGCTGGCCCGATGCCGAAAAGCCCCTCCCTGCCAAGGGAGGGGTTGGGGAGGGGCAGTCCGCAGAGAAAAGCGGTGGGATTGCCCAAACATCAACTCCCCTGCCGGACGGACCCACCCCCCCACCCCCTCCCTTGGCAGGGAGGGGGAGTAAGTTGGCCCGCCACTACCCCAATGACGTGCTGATCTCCGGTTTCGACATCCTGTTCTTCTGGGATGCCCGGATGATCATGCAGGGCTTGCACTTCATGAAAGAAGTGCCGTTCAAGACCTTGTATCTGCACGGTCTCGTCCGCGCGGCCGATGGCTCGAAGATGTCGAAGTCGAAGGGCAATACGGTCGATCCGCTCGGCCTGATCGATCGCTTCGGCGCCGATGCCTTGCGCTTCACCCTGACCGCGATGGAGAGCCAGGGCCGCGACATCAAGCTCGATGAGAAGAGGGTCGAGGGCTATCGCAACTTCGCGACCAAGCTCTGGAACGCCGCGCGCTTCGCCCAGTCCAACGGCATCGGCGCCTCGGCGACATTGGAGCCGCCGGTGGCCGATCTGCCCGTCAACCGCTGGATCATCGCCGAGACCGTCAAGACGGTGCAGGCGCTCGATCTCGCGATTGCCGACCTGCGCTACGACGAATCCGCGAACATCATCTATCAGTTTGCGTGGTCGCGCTTTTGCGACTGGTATCTCGAACTGATCAAGCCAAGCTTTGCCTCGGGCGAGGGCGCCGATGAGTGTCGCGCGGTCGCCGGCTGGGTGCTCGATCAGATCCTCGTCATGCTCCATCCGTTCATGCCCTTCATCACCGAGGAACTATGGCATGCGCTGGGCGACCGGCCAAACGACATCATCGTCGCGCGCTGGCCGATGGCGGATGCACGCGCGCTTGATCCGGCGGCGGCGGAAGAGATCGACTGGCTGATCCGGCTGGTGAACGAGGTCCGCACCGCGCGGACCGGGCTCAACGTGCCGCCCGGTGCGAAACTCAAGGCGCATGTCCGCGATGCGAGCGCGCTCACGAGTGCGCGGCTCGAGCGGCAGGCGGCGGCGATCGCGCGGCTTGCCCGGATCGAACTCGCGGAGGGCGATGCGACGGGCGGAGGTGCCGCCCAGATCGTCGTCGATGAGGCGACCTTCGTGCTGCCGCTCGAAGGCGTGATCGATCTCGATGCCGAACGCGCCCGCCTCGCCAAGGGTATTGCCGCCGCCGAGAAGGAACGCGATGCGCTGGCCGGGCGGCTTGGCAATCCGAGCTTCGTCGAACGTGCCAAGCCCGAGGCGGTCGCGAAGGCGCGCGAGGACCATGCCGAAAAATCGCTGGAGGCCGAACGCCTGGCGGCCGCACTGGCGCGTCTAGCATGAGCGGACCTCCCCGGCGGGGCGATCTGACGGAGGGGCCGATTGGCCGCACCCTGTTGATGTTCGCCTTGCCGACGCTTGGCGCTAACATTCTGCAGTCGCTCAATGCGTCGATCAACATGGTGTGGGTGGGGCGTTTCCTCGGTGAGAACGCGCTGGCCGCGACCTCCAATGCCAGCAACGTGCTGTTCCTGATGATCAGCGGCGCATTCGGCTTCGGCATGGCGTCGACGGTGTTGATCGGTCAGCATATGGGGCGGCGCGATATCGATGGCGTGCGGCGGACGATCGGTGCTGCGATCGCGGTGTTCCTGTTGTTTGGTCTTGCGGCGTCGGTCTTCGGTTGGCTGCTGACCGATCGCATCCTGCATTTCCTGGCGACACCGCCCGGTGCGAGTGAACTCGCGAGCATCTATCTACATTATATCTTCCTGTCGGTGCCGCCGCTGTTCATGCTTACGCTCCTCATGATGGGGCTACGCGGCACCGGCGATTCGATGTCGCCCTTGCTATTCATGATCTTGTCGGTGGCGCTCGATGCAGGGCTCAACCCGTTTCTGATCGCGGGGATCGGCCCGTTTCCGCGGCTCGGGATCGAGGGCGCGGCGGTGGCGACGATCATCGCCAACTATGTATCGGCCGCCGGTTTGATCGCCTTCATCTATGCGCGCGATCTACCGCTGCGTTTGCGCGGCCGCGAGTGGCGCTATCTGCTGGCGCCCGGCTGGCCGTTGCTCCGGCTGATCCTCTCGCGCGGTATCGCGATGGGCCTTCAGATGACGGTTCTGACCCTGGCGGGCATCGCGATGATCGGGCTGATCAACCGGGCGGGCGTCAGCACGGTTGCGGCTTATGGCGTCGCCTCGCAGCTCTGGAACTATGTTCAGATGCCGGCGATGGCGGTGGGCGCCGCGGTCAGTGCGATGGCGGCGCAGAATATCGGCGCCGGTCGCTGGGACCGGGTCAATGCGATCACGCGCCAGGGCATCATCGCCAATATCGGCATGACGGGGCTGCTCGTGGCGTTGCTCCTGTTCTTCAATCGGCAGGTCGTCGGCCTCTTCCTCGGAATGGACAGTCCGGCCTTGCCTATCGCCGAGCATATTCAGCATATTGCCGGCTGGAGCTTCATCATCTCGGGCGTCATGATGGTGTGGTCCGGCGTCGTCCGCGCGAATGGCGTCGTGATCGCGCCGTTGATCATCATGACGGTGGCGTTCCTGCCGGGCAGGGTCGGCTTTGCGTTTGCCACCGAACATTGGCTGGGCACCGACGGCCTGTGGTGGAGCTATCCGTTCGGTTCGGCGTTGGCGACGTTCCTGACGTGGCTCTATTATCGTTATGGCGACTGGCGCAGCAATACCTTCGCCGACATTGCCGAACGCGCCGAGCATGCGGAGCTGGCCCCCGTCGGCTGAGAGTGGCTTGTGAAGGTGCGTCTTTGCCGCATTTCATAACAGACTCTCGGCTACGGAAAATGATGCAGCGATGCGGCTTAAGCGTTAGAGCGGCGCCATGACTCACGCCGCCTTTCCCGCCCTCCGCCTCCGCCGCTCGCGTCGCTATGCTTGGAGCCGCGCAATGTTCGCGGAGAATGTCCTGACGCCGGCCAATCTGATCTGGCCCTTGTTCATCGCGTGGGGCGATGTCGAGGAGCCGATCGCGTCGCTGCCCGGCGTGTCGCGCTGGCCAATCGCGATGATCGGCGATCGCGCCCGTGAAGCAAAGGCTGCGGGCATCCCATGCCTCGCCCTGTTCCCGAACACGCCGCGCGAACTGCGCAGCGACGATGGCCGTGAGGCGCTCAATCCCGATAATCTGATGTGCCGCGCGATCAAGGCGATCAAGGATGCGGTGCCCGATATTGGCGTGCTCACCGATGTCGCGCTCGATCCCTATACCAGCCACGGCCATGACGGACTCGTCGACGCCCAGGGGCGCGTGCTCAACGATCCGACGAGCGCGGTTCTGGTCGAACAGGCGCTGGTCCAAGCTCATGCCGGCAGCGACATTATCGCCCCGTCCGACATGATGGATGGCCGGGTCGGCGCGATCCGCAATGCGCTGGAGGCGGCAGGCCATGTCGATGTGCAGATCATGGCCTATGCCGCCAAATATGCGAGCGCCTTCTACGGCCCGTTCCGCGATGCCGTCGATACGCGCGGCCTTCTGAAGGGCGACAAGAAGGGCTATCAGATGAGCCCGTCCAATTCCGAAGAGGCGTTGCGCGAGGTCGCGCTCGATCTGGCCGAGGGCGCTGACAGCGTGATGGTGAAGCCGGGTCTGCCCTATCTCGATATCGTCCGGCTGGTGAAGGATCGGTTCGGGGTGCCGGTGTTCGCTTATCAGGTGTCCGGCGAATATGCGATGATCGAGGCGGCGGCGGCCGTGGGCGCCGGCGATCGCGACGCGCTGGTGCTCGAGACGCTGATGTCGTTCAAACGGGCAGGGGCGTCGGGCGTGTTGACCTATCACGCGTTGCATGCGGCGCGGCTGATGGGTGGCTGAGATGCGATGATCGAAACCGCGCGGCTGATCCTCCGCCGCTGGCAGGACTGCGATCGCGCGCCCTTCCACGCGATGGGCAATGATCCGCGCGTGATGGCGTTTCTCGGCGCGTCGCAGTCGCTCGATGATGTCGATGCCGGGATAAAGCGCCAGAATGACTTCATCGATCGGCTCGGTCATGGATTCTGGGCGATCGAACGCCGGTCCGACCATGAATTTCTGGGCTTTTGCGGGATCAAGCCGGGTGCCGTCGGCACGCCGATCGAAAACCTGCCCGAGATCGGCTGGCGTCTCGCAGCCAGGCATTGGGGGCAGGCCTATGCCAAGGAGGCCGCGCTGGCGAGCCTCACCTGGGGATGGGAAAATCTGGCGGATGATGCGATCTGGGCGATCACGGTGCCTGCCAATGTCCGCTCCTGGGGCCTCATGGAGCGAATCGGCATGACGCGGCGGCACGATCTGGATTTCGATTTTCCGGGCTTCTCGTTGGATCATCCGCTGCGGCGCCATATCTCGTACATGATCGGGCGGGCGGCCTCGTAACTTTATCGCCATCTTTACCGAATGGAGATATAAGCAAGCCGGGGAGTGCGTGCATGCGAACGATGCTGCTATTGCCGATCATCGCTTTTGCCGGATCGGCCCATGCCGCCAATGTCGCGCATCCCGCGGTGATCGAACTCTATCAAAGCCAGGGTTGTTCGTCCTGCCCGCCGGCCAATGCTGTGCTCAACGCGATCGCCGACCGCCCCGATCTGATCGCGCTCAATTTCAGCGTCACCTATTGGGATCAGCTCGGCTGGAAGGACAGTTTCGGCCAGGCGGCTTTCACCGCGCGCCAGTGGGATTATGCGAAAGGCGGCGGACGGAGCCAGGTCTATACGCCCCAGATCATCGTTAACGGCCGCTACGCGCTGGTGGGCAGTCGCCAAGCCGACGTCGAGGCGGCGCTTGCGCGCTTCGATCGCGGCGCGGACGAACCCATGATCGCCGTGGCGAACGGGAAGGTCAGCGTTTCCGCCGGGCATCCCGGGAAGGAAGCGATCGTCTGGGCGGTGCGCTACGATCCGCGGACGATCGATGTCGCCATCCGCGCGGGCGAAAATGGCGGGCGGACCTTGCCGCATCGGAACATCGTCCGGCAACTGGTGGAGATTGGGCGCTGGCATGGCGCGATGGCAAGCTATGCGGTGCCACCCGGCGCGGCCGGGCTGGAAACGGCGATCCTCATCCAGGCGGGGCGCGGCGGTCCCATTATCGCGGCGAAGCGGGGTTAATTGCCACACGGCGTTTGACATCGCGGAGCCAAGGCGCGACTTTGTCGTTAGTCCCAGAAGAGGGCCAACATTGGAGGGTTAGATGCCTGTATCCGAAACTGCTGTCGTCGAACGGATTGCGCGGGTTCTGGCCGGTCAGCGCCTGAGCGTGAACGGTGATGGCGCGTCGGCGCATTGCGCCGAGGCCGTTGACGATGGCTGGCCAAACCATGTTTCGGACGCGGTGGCGATCCTGCACACGTTGCGCGAGCCCGACCGCACGATGGCGCAGGTGGGGGATCCGGTAATCTGGCGCGCGATGGTGATGGCGGCGCTCGAAACCGCCTAATCCTCGAGCGCGTCGAGCAGCGCCGTTGCGATGATCTCGCTCCAGTGGCGCTGCCCGGCGGTGTCCGCGAGCAGATCCTGCCGGACCTCGAGTTCGACATAAGGCATGTCCGCCGGGAAGGCGTGCAGCGGCACCGTATAGTCGGTCGCATCCATATGATAAGGTTGGTTGTCGCCCACGATCAGCCCGTGCTCCTGTTGCAGCCGGACGAGGACTGCCTGCGCAAAGCCCTCATTTCCGCCCTCATGAAGCACGCCGACGTGCCATGGCCGCGGCTTGCCCATCATCACCGGCGTGAAGCTGTGCAGCGACACGAGGATCGTATCATGGCGGGCCTGGGCGCGTCGTTCGATCTCCAGCGCGATGGCCTGGTGATAGGGCATCTGGATTGCGCCGATCCGTGCCGCGCGGGCTTCCTCGCTCAGATCGCGATTGCCCGGGATGGCGGTGCCGTCCGACGAGTCCGGTATCGCATCGTCCGCCGCCGGATCGCGATTGCAGTCGATCACCAGCCGTGAATAGGCCTGATGGACGAATCCGCAGTCGAGCCGCTGTGCCAATGCCTCGCCCAATCCCCGAACGCCGATGTCGGAGGCGATGTGACGACCGAAATCCGCCGCGCTTACGCCCAGATTGCCGAGCACCGCCGGCACCGAAATTCCCGCATGATCGCCGATCAGCAGGAACGGCGACGGCCGATCGGGGTTGAACGCTATGACGGGGGCGGGATCGCCCAGGCCGAGCAATGTCAGCGGCTGTTGGGTCGCCATGAGGAACGCTTTCTCTGATGCCATTGCTGACGATACGCCATGTCACCGAATATACCTATCGCCAGCCGGTGACGTTCGGCGAGCATCGCATCATGATGCGCCCGCGCGAAAGCTATGATCAACGGCTGGTCGAGGCGCGGCTCGAGATCGATCCTGAGCCCGCCGAGCTGCGCTGGTTGCACGACGTGTTCGGCAATTCGGTGGCGATCGCCCGGTTCGACAAACGGGCGAAGCGGTTGCGGGTCGAAAGCTTCGCCCGGCTTGATCATGCGCCGTTGCCCGCCCACCATGTCGATGTCGAGGATTATGCCCGGCTCTACCCATTCACCTATTCGTCGGAAGACATGCCCGATCTGCTGCGCTCGATCGAGCGCCAGCACCTCGACCCCTATCGGGTGATCGACACATGGGCGCGTCGCTTCGTCCGAAACGACGGTACGACCGGGACGGTCGACATGTTGAGTGCGATGGCGCTGCAGATTCGCGAGGAATTCACCTATGTCGCGCGCCACGAAAAGGGGACACAGACCCCGATCGAAACGTTGAAAAAGAAACAAGGTACGTGCCGCGATTATGCGGTGCTGATGATTGAGGCGGTGCGTGCGCTGGGCTTCGCAGCGCGCTTCGTTTCCGGTTATGTGTACAACCCATCACGGGGGGAGGGCGTCGTCGGGGGCGGCAATACCCATGCCTGGGTCCGGATCTTCCTGCCGGGATCCGGGTGGGTCGAATTCGATCCGACGAACGGCATCATTGGCAATCGCGGCCTGATCCGCGTCGCGGTCGCGCGCGATCCCTATCAGGCGGTGCCCCTGTCCGGCACCTGGAGCGGCTTTCCCAACAGCAGCACCGGCATGACCGTCGATGTGGATGTCCACATCGTGGACCCTGCGGCGTCCATCGGCGTTTCCGTTTCCGACGGCGCCGTCAACAGCCGCCTCAATAACCCGAAGGAAAGCTAAAGAGATGTTGATCCGCGCAGGATATGAAATGCGGTTTGAAACGAAGGCGCCCGCAGCGATGATGGCGTTGCTCAGCGTTCATCCGTCGCGGAACAAGGATCTGCGCACCCCTCATCGGATCATGGGTTCGCCCGATGTGCCGATCTACGATTATATCGATGGGTTCGGAAATGTCGCTTCGCGGCTTACCGTTCCCCGGGGCGGCGTAACCCTGTCCGCCGATTTCCTGATCGAGGATGACGGTCAACCCGATGTCCGCGCGCCCGATGGCTTGCAGATGCGGGTCGAAGATCTGCCTGACGATGTGCTGATCTTCCTGCTGGGCAGCCGTTATTGCGAAACCGATCGATTGATGGAGATGGCTTGGGGCGAGTTCGGCCATCTGCAATCGGCGCGCGATCGTGTCGAAACGATCGTCGCGTTTGTTCATAACCATATCAGCTTCGGCTATGAACATGCCCGCTCCGACAAGACAGCCTGGAACGGCTATCAGGAGAAGCTCGGTGTCTGCCGTGATTTCGCGCATCTCGCGGTTACCTTGTGCCGCTGCATGAACATCCCCGCGCGCTACTGCACCGGCTATCTCGGCGATATCGGCGTGCCGGTATCCGATGCGCCGATGGACTTCAGCGCGTGGTTCGACGTGTTCGTAGATGGTGACTGGTACACCTATGATGCCCGCCACAATGCCCCGCGTATCGGCCGCATTCTGATGGCGCGGGGGCGGGATGCCACGGACACCGCGCTGACCACCAATTTTGGCCCGGCGGAACTGACTTCATTCGTGGTGACGACCGAGGAGGTTCAGCACGTCGATTGATGGGCGCAAGCTGAACCTGCGTTAAACGTGGCATTCAGCGTCGCTCCATCTCGAATCGGATATAAGTCCAACATCGGTGCCTTTGGCTTTTGTCGAGATGCCTGAAAATGTTGGAGATCCGAAATGATCCGCAAGCTTGTATTGCCCCTAGCGCTCGCAGCATCGGCCGCATGCGCCTTCTTGCCTAGCGCGGCATCCGCCCGCACCATCGTAGAGTTTTCGGTTGGCGGCGGCTACCCTTATGGAGGCTATTATGGCCCGGGCTATTACTATGGCCCTGCTTATTACAGCTATCCCGCTTATTATTATGGTAGGCCGGGGTTTTATTATCGAGATGGATGGCGCGAACATCGCCGCTGGGATCATGATCGTGGTCGCCACGATCACTGGGACCATGATCGCGGGGACCATGGCCGCCGCGGCTGGTAAGGCATCTGGGAGCGTCCGGGAACGGGCGTTCCCCTTTCGGTTTTAGCCGTACGCCGCGCAGTGCAAGTCAACCGGTGCCGGATTGCGATGGCATCGGCGCCGCGCCGTGCGAACCAGAAATGTTCGTGATGGGAAGCGAAGTTGTTATCGCTGGACGACTCCGGGGCTATGTCGGCGACCAGCAATTTCCGTTCCGTGTCCCGTCTTCACGTCAGCCGCCGGCTTTCCCGCAATTCCCAGGACGTGATGGCCGTCACGCTCATGATCATCATCTCTACGCTAAGGTAACGAAGTTCGAAGGGCGGGGCGCTGTTCACGCCTTATCGCAGCAGCCGTCGGCGGGAGATTGAAGATGGGCTTTATGCGGCAGGGGATCGTTCGTTCGACCGGATTCGCGCCGGGGCACGCGATGGCTGTTGGCGCGCAACTGCCGGGGGAGGGCCGGATGGCGATGGAAACGGGGATGATTGCGGCGCGGACGGCGTGGGGGACGGGCATGATCACCCCAGATGGGGGCGGCAACATGGTCGAATTCACGCGGTTCAGTTTCTTCCCGCCCTGGTCGGTCGCCCAGCCCGGTGCGCGCGTCGAGTTCGAACGAAGCCCGCGGATGGATGAGGCGTGGCTCGTGCGGCTGGTGGTTTGAGCAGTTGATCCGAAAGCGACTGTTCTGATGGCGATATCTTGTACGGTGGGGGCACCTATGATCGAATGCAACAACGGTAGCGCTCGGCGGCCGCGCACATTGGCTGGCTTGTTCGGTGGGCATAATCTTCCGTTGGACGCCGTGCCGAGCGGCCGCGTCAACCTGTCGAACGCGCAGCTTGTGCAGGTTGCCCTGTCGGTGGTTCGAACGCGACGCCGGCGTGAGGCTTTATTGGGGCCGGATCTATTTGCCGATCCGGCATGGGATATGCTCCTCGATCTCTACATTGCCGAAATGTCGGGCGGGCCGCTTTCGGTGTCGACGCTGGCGGCGGGCGCCGCAGTGCCGGCCACCACCGCATTGCGCTGGATGGGGGTGCTTCAACAGCACGAACTGATCTGGCGTGAGCCGGACGACAAAGATGGCCGCCGCACGATCATTCGGGTCGCGCCAAAGGCCATCGCCGCCGTTGAAACCATGCTGAATCACCTGTTTGACGGCTTCCTTGTCGCGCACGAGATTGGCGGTCTCTAGGGTCGGCTGTCATTGCGCCCGCTCTCTCATCGAGCCACCTGATGGCGGTATCATAGCGGCAGCGGAAGATCGGGCTGCCGCCGCCTGAACCGGAAAAGCACCAGAGGCCGAAACCCCTCAACGCAGCGCGAAGGCACCTTGCCGCCACCAAAGCCGGGGCACGCGCCTAACGCAGCGCCTCGCCCTCCTGTCGCAGTCTTCCAAATTGCACGCCGCTGCCGACTACTGGCGGCGAGGATCAGTGCGCGCGCAAATCCTGGCCCGGTTGCGCCCGCCCATCGAATCCGCCAAATAGGCGCATTGACGATGAACGTGCGATCGGCATCTGATCGGCGTCGACGCCGATTTTTGGCACGTTTGCGTGATCGTATTTTGCGACATGAATTGAAGTTGCAGGGTGGAATTCGTATTTATGAACAAAGATTCCGGCGATTATATGGAAATCAAAGGGCTTTGGATTGCAATATTTACGATTATGATGGTTTCGATATATTGCTATATTTGCTATAGTTTGCTTCGAAGTTTTCCCGATCCATGCCATTCATCCCAGGATATTGCCTGTCAAAATTTGAATGCCGCGCAGACGCTTAACATCGTAACGCTGCTTGGAATTTTCGTATCGGGAATTGGCACGGTCGCGCTGGTGGTCACCGTGTACTACAGCCACAAGGCCACCAATGCGGCCGCCGAAGCCGTGAAGATTGCGAATGCGACGGCGCAGCAGGCGCGCGACATGTCCTACAAGGAATTGCGGCCCTATATCTTCGCCGCAGGAAAATTGAATATTCGCGAGATTGATAAGAAGCAAGAAAATGTCGTCGTCGGCAGGCGCTTCGAGATATCCTGGAAAAATGAAGGAAAAACGCCGGCAATCAATGTGGCATCACAAGCCAATTATATATTGGCTGATGGGGATCTTCCAGCAAACTTTAACTTTCCAAATCGATATTCACCCAATTCGGTCGGCACTCTAGGGCCTGGCGGAATTTTCAACAGCTCCACGGGGCATATGAGCCTGGATGAGGTGCGATCCGTAATAAACAAGAAGAAGATGTTGTATATTTACGGATGGGTTGAATATGATGAATTTTCCGGAAAAAAGCGGCACAGAACAGAATATTGCTCCAAGGCAGAATATTATAATTCAGAAGAGCCGGACAGTAATGAGCTGGAAGTAACTTATTATATGCAGCCGCAGTTCAATGATATGGACGAAAACTGCCGCCGATTCGAACGCGACAACAGCGACTCCCGATGATGGTAAGCGGTTCTAGTCCAGCCGGGCTGCGGAGCCATGCGCTGCATTCTCCGCCGAGCCATCCGAAAGGTGGGGTAAAGGCTCCCTTAGGAGCCTCACATTCTTCCGGCTTTCCAGCCGGTTGGAAGAATGGTGGGCGCGGCAAGGATTGAACTTGCGACCCCTGCGATGTCAACACAGTGCTCTACCACTGAGCTACGCGCCCAACGGGGGGCTCACTAGCCGAGAGGATCGGCCTGCGCAAGCCCCGCCAGCGTCATTCGGTTGAAAGGCGGAAAAAGCTTCTGTGCCAAGCAGAAGCGAGCCATGGCGCCGGGCCCGCGCAGGATTTCAAAGGCCCGAGGCGCTACCCACCTGGAACATGCGATCGACTTCCAGCACCAGATCGCGCAGGTGAAACGGCTTGGACAACACCTTTGCATCGGGCGGCGTCGCTCCGCTTTTCAGCGTTACGGCGGCGAAGCCGGTGATGAACATCACGCGCATCGAGGGCGCGATCACGTTTGCGCGTTGCGCCAGTTCGATGCCGTCCATTTCCGGCATCACGATATCGGTCAGCAGCAGATCGAATGCCTCGCTTTCCAGCAAGGGCAGAGCCGCGGTGCCGCGGTCGACGGCCTTCACCGAATATCCGGTGCGCTCCAGCGCGCGCGCCAGATACTCGCGCATCGAATCATCATCTTCGGCCAGCAATATCCGGATCATCGTTTTTGTCTGTCGTCCCGAATGCCCTGCGGCCACGCGGCCGCCCCGGAGCATACTTATGCTGCAATCCATTAATAAATTCCAGCGTGGCCTGAAAAATAGGAGCGGAAGCTGACGAGTCGGCTCCGGTGGGGCCCGCGGCGGCGAATATTGGCGTCGTCCTTCATGGCGGCAGCGATCGACCGTTGCCCGACGGAACCGGAACGCATAGCAAGAGATGTGACCATGGCCCGCGACGAATGCCCCTTTCAGGTGATCGGCTCCGATCGGCCGGTTGGCCCGATCCTGATCTCGGTTCCGCACGCTGGGCGCGAATATCCGCCGGAATTGGCGGGGCTGTGCCGTCATCCGCTCGAGGCGCTGGTCGGGCTGGAGGATCGTTTCGCCGATCTGCTGATCGACGATGCCGTCGCAGGCGGTACGTCGGCGGTGGTTGCGCGGCGCGCGCGCGCCTGGATCGATCTCAATCGCGATCCGCGCGAGATCGATCCGGGGATGGTGGCCTTCTCGCTCGATCCCGGCCGGGCGATATTGAGCATCAAGGTGCGGGGCGGGCTGGGGCTTGTCCCGCGGCGATTGCCGGCACTCGGCGAATTATGGAACCGGCGTTTGATAGTGGCCGAGATTCAGGCTCGTCTCGATGGTGTGCATGCGCCTTATCATCGCACCGTGGCGCTGTTGCTTGCGGCGATGCGGCGCGATCATGGCCATGCCGTGCTGATCGACTGCCATTCGATGCCGGCCTTGCCGCGCGATGCCGCCGGCCGGGCGATCGACATCGTCGTGGGGGACAGATTTGGCCGCAGCGCGGACGACGATATTGTCGATTGCGCGTTGATGGCGGCCGAGGCGCATGGCCTGCGGGCGGTCAGGAATGCGCCTTATGCGGGGGGCTATACGCTCGATCGCCATGGCAACCGCCGGGCCGGCGTGCACGCCATTCAGCTCGAATTCGCGCGTGCGCTCTATCTGGATGGCGTTGGGCAGCCGGTATTGACGGGATTGGATCGGTGCCGATCGCTGCTAGCCGATGTCGCGCGGCGTCTGTCTGCGTTGCTGTCCCGCCAAACGGGTCTTCCCGTCGCCGCCGAATGATTGGCTTCAGCCAATAAAAAAACCACCCCGTGCTTCCGCACGAGGTGGCCAAGGTTCAGGGAGGAACGCATCCCGCAGGACGCGCTAGTGCGAGGTTGCGAAAGGGGGGCACAACCGCCGCACAACAGCAAGATAGGGAGATATTTTTCCGGTTTCAAGGGCGGATCGTCCCAGTCCGGGAAATTCCTTATGCTGCCGTCATTTGTTCCTCCAGTCGCGTGTCAGGCGGGGATGCCGAGATCGGGAAGCGGCACTTTTCCCTGCTGCATCTGCATAGCGAAAATGTCGCGGAGCAGGTTCAGCGAGAAGAGATGCGCGAAGATCAGCGCCATCATCCCCGATTGCGTCATCTTGCGCAGGACATCGCCGCGCAGATCGCGCAACCGCTCTTCCGAAACCATCTGGAAGCCGCGATAGACGAAGGGCTGGCCGCCGCCGTCGGGCTGGATCGTGACTTCGCCGTCGATCAGCAGCTTGTTCTGGATCAGCTCCTCGACGAACAGGCCCGTCCGTGCGCCGGCCTGTTCGAACTGCTCACAAAATTCCAGCGTGGCCTTCACCGAAGCCGAAGGCTCGGCGCCATCGAACAGGGGGTCGCCCTCTTCGAAATCGCCGATCACGCCGGCCGTCGGATCGAAGCAGAGCGACAGTTCATCGGTCTCCTGCCGCAGGCGGGCGAGCATGAACGGATAGCGGCGGACGTAAGCCGGCACATAGATGTCGCGGGTCGGCATGCCATTTTCGTCGGTGAAGACGTTGACGCCTTCGTTCAGGCCCATCAGCGCGAGCGGAACCGAAGGAGTTCCCGACGAAAAGACGATCGGATAATGGCGTTGTGCAAAGACGAACTCCTCGATCGTCAGCGGCACGGCGTGGTTCTGCGCGAAAAACGGCGCGGATTCGACCTTGCGGGACTTCCACTGGCCGTGCAGGTTGCTCGAAAGCGGCTGCAATTCTTTGTAGAATAGTGGCAGGGCGTTAGCCGGGGCGCTCGCCATAATATTTCTCCTGAAACCCAGTCTGATCGTTGATCGATGGCGAGCGGAACTCGCAAACGCGCAAGCCGTCTATGGTGCGGCGGGTTTCGGCGCAAGAGGCAGCAGCTTGCCCGGGTTCATGATCCCGTGCGGGTCCAGCGCTTGTTTTATGGCTTGCAGCGTGCGTAGCCGCACGGGATCGCTCAGCCGCACGAATTCGGCGAGCTTGGCCTGGCCGATGCCATGTTCGGCCGAAAGCGTGCCGCCGCGGGCGACGACCAGATCATGCACCGCCGCGCTCGCCGCCGCGCCGAAGCGGGCGATCCAGTGGTCGCGATCCTCGGCTTCGGGCGGCAGCAGGTTGAAATGGATATTGCCGTCGCCGAGATGACCGAACGCGATGATCCGGACGCCGGGGAAATGCGCTTCCACCTCGGTTCGCTCCTCGCGCAGGAACGCCGGCATCGCCGACACCGGCACGGCAATGTCATGCTTCAACGATGGGCCGTCGATGCGTTCGGCCTCCGATATCGATTCGCGCAACGCCCACAGCGCCTCGGCCTGAACGTCGGTGGCGGCGATCGTCGCATCCTCGATCAGGCCGGCCTCGAACGCCGCGGCCAGCGCATCTTGAAGGGCTTCCACCGGATCGGCTCCTCCGTGGAGCCCGACCGCCTCGACCAGCACGTTCCACCGATGAGGCTTGGCCAGCGGGGCCCGCGTGTTGGGAATGTTGCGCAGGACCAGCGCCAGGGCATCGGCGGGCACCAGTTCGAACGACTCGACCGAGTCGCCGATGGTTCCTTCGAGATCGCGCAGCAGGGTCAGCGCGGCATCGGGGCTGGCCAGGCCGATCCATGCTACCGCCCGGCCCGCGATCGCTGGTACGAGCCGCAGGCTGGCGGCGGTGACCACCCCCAAAGTTCCCTCCGCGCCCGCCAGTAGTTGGCGCAGATCATAGCCGCGATTGTCCTTTCGCAAGGTCGCCAGCCCGTCGAAAATCGATCCGTCGGGTAGCACCGCCTCGATCCCGAGCAGCAGGTTGCGCATCGACCCGAAACGCAACACCTGCGTGCCGCCGGCATTGGTGGAGACGAGCCCACCGATCGTCGCCGATCCCTTGGCAGCCAGCGACAGCGGAAAGCGGCGGCCGACTTCTGCCGCGGCATCGTGCAGCACCGACAGGATCACGCCGGCCTCCGCGATCACCGCATTGTCCGCAGTGGAGATCGATCGGATGCTGTTCATCCGGCGTAGCGACATCAACAATGCCGTTCCGTCGGCGGGCGGCGTCGCGCCGGCGACCGTGCCGGTATTGCCGCCCTGGGGCACGATTGCGACATGCGCTTCGGCCGCCAGCCGGACGACTTCGGCAACGTCCTGCACGGTCCTCGGCGCCAGCAGCACCTTGCTCTCGCCATGATATCGGCCGCGCCAGTCGGTCAGCCAGGGTTCGATATCCGATCGGTCGGTGATGAACCCCTGTGGCCCCAGCAGCCGGGCCAGGCGGGCGAGCAGATCGTCGGAAGGGGGGCGGAGATCGGCCATGTGGCGGAACATTATTCAGGGTTCGGACGATTGGCCAGTTAATCCGCTGTTCAAGCCATTGCGCCAATGACGAACGGCTGTAGCATTGTGGACGATATGGTCAGGGTAATTCAGTGAACGCGCGAACGCCTCCATCCCGTCATCCCGGCGAAAGCCGGGATTCTTAGGGCTTGGCACACAGGTGGAAATGCACAGCGGCGGGCTGTCTCCGTCTTCGTCGCGATCATGGGTTCGGGCCTTGGTCGGGGCGATGTTTTTTTTGGCGTGCTGCGCCTTGCCGAAATGCCAGCTGATGCCTTCGTCCGATGGCGGCGGCGATATGGATCGCGAACCGTGAAATCCGGGCCGTCATGGTTTGTCCTTCTCTGCTGCGTCCCATCCGCGATCGGGTCGACGCCGCCACCGCGGCACCCGCCAGCGCCGGCCGCTGAAATCACCGTTACCCAAATCACGATCCAGCAATCGGTGATCGTCCGAGTCCCGAAGCGCGTGCCGCGGCCAAAGCCGCTGCGCTGGAAGGAGAAGAAAGGCCCGAAATGCATCGCCATGGCGACGATCGCCGGTGCCGCGATCGTCGCGGACGATGCGATCGATCTCGCGTTGCGCGGCGGGCAGCGGATGCGCGCGCAATTTTCGTCCAGCTGCCCCGCGCTCGATTATTATTCGGGCTTCTATATCCTGCCCACCGACGACGGCCAGATCTGCGCCGACCGCGACGTGATTCGCACCCGATCGGGTGGCCAGTGCGAAATCCAGCGCTTCCGAATACTCGTCCCACGCGATTGAATAATCTGGTCCTGCTTCAGGGTAACACATTATAGCTGCGTATTTTTCTGTCCTCCCCCGCCAGGGGGAGGTGTCAGCCGCAGGCTGACGGAGGGGCGGACGGCAATGCGCCGGGAATAGTCGGAAGCTGGCGGGGGCCAGGCTAAAGCCGATCGTCGCCCGCCCCCTCCGTCACCTTCGGCGCCACCTCCCCCTGGCGGGGGAGGAGAGAAAGAGTCGGATGATGCCCCAATCATGCTTCTAAAACGCCCAACATTCTTGACAAATCGCCGGTCTGCGCCCAAGCGCGGGGCCGATGAAGCGGTGCTCCGTGCCGCCCTTTTCCGGACACAGCATGACATTTGCCGACCTCGGCCTTTCCGATGAACTTCTCCGCGCGGTAACCGAAGCGGGTTATACCGAACCCACTCCGATTCAGGCGCAGGCGATCCCGTCTGTCCTGATGATGCGGGACCTTATCGGCATCGCTCAGACGGGCACCGGCAAGACCGCCGGTTTCGTGCTGCCGATGATCGACATCCTCGCCCATGGCCGCAGCCGGGCGCGCATGCCGCGCTCGCTGATCCTCGAGCCCACCCGCGAGCTTGCCGCGCAGGTTGCCGAGAATTTCGAGAAATATGGCAAATATCACAAGCTGACGATGGCCCTCCTGATCGGCGGCGTGAACATGGGCGAACAGGTCGCGGCGCTCGAAAAGGGTGTCGACGTGCTGATCGCCACGCCGGGCCGCCTCATGGATCTGTTCCAGCGCGGCAAGATCATGCTCAACGGCTGCAGCCTGCTGGTCATCGACGAGGCGGATCGCATGCTCGACATGGGGTTCATCCCCGATATCGAGGAAATCTGCACCAAGCTGCCGGCCACCCGCCAGACTTTGCTGTTCTCGGCGACGATGCCCGGGCCGATCAAGAAGCTGGCCGACAAGTTCCTGTCGAACCCCAAGCAGATCGAGGTGTCGCGCCCGGCGAGCACCAATCTCGCGATCGAGCAATTGCTCGTCGAGACGACGTCACGCGGCAAGCGCGAGACGCTGCGCGGCCTGCTGCGCGCCGACGACATGAAGAACGCGATCATCTTCTCGAACCGCAAGACCACGGTCCGCGAACTGGCGACCAACCTTGCCCAGAACGGCTTTTCGGTCGGTCAGATCCATGGCGACATGGAACAGTCGGAGCGGATCCGCGAACTCGATCGGTTCAAGAATAACGACATCAACGTCCTCGTCGCCTCCGACGTCGCCGCCCGCGGGCTCGACATCAAGGGCGTCAGCCACGTCTTCAACTATGACGTGCCATGGCATCCGGACGATTATGTCCACCGCATCGGCCGCACCGGCCGCGGCGGACTGACCGGCAAGGCGATCACTCTGGTCACCGAAGCCGATGCCGAGGCGATCGCCAACATCGAGAAGCTGACCAGCTTCAAGATCCCGCGCCTTGCGGGCGGCGCGAAACCCGAACGCGCGGAAGTCGAAGAGGCCGCACCCACTCGCGAGGAGCGCAAGCCCCGCCGCGGCCGTGGAGGTCGTACCCGCACCGAGGAACCGGTGGTCGCGCGCGAAGCCGAGCCCGAGGTCGTCGAGGCGCCCGTGCATCGCGAGCCGGCACCGCGTCGCGAGGAACGTCCGCGTCAGGAAGATCGTCCTCGCCAGGAAGAACGCCCCCGCCGCGACGATCGCCCGCGGAGAGACGATCGTCGGAGTCAGCCGCAGGACGAGCCTGATGATGGCTGGAATGGTCCGATCCCGAGCTTTCTGGAGTTTGGCTTCGGGCATTAAGGTGTAGGTGCCGGGCGGGCATTTCTTCTGGGACTCGACTTGCCGCCGGCAACAACGATGTTAGCATGCCGGCTGCATGGACGATTACGAACAGAACATAATCGACAATGTGCGTGACCATGGCTGGTTCTGCACATCCGTTTTTGGTTCTGATGAATCCGATCCGTCGTTCAGCTATTCCGTCGGTTTTACCGAAACGCTCTCGGCGCCAGAATTCATTATCTTCGGTCTCGACACGAGGCTGATGCATTCGATGCTATGGGAAGTGTTCCGTCAGATCAGGGACGGCAAGACTATCGGCGATGGCGAACGCTGGTCGAATCTGATCGAAGGTTTTGATTGCATCAGTCGGCCCGTACATTCGACGAATGTGATCCGCGAATACTTAAACTCCGCTATTTGGTTCTGGGGCGATCCGGTCAAAAAGGGCATGATTTTGCTGGCCTATCAGCTCTTCTGGCCCGGCGCGAAGGACGGGCTCTATCCTTGGGAGCCGGGAAGCAACGAGCTAGTTTGTGAGCTTCAGCCAATACTGTATTTGCCGAACAGGGCTTTGAATTAGCCACCTGAGAGATGCCGCAGCCTTGTGAAACGAGCCTAACTGCTATTTTTCAATCATACTATCAACTGTCCATGTCTGCCATCCAAAACATCGTCATCCTCACCGGCGCCGGCATCTCCGCCGAATCCGGCCTCGCCACCTTCCGCGGCCCCGGTGGCCTGTGGGAAGGCCACCGGGTTGAGGATATCTGTACCCCCGAAGCGCTCGCCCGCGACCGCCCGCTCGTCCTCGAATTCTACGACGCCCGCCGCGCCGCGCTGACGACGGTCGAGCCCAACCCCGCCCATCATGCTCTGGCCCGCCTCGATGCAGAATGGCCGGGCGAACTTCTGATCGTCACCCAGAATGTCGACGATCTGCACGAGCGGGCCGGGGCGAAGCGCATGCTCCATATGCACGGCGAACTCCAGTCGGCCTTGTGCGAGGCCTGTGAGGTGCGCCTGCCATGGGCCGGGCCGATGATCGGCCACGCCGATTGCCCCTCATGCGGAGCGAAGGGGGCGCTCCGGCCCGATATCGTGTTCTTCGGCGAAATTCCCTATCAGATGGATGTGATCGACCGCGCGCTGGCCCGCGCCGATCTGTTCGTGTCGATCGGTACATCGGGCGCGGTCTATCCGGCCGCCGGCTTCGTCCAGACCGCGCGGCATTATGGCGCGCAGACGCTCGAACTCAATCTGGAACCGTCCGCGGGGAGCTTCCATTTCGACGAGAGCCGGATCGGGCCAGCCAGCAGACTGGTGCCGGAATGGGTGGCGGAGCTGAACGGTTCGTAAAGGCGGAATTTTGTCCGCCGCCGAACCGTTCAACCCGCCTGTCTTCAGGCCGCCTGCAGCGTGCCGGGTGCGGAGAGGCGGTCCTTGCCAACGCCGTCGATGGCGATGCGGCGTGGCTTCATGGCCTCGGGCACCTCGCGCTTCAAGTTGATGATCAGCAGGCCATTTTCGAAGCGCGCCTTCTGGACCTCTACGAAGTCGGCGAGCTGGAAGCAGCGTTCGAAGGCCTGACTGGCGATGCCGCGGTGGAGGAACCTGCGACTGGCGGGGTCTTCCGCCTTGCGTCCTGTCACCGTGAGCTGGTTCTGCTGCGCCACGATCTCGATCTCGTCGGGCCGGAAGCCAGCGACTGCGATCGTAATGCGATAGCTGTCCTCGCTCTCGCGTTCGAGATCGAAAGGCGGCCAGCCGTCGGCATCGTTGCGAACGCTGGCTTCAAGAATGTCGAAGAGCCGGTCGAACCCCACGGTCGAACGACGATAGGGCGAGAAATCGAAATTTGTCCTCATAGCCAAATCCTCCAAAAAGCAATTTGATCATGAGAAGCGCCGGGACATGCGCCGACGCTCTCGCTACCGGGCCAGTTCTGCACCCGGCGGATGGCGAAATAGGGTTGGCTGTGCCACCGTCAAGATGTTCAGGTAAGAATGTTTCTCATGATTATAGTCTCTTGACGAGGTTGTTCGACATTCCAAAATAGGAGCTGGCGATTCCGCCGACGTGGAAGGAGTGACAGGAAGAAAGGAGGCTACCCGTGTCCTACTCCCATTTTCGACACCCGTTCGATATTGCGCGCCATCCAACCTTCGAACCTGAGGTCAAGCGCGCCATCCTCGCATCCTGGGCGTCCGATGCTGCAGCCGTCCCTGGCCAGCCAGCGCTTCGCAAGCCCTATGTGCTCGATCGACCGGTCCCGCTGGACGACGTTCTGGCCGCACTTCGCTCGCTCGATAGTTGAAGGGGATAGCCAGATGTCGAACAAGTTTCTCGCTTATCTCGAACGAGAACATAGCCGGCTCGAACGCGCCGTTGCCGAGGAAAGTCGGAAGTTGAGGCCCGATAGCGCCGAGTTGAAGCGGCTCAAGAAGCTCAAGCTCGCCGTCAAGGACCAGATTGCCGGTTGGCGTTCGCACGCGGACCTATACGCAGCGCAATAACGACCGGAGCGGGTGCGCCCGCTCCGGCCCACAGATGCGGCAAGCTGTAGTGCGAAACTGCATTCCTGGGGTGTCGCTCACTCCACCCAGTCGAGCCCGATCTCGCGATACAGCCCGCGATCCTCTTCCCACTTCTCCGATACCTTCACGTGCAGGAACAGGTGCACCTTGCGGCCGAGCAGGTTCGATATCTCCTCGCGCGCCTTGGTGCCGATCTCCTTCAGCCGCGCGCCGCGCTTGCCGAGTACGATCGCCTTCTGGGTATCGCGCGCGACCAGGATCTGCTGGTGGATCGCCACTGATCCGTCCTTGCGCTCCTCATATTTCTCGGTCTCGACGGCGCTCGCATAAGGCAGCTCGGCGTGGAGCTGGAGGTAGATCTGCTCGCGCGTGACTTCGGCGGCCAGCATGCGGTCGGTCGCGTCGGACACCTGATCCTCGGGGAAATGCCATGGTCCCTCGGGCATGCGCTCGGCCAGCGCCTGCTTGAGGTCGGCAACGCCATCGCCGGTCGAGGCCGAGATCATGAAAATCGCCTCCGGGTTCAGCGCCTCCTGCAACTGCATCGCGAGGTCGAGCAGGCTCTCCTTGGCGGTGATGTCGACCTTGTTGAGGATCAGCAATTTGGGCTCGCGCCGCTCGGCCAGGGTCTTCACCAGTTCGGCGATCTTGGCGTTGAGCCCGGTCTTGGCGTCGAGCACGAACGCGATGAGATCGGCATCCTGCGCGCCGTTCCAGGCCGCGGCGACCATCGCGCGATCGAGCCGGCGGCGCGGCGCGAAGATGCCCGGCGTGTCCACCAGCATGATCTGGCTCTCGCCTTCCATCGCGACGCCCATCATCCTGGTGCGCGTGGTCTGCGCTTTGGGGCTGACGATCGCCACTTTCTGGCCGACGAGCGCGTTGACGAGGGTCGATTTACCAGCGTTCGGGGCGCCGACGATTGCGACGAAGCCGCATTTTTGGGTCAAGACAATTTCTCCAGCAGGGCCTTGGCGGCCGCGGTTTCGGCTTCCTGTTTCGATGCTCCCTCGGCGCTGACTTCGGCGCGGCCGGGGATCGATACGGTGATGGTGAAGCGCGGCGCGTGGTGTGGGCCGGTGCGCGCGCCGGTGGTGTAAACGGGTGGACGGCAGCCGTGTGACGCGGCCCATTCCTGCAATGCGGACTTGGGGTGCTTGGGCGCCTGGAGCTGGCCGGTCACGAGTCCGCCCCATGCCTTGCGGATGAACGTGCCTGCCGCCGGCACACCGCCTTCGAGAAAAAGGGCACCGATCAGCGCCTCGACGACGTCGCCCAGCACATTATCGCTGCGCACAGCACCATCGTCGCGCGCTTGCTTGCCCAGCCGCATATGGGTGGCGACACCGATCTCGCGGCCAATCGCGGCGCAGCTTTCGCGACTGACGATCACGTTGAAGCGACGCGATAATTTGCCTTCGGGTTCGTCGGGATAGATTTCATACAGCCAGCTGGCGACGACCATGCCGAGCACGCGATCGCCGAGGAATTCGACCCGTTCATAATTGTCCGGACCGTAGCTGGCATGGGTCAGCGCGCGCACGAACAGCGACAGGTCGCGCGGCTCATGGCCCAGCGTCGCACTTATCCAGCTTCGGATCTGTTCTTCATTCATCGCGCGCTCCTAGCCGATTGGCCGGGATGCGTCACCTGTGGGCGTGATGTGGGGCGAATCGCTTGCGACTGCGTGAATGCGCGCATGCTCTTAACGCGTCATCCTTGCGGCTGGATACTGGTCAAATCGCCTGCAATCGGGCAGGTTCGAGCGATGGCGGTGATCAATCTCAACAAGGCGCGCAAGGCGAGGGCCCGGGAAGCGGAGCGGGCTCAGGCCGATGCCAATCGCCGGGCCTTCGGGCGGACGAAGGCCGAAAAGGCGCGCGACAAGATCGAACGCGATCGGGCCGACAAGGTGCTCGACGGCGCGGAGATCAGCGCGCCAGAACCATCAGGGCGGTGATGAGCCCCAGCGCGCCGCCCCACAGGGCGATGGCCGAGAGAATGAACTGACCCAGTTCGCGCCGCGATCCCGTGACATGAGGCAAAGCGAAGTCGGCCGCGGCGTGCCGGCCGAGCTCCTCCTGCAGTGCACGCGCAGGTGAGGGCACGGGCTGGGTGATCATGCCGGGAACCACCGGCTGTATCGGCGCTTTTGCGGCGGGTGCCGGTGTCGGCACCAATGTGCCGCCGTCCCGAATCTGTCTTTGCGATGCCGCCATATCTGCCTCCCGAGCCCTTGAGGTGCACCGTTTCGGTAAAGATTGCCTGAACGCGCGTGGTTAATCGCGTCTTATTTCAGCCGATCTGTTCCCAGGCGGTGGAGAGTTCAGCGATCATCGCGCGCGCCTGCGCCACTGGCTCCATATCGCCGGCCCGTCCGCCATGCTGAACCAAGCGGCGGCTTTCGCGATACACCTGCGCCAGATGCACCGCCAGCTCGCCGCCATTCTGATAATCGAGGCTGGTTTCGAGCGCGATCAGCACATTTGCCGCGCGGGCCTGCTTCTCGATCATCCGGGCACGATTGCCCATGCGGTGCGCGGCCATCATCGTATCGATCGATTTTATCAGCTCGTCGAACAGGATCGCGATCAGCTTGTGCGGCGATGCGCCTTCGACCTGGCTCGTGAGATCGACGTTCTGATAGCGGGCGCGGGCGCCGCCGGGATAGCCGGGGGAGAGAAACATGCGTCTTTCCTTTCAGTGTCGCAAACGGACGCGTTCAATTGCCGCTGGTGCTGTTCGTCCAGACTTTGACCTGCTGGGTCAGGTAGCTCTGGGTCGAACTATAGGCGAGCAGTGCCTTCTGCATGGCTGCGAACTGGGTGGTGAGCTGGGCGCGATAGGTCGTGTCGCGCGCGGCCAGTTTATCCTTGGCGGCGGCGATCGACGTTTTTTCGGCGTCGAGCGCGCTTTGCGAGGCGGTCAGCGCGCCCGAACTTGAGGTGAGCGTATCCTTGATCGCCGCAAGCGCGCCCTGCAGCCCCAGGTCGACTGTGATCGTCGCGCTGGCCACAGTGCCGAGCGGGGTGAATGTCAGCCCGTTCGCGGCCGAGAAGAAAGACGCAATGACGCCGTCATTATAGGGCAGAGCCGGCGAGCCATCGATATCCGCCCGTGCCGGTGTCGTGCTGTTGGCGGCGGTGGCGTTGGTGACCGTATATATTCCGCCCTTGGTTTTGCCGACCGCGCTGGTGATCTGGATCAGCGCATTGTCACTGCGCTGGGCAGGATTCAACATCGCCTCCACGGCGTCCGGGTTGGACGACATCACCGTCGACAGTCGCGCGGTGTCCAGCGACAGCGAGCCATCCTGATTGGTCGATACGCCGATTTCGGCCAGCGTCGTGGGGCCGCCGTCGGTCGCATAGGTTAGCGCGGTGCTAGTAAGCTGGGATAGGCGACGTACAAGTTCGCGAATGCCGTTGTCACCGCGTAAGCTGCCGGTCTTGGGATCGGTCATTTTGTTCAGCGTGGTCTTCATCTCATTATACGCGCTGACGAAGTCGCTCACGGCTTGCGAGATGCCCGCGGTCGGGCGGTTTGCGCCGATAGTGACGGAGGTGCCGGGCGCGGCCGACTGCAAATCGATCTTCACGCCTTGAATCACGTCGGAGAAGCTGTTGCTCGCCTTGCTGATGGCGACGCCATCGACGGTCAGTTCGGCATTCTGCGCTTGTTGGGTGCGTTCGAATCCCGTGATATTATTGGGGTCATAGGTTGTCGGATCAAAGGTGAAGCGCCCGATGCCGGTGGCGTCTCCGCTCGACATGCTCAGCGAAAAGGCGTTGGCCGTTCCGGTTGCGCCCTTAACCACCAGTCGCGTGCCGGCATTGTCGGTTACCGTGCTCGCCGAAACGCCCAGCCCGCTATTCTTGATCGCAAGGGCGAGCCCGGCCATCGAATCATTGGTAGAATCGATCGTGATCGTCGCGGTCTTCGTGCCGACCGTCAGCAGCAATGTGCCCTGGCCAACCGACGTCGCACTGCTGGCGAGCGCAGGGGAGCTCAGTGTTTGTCCAGTCGCAAGCTGGCCCACCTTGATCGTTGACGAAAGCTCGCCAAGCCGGGCGCCAGGCAGCGCGCTGACCTGCAGGATCGAACTGTTCGATGTCGTAGGCTGTGTAAAAAGGGTTCCGCCGGCGGTCAGCGTCTGCAGCGAGGTCGAAAATGTGCCGATCGTGCTGATGGCTGACGCAAGATCGGAGATTTTCGCGGCGTTGGCAGTATCCTTGGCGTTGAGGGCGGCCGTCTGGTTGGCGCTGTTGGCGTTTGCCAGCTGATCGACCAGCGACGCCGTATCGATCGAACCTGCGCCAAGCGCCTGCGTGATTGTCGATCCGACCGAAGATACCATGTGTCACTATCCCTTACCGACCGAGATAACGGCCGCGCAGGCTTCTGCTTTAGGTGCTAAATCCTTTATTATTCGCAAATTGCCGGGCTAGCCGACCGGGCGACCTTCCTCGTCGAAGCGCGCCTGTTCGGGCACCACCACATCGGGCTGGACATAGCCTTCGGCCATCGCCCGATCGAGGTTGAACACGAACGCCAGGATCGCGGCGACCGCGATGAACAGGTCTTCGCGGATCAGTTGACCGGCGCGCGTCGTATAGTAGATCGCACGGGTGAGC
This sequence comes from Sphingomonas sp. YR710, assembly GCF_900101455.1. GTDB lineage: Bacteria > Pseudomonadota > Alphaproteobacteria > Sphingomonadales > Sphingomonadaceae > Rhizorhabdus. The sequence continues at coordinate 132,856 of NZ_FMZJ01000007.1, read as the reverse complement.
TGGGGGTAAGACAAAACCGGCACGTTGGCTTCGGCCGCCAGTTCGCGGATGGCCTGCGCCGTCGCACCGCGGCCGCGAGCCACTACGATCGGAGCGACATCGAAGCCCGGTCGATATTTGAGCGCGACCGCGAAATGGGTCGGGTTGGTGAGCACAACCGTGGCCTCGATTACCGCGGTACGCGCCGATCCGCGCAGCGTTGCCATCTGCCGCTGGCGGATCGCCGATTTCATCTCTGGCGAACCTTCGGTCTGTTTGCTCTCGTCCTTCAATTCCTGTTTGGACATGCGAAGGCGCTTCATGCGCTGAAATATCTGCGCGGGCACGTCGACACCGGCCACCAGCCCGAGCGCCATCGACATCACGATCACGGCATAGACGAAGGCACTGCCCAACTGATCGAGTGCGGCGCGCAGATCCTGCTGCCCCAACGTCACGATCGACTTGATCTGGCCGCTGAGTAGCCAGTAGCCGACCGTGCCGAGTGCGATGATCTTCACCAGCGCCTTGCCGAGCTCGACGAGCCCCTGCACTCCCAGCACGCGCTTGAGGCCCGCCGCCGGGTTGAGCTTGCTTGCCTTGAACGCGATCGCCGACCAGCGAAAACCCAGCGAGCCGAGCAAGGCCGGTGCCGCGATCGCCGCCAGGAAGGTCAGCAGGAACAGCAGGGCGACCGGCATGGCGACCGTCATGACCATCGACAGGATCGCCCCGACAGGATCGAAATGCTCGACGGCGCTGGAGTCGAAACTGAGCGCGTTGCCCAGCATTCGACGCAGTGATTCCATCATCCATGGGCCGGCCATCGCGATCCAGCCGGCGCCGACCAGCATCACCAGCGCGGTGCCGAGTTCGCGCGATTGAAGGACATCGCCTTCCTCCGCGGCGTCGTGGCGGCGCTTCGCGGTTGGGGCTTCGGTTTTTTCGTCGCTCTCGGGACCGTCTGCCATGGTCTATCCCAGCGCCAGGTGCCGTGCAGTGGCCAGGCTACGCTGCACCGCTGCGGTGATGCCGTCGCCGATCGAGGGCGCGGCGATGGCGAGCAGGACCAGTCCCGCCATCAAAGTGGCAGGCAGGCCGACCGAGAAGATGTTCATCTGCGGCGCGGATCGCGCCAGCATAGCCATCACGAGCTGGACCAAAATCAGCGCGAAGCCGACCGGCAGGGCGATGGCGAGGCCTGCCGCGAACACGTCGCCGCCGAACAGGACCAGTTCCTGGATGCTCCGCGCTCCAAGCCAGGCTTCACCTGGCGGCATCGCGCGATAGCTTTCGACGATGATTGCCGCGAGCTGCAAATGGCCGCCGATGCCCAAGAACAGGAACAGGGCGATGATTGAGAGGAGCTGCGAAATGGCCGGTGTCGGCGCGCCGCTAGCCGGGTCCATCATCGCGGCAAAACCCAGGCCCATCGCATTGCTGATCACTTCGCCTGCCACCAGCGCCGACGCAAAACCGATCTGAACGGCGAAGCCCAGAGCGAGCCCGATCATGATCTCGCCTGCCACCATCATCACGCCTTCGAACGAGGCGATCCCGCCCTGCGGCAGCACGAAATGGGTAGCGGCAAGCGCGGGGATTCCAATCGCCAGCGATACGACCAGTCGAAGTTGGATGGGTACCGCGGGCGCGCCGAATACCGGTGCCGCCATGAACGCGGCGCCCGGCCGGATCATCGCAACCATCCACAGCCAGAGCTGGGTTTCAAGCCCGGCAAAGGCGGTCGGCATCATCGCATGAGATCGGGAATGCGCGCGAACATTTCGCGGGTGAAATCGACCATCAGCATCATGATCGCACCGCCGAATAAGGCGAGAGCCGCGCCGACCACGATCAGCTTCGGCACGAAACTCAATGTCTGCTCGTTGATCGATGTCGCCGCCTGAATCATGCCGAGGATGACACCGGCCGCGAGTGCCGGGATCAGGATCGGTGCCGATGCGAGCGCGAGAATCCACAGCGCCTGCTGCGCGATGCCGATGAAGAAATCGGGGGAGGCGGTGCTGTTCATGCGTCTTTCCTCGACTTTCCGCGAAAGCAAATAGCCCTCGCCCCCTTTAGGGGGAGAGGATTGGGAGAGGGGGCAGTGGGGAAGAGGTTCGCGACAAAGTCTCCAGCACTGCCCCCTCTCCCCGGCCCTCTTCCCCGCAAGCGGGGGAGAGGGAGATACGCCAAGTCAACCACCGCCGAAACTCGCCGCGAGCGAACCCATTGTCAGCGCCCATCCATCGACCAGCACGAACAGCAGCAGCTTGAACGGCATCGATATGATCGCCGGCGACAGCATCATCATGCCCAGCGACATCAGGGTGGAGGCTACCACCAGATCGATGACGAGGAAGGGCAGGAAGATCAGGAAGCCGATCTGGAACGCGGTCTTCAATTCGCTGGTCACATAAGCCGGCAGCAGGATCGAGAAGGGGACGTCGGCGGGTGATGCGAATGCCGGAACCTTGGCGAGGTCGGCGAACAGCTTGAGATCGGTCTGCCGGGTCTGCCGCATCATGAAGCCGTGGAGCACCGTGCCCGAACGGGTCACCGCTTCCTCGATCGTGATTTGGCCGGCGCCGTACGGTTTGAACGCACTGGCGTTGATCTGATCGAGCGAGGGCCGCATGATGAACATCGACAGGAACAAAGCCAGCCCGACCAGAACCTGATTGGGCGGGGTCTGCTGGAGGCCAAGCGCCTGCCGCAGCAGCGAAAGCACGATGATGATCCGGGTAAAGCTCGTCATCATCAGCACCAGCGACGGCAGCACCGTCAGCAGGCTCATCAATATGAGGATCTGGAGCGACAGCGACAGCGGCTTGCCGTCGCCTGCGATCGTCGTCATCGCCTTGTCCAGCGCGCCGCTCTGGGCGGGGCCTAGTTGCGAGCCCGGGATATCGGCGGCGAACGATGGTACGGCGAACAGCAGCAATAGAAGGGCTATCGCTACGAGTATCCAATTCCTCCCCGGAACGGGGAGGGGGACCGCTCGAAGAGCGGTGGAGGGGCCTGCGCTACATCCGAAGCGCGCGCAGGCCCCTCCACCATCCTGCGGATGGTCCCCCTCCCCGAGAAAGCTCGGGGAGGAATTGGAAGCGAGGCGAAAGGTCATGGTCATTTCCTAGTCCTTTCAACACGCCAAAGGGTTAATTTCGCGTTAGCACGCGTTAATTTCTCGCTTTCGCCGGCTCAATTCACAGGAAATTATACGGGTCGACATCCACCGCCACGCGCACGCCGCGCGGCCAGGTCAGTGCGCCGAGCCAGCCCCGGATCACTTCCTGCACGTCGAGCGTCCGCCGCGCATGGACGAGCAGCCGTTGGCGGTGCCGCCCGCGCAGCATGGCGAGCGGGGCAGGGGCGGGGCCGAACACATGCATCCCGTCCACTTCGGGCGCGCTGCGTCCGATCAGCCGTGCCGTCTCCGCGGCTTCGTCGGCATGTTCGCTCGACACGATGATCGCGGCATAGCGGCCGAACGGCGGCGCATGCGCCATCCGCCGCGCCTCGGTTTCGGCGGCATAGAAGCTCGCGGCATCGCCGGAGAGCAACGCCTGGATCACCGGCGCGGTCGGCTCATGCGTCTGGACATAGACATGCCCGGGCTTCTCGCCGCGCCCAGCGCGGCCGGCCACCTGCGCGATCTGCTGGAAGCTGCGCTCGGCGGCGCGCAGGTCGCCGCCGGACAGCCCCAAATCGGCATCGATCACGCCGACCAATGTCAGGTTCGGGAAATGATAGCCTTTGGTGACGAGCTGGGTGCCGACCACCACGTCGATCGCACCAGCCTCCATCCGCTCGACGAATTCGGCGGCGCGCGCCGGGGTCGAGAGCGTGTCCGATGTCGCGATCGCCATCCGTGCGTCGGGGAAGAGCGCCGTCACCTCATCCGCGATCCGCTCGACGCCGGGGCCGCAGGCGACCAGACTGTCTTCGGTCTTGCATTCGGGGCAGGCGCGCGGCGGCGCCATGGTGTGCCCGCAGTGGTGGCATTGCAGCCGTGCGACCAGCCGGTGCTCGACCATCCAAGACGTGCAATTGGGGCATTGGAAGCGATGTCCGCAATGACGGCACAGGGTCAACGGCGCAAATCCGCGCCGGTTGAGAAACATCAGGCTCTGTTCGCCGCGTGCGAGTGTCTCGGCCAGCGCCCTGATCAACGTCGGCGCGATCCATCGGCCGCGCGGCGGCGGATCGGCGAGCAGGTCGATCGCGATGATCTCCGGCATTTCGGCAACGCCGTGGCGCGCGGTGAGCTTGAGTTCGGTGTAGCGTCCGATCGCCGCCTGCTGGCGCGTCTCGATCGCCGGGGTGGCCGAAGCCAGGACGACCGGAATGTCCTCGAGTTTCGCGCGCATCACGGCAACATCGCGGGCATGGTAGAGGACGCCATCCTCCTGCTTGAAGCTCGTCTCATGCGCCTCGTCGACCACGATCAAGCCGAGGTTGCGATAGGGCAGGAACAAGGCCGATCGCGCCCCGACCACCACCTTGGCATCGCCACTCGATATCGATCGCCACGCCCGTCGGCGCTGCGATTGCCGCAATTCGCTGTGCCATGCGACCGGCCGCTCGCCGAACCGCGCTTCGAAGCGCTTCAGGAACGGCTCGGTCAGCGCGATTTCGGGGAGCAGCACAAGGCTTTGTCGATCCTGGCGCAGCGCAGCGGCGATCGCCTCGAAATAGACCTCGGTCTTGCCCGATCCGGTAACACCGTCGAGCAGGAACGGATGGAACGCCTTCGCGTCGACAGCGTCAACCAGCATGCCGGTCGCAAGCTGCTGCTCGTCGGACAGGTCGGGCGCGGCATGATCGGGATCGGGCGCCGGCCAGGGCGAATCGATCGACACCGTTACCGCCTCGATCGCGCCGGACTTCACCAAGCCGCGAATCACTGCCTCGCTGACCTCGGCTATCGTCGCCAGTTCGCGGATCAGGCCCTGTCGCGCGCCGATCCGATCGAGCGCCTGTTCGCGTTGCGGCGTCATTCGGTCCGGAGCCACGCCGGTCAGTCGATATTCCGTGATGCTGCGGGTGCCGTCGAGCGCGCTCGATGACGGCAGCGCCATGCGCAGCACAGCTGCCGGCGGTGCCAGATAATAATCGGCGGTCCACTCGATCAAGCGGCGGAGCGGCGCGGCGATCGGCGGCACGTCATAGACGCTGAGCAACGGTCGCAGCCGATTGTCGCCGACCTGATTGTCCGACGGCAGGCTTTCCTCTTCCCACACCACGCCGACAAGCTGGCGGGGCCCAAGCGGCGCGAGCACGATGCTGCCGGGCGCGACCGCATGCTCGCGATCGGCGCGATAATCGAGCGGCCCGAGGGCGGGGTTGAGCAGGAGCACATGGGCACGGGCCATGGCGCCTGATTAGGGGCCATGGCGCGGAAAGGAAATGCGCGATGGTCGATCAGCGGCTATAGCGCCGGGGAATCAGAGATCATCAGGGAAGCAACCATGAAATTCTTCGTCGACACAGCCGATACCGCGGACATTGCCGAACTCGCCGCCACCGGCCTGCTCGATGGCGTCACGACCAACCCCTCGCTGATCGCCAAATCGGGCCGCAAGTTCGTCGAAGTCGTCGAGGAAATCTGCGGTCTCGTCGAAGGGCCGGTATCGGCCGAGGTCGTCGCGCTCGATCATGCGACGATGATGAAGGAAGCCGAGATCCTTCGCAAGATCGCGTCGAACGTGTGCATCAAAGTGCCGCTGACGATCGACGGGCTGAAGACCTGCAAGGCGCTCACCAACGAGGGAACGATGGTCAACGTCACCCTGTGTTTCTCGGCCAATCAGGCGTTGCTCGCGGCCAAGGCCGGCGCCTCGTTCATCTCGCCCTTCGTCGGCCGGCATGACGATGTCGGCTTCGACGGCATGGCCCTGATCGCCGATATCCGCCAGATCTACGACAATTATGATTTCGGCACCGAAATCCTTGTCGCCAGCGTCCGCCACCCGATCCACATCCTCGAATCGGCCAAGATCGGCGCCGACGTGATGACCGCGCCGCCAGCCGTCATCAAGGCGCTGTTCAATCACCCGCTCACCGACAAGGGTATCCAGGGCTTCATGGCCGATTGGGCGAAGACGGGTCAGTCGATTCTCTGACTAAAATCCTAAATTCCTCCCCGAGCAATCTCGGGGGAGGAGTTGGAAACCCAAATTCCGAGCGCGTAATAATATCGCCATTGCCTGTTAACCAATGTGGCATAGACTGCGCCGATGGGCAGTGTGATCGATTTTGAAGGTGGCGCGATGGCCTCGCTCCGCCGCCGCATGGCGGAGGTGGAGGAGGCGAATCAGGATCTGATCGCTTTCGCGCGCGGCCATTCGGGCGCTGTTTCCTCGATCCACGCCGCGGTGCTGGCGGCGACCGATGCCGACGGGCTCGATCATCTGATTCACATCGTCACCCAATTGTGGCCAGATCTTCTCGGCCTCGACGCGGTATCGGTGGCGTTGTTCGTCGGCGATCGGGGATTGCGCGCCGATGCGTCGGGACTGCAATTCGTCGAACGCCGCATCGTCGAGCGATCGATCCAGGACATTGACGGCGTGGTGATGCGCGGGGTCGATCGCGGGCATCCCTTGTTCGGGCCGGCATCCGAACTGATCCGTGCCGAGGCTCTGGTACGGCTGCCATCGGAACCGCCGCTGCCCGGCGGTGTGCTCGCTTTGGGCCAAAGGCGCCCGCAGGGGTTCGACAATCGTGCGGGTTCCGAATTGCTGGGCTTCCTCGGCGCGATGCTTTCGCGCATGATCGGGCGGTGGCTGCTCCCTTGACCCTTCAGCGATTTCGAGCCGAGTGGAATCACTCGGCGGCTCGGAAATCGCGCAACCAAATATCCGGTGCGAGTTCACGAACGTGAACATAGCACTGGATGACCACCCGGCCCGCGCGCTCGCCGTCGCCTGGGCCGATCATCTGCGCCGCGACCGGCGGCGGTCCGAACATACCATCCGCGCCTATCAGGCGACCGCGCATCGGCTGATCGGCTTTCTGGGCCAGCATCGCGGCCAGATGGTGGACGCCACCATGCTTGCCAGCATCGATCGCGGCGATTTGCGCGGCTTCCTCTCCGAACGACGCGGCGATGGCTTGGGCAACAGTTCGGCCGCGCGCGAACTGTCGGCGGTACGGGGCTTTCTCGATTTCGTCCGGGCCGGGCAGGGTGGCAGCGGCAACTCCGTCAAGATGAAGGGGCCACGGGTCAAGAAGGGCGTCCCGCGCCCGGTCGCTCCGGCCGACATCGCCGCCATCGCCGAGGACGCCGCCGAATCTGCGAGCGAACCCTGGATCGCCGCGCGCGATGAGGCGGTGCTGTTGCTGCTCTACGGCGCGGGCTTGCGCATCGGCGAGGCGATGGCGCTGACCGGCGACATATTGCCGCTCGGCGAAACGCTGTCGGTGACGGGCAAGCGCGCCAAGACGCGGATCGTGCCGTTGATCGCGCCGGTACGTGCCGCGATCGAGCTTTACGTCGGCCTGTGCCCCTACGGCACGGCTCCCGGCGAAATCCTGTTCCGGGGTGCGCGCGGCGGCCCGCTGGCCCCGGAGATCATCCGCCGCGCGGTTCAGGCGGCGCGGGTGCGTCTGGGTTTGAACGAGCGTACCACGCCGCATGCGTTAAGGCACAGCTTTGCGACGCACCTGCTCGGGCGGGGTGCCGATCTGCGCTCGCTGCAGGAATTGCTTGGGCACGCGAGCCTGTCGTCGACGCAGGTCTATACGGGCGTCGATGCGGCGCATCTGCTCGATGTGTACCGGAATGCCCACCCGCGGGCTTAATCGATGAGCCCCAACTTTGCCGCCACTCCGTGCAGCCGCTTGTCGCGGGTCCACAGCCGGGATCCGGGCATGAGGCGCACGGAGGTCAGCAGGTGGGCATCGACATAGCCGATCCCGATGCCATGGAGCGATTCCCGATCGATCAGGATTTGCACCTCGTCGTCACTGGCGAGCGTCGCTGTGGGCAATCCGCGGAGCGCTCCGAGCACGATATCCCGCTGACGTAGACTGACCAAAGCGATCTCGCCGAGGACGAACGGATGGGACAGAACCTGGTCCGCTGCGAGGCAGCGGGAGAGGTCAGCATCGGCGCTTCGGAGATGATCTATCCAGACGGAACTGTCGACGAGGATCATTCGTCCCCGCTGCGCCGCCGGGGCGCCGCGACGATGTCCGGCTCTGTTCCGCCAAGCAAGATCAGTCGGCGCGCACTCTCGCGTTCGACCAGGGCCTTGAGCGCCTCGCGGACGAGCGCGGATTTCTCCTTGAGTCCCGTATAGGCCTGGGCCTTGGCTACGAGATCGTCATCGAGTGCAAGGGTTGTTCGCATGGGTGATCGTCCTCGTGTTGAGGCACGATTCTATCACCGAATGATGCTATTATCTATGCGCTGAATGCTGAGCGCATGAGGTATCAGCTCTCCGAATTCGTCATTCCCGCGAAGGCGGGAACCTATAATCTCCGAACCACAAGAGGTTCGAGCTTCAGAGGATATGGGTTCCCGCCTTCGCGGGAATGACGAGTTGGGTTGGGCCTCTCATCATATCGAAGAGACGCCGTAATGCGCCTATGGGAGCTACCGCCCCGCCACCCTCGCCGGCACCCAGTCCGCAAAGCTCGGCGTATCGCTCACCTTCCACGGTTCGCCGCGCGAGTTCAGGAACAGTTTCTCCATCTCGCTGCGGTGGAACGGACGCGAGCCGACCCGGCCGAAGATCGCGATCTGGTTGCCGCTTTCGTCGACGCCGCGGTCGCGGTCGAGGCCCTTGGAGAGGGACAGCGCGGGCGAGGGGGTCTTCGCCCAGGCGATCAGTTCGGGCTTCGGCGCGGGGGAGAAGCCGTAGAAGTTCGGCTGGCTCTCGGGCGACGTGAGCTGGAGCACCTTCAGGCCGTTCCGCCCGTCCGCGACATAAGCGAACAGCGAGGCGTTGGTGGTGCCGACGATCACGTCTTCGGCGTCGTTGAGCTTCCCGTCGAAAGTCACGCGCTGATAGACCGTCGGATGCTCGGGCTTAGTGATGTTGACGATCACCAAGCCGTCCTGCTTCGCCGCGACATAGGCGTAGGTGCGGGCGAGATAGATGCGGCGGGCGTCGGCCAGCGGCAGCGTCGCCTGCGGGATCAGCCGCGGCTTGTCGAGGTGCGTCACGTCGAGCAGCTGGAGGCCATCGGCTGTGGTCACCCACAGATAGCGGAACTGCAGCGCTGAGGCGCGGGCGTCGCGTAGCGGCACGGTCGCGACATGACGCGGGTGGAGCGGGTCGCTGATGTCGACCACCACCATGCCCGCCTGCGCGGCGATATAGGCATAGTTGCCGCCGATCGTGATGTGGCGGGCGCCGTTGAGCACGCCGCCTTCGTTCCAGGTCGCCGCGCGCTTGAAGAAGTTGTTGCGCGGATCGCCATCGGCCAGCGTTTCGACATTGACGACGATAAGGCCTTCCTCGGAATCGGTCACGAAGGCGTAGCGATAGATCTCGCCCATCTTCTGTTCCTGATTCTCGGCATAATATTTGGTGATCTGATCGTTGCGCAGCGTGCTGATCGCCTGGCCGGTCGGCAGCGCCATGCACGTCGCATTCTTGCTGCCGATATGCGTGTCATGGCCGAGCGGCGAGAAGGGCGCGGTCAGGATGCGCTCCGACGTGCCTTTGTTGGCGATCGAGGCGACGTCATAGGCGCGGAAGCCGCCCTTGCCCTCGGCGACGAACAGATATTCGCCGCGCAGCTGCACACAGCGGGCGGCATCGGCCGTCGCATGGGTGTTGTTGCTGAATTCCTCGGTCGCGTCGGGTTCACCCGACAAATTCTTGTCGAATCGTTTGCCGCGGACCCAGTTGATCAGCTCGCGGCCATGATCCTGATGCTGCTTGTAGAAATCCGGATAGGCATATTTGTGCAGATAGGAACCGATCACCGCCTGCGGCTCGCTCCACTCGGTCACGCGCACCGCTTCGATGCCGCGCTCGAGCCCGGTCCAGGCGTTGAAGCCAACCAGGTTGATGAAGTTGGTGCCGAGCGCGTTGAGCTGCGCCATTATCGCATTGTTGTCGTCATTCGCCGACAAATGGCAATCGGTGCAGGTCTTGGTTTCGGTCTTGCGCACGGTATGCGGGAAATGCGGGGCAAACGCCTGGCTCGAATAGCCGGCCGCGGAGATTGGCGGCTGCTGCACATAGATGCGCTCGCGGTTGATGTTGGTCGATGACAGCACCAGCGCCGAAGTCGAACGGACCGGGGCGATGATATTGCCCTTGGTGGTCTCGTGCCGGCCGAGCATGAAGATCTCGTCGCGCGCCACCTGCGGGTTGTAGGTCGCGAAGTTGCGCGTTTCGATGCCGTCATATTTGTGGCTGCTGGTCTTCCAGTTCGCCTCGATCGGCAAATGGCAGCCGCCGCACGATGTCGTCCAGGACAGGTGGCAGGTGAAACAGGCCATCTTGTCGGTGTCGTGCGCGCGATCGGATTTCGCGACGCCCGGGCCCCAGGCGAACTTGCCGTCCTCGATGCCGGACTTGCTCATCAATTTGGCGCGCGCCGCCAGCGGATTGAAGTGGGCGCTCGACCGATCGACGGTCTCGGCGACCAGTGATACCTTCCACTCCAGCTTGGGATCGACCAGCGAGCGCTGAATCAGCATCTTTTCGCCATTGGCGTCGGTCGACCATTCGAAGCGGCGCTTGCCATCAGGATTGCGCAGCAGCGCCAGATTGGTGCCGCCCGGCCGCGCGGCAGGGCCCGAGGTCAACAGCGTGGGGAGTGCATCGGGCGTGCCATGGCAATCCTTGCAGCCGATCTCGATCGCATTGGCGACTTCGCCATAGATCAGGCCATTGCCGTGGCTGTCCTGCGCGAAGTGGCAATCGGCGCACTGCATGCCCTTTTCGGCATGGATGTCCATCATATGGACGGCCTTGCCTTTTTGGGTGCCGACCTGCTGGAATTCCGGGGTGCCCTTGATGTGGAATTTCTCGGGATCGTCGGCGCTGACGACCTTGCCGGCGGCATCGAGCAGATTGCCCTCGCGATCGCGCTTGTAGATCGCACGGAAATTCCAGCCATGGCCGTGATAGTCGGCGAACTGCGTATCCTTGGCCTTCGGGTTCACATCGTCGAACACGTTGCGCAGGAAATCGATGTCGGACCATTTGCCGATCGCGGCGGCTGCCTCCGGGTTGCGCTCGAGCGTTGCGTGGCGCTCAGCCATCGTCGGATATTTTTGCTTGGCCGGCCACATCAATGGCGCGTCGGATTCATAATCCCACATCGTGTAGCCGAGATAGGTGTTCAGGAAGATGTTGGGCTGGTGCATGTGGCAGTTCATGCACTGGGCAGTTGGGATTGCGCGGGTGAAGGCGTGCTCGATCGGGTGACCTTTTTCCTTCATCGCGCCGATCGGATGGGCGGGCACGTCGCCATGGCCGGGCAATCCCTTGTGATGGCCATGGCCTTCGTCTTCGGGCTCCATCTTGTCGGCGATGGTGGGATCGACGGTCGCGGTCTGCCCGTCACGGCCAAATTTGGCGTAAATCAGGCTGTGTGTCGGCTCGCGGTCATTGGCATAGATTACGTGGCAACCGGCGCAGCCCGACGAACGATAGTCGCCCGGCTGGTCGTTGGTGCCCATGAACCACATGAACGGATCGTTGAGGCGGGTCTTGTGGATGTTCAGGATCGGAATCGCGGTGCGCAGTCCGGTGCCGGGGCCGCGATTCGACTGTTTGAGGTCGGGCCGGCCCGGCTCTTCGAGGCGCTGGATGCTGCCCGTCAGGTTGGGCAGACCGATTTCGGCGAATTGCGTGCCGATATTGCGACCGCCGCGTTCGAAAACGCGGAAGATGTCGCCCGGTGGTACGACATGCCAGGTTGGCAGCGGATACATGATCGGCAGCGCGCCGCGTGCCTTCTGCTCGGGCGTCACCGATCCGGCGGGGCTGCCCGGTGACTTGATCACCGCGGGCTCGCCCTTTTGCGTATAGGATTCACCGAAGATGTAATTCTTGTACGGGACGATGCCGTTATTATAGGCGCCGCCGCCCCACAGCATCGCGCCGGTGGACATCAGCGACCGTTCGGCCGCCTGGATGATCTCCATATGGCATGCGCCGCAGGATTGGCGTGCGACGCGATAGTCGGACGGATTGACGAAGCGCACGAACTCGGGCGCTTCCTTGTTGAGCAACGTATAGCCGCGCTTCGGGTTCGCGGAGGACGGCCAGTGCCACGCCTCGGGATAGCGCGGCAGCACATGTGCCTTGTCACGCGCGGCAACATAGGCTGCATCGGTGGGCTTCAGCCCGGCGCCGACGAACACCTTGGAATCGCCGCCATGGCAATCGGTGCAGCCCAGCACGACCGCCTGGCTCGCATGCATCGTCTTCTGGTCGCTGGCCGTGTGGCAGGACACGCAGCCATCGCTTTTCGGCTTCGCGTCGGACCAGTCCTGGGTCTGCGGGGAAGGAGGCGTGACGGCATAGATCCGCTTGACGGGCTTCTCACCCTCGGACGCCGGCGATGGCGCCGTGGCGAACACGGTCAGCGCCGCCGCCAGCGCCATCGCGCCGCGCGCCGCCCACCGTACCACCCTGCTGCCCCGATCCCCCATGTACATCCTCAGAACGTCAATATCGCGTTGAACAAGACCGAATAATAACGGCTGTCACCGCGTGAATTGGTGAAGAGATCCGAAAAGCCCTTGCCCGGATCGAGCATGGCTGCCGATAGCCGGAACACGGCATTCTGCACCATCTTCGGGCGCCAGATCGCGGCGGCCGAAAGATCCCAGCCGATCGCTTTCGGAATGCTGCCCTCGTTGCGCAGCTCGCGCAGCGAGGAGGTATTCTGGAACCAGAGATGGTTCACGTTGGTCGAAAGGCGGAGTTGCGGCAGAATGTCGAAATCGGCGCCGACCCCCAGTAACATTGTGCCGGGATTGTTGAAGTTCGACTGGCCCTCGTCCTTCGACGTGCGCAGATCGGCCAAAATGCCGTTTCGCTGGTTGATAGCCACACCGCCGCCGCCGACGAACGGGATCGACTGGCGGATCCAGTAACTGGTGTCGGCGCCTGCGAAGACCGGGTTTTCGAAGATCGAATCGAAGCCGTTTTCCTTATTGTCATATGGCTTCTTGTCGCCGCTGGCATACAGGCCGGACAGCTTCACCCGAATCCAGTCGAAATCGTAACTGAGTTCGGCCGCGCCGAAATAGGCCTCGATCGACGATGTCTTCGATGTGAAGACGCTGTAGCGGTCCTGCCCGAACACGCCATAGACGCTGCTCGAAAGGTTGAACCGGCCGATCCGTCCGTCGAGGCTGTAGCCCAGATAATAAGCGTCATAGGAACGCGGGCGCTGGTCGCCGAGCAGGGCAGGGCGGACCGGGAATCCGTTCTTGTCGACGGCACGTTCGGTTTCGCGGTTGAGATTGACGGTTGCCGAGACGAGCGAGGTCAGCCCTGGCAGCGGGAAATCCTGCACGAACAGATTGCCGAAGATGATATAATCATCGCGCGGCTTCTTGGTGAGATCGTTCAGTCCGCTGTTGGTATCCTTGTCGAGCCGCCAGATCAGCTCAACATTATACTGGTAGCGGTTGTTATCACGGTTGCCAAAGAAACGAATGCCGAGCTGATTGTCGTTGAACAGGAAGCCCCGGAAATCGGCCTGGAACGGCTGGATGCCGATACGCACCGAATCGAAATCGTAGCGATCCGAACGGTTGCCCAGATGCTTGTCGATGAAGAGTTCCTGCACGCCCAGGAAACTGTCGGTCCGGTGGCTCGCGCGCGACGTCTGGACGCGCAGCACGCCGCGTTCCTCGACGTTCACATAGTTCACATTATAAGCCAGCGTGACATGATATTCGATGTCCGGCGGCTTGTACGCGGTCGATCCCTTGATCAGCGCCGCACCGAAGATGAAGGTCTGCGCTGCAACGAGGCTGCGGTCGCGGCCGAACTGATCGATCTCGCCTGCGCGTTCGCTGCCGGGATTCGAGACGGGAGTCGGGAACGACCGCGGCTCGACGATCGTATCGGAAATGGCATTGAGGTTGAGGAACCAGTCATCGCCCTTCAGCGGGATCCACTTGGGCAATTTATCGACCTGGATCGGCCGATCACCCTTCAGGCTGTTCTGATGATAGGGATCGAACGGCGAATGGCAGTCGTTCTGCAGCCCGACGAAATGCTTGTCGGGGCACAAAGCCTTGGCGAGCCGCCAGCGATCGGGGATCGGGAATTCGTCGGTCGGGAAGGCTTCGGGCGGCGGCGCGGCGACCGCGCCCGGATTGTTCTGCGTGATCGCCGGTGGAAGTTCCTGCTGAACACCTGGCCGCCGGCGGCCATCGATCGAGGTATCGGTGGATGTGTCGGTTCTTGTCTCCGGTGCGCTTTCGGACGCCAAGGGGGCATCGACGGCGGGGGAGGCAGCGTCGGGTGTTCCCGTGATCAGCGCGACCGTCTGCAACAGCGAGGAGATGAGATGCGCAGCCATTATTTGCCGTCACACACATTCTGATCGGACGTATCCAGGAACGGGGCAAACGGGCAGCTCACATAGCGCAGCCGCACGCCGGCCCCCACCGGAACCACGATCTGATCGGCCCGGATCGCCGCTGGAGCCTCGCCGATCGTGGTGATCCGCTGGCCGCCATTATAGAGCCCCAGGAAGGCGATCATATCGTCCTGATCGATGCCGTCGCCCGAAATGCCGATCGCACCCACCAGGGTGTTGCCACGATAGATCGGCACCGCGCCGGCGAAGATCTGGATGCCGTTCTGCAGTCGATTCTGCGCCTTGCCGGGCACGTCGGGCCCGAAGGTGCAGCGTTGCGGTGTATCCGTCGTCGATGCCCCGAGCACGAATCCGACATGCTGGGCGATGTTGGTCAGGATCAAAGCGCTCTGCAAGCCGGTCGAGAAGGGGCTCCACTGATTGAACGGCCGCGACAACGGGCCGTTTGGCCGGCCGGTTTCGCCGTCCGGGAAATAGGGGCGGGCCAGATTGCCGACGGACCGATCGCCAAATGCATAAGCACCGGTCAGCGTGGAAGCGTTGATGAAGGCGCCCATCTTGCCGACGAACCCTTGCACATCCGGGCTGGGATTGTCCTGGAGATCGGCGGCCGCGCGCGAATTGGAGAAGAAGGCTACAGTCCGCGCCTTCTGCAACGACACGTCAGTGCCGAAGATTGGCGCGTCGGGCGAACGGACTATGCCGAGTGCACTACCCTGCGTATCGATTACCGAGATCGTCACCTGCGCCTGGCTGTCCTGGGGCTTCCGGATCTGGCCGCGGGCGCGGCTCATGATCTTGAAGGCCTCTTCGAGGACGGCCTTGACCTCGGCGGCCGTCAGCGGTGTCGAAACTTCGCTTCCGTCGGTGCCCCCCTTGATCGGATAGCGGTTCGCGCCCGAACCGTTGGTCAGGATATAGGCGTCCGCATTGTCGATCACGGTACCGCCACTACGTTCGGCGGCAGTGACCTGCCGGATACCTGACGCTTCGGTGCCATAAGGCGTGCCGGCCAGCACGGTCGGCGTGGTCCCTTGCGCATAATAGCCGGTAACCGACGCGAGCGCGCCGACGCTGCCGTTGAGCGATGCGAAGCTGCGCGCGGCGCTCGGCGTCTTTTTCAGATTTGCGGCGACGGCATCGCTGTACCGCAGCTGGATCCCCGCCTGGATCTTGTCGGCGGTGATCGTCGATGGGGCGTCGAAGCCGCTTGTACCGGCCAGCGCGATATATTCGTCATCGTCAGTGTCGACATCGTCGATATTGGTGTCGTAGCTGTACAGTCCGTCGGACATCACGCCGATACCGCCGACCACCTGCCCATTCTTGTAGAGGGGGAAGCCACCCGGATCGGCCGCGAGGCCCAGCGGCGCCCGCTTGGGGCCAATGAAGGCCGAAGGCCCGCCTGCGGCCGTGAAGCGCGCCGACAGGTCCGAACAGGGCAACTGGCTGAACTGCACGCCGAACAGCGGCCCGCCCGGCTGATCGCCGGCGCCGCCGGGGCGGGGCGGATAATGTTCCTGAACGATCTGGCTTGCCGTGCGGGTGGAAAAGGCATTGCCGCCCGATGACAGATAGGCGCCGGTGATCGCCTTGGAAATCGCTGCGGCCGTCAGAGGGTTGGCCGCGGAGCTGCCGGGGACGACCAGGCCCTCGACGTCGGTCGGTGTGACGGCCCGGTCTTCTGGGCGCGTCTTGATCGTCAATGTGGTCGGCGCGCCATTCATTTGGAACACCGCAAGCACGTTGCCGACGCGATCGGTGACCGCGATCACTGCGGGCTTGCCGCGCGCCGCCGCTTCCTCAATCGCCTGCGCCATGATCTGCTGGACGTCGACAGAGGTCAGCGCCTGCTGGGTGATCGCCGGGAAGGCAATCGCCGCAGGCGACGAAAAGGTCGAACCGCCGCCCGTCGACACGGTGCCGCTGCTGCTGCCACCCCCACCGCATGAGGCGAGCGTGAACGCTGTGATCGTCAGAAGTGCCGTGAAGCGCCGGAAGGTCATTTGAGCGCCCTTATCGACGAAGCGGCCTGGGATAGTGCGGCGCGGAAGTCCGCAGGGCGATAATTGTTTGAATCGCCCACCGCTTTGTAGGCGCGATCGATTGATCCACGGATTGCCGCCGCGCTCTTGTCGGAAACATATCCGCCGCGGACCAGCGCATTGAGCAAGGTATCGACCGCCATAACCGCCTGGACCGAGCCCTCATAATCGGTGAAGCGGGGCGCGAGGGTCGGGCCGGCGATCGACTCGATCATATCAAACGTGGCATTCCGACCAAGGTCCGCCCGGGCGAAGGCGTAAGCCAGTTGATCGGCCGAACTCGCAAGCTTCTTGCCGGCCTTGACGGCCGATGCCCGGTCTTTGGCCAGAGCGGCATGGAAGTCGCGACTGTCGGCTTCGAACTTTGCTGACAATACGGGGGCTGCAACCCTGGCTGCGGCCGATAGCATGATCATATTCTCGTCGTTGAAGGCCGGCATGCCGGATGGGATCGGCCGGCCCGGGTTGGCGACCCAATTCGCCTTGCCCTTCGGCCCGTCGACGAACTGGCGATGACAGGTCTGGCAATCGAAGAAAGTGATTTCGGGGAAGACGCCTTCCTGACCGAGCTTCGGATCGGCGAACAGGGTCGTCGCCCGGTTTACCGCGACGGCCTGCCCGATCGCCCAGAGTTTCACATTATTGGTGCGGCCCTTGCGACTGACATAATCGGCATCTTCGAGATGATGCTGTTGCAGCGCGCTGAACAGGTCGAGTTCGAACGAGACGCGCGGATGACCGGCAGCCATGATCCGATGCGAAACGAACTGGCCCGAACGATCGCTGCCGAAGTGACAATCGAGGCATTTTTCGGCGCGCGCGCGAGGACGGTCGAGCGGGTACATGCCTCTGGCTACGTTTGCGGCATGGGTGCCGCCCACGGCATAATGGCTCGAAAGCCACGATTGCGCGCCGCCATGGCAAGCCTCGCAACCAACGCCGTCGCTGGTGTGAAATTGCGGTCCCTTGCCGGCATAAGCCGGATCGCTATGGCATCCGAGGCACATCGGCGCGTCGGTGGCAGGCCCGATATTGAGCCGCGCGGCGATGTCACGCGCCCGGGCGCCCGAAAGTACCGTATATGCGCGGCTGTGCGCGCCCGTCGGGCTGGCGGGGTCCTGCCAGCGCAGCAATTCATCCTGACGAACGACTTTACCGGTCGGCTCGCTGCGCCCGTGGCAGGTCGAGCCCGCGCAGGATGCGACCCCGACATGCATATCATGTGATGATGCGGACGCGGATTCGGCAAGAGCGGCGCTGCCCCAGTTGCCGATGGCGAGGATCAGCGCTGCGCCGGCAATCAGCAGGACGCAGAGCAAACCATGAACGCAGGATCGCCTGCCTGACACGCTACCCCCCAATTCGGCGCTCCCTCACAGCCGCTCCGACTCCGCAACGATCATTGGCCCCAGGTCGTTGCGCTATTGGTGCATTCTATTGCGCGTTATGAACAGAAGCGCAATCGACGAACCCGTTTCGGATCAGATTTTGTTGTCTTCATCACTGATTTTGTTCGATTCAGCCAGGTCGGCGACGGATCACGAGATTCCGGATTTCGGTCATGTCTTCCATCGCGAAGCGGATGCCTTCGCGGCCGAGACCCGAATCCTTGACGCCACCATAAGGCATATTGTCGACACGGTAGCTCGGCACATCATTGACAACGACGCCACCGACATCAAGCTCATCCCAGGCATCAAGCACCTTGAAGATGTCGCGCGTGAAAATCCCGGCCTGGAGGCCGAATTTGGAATCGTTGACGATGTCCATCGCCTCCTTCCACTCGTGGAAGCGGATGAGGAACGCGGCCGGACCGAAGGCCTCTTCGATGTTGATCTTGGTATTGCGATCGACATTTTCGAGCAACGTCGCCTCGAGCATCGCGCCCTCGCGCTTGCCCCCACACAGCAGGGTTGCGCCCTTGCCGACGGCTTCCTGAATCCAGTTGTCGAGGCGCGCGGCTTCCTTCACGTCGATCATCGGGCCGACGAACGTCGCTTCGTCGTGCGGATTGCCGGCGATCAACGTCTTCGTCTTCGCGACGAGCTTTTCCTTGAACGCGTCATAGACCTTGTCGTGGACCAGGATGCGCTGGACACCGATGCACGACTGACCCGATTGATAGAAGGCACCGAACACGGTGCGCGCAACCGCATCATCGAGATCGGCGTCCTGATCGACGATGACGGCGGCATTGCCGCCGAGTTCGAGCACGACCTTCTTCTTGCCGGCGCGCGCCTTGAGATCCCAGCCCACGTCGGGCGATCCCGTGAAGGACAGCAGCTTCAGCCGCTCGTCGGTGGTGAAGAGGTCGGCGCCGTCGCGGCTGGCCGGCAGGATCGAGAAGGCGCCCTTGGGCAGGTCGGTCTCGGCTAGCACTTCGCCCATGATGATCGCGCCCAGCGGCGTGCGGCTCGCGGGCTTCATCACGAACGGGCAGCCGACGGCAATCGCCGGCGCGATCTTGTGCGCGGCCAGGTTCAGCGGGAAGTTGAACGGCGAAATGAAGGAGCAGGGGCCGATCGGCACCCTTTTCCAGATGCCCTGATAGCCTTTCGCGCGTGGCGAAATATCGAGCGGCTGCACCTCGCCGGTCATCCGCACCGATTCCTCGGCGGCGATCCGGAACGTGTCGATCAGGCGGCCGACTTCGCCGCGGCTGTCGTTGATCGGTTTGCCGGCTTCGACGCACAGGGCATAAGCCAGTTCGTCCTTGCGCTCGGTGAACCGGTTCACGCAATGCTGGAGCACGGCCTGCCGTTCATAGCTCGCCATATGCCGCATCGGCTCGGCGGCTTCGACGGCTGCCGCGATGCCGGCGTCGATCGTCTTCGCATCGGCCAACGCCACCCGCGTCGCGACTTCACCGGTGAACTTGTCGGTCACCGCCAGATCGGTGTTTGGTTGCTGAGCCTCATTGGCCAGATAGAGCGGATAGGTGTCCTGGAGTTTCATGATGACCTCTGTGTCTTTAGACCCTCTCCCGCTTGCGGGAGAGGGAAGGGTGAGGGTCTTCTTCTTCACGCATTTGGCGAAGGGTGCTCCAGTAGAAGAAAGAAGCCCCTCATCCAACCTTCTCCCGCAAGCGGGAGAAGGCACAAAAATGGCTGACGTGAAAGGGGTTCAGCCCTCGACCGCCTTGCTCAGTGTCTTGATGTCCTTGTTCAGGATCTGGTCGTTTTCCGAATAATCGACCGGGCAGTCGATCAGATGCACGCCGGGCGTGTCGAGGCAATGCTTGAGCAGGGCCGGCAGGCCTTCGGCGCTCTCCACCCGGTGGCCGATCGCGCCATAGCTTTCGGCATATTTGACGAAATCGGGGTTGCCATAGGTGAGGCCCCAATCCTTGAAGCCCATGTTCGCCTGCTTCCAGCGGATCATGCCGTAGCTGCTGTCGTTCAGGATCAGCACGGTGATATTCAGCTTCAGGCGGACGGCGGTTTCCATTTCCTGGCTGTTCATCATGAACCCGCCATCGCCGCAGATCGCCATCACCTTGCGATCCGGATAGACCATCGCCGATGCCATCGCCGAGGGCAGGCCCGCGCCCATCGTCGCCAGCGCATTGTCGAGCAGCACGGTATTGGCCTGCCGCGCCGGATAATTGCGCGCGAACCAGATCTTATAGACGCCGTTGTCGAGGCAGATGATCCCGCTCGGCGGCATCGCTTCGCGAATCTTGCGGACCAGGAAGGGCGGGAATATCGGGAAGCGGGCATCGCCGTCCAGCGATGCGGTATGGGCGACTTCGGCCGCGCGCGCCTTCATCATGAAATCGAAATTCCATGCGCCCGACGGCACGATATCTTCCCGGATCTGCCAGATCGCGTTGGCGATATCGCCGATTACCTCGATCGCCGGGAAATAGACCGGATCGACCGATGCCGTATTGGTGCTGACGTGGATCACGTCGGTTCCGCCCTGCTTCATGAAGAAGGGCGGCTTTTCGATCACGTCATGGCCGACGTTGATGATCAGATCGGCATGCTCGATCGAGCGGTGGACGAAATCGCCCGCCGAAAGCGCGGCGCAGCCCAGGAATTTCGGATGGGTTTCGTCGATCGTGCCCTTGCCGAGCTGGGTGGTGACGAACGGGATGCCGGTCTTCTCGATGAACTGGAGCAGCATGCGGCTCGTCATCGTGCGGTTGGCGCCGGCACCAATCACCAGCAAAGGCGATTTGGCGTCTTCGATCCGCTTGACGGCTGCACGCACCGATTTCGGATCGGCGGACGGACGGCGGACCTGGCTGCGCTTCAGCGGCACGCTGTCGGTATGCTCGTCGGCGATATCCTCGGGAAATTCGATATGGGTCGCGCCCGGCTTCTCTTCCTCGGCCAGGCGGAATGCCTCGCGCACGCGGCTCGGAATATTGTCCGAAGAGGCGAGCTGGTGGGTATATTTGGTGATCGGGCGCATCATGTCGACAACGTCGAGGATCTGGAAGCGGCCCTGCTTGCTGCTCTTGATCGGCTTCTGGCCGGTGATCATCAGGATCGGCATCCCGCCGAGAAAGGCGTAAGCGGCCGCGGTCACGAAGTTGGTTGCACCGGGCCCGAGCGTGGCGACGCAGACGCCGGTCTTGCCCGTATGACGGCCATAGGTCGCGGCCATGAAGCCGGCGCCCTGTTCGTGGCGGGTCAGGATCAGCTTGATCTTGGTCGAACGCGAAAGGCTGTCGAGGAAATCGAGATTCTCTTCGCCCGGCACGCCGAACACATATTCGCAGCCTTCTTCTTCCAGACACTGAATGAACAGGTCGGATGCCTTCGTGGCCATTTCGCTTCCCCCTCTTCGGCCATCGATCCCCTGATCTTGGCCATTTTCAATCGACGCGTCGCGCCGGGCACAACTGCTATGTCATTTCTCTGCCGACGAACAGGCGCTTTTTTCGAAGGATCGCGCACGATTTACGAAAGCTGGACCGCCCAGTCCCAGGCGATCTCGCCGGGGCCGTCCATCACCGAAACGCCTCGTGCGGCAAGCGCATCGCGGATGCGATCCGATGTCGCGAAATCCTTGGCCGCGCGGGCGGCGAGTCGGTCGGTGAGCAGGGTTTCGATTTCGTCCTCGCCGATCGCTGCTTCGGCGGGACGCATGCGCAGGTCGGCGCGGCGCAGGGCTGCGAGATCGAGACCCAGCACGAGGTCCATCGTCGCCACGAGCCGCAGCCGCTGATCGGCCGGGATGGCGCGATCGGCCAGCGCCTGTTCGAGCAGGGGCAGCAATTGCGGCACCATCAGGTCATCGGACAAAGACGCGTCGAACTTTTCGAGGATGTCGCGAGCCTTGCGATCGAGCCCGTCTTCGATCACCGACCGCTGATAGGCGAAGGACGCGCCGCGCGTGGCGGTGCTTTCGGCGACGATCCGCATCCACGCCTGCTCGCCGGCCTGCGCACGCAACTGCCCGACGGCCATCACCAGCCGGGTCAGCCGGGTCAGCGCGGCCGCCAGCGCTTCGGGCGAGAATTCGAGTTCGCTGCGATAATGGGCCGACAGGCAGAGCATGCGATAGGCAAGCGGATGCACGCCACGATCGGTCACGCTGGTTAGGGTTGCGAAACCGCCCTTAGACTTCGACATCTTGCCGCCGCGATCGACCAGGAAATTATTGTGCATCCAGAAATTGGCGCCCGAATTTTCCGTGCCGGTGAATGCCTGATTCTGCGCGATCTCGTTGCAGTGATGGATCTCGCGATGATCGATGCCGCCGGTATGGATATCGAACTGGTTGCCCAGATATTTCATGCTCATCACCGAGCATTCGAGGTGCCAGCCGGGGGCGCCGGGCCCCCATGGCGACAGCCACTCCATCTGGCGTTGCTCGCCTTCGGCCGATTTGCGCCACAAGGCGAAGTCGGCGGCATTGCGCTTGCCCTCGACCTCGGCAATGCGTGCCACGACATCGTCGGCGTCGCCGCGCGCACCCGCGAGTCGACCATAATCAGGCACTTTCGACGTGTCGAAATAGAGGCCGTTATCGAGCTCGTAGCTCGCGCCGGCCTCTTCGATGCGGCGGGCAAAGCCGATCATGTCCTGGATATGATCGGTGGCGACGCTCCACAAAGTCGGCTGACGGATGTTGAGCGCTGACAGATCGGCCTTGAAAGCCTGTGTATAGAAGGCAGCGATATCCCAGATCGTCTTGCCGGCCCGCGATGCGGCGGCCTCCATCTTGTCGTCGCCTTCATCGGCATCGGACGTCAGATGTCCGACATCGGTGATGTTGATGACATGATTGACCGGCAGCCCTTTCCAATTGAGCGCCCGGCGCAGCGTATCGGTGAAAATATAGGCGCGCAGATTACCGAGATGCGCGAAATTATAGACGGTCGGGCCGCAGCTATAGACGCGGGCCATCGTCGGATCGATCGGCGTGAACGGCCGCGTCGCGCGGGTCAGGCTGTCGAACAGCATCAAGGGGGCGCCGGTCATTGCGGTATCGGTCATCGGTCACTCAACAGTCTCCCCTCCCTGCAAGGGAGGGGCCGGGGGTGGGTGGCGAAGTCAGAGGCTCGATGCCTCTGGCTTCGCTTTCGGAGAGAGCGGTGAGCTCGCTGCGCTCGCACCCACCCCCTCACCCCTCCCTTGCAGGGAGGGGAGTTCCCTCGCTCCTAGCCGATTTTTCGCCGGATAAAACCACGCAAACACAGAAAAGGCCGGCGGAGACGAGTCTCCGTCGGCCCTTCAATTCTGTCAGGTGAGAGGTTTCGGGTCAGCCCTGCGGCTGTCCCGGAACCGACACTGTTTCGATCAGCAGGTTGAGCTGCGCATCGCAACCGGCCTTGATCAGCGACTGCGCCATGTCTTCGAGCCCCGGCGAGCCGGCCTTGATGACGATGAACTTGACGGCTGTCGGCGTCTTCGCGCCTACCCAGCTCAGTTTGTACTGGCCACCGTCGGCGACGGGCAACGCGGCCGGCCAGGCGGCACGGGCCTGGCCCGCGGCGAGATCGAGCGAAGCGGCCTTGCCGTCCGATACGCGGGTCACGGTGACCGTGGCAGCGGCTTCGCTGTCGTGGCGCCAGAGCGTAACCGAGGTTGGGTCGGCGATGCACATGTTCGAGCTGCGCTCAAGATCGACGAACCACACGCTGGGATTGTGCGAGTCCGTGGATTTCACGCTGCGCACGGCTCCGATGCGGGCCCGGCGCTCGCCGCCGCTGCTGGCCAGTGCGGACAAGGTCGATCCGGTCTGGGCGGCGACCGCCGAGGCGGTGGCGCTGAACGTGCCCGGGCCGGTCAGCGTACGCGTGCCCTTGCCATCGAGCAGGACGACCATGTCGTTCGCCTTGAGGACGATCTTGGCATCATCGGGAATGGCCTTCCCTGCCGGATAAGCCTTTGCAGAAGGGCCAGCCGATCGCACGACGAGGGGAGCCGCGACTGCCGATCCCGCAAGAGAAAGGGCCAACAATGCCGCCAATAGCTGCGGCCGGCTTTTATTTATCGAGTGCACTATACCCTCCAGGTCCAACTTCACGAAGACGCTCTACCAGATTGGCCAGAGCCTTATCATCAGGATTCGCTACCACCATGGCTTCGAGTTCCGACATCGCTTGAGGATCGTTATCGTCGAAACGCTTCAACAGCGCTGTGAAGCTGATCACATCTTCCAAACTTTGGTTAGGGACCGGTTCATAGACTTCCATCGGCGTTGAACGGCCCGAAACCGCGATTCTGCCCATCGGCCGGAAATATCCTAACGTCGATTTTTCCACGATCGTGTCGCTGACGAGCGTCTTCGTCTTCAGATATTTGTTGGCGCCTTCGAGCCGCGATGCCGTATTCATCGAGTCGCCGAGCGCCGTATATTGAATACGACCTTCGCCGCCGAAGTTGCCGACGATCGCTTCGCCGCGATGGAGCCCGACTCGGGTTACCCCGATCGGCGGCACGCCTTCCGGCGCGCGCCGGCGGAAGGCTTCACCCGCCTCGTACATGGCGATCGCGCATTTGACGGCGCGGTCGGGATCGTCGGGCCGGCTGATCGGCGCACCCCAGAAGGCTACGATCGCATCGCCGACGAATTTGTCGATCGTGCCGCCATATTCGAGGACGGTTTCACTGAGCACATCGAGATAGTTGTTGAGCAGGAAAGCCACCATTTCCGGTTCGATCTGGTGGCTGAGTTTGGTGAAGCCTTCGAGATCGCTGAACAATGCGTAGATCTCGCGCTTTTCGCCATGGAGGGCGAGCCGCTCGGGATTCTTCATGATATCGTTCGCGATGTCACGCGGCAGATATTTGCCGAGCGCCGACTGCGCGAAGTTGCGCTGTTCCGAACCGATGCCGCGCGCGGCGGTGCCGACGGCGGAATAAGCGAATACCCAGCCGAGAATCCAGCCGAAGACCGGCAGGCCCTGCGTGTCGATTCCTTTGAACTGGAGCAGGAAGGGCAAAGCGGCGACGATCGCAAGCTGCACGAGCAATGCCAGCGACAGCCAGATGATCCGCATGTTGGCGACGCTGGTGAGCGCCCCCATCAGCACGATGCCGACGGCGATCAGCCACAGTCCCCAGCCGGGAACCTTCGGCGGCATGACATTGTCGAGCATCTGCGCGAGCAGATTGGCGTGGATCTCCAGCCCGATTGTGGTCTCGCCCTTGCGGATACGCGACGAGGGCGTGATGAACTGGTCGATATCGGGAATGTCGCCGCCGACCAGAATATAGCGCCCCTGGATGCTGGGCTTCATCGCCTCCAGCAGGTCGGGATTGGAGATGATGTCGATCGGAAATTTGTCGAACACCGGCCGTTCGACGAACAGCGGCAGCCGATAGCGGATGCTGCCGCGAAAGTCGCGGAACTGCTCATGGCCGGGCGCCAGCGAATTGGCCATCAGCGGCGGCAGCTCGCGCGGCTGATCGGGCCAGCTCCGCTCGACGCCGTCATCATCAGCCTGCAGCCGGATGCTGGTGAAATGGACATTGCCCGGCTTCGCCTGCGCAACGAAACCGCGCAGGAAGGTCTCCTGGTCCAAGGTCATGAAGGTCGGATTGGTCGCGTTGGTCGCGAGACCCACGAAGGTCGGCGTCTTCATCGTCTTGAAGGCGTTGATCAGAATCGGGTCTTCGGGGGTCGGCTGGTCGAGCAAAATATCGATGCCGATCGCCTTGGCGCCCATTTTGTCGAGCTGGGCGAGGCCGCGCGCCAGCATGGATCGATCGAGCGGAGAGCGGCGCCCGGTGGCGCGCAAGGTGTCCTCGGTAAAGGTCACCATCGCGATGCGTGGATCGGTATCGACCTTCGGCGAAGCGAGCAGCGATCGCACGTCATACAGCGCGCGCTCGGCATCCTTGGCCAGCATCACCGACCAGCTGTAACGGGCGAAAGCGAGTGCCAGGATGATGAAGACGGTCGTCGTGATCAACCGCGTGGGACCGATTTGCTTCAGCGTCTTGCGGCTGCGCGCGACGAAGTCCCCGGATACGGCGCGGGCGCGGGCGCCGATATCATTCGCGCTGGCTGCGCCGTCTAACATGGCTTTCCCCCCCAATGGCGGCGGTCTTCGAAGCGGCCCGCCAAAATTGCCCCCGAAATCATATTAACGGTCATGGCGATTAAGGGAAGTCTCGAGTGTATTGCGCCATTCTGTCGATGGCGATGCCTTGGAATCGCCGCTGCCCAAAGGCACATCCGCTCACGCCGCCTCGAGTTCGCCTACCAGCCGGGCGAATTGCGCATTGAGCTGCTCGGCATGGCCACGGACGGCCTGGCCGATGCTGCGCGTCGACGTGGCATTTGCGGCCACGATATCGAGTGATGTCGTGATCGCCTTGATCGTCTCGTCAGCAACGCGTGCATTGTCGCTGAGGCCGCGGGAACTGCCCTGGATACGGACCACGGCCTCGCGTTGCCGATCGATGGTGGTGGCGAAAGCGGTGATCGTCGAAACGAGATCGGTCATGATGGCATCGACCGAGTCGACCAGCTCGACGGTGGATCGCGCGGCGCTGCCGATGCCGTTAACGCGGCTGTGAATGGCTTCGGTGGTCTGCCCGGTCTGCTGGGCGAGCGATTTGACTTCGCTGGCCACTACGGCGAAGCCGCGGCCGGCTTCGCCGGCGCGGGCGGCCTCGATCGTCGCATTGAGGGCCAGCAGCCGGGTCTGGCCGCTGATCTGGGCGATCAACCCGGCAGCCTGATCGATCGAGGCGACGTGGTGCAAAAGATTGTCGTTGGTGCTACGCGCCCTGGCCGATCGTTCGCTGGCGGCATTGGCGGCGGCGCAGGCGCGATCGGATGTCATACCGATCTCGCCGATCGATATTGTGAGCTGATCGAGCGTGGCCGAGATGGTCTGCGCGGCACTGTTGGCGTCGTGTGACCGATCGCGGATCCCGTCGGCATGTGTCCGTTGTTCGTGCAAAGTTGCAAGGGCGAAATCCGCGCTTTCCTCGAGCGCGCTTGCCGAGGCCAGCAATTTATCGACCAGCCTGGTCAGCGAAGATCGGAGATCGGCGGCGATGCGGAGTTGGGTTTCGCGCAGTTGCTCGCGGTGGCGCGCGCGCTCGGCAATTTCCCGCTGCGATAGCCAGGATGCACGCACGCGCGCTTCATTCGCGGTTTTGAGCGCGGCCATGGTCTTTTGTGCATGGGCCTCGGCATCCTGGCGGCTGATATTGGCCGCGTTGGCGGCATCACGGGCGGCGAGCATGCTCATCTCCAGCCGTCGTCGTGATCGTATGATCAGCCATCCGCATGCGCTCGCGAAGCTTAAGGCGACGGCAATCCGCAGCGGTAGAATTTCGCGCCACGCACGCAGGCCGGCCTGCGCTGGAGGCCAGTACAGTGTGCCAAGTAGGATGCCGCCCGAATCGCGCACGTTAAGCACGTTTGCCATGTCATCGCTGGTCGGGCGAACCCACCGGATGGTCTGAATTTTGAACGCCACCTGCCATGCGGCTAACATGCGGGCGTCGATTTCCCTGACGAACACGATGTACCGCAACCCGCCGCCGGGAATTGGCTTCGGGTGCAGCAACGGCAATACAGCCATCCCGGCGACGATCGCCGGCTTGCCTCCATAGCTTGTCAGCAGCGCGACCCCGCTTTTCATGCGCTGGGCTGTATTTTGATCATGCGGCAACCGAGCGAGAAGGGTAGTGAGCCCGGTCGGAATCAGCTGCGCCAAAGTCTTGGTACCGCGATCGCCGTCGGGCCCGATGGAACGCAGCGTCCGCCCGCGCGCGTCTATAACGAAGCTGTGCATCGGGTAGGACAGGTTGGTCTGCACCCAATCCGTATCGAGTTTGCCGTAAATATGATCTACGGCATCATCCCAATGCGCCGTCGAACTGGCCGAATCGGCAAGGTTTTGCGCTTCGAGGGCGAGTGCGCCAGCAACGAGATCGTGTACTTTTGCGCCCACATTACGGTCGATCTGCCCGACGAGTGATGTCATCGTGATGATCGAGCCGACAATTGCGATCAGGATCACGCACACGAATGGGATCAGCTGGCCTGATCGATCAACAAATGGCGCCACTCTTCGGCGCCAATAGGATATTGCGATCGACTGCCGCATTCGCACGCTCCAAAGTGGGATCCAAGGGCTAGCACGCCAATGGTTAGCGTCGCGTGAAGAAAGAACCCGGCCTTCGTGGTGGCGACCGCGTGCGCTATGTTCTAACCCATTGCAATTCGCGGTTCGTCGTTGCAGGGTTCACTATCTGTTCTTTCGAGGCTGTCGATCATAATGCTGCCGCTGCTGACGCTCGCGCTTCCTCTGTTCCTGTTTATCGGGCTGGCCATCGGCTGGTCGGTCAGGGCGCGCGCGCTGGCGGCGGTCGAGCGCGAACGGGAGGGGCTGCGCGCCAACCTCGCTGCCGCCACGGCGGAGCTCTATCTGGCGCGGGGCCAGGCTGAACAGGTGGCGACGATCCGCGTCGAGCTGACCGAAGCACGCACCACCCTGGACGCGACCAGGACCGCGCTTGCCGGCAGCGAGGCCGAGCGTGCGGGGCTCGTCGCCGAACGTGAAGCGCGGATTGAGGCTTTCGAGGCGCAACTCCTCCAGCTCCGCGAGGCGAAGGATCAGCTCTCCGCGCAGTTCTCCGAAGTTGGCGCCAAATTGCTCGATACGGCCCAACGCCAGTTCCTCGAACGCGCCGATCAGCGCTTTCATCAGGCCGGCGAAAAGAATGAGGCTCAGTTGAAGGCGCTGCTGACCCCGGTCGAAACGACGCTGAAGCGCTATGAGGAAGGACTTCAGAAGGTCGAGAAGGAGCGCGTCGACAGCTATGCGGGCCTGCGCGAGGCTGTCGATCAGGTGCGGGTGGGGCAGGGGCAGGTGCGCGATGAGGCCGCCAAGCTCGTCAACGCGCTGCGCGCCAGTCCCAAGGCGCGGGGGCGGTGGGGCGAGCAATCGCTGCGCAACGTGCTCGAACAGGCCGGCCTCTCGCCTTATGCCGATTTCGCGACCGAGGTGTCGGTCGATACCGAGGACGGCCGGCTGCGCCCCGATGTCGTCGTTCGCCTGCCGGGCGGGCGACGGCTCATCATCGACGCCAAATGCTCGTTCAACGCCTATATGGATGCGAGCGAGTCGGTCGACGATGCGGTGCGGATCACCCTGCTGAAGGCTCATGCGGCGGCGTTGCGCACCCACGCCAGCCAGCTCGGCCAGAAGGCCTATTGGGACCGGTTCGGCGATGCGGCCGACTATGTAGTGATGTACATTCCCGGCGAACATTTCCTGTCGGCTGCGATGGAACAGGATCCCGGCTTATGGGACTGGGCGCACGAACGCCGCGTGCTGATCGCGACACCGATCAACCTGGTGGCGCTGGCCCGCACAGTTGCCAGCTTCTGGCGGCAGGAAAAGGTAGCGGAGGAAGCGCGCGAGATTGGCAAGCTGGGCAAGGAATTGTTCGAACGGCTGTCGGTCGCGGCTGGCCACCTCAAGCGGGTCGGCGGGGGGCTCACCAGCGCGGTAGAGAATTACAACAAGTTCGTGGCGAGCTTCGAGGGGCGTGTGCTCGTGACGGGCCGTAAGTTCCGCGATCTGAATATTGAAACCGGCGGCAAGGATATTGACGAGGTCGTCGCCGTCGAGGTGCTGGCGCGCGAGGCGGGGCCGGAACTGCTCGTGGCGCCGCAAGTCGAGCCGGACTGATCTCTCAAAGCGACGAAGCGCTCATCCACAGCATATAAGCGGCAACGGCGAAGATCAGGATCGCAAAGACCGTCGTCAGATGGCCCGTCCCCGATGCCCGCTTGGCGATGATGCTGCCAGCAAAGCCACCCACGACACCGCCGGCGATGAACACACCGGCCAGTGGCCAGTCGATCAGGCCGGACAGCGCATAATTGAGCGCGGTGGTAAGGCCGAAGGCGGTTACCGCTACAAGCGAGGTACCAACCGCGTTGATCATGGGCATCGCTGTCGAGGCCATCAGCCCCGGCACGATCAGAAACCCGCCGCCAATTCCGAAGAAGCCCGAAAAGAGTCCGGTGCCGAAGCCAAATCCCAGAACCTTCGGCGCATTCGTGCGGTTGCACTGCGCGCCGGGGACACCGGTTGCCTTGCGCGCCCGCAGCATCAGCCCGCCGACGATCAGCATCACGATCGCGAACAGGAACAGGAGTTTCTGCCCGTCGAGTGCCTTGCCCAGGCTCGACCCGGCAAATGCGCCCGCCACGCCGGCCGCCGCATACATCCCGCCGCACCGCCATTTTACAGTATGCGCGCGGGCGTGGCTCGCCAGGCCCGTCGCGGCGTTGATCGAAACTGCCAGCGCACTCGTCCCGATCGCAACATGTGGGCTGCTCACACCGACCAGATAGACCATCAGCGGTACGGCAAGGATCGATCCGCCGCCGCCGACGAGCCCCAGCGTGAAGCCAACGAGGCCCCCGGACAGCGCCCCCAAAGCATATTGGATGGGATCGAGCATTGCGGGCTCCCGCTCAGTTCTTTGGGTGATCAACGAGGCGGTGCAGTACGAAGCCGGCGAGCATTGCAAGGACAAACGGCGCGGCGAGCGCCGGGCGGATGGCGAGGTCCGCGATGGCCGGCCCAGGGCAGAGGCCGGCTATCCCCCAGCCGATGCCGAAGATCGCGGCGCCACCGATGAGGCGCGGGGTGATCTCGCTGGTATCGGGCAAGGAGAAGGTGCTGTCGGCGATCGGCGCGTCCATTCGCTGCCGAATCGCCCACGCCAAGGCCATCGGCGCGATAGCGCCCCCCATCACGAAGGCCAGCGTCGGATCCCAGCGCCCGCCGAACAGATCGAGGAAGGCGCGAACGCGGGTCGGATCGGACATGCCCGAACAGGCGAGCCCGGCGCCAAACAGGATGCCCGCCACGAGGGCGATGAGGACGCGCTTCATCACCACGAAATGCCCAGCAGGCGCATGATCGCGACGGTCGCGAAGCCGAAGCTCATGAAACTCAATGTCGCGACGATCGAGCGGGGGGATAGGCGCGAGAGGCCGCAAACGCCGTGGCCGCTGGTGCAGCCGCTTCCCATCCGCGTGCCAAAGCCGACGAGCAGCCCGCCGATCAGGATCACCGCCAGCGATGTCGGGAAGCGCGTCATGACCGGACCTGCGATCAGGCTCAATATTCCGCACCCGATCGGCAGGCCGACAACGAAAGCGGCGGCAATGCCCCAGGGGGCACCGGTTCGCGAAATACCGACGGCACGTGCCGCAAGCCCGCTCACCCCCGCGATCCGGCCAAGGCCGAGCAGCATCGCCGCGCCGGCCAGCCCGATCAGGAGTCCGCCGGTCAGTCCGGCGAGCGGCATGGCGTGGGACCAGTCCATCACAATATATCCAGCGGCAGTTTGAGATAGCGTATGCCGTTCGATTCCGGGGGCGGAAGCTGCCCGCCGCGCATATTGACCTGTACCGAGGGCAGGATCAGCCGGGGCATATCGAGCGTCGCGTCGCGCGCCACCCGCATCGCGACGAACGCCTCCTCGCTCACACCGTCATGAACATGGACATTGCCGGATCGCTGGGCGTTCACGGTCGTTTCCCACAGGAAATTGGCGCGCTCCGGAGCCTTGTAATCATGGCAGAGGAATAGCCGCGTCTCGGCGGGCAACGCCAAAAGCCGACGAATGGAACGATATAACTGATGCGCGTCGCCGCCCGGGAAATCGGCCCGTGCCGTGCCATAATCGGGCATGAAAAGCGTATCGCCGACGAACACCGCGTCACCCACGACATAGGCCATGTCTGCCGGCGTGTGGCCGGGGACATGCATGACGATCACGTCCATGTTTCCCAGTTTGAACGTGTCGCCATCGTCGACCAGCCGATCGAACTGCGAACCGTCCCGCTTGAAGGCGCTGTTCTCGTTGAAAATCTCGCCGAACACCCGCTGTACGGTGACGATCTGCCGCCCGATCATCAGCTTGCCGCCGAGTTGCTGCTGCAACCATGGCGCGGCAGAAAGATGGTCGGCATGGGCGTGTGTTTCGATCAGCCAGTCGACGCTTAGCCCCTCGGCGCGAACATGATCCGCAATCTTCTGGGCCGACGCATGGGAGGTGCGCCCCGCGGCAGGATCGAAATCGAGTACGGAGTCGACGATCGCCGCCTTTCCTGTTGTCCGGTCGTGCACCACATGGCTGGCGGTGAACGTGGTCTCGTCGAAGAAGGTTTTGATCAGTGGGCGCTCCGCGGCATTGCCGCGTGCGGACGCGATGGCGGAAGCGGCGCGCTCCAAAACAGGATCGGCAGGATCAGGGCTCGACACGGCGGCGACTCCAGCAATTTCGGGCAAATATTTGCCCGAACGCCTTCGGTACGTCGAAGGCTGCCGGTGATTAACCCGTCTGCTCGACCCTGGAGGATACGTAGATAAACGTGTACGGGCTGAAGCCTACTCCGTCTTGCCCGTTACCGGCCCATATTCGGTGGGATCGTTCGCGACCACCGACAGCATCGCGGTCCAGGCCGCGACATTTTGGCGGAGCTGGGCGGGGTCGACCTTGTCGAGCGTGTCGTCGGCGGTGTGGTGCAGATCGAAATAGCGCGTGCCGTCCTGGCTCAGCGCGATGATCGGCACACCGCTTTTCGCCAGTTCGTCGAGATCGGAGCCGTCTGCCGTGCCGTTGTGGCCCTGCACGATGCCTAACGGCAGCAGCGCCGCGGCGATCGGCTTCATCGCCGGCACGGCGGCGTCGGTCACCCGGGTTTCGAAGCGCCACACCCGATCGGCGCCGAAATCCGATTCGGCGGCGACATGATGCTTCTCGGCCTTGTGCCGATCGAAATAATTGGTCCCGCCAAACGAGCCGATCTCCTCCGATCCGAACCAGACGATCCGGATCGTGCGCAAGGGTTGCCCGGCGTCGAGGATATGTTTCGCGGCCGCGGTCGTGATCGCCACGCCGGTGCCGTCGTCGATCGCGCCCGTGCCGAGATCCCAGCTATCCAGATGTCCGCCGACCAGTACGATTCCGGCGGCGGGATCGCGGCCGGTTATCTCGGCGATGACGTTGCCGGACTGGCGCTTGCCCGCCATCTTCGCGGTAATCGTCAGCGCGATCGAAACAGGCTTGCCGCGTTTGAGGACACGTTCGAGCTGATCGGCATCGGGATTGGAGAGCGCCGCCGCCGGGATCGGCTTCGCGCCGTTGCTCCAGTCCTGCACGCCGGTGTGCGGCACGCGGTGATGATCGGTGCCGATCGATCGGATCAGGATCGCCGCCGCGCCAAGCTTCGAGGCTATCGATGGCCCCTGTCGGCGGACGTTGCCGACGGGGCCGTACGGCGATCCGTCCTGCGCGGGCGCCATCCGATGCGTTACGAATACGATCTTGCCCTTCACCGCCGCTGGATCGGCCGCCTTCAGCTCATCGAGGCTGTCGAAGCCGATGACTTCGGCTGTCAGCCCCTTGTCCGGCGTCGCGCCGCTATTGCCGAGCGCGGTCAATATGAGCTGCTGGGGGAAAGGGGCGGTGATCTCGGCTGTCGCGATGCCGCGTTCCCAATAGGGAATGTCGAACGTCTCGATTCGGACATTGCTGAAGCCAAGCGCCTTGAGCTTCGCCACCGCCCAGTCGCGGGCGCGTGCTTCGGCGTCGCTGCCGGCCTTGCGCTGGCCGATCTCGGTGGTCAGGCCTTCGGTGATGTCCCACGCGAGCGTGTCGGCAAGCGCTGCATCGCGAAGCCGCGCGGTTTGTTCCGGCGACGCCTGGACGGGCAGTGGGAAGGAAAGGGCGGAAGCGGCGGCCAGCGCCAGCATCTTGAATCTGCTCATGGGGAGACCCTATCTCCCGGTTAGGCGTTTGCCAATCGGCCGCTCCTGAGCTAGGGCGGCCGCAAAATTCCAGCCCGCTTGCCCGACGAGGATCCACAGCCGATGGCCGTGCAATATAGTTATGTTATGAAGGGTCTGACCAAGACCTTCCCCGGCGCACCGAAGCCGGTTCTGAACGATATCCACCTGCAGTTCCTGCCGGGCACCAAGATCGCGATCATCGGCGTCAACGGCGCCGGTAAGTCGACCTTGATGAAAATCATGGCCGGGTATGACAAGGAATTCGTCGGCGAGGCCTGGGCTGCCGAAAATTATCGCGTCGGCTACCTGAGTCAGGAGCCGCAGCTCGATCCGACCAAGGACGTCAAGGGCAACGTCATGGACGGCGTCCGCGAGGTCGCCGACTGTGTCGATCGTTTCAACGAGATTTCGAATATCCTCGTCGATCCGCCCGAGGACATCGATTATGATACGATCCTCGCCGAGATGGGCGAGCTTCAGGAAAAGATCGATGCGGTCGATGGCTGGACGCTCGACAACCAGCTTGAGATCGCGATGGAGGCCTTGCGCTGCCCGCCCGGCGATTCCGATGTCACCACCTTGTCGGGTGGTGAGCGCCGTCGCGTCGCGCTCTGCAAGCTGTTGCTCGAAAAGCCGGAAATCCTGCTGCTCGACGAACCGACCAACCATCTCGACGCCGAAAGCGTCCAGTGGCTCGAAAATCACCTGATCAATTATGCCGGTAACGTGATCCTGGTCACCCACGATCGCTACTTCCTCGACAATGTCGTGGGTTGGGTGCTCGAGATCGATCGCGGTCGCGGGCTTCCGTTCGAGGGAAATTATTCGGCCTGGCTCGAAGCCAAGGCCAAGCGCATGGAGCAGGAGGACCGCGAGGAGGAGGGCCGCCAGAAGGCGATCCAGCAGGAGCTCCAGTGGATCCGGCAAAGCCCCAAGGCGCGCCAGACCAAGAGCAAGGCGCGTATCCGTGCGTTCGACGAGCTCGTCGAAAAGCAGAATGATCGCCGCCCCGGCGCCTCGCAGATTCTGATCCAGATTCCCGAACGGCTCGGCAGCAACGTGATCGAAGCCAAGGGGCTGACCAAGAGCTTCGGCGACAAATTGCTGTTCGAAAATCTCGATTTCACCCTGCCGCCGGGCGGCATCGTCGGTATCATCGGGCCGAATGGCGCCGGCAAGACGACCCTGTTCAAGATGATCACCGGTCAGGAAGTGCCCGATGCCGGTGAGATCAAGATCGGTTCGACCGTCAAACTCGGCTATGTCGATCAGAGCCGCGATCATCTCGATCCGAACAAGAACGTGTGGGAGGAAATCTCGGACGGGCTCGATCGCTTCACCTTCGGCAAGCACGACGTCGCCACCCGTGCCTATGTCGGCGCGTTCAATTTCAAAGGCGGCGACCAGCAGAAGAAGGTCGGTCAGCTATCGGGCGGTGAGCGCAACCGCGTTCATATGGCCAAGATGCTCCGCAAGGGCGGCAACGTGCTGCTGCTCGACGAGCCAACCAACGATCTCGATGTCGAAACGCTGCGCGCGCTCGAAGAATCGCTCGAGAATTTCGCGGGCTGCGCCGTGGTGATCAGCCACGATCGCTTCTTCCTCGATCGCCTGGCGACCCATATCCTGGCGTTCGAAGGCAACAGCCATGTCGAATGGTTCGAAGGGAACTTCGAATCGTACGAAGAGGATAAGCGCCGCCGTCTGGGCGACGCCGCCGATCGTCCGACCCGCCTTGCGTACAAGAAGCTGACGCGCTGAATTTTCTTTCCTCCCCGAGCAGTCTCGGGGAGGAAAGAAGCTTTTACATATAGTTGGCGGGATCCGGCGTCGGCAGGTCGCAGGCGCGGGGGTGACCATGTTTGCAAAGCGCGACCTGGACGCGCCAGTCATGCATCGCGGCGGCATAGGCATCCTGCTGATGGATATAATGCGCGTCAGTCGCGACGACATCGCGATGATGTGCGCGCATTGCGGCCAGATATGCTTGCCGATCGGCGGCATATTGTGCCTGCTGTTCGGCGTTTAGCGCCTCGGCGTTGGCGTTCACGGCTTCGGTGGCGGCGATGCTGCTGTCGACCTTGGTATTGAGCGCGGCCGTCACCGGCATCTCGCGCGCATCGGCGGCGGCGTGGGGCGCATCTTTGGCCGTCGACTGGGCGGCCAAAGGCTGCAGCAGGGGCGCGCTCACCAGTATTGCGGCGGCGGCGAGCCAATGGGGCTTGATAGGCATCGGGCAATCCTTTCCATTCTGATGGTGGGGATAACGCCGATGGTGAGGGGGCCGTTCCGATTTTTCTGCTCAGCCGCATTCGAGGATGGGGACGTCGTACAGCTTCATATTCTGATCGGCGGTGACCAAAGTCGCCCTTTCGGAGATCGCCTGTGCGAGGATCAGATGGTCATAGGGATCGCCGTGACGGAGCGGCAGAGCGTCGAGCGCTTCCATATGGTCGATGCCGATGTCGAGCCTCGCATAACCTGCTTCTCCCGCAGCGCCCGTCAGTTTGCGCCAATCGATGTGGAGCTTGCCGGTCCGGATCTTGATCAATATCTCCCAGATCGAAACGGTGCTGAAAAGCACCTTGTTCTTCCGATCCCCTATTCGGGCGCGTGCCCGCCTGCCGAGCCTGGGGTTGTCCTGAACGGCCCAAATGAGTGCATGGGTGTCGAGCAGCAGTTTCACGGCTGTTTCTTGGTCTGGCCTTCCAGCGCGCCGTCAAGCATCTCGTCGAAGATCTTCTGGATGTCGTCCGGCCAGGTATCGAAATCGTCGGCCATCCAGATCTCCCCCTTCATCTGGCCGAATTTCCGCGGCGGCAGCTTGGCTGGGGGCGTATAGGTCGATGGCGTCTCCCTGACGCCGGTATGTTCGGACGCATCACCCGAGATCAGCCCGCTCAGATAGGCTTTCACCAGCGCAGACAAGGACGTTCCCATCTCCGCGGCCTTGATCCGCGCGAGCCGGTGGGTGTCATCGTCCAGAGCGATCGTTACATTTTTCACGTGACGCACAGTATCACAGAATCACAGTTCTCACAATCAGCGCGGCTCAAACTGCCCGGTCCCGGTGTTCAGAACGTGAAGCATGCCGTCGGCGATCGCGAAATAGGCGCCGTGGATACGCAGCTTTCCGGCAGACTCGCGTTGCGGGATGCAGGGAAAAGTGCGCAGGTTGACCATCGACACCTTCACGGCCTCCAGTTCCAGCGCACGAATCGCGGCTTCCCCCTCGCCATGTTCGGCAACCACCCGTTCGCGGGCTTCGTCGAGCAGCTGGATCCAGT
Source organism: Sphingomonas sp. YR710 (assembly GCF_900101455.1). Lineage (GTDB taxonomy): Bacteria > Pseudomonadota > Alphaproteobacteria > Sphingomonadales > Sphingomonadaceae > Rhizorhabdus. Next base: position 95,756 of record NZ_FMZJ01000007.1, on the reverse strand, counting down.
CCGATATGAAGCCGCCGGCGCCCTTCGGCGCATGCTCGAAGCGTTTGCTGAGCGCGGCGCCACAGCCGCCGCACGCCTGATGGCCGAGCACGACGATCTCCGGGATTTCGAGCTGCGTCACCGCGAATTCCAGCGCGGCGGAAACGCCATGATAGCCTGGATTGGTTTCGAATGGTGGCACCAGATTGGCGACGTTGCGGACGACGAACATCTCGCCAGGCGACGTATCGAAAATCTGGGTGGGATCGACTCGGCTGTCGGAGCAGGCGATCACCATCACCTTGGGGTTTTGCCCGTCGGCAAGCTCTGCCCAGCGCGCACGCTGTCTTTGCCAGCCCCCAGTCTTGAACCGCTTATAGCCGTCGATCAGACCCGAAAAGTCGGTCATGGTCCAAAGTCTCCCTGATTGGATGAAACCGCGCCGCGCCGCCAGTTAGGCTGCGAAGCGGGGACTGGCAAGACCGGACCATATCGCCTATCTGGGCGGCATGACCGAAGCACTCCCTGCCGCAGCGCCGGCCAAGCAGCGCAAGCCCGACTGGATCCGCGTCAAGGCGCCGATGGGTGTGGCTTTTACCGAAACCCGCAACCTGATGCGCCGGCTCAACCTGGCGACGGTGTGTGAAGAGGCGGCCTGCCCGAACATCGGCGAATGCTGGACCAAGAAGCATGCGACGGTGATGATCCTGGGCGACGTTTGCACGCGCGCCTGCGCCTTTTGCAACGTCAAGACGGGCATGCCGAAGGCGATCGATCAGGCCGAGCCCCAGCATGTCGCCGATGCCGCCGCCGAACTCGGGCTCGAACATATCGTCGTCACGTCGGTCGATCGTGACGATCTGCCCGATGGCGGCGCGAAGCATTTCGTCAAGGTGATCGAGGCGCTGCGGCGCACGACGCCGAAGACGACGATCGAGATTCTGACCCCGGATTTTCGCAACAAGGCCGATGCCGCGGTGGAGATGATCGTCGCGGCGCGCCCCGATGTTTACAATCACAACCTCGAAACGGTCCCCCGCCTTTACCCGACGATCCGGCCGGGCGCGCGTTATTATGCCTCGCTGCGGCTGCTAGAAAGCGTGAAGCGGCTCGATCCGACGATCTTCACCAAATCGGGCGTGATGGTCGGGCTCGGCGAGGAACGGCTCGAAATCCATCAGGTGATGGATGATATGCGTTCGGCCGGCATCGATTTCCTGACGATCGGCCAATATCTGCAGCCAACGCCGAAGCACACCAAGGTGATCGAATTCGTGCCGCCCAAAACGTTCGATGCCTATGCCGCGATCGGCCGCGCCAAGGGCTTCCTGCTTGTCGCATCGAGCCCGCTCACGCGCTCCAGCTATCATGCCGGCGATGATTTCGCGAAGATGCAGGCGGCGCGCGCAGAGCAGTTCGCCAGGGCGAAGGCCACCGCTTCGATCTGATATGCCGCGTCATAGCGAAACCCGTACGCTGCCCTACAGCCCCGAACAGATGTTCGATCTGGTCGCGGATGTGCCATCCTATGCGCAATTCCTGCCATGGGTATCGGCGGTACGGGTGCGATCCGATAGCGAAACCGAAATGGTCGCCGATCTGATGGTCGGGTTCAAATCGCTGCGCGAACGCTTCGGATCGCGTGTCACGAAGGATCGGCCGAACAGCATCCATGTCGATTATATCGACGGACCGCTCAAATATCTGCGCAATGACTGGACGTTCCGCAGCGATGGGCACGGCGGTACCCTGCTCGATTTCACGGTGGATTTCGAATTCAAGTCGCGGATTTTCGAGATGATCGCCGGGCAGATGTTCGATCGGGCACTCCGGCGCATGATCGGCGCGTTCGAGGAACGCGCGGCCGCGCTTTATGCGTCTCCCGAGAAGGCCGCGCCGGGCATCAGCAATTCGAGTGCGCACAGCGCCGCTTGAAGGCGCACGCCGCCGCGGCCGAGATCGCCGAACTGCCGCTTGTCGGCGACGACGTCGTCGGGATCGCTGTTCTTGTGCGCGCGGCCGAATACCACCGTACCGACCGGCTTCTTGTCGGTGCCGCCGTCGGGCCCGGCAACGCCGGTGATCGCGACGGCGACATCGGCGCCGCTCTTTTCCAGCGCGCCGCGCGCCATCGCCCAGGCGACCGCGATCGAGACCGCGCCAAATGTGTCGATTAGATCGAGCGCCACGCCGAGCATCGAAACCTTGGCATCATTGCCATAGGTTATGAAGCCGGCTTCGAAAACGTCCGAAGATCCGGGGATTTCGGTGAGTGCCGCTGAAACAAGGCCCCCGGTGCAGCTTTCAGCCACCGCGATCCGCTTGCCGGCGGCGCGATTGGCCTCGATCACCTGACGGGCCAGGGTAACGAGTTCGGTTGGCAAAGTGGTGTCACAGCAATCTGGCACGTCAATTTTCCTCAGCACCGAAGCCGGTGTCAATTTGCCTTACTATACGATTCCGGTACGCGCACGGTTGCAATTGCCTGTGCGGCGATTCCCTCGCTTCGCCCGGTGAAGCCGAGCTTCTCGGTCGTCGTGGCCTTCACGCTGACATTCGCGATCGGAACGTCGAGCAAGGTGGCAATCCGCGTCCGGATGGCCTCGCGATGCGGCCCGATTTTGGGTGCTTCGCAGATGATCGTCAGGTCGACATGATCGATAATCCCGCCGGCGGCGACCACGAGGTCGCGGGCATGGCGGACGAAAATCTCCGATGCCGCGCCCCGCCACCGCGAATCGTTCGGCGGGAAATGCGATCCGATATCGCCGGCCGAAATCGTCCCCAGCAGCGCGTCGACGATCGCATGCAGCGCAACGTCGGCATCGCTATGTCCGGCCAGCGCCCGGTTGTGCGCGATCAACAGCCCGCCAAGCCAGACGCCCGATCCTTCGGCAAAGGCGTGCACGTCATAGCCGCTGGCGCTGCGACTGATCATCGTCGGCCGGATCCGTTCGGCCGCCTGCGCGAAATCGGCCGCATAAGTGAGCTTGTCGAGCATTGGGTCTCCCTCGATGATCGCCACGGACAGACCGTGGGCGCGGGCGACCTGCGCATCGTCGGTCGCTTCCCGGGCCCCGTCCCATGCGCGGTGCGCGGCCAATATGTCCGCACGGGCGAAGGTCTGTGGGGTCTGGATCCGATACAGGCCGTCGCGTCCCACCGTGTCGCCGAGCCCGGAACTATCGCCACGGGCGAGTGTGTCGGCAACGGGGAGCGCCGGCACGGCGCCGTCGGTATCCGAAAGCGCCGCAAGCAGCCGGTCGATCACCTCGGGTGGCAGGAACGGTCGCGCGGCGTCATGGATCAGTACGATGTCGGCGTCGATCGCCTCGAGCCCGGCGATCACCGAATCGCGGCGCGTGGCGCCGCCCTGCACAGGGGAAGGAAGGGGCCGATCGCCGATCGCTTCGGCATACAGCGACTCATGGCCGGATCCGATCACGATCTGTACGATGTCGATCGCCGGGTGAGCGAACAGCGCATCGATTGCATGCGTCAGCACGGCCCGGCCGGCAATCCGCACATATTGTTTGGGCAGATTCTGTCCGGACCGCACGCCGTCTCCGGCGGCAACGATCAGTCCGGCTATCCGTTTGTCGTTCAGCATGGCGCGCGCTTAGCCGAGCCCGGCCTTGCCCGCCAGCGCCTTTACGTTTACGGAAGCCTTGCCGTTTTTTTAGGCAAATGGATCTGATGACCCCCAGACTGCGCCCCATCCAGATCGGTCCCGTGCGGATCGAGACGCCCGTGATCCTCGCGCCGATGACTGGCGTGAGCGATCTGCCGTTTCGCCGCGTCGTCCGTCAATATGGGTCCGGGCTCAACGTGACCGAGATGATCGCCAGCCAGGCTGCGATCCGCGAGACTCGCCAATCGCTGCAAAAGGCGATGTGGGATGCGATCGAGGAGCCGGTGTCGATGCAGCTCGTTGGCTGCACGCCCTATGAAATGGGCGAGGCAGCGAAACTGTCGCAGGACAAGGGCGCCGCGATCATCGATATCAACATGGGCTGCCCGGTCCGCAAGGTCGTCAATGGTGACGCCGGTTCCGCGCTGATGCGGGTGCCCGAACTGGCGACCGCGATCATCAAGGCGACGGTGGCCGCGGTCGATGTGCCGGTCACACTCAAGATGCGGATGGGCTGGGATCATGACAGCCTCAACGCGCCCGAACTCGCTCGTATCGCCCAGGATCTCGGCATCCAGATGATCACCGTCCATGGCCGCACTCGCTGCCAGATGTACAAAGGCTCGGCCGATTGGGCGTTCGTGCGCCGCGTCAAGGATGCTGTGTCGATCCCGGTGATCGTCAATGGCGACATCTGCTCGATCGACGATGCCGTTCAGGCGCTCGATCAGTCAGGTGCCGACGGGCTGATGATTGGCCGCGGCAGCTATGGCCGGCCCTGGCTGCTCAGGCAGGTGATGACCTATCTGCAGACCGGCGAACGCCGTCCCGATCCGATGGTCGACGAACAATATCAGGTTATCGCAAGCCATTATGTCGCAATGCTCGAACATTATGGCAGCGAAGTCGGGGTCAACATGGCCCGCAAGCATATCGGCTGGTACACCAAGGGCCTGCACGGCTCGGCCGAATTCCGCTTCAAGGCCAATCAGGAAGCCGATCCCGCCCGTGTCATCGCGATGCTGGCCGAATTCTATGCACCATGGCTCTCCCGGGCAGCGGCCTGATCCGTTTCGGCAGGCGTGCACCGGCGGCTGATAGGCCCGTCGATTCCCCGATTGCGTCGGAAATCCTGGCCGCGATGGCAACGGCGGTGATTGTCATCGATCCTGAGGGCAGGGTGGTCGATGTCAATTCGGCCTGCGAATCCTTGTTCAATCTCAGCCGCAACCAGATCGTTGGACGGCCGATCGTCGAGGCGATCGGCCATCCGCTGACGACGATGCCGAATGATGCACCTTTTGCGGCTTATGACATCGATATTTTCCTGCCCGGCCGCCGCCGGATGAAGGTCGATCTGATGGTCGGGCCGGTGCCCGATCGGATGGGATGGCGCGTAGTTTCCATCCATGGCCATGCACGCGGGCCGTTCGTGGCGCGATCGAGCGAGCGCGAGGGCGGGACGCGCACGGCGGTTGCGGCGGCGGCGATGCTCGCGCACGAAATCAAGAATCCACTGTCCGCGGTGCGCGGCGCTGCCCAGTTGCTGGAAAGCTGCGTGGACGATGATTCGCGGGAATTGACCCGCTTGATCCGCGAGGAGGTCGATCGCGTTGCCGGCCTGATCGATCGCATGCAGGGTTTCACCGATACCCGCCCGATCGAGATGCGGCCGCAGAATATCCACGCCATCCTTGGTCATGCCCGCGCCGTTGCGCTCAAGGGATTTGCCGAAGGGCGGCTGATCCGCGAGGTCTATGATCCCTCGCTGCCGGCGGTGCTCGGGCATCGCGATTCGCTGATCCAGATTCTGATCAACCTGCTCAAGAACGCGGCTGAAGCGATGAGCGGCGAACCCGGCGCCATCACGTTGACGACCGCCTATCGCCATGGCGTATCGATGCGCCGTGCCGACGACGATGCGCGCCAGCCACTGCCGATCGAGGTGTGCGTGATCGATGAGGGACCCGGCGCGCCGGAGGAGATAGAGGGTCACCTGTTCGATCCGTTCGTCACCACGAAGCGCGCGGGCAGCGGCCTGGGTCTCGCGCTGGTGGAAAAGCTTGTGTCCGATCAAGGAGGAATCATCGAATATGCGCGTGAGGGCAGTCCGACACGGACGGTATTCCGGCTTCTCCTCCCACGTGCCCGCGTGACGGCATGACCACTGGGGGCAGGGTTCTTGTCGTTGACGACGATGGCGCAGTTCGCACCGTGGTGCGTGAGGCTTTGCGCCGTGCGGGCTACACTGTCGAAACAGCCGCTTCCGTGGCCGAGCAGCGTCGGATGATCGCGAGCTTCGATCCGCAGGTGCTGGTGACCGACGTGGTGCTGCCGGACGGCAACGGCCTCGATGTGATCCCGGAGGTATTGGCGACCAATCCCGGGCTGCCCGTGATCGTCCTGTCGGCGCAGAATACCTTTACGACGGCGTTGCGCGCCACCGAGCAGGGGGCGTTCGATTATCTGCCCAAACCGTTCGATCTCGCCGAGTTGACCCGCGCGGTCGCCGACGCCCTGGCGGCGCGCAAGGGTTCGAATGGCAGCAGCCCCGTTGATAAGGCCACCGAAGACCTGCCCTTGATCGGCCGCTCCCCGCCGATGCAGGAGGTTTATCGCACGATCGCACGCGTTGTCGCCAATGATCTGACGGTGCTTGTGCTGGGCGAATCGGGGACCGGCAAGGAACTGGTCGCGCGGGCGATCCATGATTTTGGCCCGCGCGCGGCAGCGCCGTTCATTGCCGTCAATCTGGCAGCGATTCCGCGCGAACTGATCGAGTCCGAACTTTTCGGTCATGAACGGGGTGCCTTTACCGGCGCCCAGACGCGCACGGCCGGGCGGTTCGAACAGGCCCAGGGCGGCACCCTGTTTCTGGACGAAATCGGTGACATGCCCAAGGAGGCGCAGACCCGGCTGCTGCGCGTGCTGCAGGCCGGCGAATTCACCACCGTCGGCGGATCGCGGTCGATCCGCGCCGATGTCCGCATCATCGCCGCGACCCATAAGGATCTGCCGAAGCTGATTGCCGAAGGGGGCTTCCGCGAAGACCTCTATTATCGGCTCAACGTCGTGCCGGTCCGTCTGCCCGCGCTGCGCCAGCGTGGAGAGGATATCGGTGAGCTTGCGCGCTATTTTCTCGATCGCGCGGCGGCCGATGGGCTCCCCCGCAAGGCGCTCGATGGCAGCGCGATCGACCAGTTGATGCACTATGCTTGGCCCGGCAACGTCCGCGAGCTCGAAAATCTTATGCGTCGCCTGGCCGTCCTCAGCCGAGAGGATGTGATCACGGCCAGCGTGATCGAACTGCAGTTTCAATTGTCGCCGACTGTCGAGGCCGCCACGGCTCCGCTGTCGCCGGCGGGCGGCCTGGCCGATGCCGTCGAAGGCCATCTTGCGCGCTACTTCGCCACCTTCGGCCGCGATCTGCCGCCCGACGGACTATATGATCGGATCTTGGCGGAGGTCGAGCAACCGCTGATGCGACTCAGCATGGCCGCTGCGAAGGGAAATCAGCTGCGCGCCGCGCGTCTGCTGGGCATCAACCGCAACACGCTGCGCAAGAAGCTGACCGATCTTGGAATCGATGCGGGAACCGGGCGCCGCGCCGATTAAGTCTGGCCGGGCGGCAGGTCACCTGCCGCAACTGTGTTCCAGAGGTCACGCTATTGTGGTAAGGAAGCCACGATGATGGCGGTCAGGTACAAAGTTCAGCGGTTCCGGAGGCGGATGGCGGTCACCTGGCGGCTCAGGCGGCTGATCCCCTGGCTTGAAGTGATCACGCCGTTGCTGGCGTTGGCGGTCGCGATCGTCAGCTATCGGGCGATTTCGGGCGAGGGCGCTCCCGAACAGTTTCTGACGCCGCAGCTGGTCGCCCTGCTGCTGGTGGCCAACCTTGTACCGTTCATGGGATTAATGGTGCTCGCGGCGCGCCGGATCGCGCAGGGGCGCGCCGCGCGATCCGAACTTGGGGGCCGGGCGCGATTGCACGTTCGGCTGGTTGGCCTGTTCTCGGTGATTGCGACAGTTCCGACATTGCTCGTCGTGATCTTCGCCTCGCTACTCTTCCAGTTCGGCATCGAATTCTGGTTTTCGGACAAGGCGCGCGTCGTGCTCGTCAGTGCCGAGCGGGTCGCGCAGGCTTATGTCAACGAAGGCAAAGAGCGGGTCCATGGCGAAATCGTGCCGATGGCCGATGATATCCGCAACGCGCTTGGCAGCATCAGCATCGATGATCCGCGGTTCAGCCCGTTCTTCGCGCGACAGGTTGCCTACCGCAACCTGTCGGAAGCCGCGATCATCAGCGTGGGGCGTGATCAATCGCTGCAACTTATCGCGCTTGCAGACCTGGACAAGCGCCCGCTTCTCAAGCGGCTGCCGTTGGCGGCGCTGCAATTCATGCAAGGCGGTCAGCCGCGGATCACGGCCGAGGCTGGCGACCGCATCGAAGGCTCGATCCTGATCGATCGGGCCAGCCAGACCTATCTTTATGTTTCACGCAAATCCGATCCGGTGGTGTTGGCGCAAGCCGCGCGTGCGCGATCGGCGCTTGGCGATTATGTCGCTCTGGTCGATCGCGCACGCGCCTTGCAGGTTCGGTTCAACATCACGCTGATGTTCGTCTCGCTGATGATCCTCGGCATCGCCATCTGGGTGGCTATAACGGTTGCCGATCGCCTGGTGCGGCCGGTCAACGAACTGGTGGCCGCTGCGCGGCGGGTGGCCGCGGGGGATATGTCGGCGCGGGTGAAGCCATCGCCCAAGCAGGATGAGATCGGTTCGCTCGGCAGCGCATTCAACCGGATGACGCGCAAGCTGGGCGAGCAGACGGGGGCGTTGATCGAAGCGAACACCCAGCTCGAAAGCCGCCGGTCCTTCATGGAGGCGGTGCTGTCGGGCGTGACTGCAGGCATCATATCGGTTGACGACCGGCGCTGCATCACGCTCGCCAACACCTCGGCCAAGGCGATATTGAAGCTGCCGAACTCGATCGACGGCCTCGCTTTGGCGGACGTGTCGGCGGAGATGGACCGGCTGCTCGATGGCGGCAACCGCGAAATGGTGGCGCAGCTTATCGTCGACGGCGAACCCAAGACACTGGCTGTCCGCTGCGTCAGCGACGAATCCGGCCATATCCTGACCTTCGATGACATCACTCAGCGGCTCGCCGATCAGCGCCGTGCGGCCTGGGCAGACGTTGCGCGCCGTATCGCGCACGAGATCAAGAACCCGCTGACGCCGATCCAGCTGGCCGCGGAGCGGCTGCAGCGCCGATATGGCAAGGAAGTCACCTCGGATCCGGCCGTATTCGAACGGCTGACCGCAACAATCATCCGCCAGGTGGGCGATATGCGCCGGATCGTCGACGAATTCTCGTCGTTCGCGCGCATGCCCAAGCCCACGTTCCGCGAAGAGGCGATCGTCGATATCGCGCGGCAGGCGATGTTCCTGCACGAAGTCGCCCACCCGACGATCAGCTTCAGCCTGGATAGCGATCAGGAAAATCCGTTGATGGTGTGCGATCGCCGGCAGTTCGGCCAGGCGCTGACCAATATCGTCAAGAACGCGGTCGAGGCGATCGAAGAGAATCGGAGTCAGTCGGCGCCGGGCGTGATTGCGATGACGATCCGCGTTGTCGACGGTCGGTTGCGGCTGGTGGTGGCGGATAATGGCCCCGGGTTACCACCCGAACGCGAGCGGCTTACCGAACCCTATATGACAACCCGCTCGCGCGGAACGGGCCTGGGCCTCGCGATCGTCCGCAAGATCGTCGAAGACCATTTCGGTGCGATCGCCTTCCGCGATCGGCCCGGTGGCGGGACTTTGGTCGAACTCGATTTCAACCTGGAAACGCTTCGCAGCCTGGCCGGCAATGAAGATGATTCTGACGATTTGGTCGAAGATACGCGCCTTCCGGCGCTCAACAGAAGTGGGAACGGCTAGATCATGGCGCTTGAGATTTTGATCGTCGATGATGAGGAAGATATCCGCGATCTAGTCGCCGGTGTGCTGGAGGATGACGGTTATGCCGCGCGGACCGCGGCGAACAGCGACGCGGCACTGGCGGCGATTGACGAGCGGCGGCCTTCGCTTGTGCTGCTCGATGTCTGGCTGCAAGGGTCGCGGCTCGACGGGCTCGATTTGCTCGACGAAATCAAACGCCGGGATTCAACGCTGCCGGTGCTGATGATCTCGGGGCACGGCAATCTCGATACGGCGGTCGCCGCGATCCGGCGGGGGGCCACCGATTTCATCGAAAAGCCATTCGAGGCCGAACGTCTGCTCATGCTCGTCGGGCGTGCCACCGAGACCGAGCGGCTGCGCCGCGAAAATGCGACGCTGCGGGCCCAGATCGGGCAGGAGGATGAACTTACCGGCAATTCGGCGGCGATCAATACGATTCGTGCGACCTTGAAGCGAGTCGCGGCGACCGGCAGCCGTGTCCTCATCAGCGGCCCTGCGGGCGTGGGCAAAGAGGTTGCGGCGCGATTGCTTCATCTGTGGAGCCACCGGGCACAGGCGCCCTTCATTATCGTCAGCAGCGCGCGGATGGAGCCTGAACGGGTCGAGGAGGAATTGTTCGGCCTTGAAGAAAATGGCGAGCTGATCCGATCGGGTTTGCTTGAACGCGCGCACGGCGGCACCCTTTTTCTCGACGAGATCGCGGATATGCCGATGACCACGCAGGCAAAGATCCTGCGCGTGCTGACTGAGCAGGCGTTCAACCGGGTCGGCGGACAGCGGATCGTCAAAGTCGATGTTCGGGTCGTCTCGGCAACGTCGCGCAACCTGGCCGAGGAGATTGCCGCCGGTCGCTTCCGGGAGGATCTCTATTATCGGCTGAATGTTGTCCCGGTTCATATCCCGGCATTGAACGAGCGGCGCGAGGATATCCCGGCCCTGATCGATCATTTTGTCGCGCGCTTTGCGTCCGAGCGCCGGGTGCCGACGCCGCAGGTCACGGAGGATGCTGTGGGTGTGCTTCAGGCATTCGACTGGCCGGGCAATGTCCGGCAACTTCGCAATATCGTCGAACGGACGATCATATTGGCGCCGGGCGATCGCATCGGTCGGATCGAACTCGATATGCTGCCGGCCGAGATCTTGAGCGATCAGGTGCGGATGTCGCCTGGCGAAGCCGCGCGATCGATTATGGGCACGCCATTGCGCGAGGCACGCGAAAATTTCGAACGCGAATATCTGCGCGTCCAAATACGGCGCTTTTCGGGGAATATTTCGCGTACGGCCTCGTTCATCGGCATGGAGCGGTCGGCCTTGCACCGTAAACTCAAGACCTTGGGCCTTGTCGATCCGCGCGATGATGATTCCGAATAAATGCTGCGTCTGCGAGATGGACGGATCGATTTGCAGGCGATAAGATGCCCCTGCCTCCGCACCCGGCGGCAGGTGCACGATGCCATGCAACGGCGCAATAGCGGGCTATGATCCGCCAAGACCGGAGACCGGCAAATGGCCGATAAGGTCAATAACTTGCAGGATATTTTCCTGAACTCGGTCCGCAAGACCAAAACCCCCGTCACGATGTTCCTCGTGAAGGGCGTGAAGCTCCAGGGGATCATCACCTGGTTCGATAACTTCTCGGTGCTGTTGCGCCGCGATGGACAATCGCAGCTGATCTACAAGCATGCGATCTCAACGGTAATGCCCGCGCACCCGGTGGACCTTTCGGATATCGAAAAGACCTTCGAGGATCGCAAATCGCATCTTTTGCAGGATGTTTTCCTATCGGCGGTGCGGCGCACGCGTGAACCGGTGACAATGTTCCTGGTCAATGGCGTGATGCTTCAGGGCGAAATCGCGGCTTATGATCTGTTCTGCATGCTGTTGCGCCGCGATGGACTGTCGCAGCTCGTTTACAAGCATGCGATCTCCACCGTTCAGCCGGCGCATCCGCTGAATCTCGCCGAAATCGACGGTGACGACGACGACACGGACGACGATTGAGCGTTTTTGATCGCGAGGACGATGAGGGGTTGAGCCGCGGCGCACGGGCGCTGGTGGCTCTCCCCGAACGTGCGGGCGATAGCCAGCGCAGCGCCGAATCGCGCCTGGACGAGGCCGCCGGTCTGGCGGCCGCGATCGGGGTCGATGTCGTTGAGCGGCTGTCGTTCCGCGTCCGCGATCCCAAACCGGCGACCTTGTTCGGATCGGGGCAGGTCGAACAGATCGCCACGGCTGCGCGCATGGCCGAGGCCGAATTGCTGATCGTCGATGGTGCGCTCACGCCGATCCAGCAACGCAATCTTGAAAAGTCGGTCAACGCCAAGGTGATTGATCGGACCGGTCTGATCCTCGAAATTTTTGGCGAGCGGGCGGCGACCGCCGAAGGGCGGCTGCAGGTCGAGCTTGCGCATCTCGATTATCAGGCGGGGCGCCTGGTCCGCAGCTGGACCCATCTTGAGCGGCAGCGCGGCGGCTTCGGCTTCCTCGGGGGCCCCGGCGAAACGCAGATCGAGGCGGATCGCCGGCTGATCCGTGATCGCATGGCAAAGCTGCGCCGCGAGCTCGAGCAGGTCCGCCGCACGCGTGGCCTGCACCGCGCCCGGCGCCAGCGTGCGCCCTGGCCGGTCATCGCGTTGGTCGGCTATACCAATGCCGGCAAATCGACCCTGTTCAACCGGATGACGGGTGCGGCGGTGATGGCTGAGGATCTGTTGTTCGCGACGCTTGATCCGACGATGCGGCAGATCACGCTGCCCGGTATCGACAAGGCGATCCTGTCCGACACGGTGGGCTTCGTTTCCGATCTTCCCACACAGCTGGTGGCGGCGTTTCGGGCAACGCTCGAAGAAGTGACGGGTGCCGACCTGATTGTCCATGTCCGCGACATCGCCCACCCCGACAGCGACGCGCAGGCCGCCGACGTTCTCGATGTGCTGGGCGAGATCGGCGTCGGACCCAAGGCGCCCGAAGTGCTGGCGGGCGAGGGCGCGCCGATCCTCGAAGTGTGGAACAAGGTCGACAGGCTCGGACCAGATGAACGCGTTCGCGTCGAGGGCGAGGCGGCACGCCGCGATGATGTCGTGCTGCTCTCGGCCTTGTCGGGCGAAGGCGTGGATGCCCTGCGGCGGATCGTCTCCGATCGGCTGAGCGGAGGCAAAAGGGTGCGGACGCTGTCGGTGGATCTTGCAAACGGAGCCGGCATGGCCTGGTTGCATGCCCATGGCGAAGTGCTGGGGCAGGAAGTCGAGGGCGATCGCATGATCGTCGAGGTCAGGCTGTCGGATACGGATATGGACCGTTTCGATTCACGGGGCTGACGACGTACTTCTCCCCTCTCGGTCTTACTTTGCAACGGATGCGCGCTGCGTCATATTCATTCCGTAGGAGGGCCTATGGTGGACATCCAAGTCTATCGCGACAGCCATTTTGTCGGCGTGAAGGCGGTGTGGGAGGAAGCATTTCCCAATGATTCTCCGTGGAACCGCGCGGAGGTCGCCATAAGGCAGAAGCAGGCTGTCCAGCCCGACCTGTTTCTGGTCGCGGTTGATGGCGGCGAAGTCATTGGCACGATCATGGCCGGCTATGACGGGCACCGTGGCTGGCTCAATTATGTGGCGGTGCGGGGATCCCACCGCGGCAGTGGCATCGGTGCCGCGCTGGTCGAAGCCGCCGAAACCCGCCTTCGGGAAATGGGATGCACCAAGATCAATCTGCAGGTCCGCATGGCAAACCGCGCGGTCACCCGCTTTTATGAGAATATCGGCTACGGCTTCGATGACGTTCTGAGCATGGGGAAACGGGTCGCCGGCTGAGGTGATTGCCTTTTCCCCCTCGATTGAAGGGAGAATGTGAAGCCTTCAATTCTTGCTTTCGCGCTTCGCCCGTTGCCACAGCGCCTCTTTCTCGTCGAGCGTCAGGCCTGCGAAGGCATCGCCGGCCATGCCCTCCATCGCGCGGAAGCGCGCCTCGAATTTGGCGTTGGCGCCGCGCAGCGCGGCCTCGGGATCGATCTTCAGGTGGCGCGCCCAGTTGACGACCGCGAACAGAAGATCGCCAATCTCTTCGGCCTGATCTTCCGGTGAACGGGCCTCCAGGACTTCGGCTATTTCCTCGTCGATCTTCGCGCGCGCACCGCGATCGTCGGGCCAGTCGAAGCCGGTACGGGCCGCCCGCTTCTGGATCTTCTCGGCGCGCAGCAGCGCGGGGAGGGCGAGCGCAACACCCGCAAGCGCGCTATCGTCGTCATGGGCGCTGCGTTCGGCGGCCTTGATCTCTTCCCAGCCCGGGGATTCGCCGTCGCCGAAAACATGGGGGTGGCGGCGCACCATCTTCGCACAGATCATGTCGATCACGTCGCCGAGGGCGAACGCGCCGATCTCTTCGGCCATGCGAGCGTGATAGACGACCTGCAGCTGCAGGTCGCCGAGTTCGTCCTTGAGCGCGGCCATATCGTCGCGTGCGATCGCATCGGCGACTTCATAAGCCTCTTCGATCGTATAAGGCGCGATCGATCGGAAATCCTGAACCTTGTCCCACGGGCAGCCATTTTCGGGATCGCGCAGGCGCGCCATGATATCGCGAAGTGGCTCGATCATGTCCGATGTCCTTTCAGGCTGTTGTAATTCGGATGAGACGCCCCGATCGCATGCCCAGATCGGGTCGTAATGCCACCGCCAGGAAAGGCAAAATCCAGATCAGCCGCATCTGATAGCGGTCGTGCGGTGTCGATATGGCACCGCAGATGATGGCATTGAGCAGCAGCGCGCCGATGGCGAATGCCAGATAGGGCAGGATCGTCCTGCGCTCGATCGGCGATCGCGCGAAAAGCACGATCGCCGCCAGCGCCACCAGCGCGAGGACCGGTGTCGCGATTTCGGTGAAACGCACCGGCATGGCTTGCCGGTAGGCGGCCGATGCCGATGTCGATGCGATGATGGGGGCCGGCAATTTCGCGTCGAACGTCTCGCGTTGGCGCTGGCCATAATTGAATTCGGCCAGCCGCCATTTTGCGATCTGCCGACCGATCGAAACCACCGTCGATTTCGCAAGTGCCATTGGCCGATCGACGGCAACGCCGGCGACGAATGCGAATTGTTCGGCGGCAATCGCGCGTCGATCGCGCGGTGGCACCGCCGAGAAGATGCCGGTATTCGGATCGTGGTTCCACAGGAAGGTGTCGCTGTCCATCGGCAGCCGGTGCAGATAGTTGCACAGCCGCAACCCGGCGGCTGGGCAATGCGTCCTCAGATAGCCTTCGCCCGGGCCGTCCGCCGTGAGCCGCGCGGTAAGAAACGGCACGTCGACCGGGCCGGCGCCGGTGGCTTCGCGCACCGCCAGGTGAAAAATGGCCTGTCCTGACAGCGCCAACAGCAAGGTCGCGAGAATCGCGATCAGGCGCGATCGACCGTCTGCTTCGGGCGAACGTCCCGATCGTAGCAGGAGCGCGGCAAATCCCGACGCGATGATCACGACATGCAGCGCGTGGAACAGCAGGGCAGCGGTCAACAAGCCAAGCCAGAATCCCCGCTCTTTCCGGGTCAGCACGCGCCACAGCAGGCCGAGCTGGCAAAAGGCTATCACGGCCAGCGGCAGAAAGATGTCGGGCATCATGTAGCCGGCGAAATAGCCGGCGGGGCCAAGCCCGATCACGACGGCCATCACCAGCACCGTTCCGATACTGGGCGGGGCTTTTCCCAGTGCCCGTGAAATCTGCTCGACGCCAAGCGTGATTGCCGTTGCCGTCAGCACGATCTGGACGATCGCTGCGCCCCAGAAATTGCCGAACAGGCAGGAGAGATAGAGCAGCATGCCGTAATAGACCGATCGCCCATTGATGGTCACAGGCAGGTCGGCCGCATCGCGCGGCTGATGGTCGGTCGATGAAGATGGCGCCGTCGGCTCGGCATGCTCGTAACGCTCTAGGAAGGTGCCGGTCCACATCGTCCGGATGCCGGTTAGCTTGTAGATCGCCGCATCGGCGCCGCGCACATAGGTTGTGGTATCGCTCATCATGAACGGCTGGCCGTTGCGCAGGGCGGGCAGCAGCAGCACGATGCTCAGCAGCAATATGGAAAGCAGCCTGATCTTCATCCCGTCCATTCGAAACATTGCAGAATATGAGGGCTCCGAATCACGGACATTAGGGCTGCCCATATGATTGATAGGCGATTGCCGATCGTTTTACGAAGCGCGGATTAATGATCGTCATCTCCGGTGATGACAGATATGCGCTGGCTGGTTATCACCGGCCCTATGCAGCCAGATATCGCGGTCATCCTCCCCTGTTACAATGAAGAGGCGGCGATCGCCGCGACCATAAAGGGCTTCGCCGCGGCGTTGCCCGACGCTCGCATATATGTGTTCGACAACAATAGCCGGGATCGCACGGTGGAGGTTGCACGGGCGGCTGGTGCCATCGTGCGGACCGAGCGGATGCAGGGTAAGGGCCATGTCGTGCGCCGGATGTTTTCGGATGTCGAAGCCGACATCTATGTGATGGCCGATGGCGATGCGACCTATGATGCCGCCGCGGCGCCGGAGATGATCCGCATGATGCTCGATGAACGGCTCGATATGGTGGTCGGCGCGCGCCGCTCCGAAGTTGAGGAAGCCTATCGGCGCGGCCACCGGTTCGGTAATGCGATGCTGACGGGCATATTGGCGCGCCTGTTCGGCACCAGCTTCTCCGATATATTGTCGGGCTATCGGGTCTTTTCACGCCGGTTCGTGAAGAGCTTTCCGGTTCTGTCCGAAGGTTTCGAAATCGAAACCGAAATCAGCGTCCATGCGCTGGAGCTGCAGATGCCGGTCAGCGAGCTGGTGACGGCCTATGGCGCGCGGCCCGAGGGATCGGTCTCCAAATTGTCCACCTATCGCGATGGCTGGCGGATATTGCGGACGATCGGAACGCTGTTCCGGCTCGAAAGGCCGGTTCTGTTCTTCGGCGCGATCGGTGTCGCGCTCGCCCTGCTGGCGATCATCCTGTCGATCCCGCTCGGCATCACTTATTGGCAGACCGGCCTCGTGCCGCGCCTGCCGACCGCCTTGCTGTCGACCGGCCTGATGATCATGGCGGTGCTCAACGGCTTTTGCGGGCTGATCCTCGACACGGTGGTGCGCGGGCGGCGCGAGGTTCGCCGGCTCGCTTATCTGAGCTTTCCGGCCCCCGGGCATACCGATCGCTGAGCCCCCGACCGGGGCCGCGATGCGGCCGGTTGCGGCCCCGCTCGCCATATTCGGCATCATTCTGTTGGTGGCCGACCTGTGCCTGTGGCGCGGCTTCGCCCGATGGGATGACGAACTTTATCATCTTATGCGGCTCGATCCCGCCAGTCCCTATGCCCCGATTGCGATTGTTCTGACGAGAATCGGCGGGGCGGCAGCGCTGATTCCCGTGGGGCTGCTGGCAATCGCCCGATTGGCGATGACGGGCCGAATGCGCGTTGCAATCTGGCTGTTTGCGACCATCGCCAGCGGACGGATTCTCGTCGAACTGATCAAGATCGCAGTCCATCGTCCGCGTCCGCTGCTGGTCGAGCGGCTGGTGCTCGTCGATTCGGCGAGCTTCCCGAGTTCGCACAGCGCGGGCGCGATGCTGACGGGCGTTGCGCTCGTGATCGCGTTCAACCGTGGTCCGCGCTGGGTGGCCGCCGCGATGGGCTTTGCTGGGGCTGTCGGGCTGAGCCGGATCGGGCTTGGCGTCCACTGGCCGAGCGACGTTCTGGCCGGCTGGGGATATGGGCTGCTGTGGACGGGCGGCGCAATATTGCTTGCCGACCGAAAGCCGTGAACCTTTTTCGGGCGAGGCCGTTACGCCACCGTGACTGACTCTCCGCTGCCGCTGATCGTGAACCGCGCCGGGGGCGCTGCTGCCGCGGCCGGCGATGCCCTTGCCGATACCTTGACGGCGGCGTTTGCGAAGGCCGGGACGGCGATCGATCTTCATCTGATCGAGGGCGCGGACATTCCCGACACCTTTCGCCGTCTGGCCGGGCACGGAAGGGTGGTGGTCGCAGGCGGCGACGGCACCATGGCCTGTGCGGCGGAGGCCGCGCGCGGAACCGATACCGAAATCGCGTTGCTGCCGCTCGGTACGCTCAACCACCTTGCCCGCGATCTGGGTGTTCCGGCGGAAATAGATGCGGCTGCAAAGCTCGCCGTTGATGGTCGGGCGGTCGCGATCGACGTCGGTGACGTCAACGGACGCCGCTTCGTCAACAATGCCTCGATCGGCGTCTATCCCGAGATGGTCCGCAGTCGGGATGACACCCGCGAGCGTACGGGCTGGCCGAAATGGCTGGCGACGGTTCCGGCCGCATGGCAGGTGCTCTCGCGGTTGACGCATCACAGGCTGCACGTCGACATGGGCACCGGCGCGCAGCCCCTGGTCACACCCTTGCTGTTCGTCGGCAACAATCATTACGCGCTCGACGCGGGTGAAGTCGGTCGGCGACCATCGCTGTCCGACGGAAAATTGTCCGTTTATGCGGTCGCGCATCGCTCCCGGATAGGTCTCATCTGGTTTGCGCTGCGCGCGCTGGCAGGCCGGGCCGATCGGAAACGCGATTTCGTGGCGATCGGCGATTGCGAGGCGCTGACGGTGTGGTCGTCCGGCAGTTCGATCGAGATTGCGCTGGACGGAGAGCTGCTGCGGTTGCAATCACCGCTGCGATTCAGCATCGAGCCGGGTGCGTTGAACGTCGTCGCCCCCTGATCCTGGGCAGCAATTTGGGTGCCGAATACACAGCGGCATATCAAAATGCCCCTATCTACCAGATTGTGAATGTGGAAATCCGTTGCCTGATCCGATCGAGGAGGGCACGGGATTTGCCGCTTTGTCCGAACGCCCTCGGGAGGCGGGCATCGATGGGCCGGAGTCGGGTGCGGGGGCTAGCGACGGAATGGGAAGGGCCTTGCGACGGCAAGGAGATGCGTGGTGACGAATATGCTCGAAGAGTTCAGGACAATGTCGCCAGGCGACATCGCATCGCATGTCGAGCGCGTGCCGCTCGGGCAAGTGATGGCGGTGGCCGAAGCGGCGACGCTCGACGCCCATGGCCGGAATGTCACTTACTCGCGCAAGGTCTTCATCCCGCTCACGAAATTGTGCCGCGATGTCTGCCATTATTGCACCTTCGCGACGACGCCGGGCCATGTCGGTAACGCCTATCTCAGCCGCGACGAGGTTCTGGCCATCGCCCGCGCGGGTGTGGCGGCCGGATGCCGCGAGGCGCTGTTCACGCTCGGCGACAAGCCCGAAGCACGATATGCCGCGGCCCGCGATGCGCTCGATGCCGCCGGCCATGCGACGACGCTTTCCTATCTCGGTGCGATGGCGCGTGCGGTGCTCGATGAAACGGGGCTGCTGCCGCACTTAAATCCCGGGCTCATGGATGCCGAAGATTATGCGGCGCTGCGCCCGCATGCGGTGTCGATGGGGATCATGCTGGAAACGGCGTCCGATCGGCTCGGTGTGCGCGGCGGGCCGCATTTCGGATCGCCGGACAAGGCGCCGGCGCTGCGGCTGGCGGCGATTGAAGCTGCGGGCAGGGCGAAGGTACCCTTCACCACCGGCCTGCTGATCGGCATCGGCGAGACCCGCCTGGAGCGGATCGAGGCGCTGGTGGCAATCCGCGATCTGCACGCCGAATACGGGCATATTCAGGAAGTCATCATCCAGAATTTCCGGGCGAAGCCGGATACGAAGATGGCCGATCATCCCGAACCGCCGCTCGAGGAGCATCTGTGGACGATCGCGATGGCACGGCTGATCCTCGGCCCGGCGATGACGATCCAAGCGCCGCCGAACCTGCATCGCCCCGATGAACTGGCGGCGTTGCTGCGCGCCGGCGTCAATGATTGGGGCGGCGTCTCCCCGGTGACGCCCGATCATGTCAATCCCGAGGCGCCGTGGCCGCATCTCGAACTGCTTGCCGATGCGACCGAGGCGGCGGGGCGGTTGCTCACCCAGCGACTGGCGATCGGGCCGGCTTATGCGCTCGACGCCGATCAGTGGCTCGATGCCGGGCTGGTGACGCGGGTGCGTCGCGCGATCGATGCGCGCGGCCTGCCGCGGAATGACGATTGGTTCCCCGGGCATGGCGATGTGGTGCCGCTGATCGGCCTCGGCGGATTACAGGAACCGTCGCCCCGGATTGCGGAGATCCTCGACAAGGTGAAGGCCGACAATCGGCTCGACGAGCGGGATATCATCGCACTGTTTCGCGCCGATGGTGACGATGTCGTGGCGATCGCCGGTTTTGCCGATCGGCTGCGGCGTGAAATGGCGGGCGATATCGTCTCCTATGTCGTCAACCGCAACATCAATTACACCAACATCTGCCTCTATCGCTGCGGTTTTTGCGCCTTTTCCAAGGGCAGCACGCGCGAGATGCGCGGGCCGGCCTACAAGCTCGATTTCGAAGAAGTCGGCCGACGCGCGGCTGAAGCCGTCGAACGCGGGGCGACCGAGGTCTGCCTGCAGGGCGGCATCCATCCCGAATATGACGGCAACACCTATCTCAATGTCCTGAACGCCGTTCGTGCCGCCGCGCCCGATATTCACATCCACGCCTTCTCGCCGCTCGAGGTGACGCATGGCGCGCAGACGTTGGGCCTGCCGCTCGAGGATTTCCTGAGTCGGCTGAAGGCGGCCGGGCTGTCGACCTTGCCGGGCACGGCGGCCGAGATTCTCGATCCCGAAGTGCGCGCAATCATCTGTCCCGACAAGGTCAGCGCCGACGAATGGATCGAGGTGATGCGCACCGCTCATGCCGTGGGCCTGCGTACCACCGCGACGATCATGTTCGGCCATGTCGATGAATATCGCCACTGGGCGCGTCATCTGCTGCGCATCCGCGCGCTGCAGGAGGAGACCGGCGGCTTCACCGAATTCGTGCCGTTGCCGTTCGTCCATATGGAGGCGCCTTTGTGGCGCAAGGGCAAGGCGCGCTCGGGCCCCAGCTACCGCGAAACCGTGCTGATGCACGCGATCGCGCGGATCGTGCTGCATCCGATCATTCCGAACATCCAGGTATCGTGGGTCAAGCTCGGCGCCGATGGCGCCGCCGCGATCCTGAACGCCGGCGCCAACGATCTGGGCGGCACGCTGATGGACGAATCGATCACGCGGGCGGCCGGCGGCATCAATGGTCAGGAATATGGCCCGGCCGAGATGGTGGCGCTCGCCGCGTCGATTAGCCGGCCGTCGCGGCAGCGCACGACCTTGTACGGGCAGATTGCCTCGCCAGAGCCAATCGACGCCCAATAATCCTTCGCCGGCCTGCCCGCGGGGCGGGTGGCACAGCATAGAACAGGAGCAATCATCATGGAAAACCAGCAGATCGTCGCCGTCGTCGGCGGCACGGGCGCGCTTGGCGCAGCCATTGCCGGGCGCCTGGCCAAGGCCGGCATCGCGATCGTCATCGGTTCGCGCTCGGCCGAAAGCGCCCAGGCGACCGCCGATGCGATCGGCCATGGCGCACGGGGCATGAGCAACCCGGATGCGGCGGCCGCCGGCGATGTCGTGATCGTGACGGTGCCGTTCGCGGCCCAGGCTTCGACGATGGCCGATATCGCCCCGCATGTCGGCGGCAAGATCGTGGTCGATACCACCGTGCCGCTGGTGCCGCCGAAGGTGATGCGTGTGCAGCTCCCGCCCGAGGGATCGGCCGCGGTGCGGGCGCAGGGGATGCTGGGTGAGGATGTGCGGATGGTCTCGGCTTTCCACAATGTCGCCGCGCACAAGCTGGCAACCGATGCCGATATCGGCTGCGACGTGCTGGTGTTCGGCGATGACAAGGCCGCCCGCAGCGTGGTCGTCGGCCTTGCCAATGCCGCGGGTCTGCGCGGACTTCACGCCGGTGCACTCGCCAATTCGGCGGCGGCTGAGGCGCTGACCTCGATCCTGATCTTCCTCAACAAGACCTACAAGGTTGACGGCGCCGGCATCCGCATCACCGGTGACCTCATCGATCCGGAGGCATAGGGTCGCAGCCGGTCGGAGACGGAACCAAAATGGCGCTGATCCACTGAAGGGTGTTGCGAACCGCCGGTCGTCACCGCTACCGGCACCATCTTTGCTTATTCAGTGATATTCAGGAGCGATAATGAAAGAACTGGTCGCCTTCGATCTCGACGGAACCCTCGCCGAAAGCAAGCAGCCGCTCGGCGAGCCGATGGCGGAGGCACTGGCCGATCTGCTGGAGGTCGCGCATGTCGCGGTGATCTCCGGCGGCGACTGGCCCCAGTTCGACAAGCAGGTCGCCAGCCGGCTGCCGGATCGCGCCGATGCGAGCCGGCTGTGGCTGATGCCGACGACGGGCACCAAGCTCTATCGGCATGATGGCGGCTGGCAGCCAATCTATGCCGAACTGTTCGATGATGCCCAGAAAGCGGCCATTCTTTCGGCGTTCGATGCCGCGCTGGTGGCGACCGGCTTCGTGCCCGAACAGACCTGGGGCGAGCGCATCGAGGATCGCGGCAGCCAGATCACCTTTTCGGCGCTGGGCCAGCAGGCGCCGATCGGGGCAAAGGAGCATTGGGATCCCGATTTCGCAAAGCGCAGGATCATCCAGGCCGATCTGCGTCAGCGGCTCCCTGGCCTTTCGATCAACATGGGCGGGGCAACCTCGATCGATATCACCCGCGAAGGAGTCGACAAGGCTTACGGCCTGAAGAAGCTGAGCGCGGCCAGCGGCATCGCACTCGATGCGATGATGTTCATCGGCGATGCGATCTTTCCGGGCGGCAATGATTATCCGGCAAAAGAACTCGGCCTCGATACCGTCCGTGTCCGCGATCCCGAAGAAACATTGTCGGTCATTGCCGCAATCGTCGCCTGCCAGAAGTAGTTTCGGGGACGTAATACTAAATGCCCGTAAAGCCGGGCACATCAACAGTCTCGCCCGGCTTCGGTATCCATGATAGTTAACGAGTCAGGAACGCAGCCGGTGGGCGACCGGCATCGACAATGCGCTTGAGATGATTGGCATAGCCATTGTTTTTCAAAAGGATGGTCCTCCCATGATCCGAAACCTTCCTGGCTCCGCACGACATCGCTCTGTCATTGCCGCCGGCCGCGGCCTGTTGTTGGCATCCGGCGTGTTGGCGGCCGGATCGGTGGCCATCGCTGCCGCGCCGCCATTTTCCAAGCCGGGGCTGTGGGTCATGACCCAGATGCATGGCAAGCAGAGCTTCCAGACGAAGATGTGCATCGATCGGTCGACGCAGGCGAACCTGACCGGAATGGGCAATAGCATGGTCAAGTCGATGTGTTCGAAAATGGCGACGCAGGTGAGCGGGGCGGTCGCAACCACCCAGGCGGTGTGCAAGATGGGCGGATCGACGATGACCACGAACTCGGTGGTCACTTATCAGGGCGATACCGCCTTCCACACCGAAAGCCATACGAGCTTTTCACCGCCCTTCATGGGCAAGACCGAGTCCCAATCGGTGCAGGATGGCAAATGGACCGGCGCCTGCCCAAGCGGGATGGTGCCGGGTGATGTGATGGGCCCGAACGGCATGAAGATGCACATCGGCGCCAAGGGCTTCGAACCGCCGCATCCTTGAGGGTACCGCCGTGACGGTGCTCACAGCGCTAGGTTCGAAAAGTCTTAGACTTCGGCATCGACGCGATTGCCTTTGCCGAGGGCGCAACCCGGCGGCCCTTCGCACCGTATAACGAAGGGCAGCCAAGACAGGATGGGACGATGGCCGACCGGATAGCGCGCCTTTTCATGATCAGCCTGCTGGGCGTGGCGGTGGCCATGCCGGTTGCTGGCAGTGCGGCCGAAGCGCCGGCAATCAAGGCCTATAAGCGCGATCCGCTGCCGATTTACGACGATGCCGGGATCAAGGTTCGCGACGTGCCGGTCGCATCGATGCCGGCGGTGGGCTCGCCCGGCGCGCAGGTGATCCGCGCGAGGACCGGGTTCGCGGGGATTCAGCTCGACGGCAAGCTCGTCTGGCTGCGGCTCTCGACGGTCGACTATGTCGGGGACATTTCGGCGATCAAGTGCGATGCCAATGCGATGAAATTCGCCAAGATGGAAGAGGATGGGTTGCAGCAGTCGCTGGGGCTGGGCTGCGCGGGAAGTGGAGCGAAATAAGGGGGAAGCAACGGGCGTCCGGGGGGATAGCTGGAGGGTATTGAGGTGCGAAACGGCGTAATTCTGGTCGTTGTGGCGGCCGCTGTGGGGGCGGCTCCGCCGGTCGATGCCGCTCCCAGAAAAAAGGGTGGCGGATCGGTGCCGACGGCGGCGCCGGTTGCTTCCGCGCCCGCCGTCATGGCGCTTCCCGATGCGCCATATGTGCCGCTCACCGGTTGCCCGGCGCCGGCACCCGGCACGCTGGCAGCGGTGAAGAAGGTCGACGCCAAGGCGCGCGGCAAATTCTCGATCGACAAGGCGCCCTATATTTCGACGCTCAATTCGGCTGATCTTTGCGCCAACAATCAGAAGATGCGCGCCGGGGCAGGCGATACGGCTGGATCGATGGGGCTGTCGGCGCAGGTGATGAACACCCGCTCGGCGCGGATGGACCTGATGGCGATCCCCGCGCTTGAACTTGAACTGCGGCCGGTGCTCGAATCCTTTGCCAAAGCCTGGCCCTATGCGCCGCTCGAACGCACGCCAAAAATCCTGTTCCGCGCCGACGAGGCCTATCAGGCGCAGGCTTTGCCCGACAATACGATCATCGTGTCGCTGGGGCTGATCGAGGCCGCCCAATCGGATTCCGAAGTGCTATTCGTGCTCGCGCATGAATATTCGCACCTGCTGCTCGGCCATTTCACCAAGGCCGAGACGATCGCGGGCGCCAGGAACGCGACCCAGGCGGTTTCGATCGCCTGGCAGGCAGGCAGCGCGGTCAGCGCGATGAAGAACAGTGGCGGCACCAACATGCTCTCCAGCGCGCAGGGTGGGATGGCGGCGGGTGCCCGCCATGCGGCGCCCGTCGCGGAGGCGCTGCGCTTCGCGGTCGACGACATTTTCGCGCCTTCGTGGAATCGCGATCAGGAAAATCAGGCCGACGCGCTGGCGGTCGATCTGCTGATCCGCAGCAATATGACGATCGACAGCTATGCCAATGTCTTCGCGCGGCTGCAAAAGGCGTTCGAGACCGAGAAGGCGTCGCGCGACAAACGCAAGCAGGCCGCCGAAGCCGTCCAGAAGAGCATGGGCGAAGCGATGAAGGGGTTCGCCGGCACCGGGGCCGCCGGCCTGATGAGCGGCGGCGGCATCGGCGGCCTGGGATCGGGCCTGCTCAAGAGCGCGGGCGGCGCTTTGCTCAACAATCTCGGCGGCATCACCAAGTCGCTGGGCGGCGATACCCATTTGCCGCCGGAGGAACGGCGCAACGGCCTCGCGGCCTATTTCCAAGCCGGCTATCCGACCGCCGACCCGCCGATCGATACCGGCGCGCTGGTCGCCCGGATCAAGGCCAGGCCTGATTATGGCCGCGCGATCGCGACCCGCAATGCCTATATGAGGGCGCGCGGCAGCTATTTCTCGCAGGATTATGCCGGCGCGACCACGCAGCTTCGCGCGCTCGGCGCGGGGAGCCGTTCGGCGCCGACCTTCGTCAACTATGTCGCAGCACTGGCCGCGCGCGATCAGGGTAATGTCCCGGTGGCGGCAAGTTATTTCGATGCCGGCCGCTATGGCAGCGGCGTCCAGAATCTCCAGCTCTACGAAACCTATACCGAGATGGAGCTCGGCAATGGCGACGTGCGCGACAGTGACGCGCTGATCGCTGAGGGCAAGAGCCGCTTCAAGGATCCCGATCACTTCCGCAGCATCGAAATCAAGCGCGATCTCGCGGCCGGCGACAGCACCGCCGCCCAATCGGACTATAGCGCGTGCATGGCGATCAAGGGCCGGGATTATATCACCGAACGCTGCAAGGCGGCGATGCCCGCGGCGCAGCAAAAGGCGAGCCCGTTCGGCATCAAGCTGCCGTTCGGCGGCTGATGGCGCGCCGCTCCTTCGCGCTCGCGCTCGCACTTGCCGGCGCCGTCCCCGCGCTCGCGGCACCCGATCCGGCGGCGGACATCGCGCGGATCGAGGACAGGCTGCAATCCGCCACCGCCGAACGGCGCTGGGCCGATGCCGTTGCACTCGGCCAGGCGGCGCTCGCGATCGAGGAGCGCAGCAAAGGCCCCGATCATCCCGAAGTGGGGGGCACCTTGTCGCTGATCGCCGGCTGGCTGGTCGAACAGGGCAAGCTTGCCGAGGCGACCCCGCTCTATCGCCGGGCGCTCGGCATTTTCCTGAGCAAGCTTGGCCCCGATCACGCATTGACGGCGGAGGCGATGTCCAACCTTGCCGCCAATCTGCAGGCGCTCGGGCAATATGACGAGGCTGAGGCACTCTATCGCGGCGCGCTGCAACGCGCGCTGGCGAAGGGCGCGAGCGGCCGGCCGGCCGCGCTCGCTTATAACAATCTCGCCTTCGCGCTCGGGCGTCAGGGCCGCTTCACCGAGGCCCGCGATCTTTATGCGAAGGCGCTGGCGATCGCGCGGGGGTGGGAGCCCGGCGATCTCGATCTCGCGCTGATCGAAAGCAATGTCGCGGCCAATCTCGATGCGCTCGGGCGTCCGCTGGAGGCCGAGCCGCTGTACCGCCAGGCGCTCGCGGTGCGGATCGCCGAGCTGGGCCCCGACGATCCGGCGGTGGCGACCAGTTATAACAACCTGGGCTTCAATCTCGACGGGCAGGGGCGCTATGCCGATGCCGCCCCGGCTTATGCCCGCGCGCTCGCCATCCGCAGCGCGATCGATAGCAAGGGGCTGGCGGCGGCGACCAGTTATAATAATGCCGCGCATAATTTGAACCGCCAGGGCAATTATGCCGCCGCCGCGCCGCTTTATGCCAAGGCCCTCGCGATCTGGCAGACGGTGTACGGGCCAAACCATCCGATCACCGCGATCGGCCTGTCCAACGTCGCGGTCAATCTTGAGCGGCAGGGCAGGGCGGCCGAGGCCGAGCCGATGCTGGCACAGGCGCTGGCGATCCGCGTCGCCGCGCTGCGCGCCGGCCATCCCGACATCGCCACCGCGCAGCTGCGGCTGGGTCATGTGCTCGCCGCGCAGGGCAAGCTCGACGCCGCGCTGCCGCTTTACGCGCAGGCGGTGGCGGCGCGGCGCGCGGCGTTCGGGCCCGATCATCCCGCGCTCGCCGAGGCGCTGATCGATCAGGCCGATCTCTATCTCGCGGTCGGGCGCACCGCCGATGCCGTGGCGGCCGCGCGCGAGGCCGCCGACATCGCCCGCCGCCGTCGGCTCGGCCGGATCGGTGACGCCCGTGACAGCGGCAGCACCCAGCAGGCGGCGGGCCGCGACGCGACCGATGCCAGCCGCTTCGATCCGCTCGCGGGCGCCTTCGCGGCGCTGCTCCGCGCGAGCTGGGCCCGCGCCGCGCAGGCCCCGAGCGAGGCGGCGGGCCTGCGCGCTGAAGCCTTCCTCGCCGCGCAGGATCTCTCGATTTCGGCCGCGGCGCGCAGCATGGCGCGGACGGCGGCGCGGACGGCGGCAGGGCCGGGGCCGCTCGGCGAGCTTGTGCGCCGCCAGCAGGTCCTGTCCGATCTCGCCGCCGAGCTCGATGCGCGGTTGCTGCGCCAGCTGGTGCAGGGCGATGTGGCGCAGATCGCGAAGACGCGTGCGAAGCTCGACGGCGCGGCGCGCGATCTCGCCGATGCCGACCGCCGGCTCAAGACGGCCTTCCCTGATTATGCCCGACTGATCGGCTCCGATAGTCTGCCGCTCGCTGCCACGCAGGCGCGGCTCGATCACCACGCCGGGCTGTTGCTGATCGTGCCCGCGGGTGGTGATCTCTACAGTTTCGCGATCGGGCCGCGGACGATCGTCTGGTCGCGGCAGGCGAATGCCGCCGCGCCGGTTGCCGCGACCGTCCACGGGCTGCGCTGCCAGCTCGATCCGCAGGGCTGCGGCGATCGTGCGGGCGGCTGGCCGGCCTTCGATCGTGCCGCGGCCTTCGGCCTCTACCGCGATCTCGTCGCGCCGGTCGAGCCGGCGCTGAAGGGCGTCAAAGGCCTGTTCGTGGTGACCGGCGGCGCGCTGGCCGAACTGCCGTTCAGCCTGCTGCCGGTGGCCCCGCCGGTTGCGGGCGAGAAGGATGACGATGCGGCCGTGCTCCAGCGCACGCTCTGGTTCGGCGATCGCTATGCGATCAGCACCTTGCCCGCGGTCTCGGTGCTGCGCGTAACACCCGTCATGCCGGCCGTCAGCGGAGGCACCGGGGCAACCCCGTTCGTCGGCTATGGCGCGCCGCATTTCGTGGGGCCTGCGGGCTCCGATCGCCAACTCGATACCTTCCTCCGGATTCCGCAGCCGGTCGACAGCGCCGGTCAGGGTCTCGCCGATCTCGCGACATTGCGCGAATTGAGCCCGCTGCCCGGCACCGAGGTCGAGCTGAAGGCGATGGCGACGACGATGCAGGTGCCGGCGGCGACTCTCCATCTCGGCACGGCCGCGACCGAAGCATCGGTCCGCTCCGATCCGGCGGTGAGCGGCGCGCGCATCCTCGCTTTCGCCACCCATGGCATATTGCCCGGCGAGATCGAGGGCCTGCGCGAACCCGGCCTCGCCTTCACCCCGCCCGACAAAAGCTCACCCGAGGATGACGGCGTGCTGTCGGCATCCGAAGTGGCGGGCATGCACCTGTCGGCCGATTGGGTGATCCTGTCGGCGTGCAACACCGCCTCGGCCGATGGCACGCCGGGTGCCGATAGCCTGTCGAGCCTCGGCCGCGCGTTTCTCTATGCCGGCGCGGGATC
Source organism: Sphingomonas sp. YR710 (assembly GCF_900101455.1). Lineage (GTDB taxonomy): Bacteria > Pseudomonadota > Alphaproteobacteria > Sphingomonadales > Sphingomonadaceae > Rhizorhabdus. The sequence goes on along the minus strand of NZ_FMZJ01000007.1, from coordinate 67,387 downwards.
GTTGCTCGCGAGCCGCTGGCGCGTCGCCGACGATGCCACCGCCGCGCTGACGGTCGAGACGCTGGTCGCGCGCAAGGCCGGATTGCCGCGCGCCGCCGCGCTGCAGGTCGCGATGCGCGCGGTCCGCACCGGCCGTCGCGCCGATGGTACGCCGCTGCCCGGCTGGCGGGAGAGCTGGGCCTGGCCGGCGGCGTGGGCGCCGTTCACCGTGATCGGCAATGACGATCGGTGATCGGCCTGCGCGCCTGTCTTATCGTCGCTTCGCAATATGATGTGTTTGCACCATGCCCTTCAGATTCTGTAAAAGGGCAAACGCTTCCCGGCGCGATACTCTAGTCTGGCATCGGATATAAAATGCTCATCAAAAACCCGGTCATGGCTGTGACCCACCTGACGCCGGCAATCGGCGCACGCGTTGAGATCGGCGTCGATGCCATGTTGAGCGGCGACTATGCCGATGAGATCCGGAGCTTACTGGAGGCGCGCGGGGTGCTCGTCTTTCCCGGGGTCAGCCTCAGCGACGAACAGCAGGTCGTCTTCACCGGGACGATCGGCGAGCAGATCGATGAGTTTAGCGGAACGGTGCCGGAAAACGGCGTGCGCGAGCGGATCTACAAGGTCAGCCTTGACGAGAATGTCGCCAGAACCGCCAAAAGCCTCAGGAATTCGTTTTTCTGGCATCTGGACGGATCGATGGCTGAGGTGCCGATCTTCGCGTCGATCCTTTCGGCCAAGCGCCTGTCGGACACGGGCGGCGACACCGAATTCTGCAGCACCTATGCCGCTTATGACGCGCTGCCCGAGTTGGAGAAGGCGGCTCTCGAACATCTGCGGGTCGTCCATGCGGCCTGGGCGCTTCAGCGCAATGCCGATCCGGAGCCATCCTATGCCGATTTCAAGCGCCAGCGCAGCGGCCCCTCGCGCTCGCAGCCGCTGGTCTGGAAGCACCGCAGCGGGCGCAAGTCGCTCGTGATCGGGGCGACCGCCGCCTATGTCGAGGGCATGGATTATCTCGACAGCCTCGACCTGCTGGTGCGTCTGCGCGATTGGGCCACGCAGCCGCAATTCGTCTATCGCCACCGCTGGAGCATTGGCGACACGGTGATGTGGGACAATAGCGGCACCTTGCACCGCGCGCTGCCTTATGCGGCGGATAGCGGACGGCTGATGCACCGCACGGTCCTGAAGGGCGACGAACCTTTCGACTGCGCGTGAGGCGAGGGCGATGAAGGGTGCTGCACATCCTCAGACGATGGAGCGCCCGCGCCAACCGCCGCGTGGACGAACGTGATGCGATCCTCTCCACACTTGCGTTCGCCCGCGTAAAGGTCGAGCCTCGCTCGGCTTACGATCTTCGCAACGAGGGATCGGGCGGCAGGAGAAGATGCATGAAAGCGATCGGCGGCGGTGCAAGGACGATCGCGCTCGTCGGGCCTGAAGGCGCCGGCAAGACCAGCCTCGCGGAGGCGCTGCTGTTCGCGGCCGGCGCGATCCCGAAGCTCGGTTCGGTCGATGGCCATAACAGCGTCGGCGATGCCAGCCCGGAGGCGCGCAAGCGTGGGGCGTCGACCGAGCTCAATCTGATGCGCTTCGACTGGATGGGCGATCCCTATCAGATCATCGATGTGCCCGGCGCGGCGGCATGCGATGCCGATGCCGCGATGGCGCTGCCGATCGCCGATCTCGCTTTGGTCGTGATCGATCCCGATACGGCGCATGCCGCCTCGGTCGAGCCGACCTTGCGCCGGCTGGAGGCTTCGCGCGTGCCCCATGCCCTGTTCGTCAACAAGATCGATCGCGCGCATGGCAGCATCGATGATCTGCTGGCGACGCTCGCGCCGATGAGCGCGGCGACCCTGGTCGCGCGGCAGATCCCGATCCTCGCCGGTGAGCGCGTCGCGGGCTTCGTCGATCTCGCGCTGGAACGCGCTTATCATTACCGGCCGGGCCAGCGCTCCCAGCAAGTCCCGCTCGCCCCGCATCTGCGCGAGGACGAGACGGCGGCGCGGGTGCACATGCTCGAGCAACTCGCCGATCATGACGACGATCTGCTCGAACAACTCGTTTCCGATCAGGTGCCGAGCCTCGACACGATCTTCGGCGATCTCACCCGCGAGATGGCCGACGGCCGGATCGTGCCCGTATTGTTTGGATCGGCGCTCAACGGCTTCGGCATCAGGCGCCTGCTCAAGATGCTCCGCCACGACACCCCGCCACCATCCGCGACCGCCGAGCGGCTGGGGATCGTGGGGGCGACGGTGCGGCTGTTCAAGACCGGCTATGGCCGCGCGGCGGGCGGGCTGGCGCTGGCGCGGGTGTTTGGCGGGGGGATTGCCGAAGGCGGGACGCTGACAGGGGCCGGCGGTCAGGCGATGCGGGCGGGTGCGGTGTTTAGGGTGCAGGGAACTGCGACCACGAAGGTGCCGCGAGCGGAGCATGGGGATGTTGTGGCGATTGCCAAGGTGGCGGCTGTGAAGCTGGGGTAGATTTCGGGGCCGGTGGAGCGATTGCGGCATCAATCTTACCCGCCTTGTGCGCTGTCATCGAGATTTTCTATAAGCGTGCGAACCGTGGCCATTTGTAGGGATAGTCGCAGCGGGTTGGAGAGTAAGGGGACAAAGCCATAACCCACATAGAGGGCCTTGTGCTTTGCCACCACTGCAGGATCGCCGCAGTCGAGAACGTCGAGCATGACGATTGCTGTCCGCCCCTCATTGCAGAAGCAATCGGGCGGAGCTCACCAGTTCGGATGCCCGGTCGCTCAGCGAGCGTATCTCCTGGGCGATCACCGCAAATCCCTTTCCGACATCCCCGGCTCGTACCGCTTCGGTGCTGGCATTGAGCGCGATGAGGCGAACGCTGAAGCTGACCTGTTCGATGGCGGTCAAGGTTTCGGAAATCGTTGTCTCGCTCTTTTGGGCGATCGCGCGCTGTTCCTCGTGGATCCGTTCGAGCAGCCGGCTGACGCCATCGGTCGTCTGGTTCAGTTGCGTGAGCAGCGCGCCGGCGACGAAGTCGACAAATTCCATGATCAGGTCGTCGTGCCGGCCCTGGCTCAGCCATTCCGCGCGCTGAAGGAAGGAATCGATCGTTCTGATGGCATCATCGCCCAGGGCATTCCGATCGTGCAGCAATCGCGCCACATCGGGGGCGATGCGCAACTGCGAACAGCCTTTGCGCATGGCCGAATAAATGAACTGAAACTCGTCCAGCGCGGCCTGAAGCCTTGCGTCGGGAAGATCCGCTGCCGCGGGATTTTTCCGTATATTGCGATCTTTCACAAGAATGAGCATCGCCGCCCGATGCGATAGCATGCGCATCTTGCCGGAAAGATTGATCAACAGGCCCAGTGCGGAGGCCGTATCCAAAAATTCGTCGGTTCTGGTCATATCGTCACCCGAAACTCGATTTCGCCCGCAAATGGGATTCCAGATCCAGACATGATCATGGACGAAATATGGTTAAAATTGTGCGACGCAACATGCCTGGTCATCGGACGACTGACGGCTGAAAGGCGCGAACAGTTATTGGGAAAAATCTACCTGCGCCGCCGCTGCGTATCTTCATGTTCGTGCTCCGAAACTGAAAAAGGCCGCCATGTGGGCTCCCGCATCAGGGTGTCCACATGGCGGCCTTGCCAATCATCCTTCCCATCGGCCGGCTCGCGCCGATCAATGGTTCGATGCGCCTCCGGCCCTCATCGTTGAGGTCGGTGGCTATATTCGCGCCCGCTGCGTTGCGGGAACTATCACCTCGTCGAATGCAACATATGGTACGCCAGAACAAGCCGTTTATTGCGACGCAGCAGACCAAAATGTTTCTGACAGGTAATGATCAAACCGATGAAGTACCCTTTGAGGTGCCGATCAGTCATTGCGGAGAGATTTCGATCATGCGGCGGTGCATATGTAAATGCTGCCATGCATTAGCGCGAAATTAAGAAATCTCCGCCAAGAAGTTGCCTCGATAGAAGTCGCCCGGTTGAGAAGGCGCGTGGCTGGGGAGCGGAACTTGCGGGAGTGGGAGCCAGGGAGGTGCGCGCGGACGCATGCCGCGGCGATCCGGCTGCTGCCGAAGCCATGCGAAGATTTCGCCGATCAGGACCCGTGCTTCGGATGATTCAGCGCGAGGACCGTTACGATATCGTCATGCCGGCACGCATCCGCTGGGAAAAGCAGTGGTGCGCCGCCAGTGTGCGGAACATCTCCCGGCGGGGGGCGATGCTGCGCACGGTGAAGCCTCCACCGCCCGGCACCTATGTCGATCTCGAGCTGCCCTACGGAATCGTCACCGCGCGATCGATGTGGGCGTCGGGACAGTCATGCGGGCTGCGCTTGCAGGACCAGCTGGACGTCGCGGCGATCCTGAAAAGCAGGGGCCGTCGCGGCGGGTTGGTCCGTCCGGCGCCGGTCGCCGCAGACCCGAAGCCCAGGACGTCCCGTGCGGATTTACGTGCCGAAGCGGAGCGCAGCAGGCGCCGCTCCGCTTCGATGCAGTTTGCGATCGTTCTGGCAGTCGGCGGCTGCGTGGCGGTCAGCGTCGCATGGGAAGTTTACAAGACATTGTCGGCCCCGCTGGCCGCTATCGGAAAGCATATGTGATGAGCATTTCTGGACGAAGCTATGGGATCGTTCGGCCGGGCGACGAAATGCCGATCCGGCGAAGCGACTTCTTCTGGCCGCTCGCTGTCATTGCTGGATTGACGGTGCTTGTCCTCACGCTCGGCATCCATTTCGCGCTTGGGGCTTTCGATCGCGAGAGCGAAGTCCGGGAACAGAATCTCGCCCGGAACGGGTTCACGCAGCGTGTGGCAGAGGTGGCGAACATGGTTGTGCCGCAGACCGACTGGGATGATGCCGTGCGCAATCTCGACAATCGTTATGCCCCCGACTGGGCCGAGACCAATATCGGAAAATTCTTGTATCAGACCGATGGATTCGATCGCAGTTTCGTTCTCGACGCTGCCAACCGACCGATCTTTGCCTCGTTCAGGGGGGCGAAGGCGCCCATCTCCGCCTATCGGCCGATCGACACTCTGGCCGCCGATCTGATTCAGATGGTGAGGCTGCAGGAATCGCAGCGCCCTCCGCTGCACAAGGACGGTGCCAGGGGCATGATGTCCCGCCCGATTCAGGCGAGCGCCCTCAAGGTCGTCGGCAGGAGCCTGACGATATTGACGGTAACCCTTGTCCAACCCGATTTCGGAACCGCGATGCCGGCGGGCCCGCGCGCACCCATTGTCGTTACGACGATGCCGGTCGATCCGTCCTTCCTGTCGCGCTTTTCGAGCCGGTTCCTGTTTGACGATGTCCACGTGCGGTTTCTCGGGCAGCTCGCGGCGGAAGGTGAAACGTCGATCCCCGCAACGGACGAAACCGGGCGGGTGGTCGCCTTGCTCGCATGGCATCCGTTGAACCCGGGCTATGGCATGCTGCGGCGGCTCTGGCCGCAAATCCTGATCGCATGCCTGATCCTGCTGGCTGTGGTGTTCACCCAGCTGCGCCGGATATTCGGCTTCGCCGATGAACTGATTGCGCAGAGCGCCGTGCGGCCTGTCGCGGCAGATGACTATGTGATCGTTGAATTTCCGACCTTTCGGGATCAGCTCGCGCTGGAAATTGGCGGCCTGGGCCAGGGCATTGATAGCCTTGTCGTCCATTGCATCGGCTTCGCCTTGTCCGAGGATGCTCTGGCGGCTGCCGATGATCCAGCGGGGGAAAGTTTCATGGGCATTGCGGAGCAGCGGCTGGCGTCGCTGTGTCGCGATGACAGCATCATCGCGCGGCGTTCGGCCACTTCGATCGTGGTGCTCTCGCTCGGATGCAACCGCGACAACGCACAGGCTATCGGCGCGCGGCTGTCGGACGCGATGGCAACGCCCGTTGCGCTGCAGGGCGGGACGATCACCGCGACCTGCTCGATCGGCAGTGCGGTCGTCGACGATCCGCAAGCCGACGCCGACGATATCATCCACCGCGCCGAAATCGCGATGGAGTCCGCCGACATCGCGCCCGCCGCAGAACCTCAACCAGTATCCCACCGTGCCGCTTGATTTTGCCGCCGGCGCCTAACGGTCGTGGTTCCGCGCCAGTGCGTGAGAAAAGATTCCCGGCGACCCGAACAGCGACATGTCGAGGGCAGGCGGAAGCAGGGCAAGCGGGTGAATGCGAGCGACGCCAGCCTCCGATCGTCATTCCCGCGCAAGCGGGAACCCACGGTCGCGACACACTGGAGTCGGTACTTGCCCCCGTCCATGGGTCCCCGCTTGCGCGGGAATGAAGGTGAAGGGAGGTCGCCTCTTGACGAAAGATGTTACATTCCCGTGATATCGGTCTGAACTTGGCGCTCGTCGGGATGATCAATTTTGGGCGAAAAGCCTCACCGGCGAAGCATTGTCTTGTTCACCCGATCGACATGGATACTATGCCGGAACTGGCTCACGGCATGACGCCGTGATATTATCGCCCCTCGAACCGGGAAGGCGATGATATGCCGGCACAACTCAACCACAGCATCGTCTGGTGCCGCGACAAGCGACGATCGGCCGATTTCCTTACCGATATTCTCGGCCTGCCGCCGGCCGAGCCCTTTTCCCACTTCCTGGTGGTGCAGCTTGCCAATGGCGTGTCGCTCGATTTCATGGAGAAGGCCGGGCCGGTCGCCGCGCAGCATTATGCCTTTCTGGTCGACGACACCGAATTCGATGCCGGCCTTGCGAAAGCGCAGGCCGCTCAGCTGACATATTGGGCCGATCCGGCGCGGAGCCAGGCTGGCGAGATCAATCGCCATTGGGGCGGGCGCGGCGTCTATTTCGAAGACCCCGACGGCCACCTGCTGGAATTGATCACCCGGCCTTATGGTGCGCCTGAGGCGATGTGAAACGCGTCTCCGATCAGGAAACGAGCTGACGCTCGCCCAGCGACCGATCAATATTGTCGAACAGGATGTTGAGATCCTTGAGGCCCGCATTGGTGGCATGGGTTCGCACGCTGCCGACAAGGCGGTGGATATGGCGCGCGGTGCCGTCGTCGAGCTGCCCAACTTCCTCCAGCCGTTTGATCAGCATGCCGACGAGCATCAGCGACAATATGGCGATGTGGTCGGTTTGGCTTTCGAGTTGCATTTCACTCTCCTGCTGGAGTCTAACGCCCCCGACCAGCAGTTTACCACCGCACGGCGCAAGCGCCAAGCAAGGGCTTCAGCGAATCATCGCGCCCGCCCTCATTCATCGACGGCTGCGGATGCGTGGCGACGGCGCTCTGCTTCGATTTCCTCCAAGGTATAATGCGGGGCCTTATCGTCGAACCTGCTCCAGCCGGCCGCCTTATATTTGGCCGCGCGGGCTGCCGCTTCCACAGAACGATTGCGGGCCAGAATGGCTTCGGCTTCATCGATCAGTTCGTCAGCCACCTTCGCGCTGACGAGTGTGCTGCCGCGTCTGACGGCTTCGGCATAGACATGCGCGTCGTCTTCGCTTTCGCCGTGCGCCTGCAGCACGCCGACGATGCCCCCGGTGGCGGCCCCCGCCGCCGCACCAACTCCAGCGCCCAGCAGCATCGTTACGAGCCAGCCGGCGGCCACGACGGGGCCGAGCCCGGGTATGGCAATCAGGCCGACGCCGGCGAGCAGGGCGCCCGCGCCACCGATCAGGCCGCCTGCGGTTGCCCCCTTGCCGATGTCGGCGGTCACGACGTCATCGGGGCCGAGCACGCCATCGGTGTTGTTCGCGATGAGGCTGATGTCGTCCGCATTCACGCCGGCAAGCTCAAGATCGGTAACGGCTTCATGGGCGTCGGCGTAACGGTCGAACAATCGTGTAATCGTCTTGGACATGTCGCTTTTCCTTCAACAATCAGTCGCTCGCGATATTGCCTTTGTAATCAAGCGCGACATGTACGGTCTTGCCCTGGCGGGTGGCCGTCCCCTGCCAGAGCCCGGTGTCATCCTTCTTCAGGGGCGACACATTGGTATAGCCCGCCTTGGCGATCCGGGCGCGGGCCTGCTCCTGCGTGAACGAATTATATCCGGCGGCCAGCGCAGAGCCCTCTTTGACTCCGCCGAGCTTTACCGCAGGATTGAGCGGCGCATTATACACGACCGCCGGCGGTGACGACTGCGCCCAGGCCCCCGAGGCAAGCAGGGCTATGGTCAGCGCTGGAAGAATTCGAATCATCATGTGCTCCATCGTGGCGAGCGCCCAACGATCCGCCCCGGCAATGGCTCCGGGCTTCGGAAAAAAGCGGTCCCCACATCTTGATCGCTTCCGCAGCCGACAGGGAATAGGCAATTTTCCGGAAGGTGCGCCGGTGATGCACGCCCGCTTCCCCGATCGCCGCCTTGTGGCGGTGGCGCCGACCTCAGAGGATCTCGCGCACTTTTTCAGGCGGCCGGCCCAGCCGCACGCCCTTGTCGGTAGAGACCAGCGGCCGCTCGATCAGGATCGGCTCCGCCGCCATCGCATCAAGGATAGCGTCGTCGCTCGCTCCGGCGAGCGCCTTGGCGCCGGGCTCGGCGGTGCGCAGTCCCTGGCGCGCGGTCATCCCCGCGCGCTTATACCAGGCCGCAATCTCGGCGCGGGCCGGCGGGGTCTTGAGATATTCGACGATCTCCACGTCGAGGCCGGGCGCCTCCTGCAGGATCGCCAGCGCCTCCCGCGATTTCGAGCAGCGCGGATTGTGCCAGATGGTCGCCTTCATAACCGTGTCGTCCTTCGAAAGATCGATCAGGCCTCGTTCTCGCGCGCAAGCCAGTCTTCGAGCCACTTGATCGTATAGTCGCCTCGCTGGAATTCCGGGTCCTCGATCAACGCCTGGTGGAGCGGGATCGTGGTCTTGACACCCTCGATCACGAACTCCTCGAGCGCGCGGCGGAGGCGTCGGATGCAGCCGGCGCGGTCGCGGCCATAGACGATCAGCTTGGCGATCATCGAATCATAATATGGCGGGATGCGATAGCCGGCATAGATGCCGCTATCGACGCGCACATGCATGCCGCCGGGGGCGTGGAAGCTCTTCACCGTGCCGGGCGAGGGCGCGAAGGTGCGCGCATCCTCGGCATTGATCCGGCATTCGATCGCATGGCCGCGAAATTCGAGGTCTTCCTGTTTCACCGACAGCGGCTTGCCCTCGGCGATGCGGATCTGTTCGCGCACCAGATCCATGCCGGTGATCGCCTCGGTCACCGGATGTTCCACCTGCAGCCGGGTATTCATCTCGATGAAGTAGAATTCGCCATTCTCGTACAGGAATTCGATCGTGCCGGCGCCGCGATAGCCCATGTCGGCCATCGCCTTGGCGACGATCGCACCCATTTCGCTGCGCTGGGCATGGGTGATGACGGGGGAGGGCGCCTCCTCGAGCACCTTCTGGTGGCGGCGTTGCAGCGAGCAGTCGCGCTCGCCGAGATGGATAGCGTTGCCGTTGCCGTCGCCGAAGATCTGGAATTCGATATGGCGCGGATCGCCAAGATATTTTTCCATATAGACGGTGGCATCGCCAAACGCCGATTTGGCTTCGGAGCCCGCCTGCTGGATCGCGGTTTCGAGCAGCGCGTCGCTCTCGACGACCTTCATTCCGCGGCCGCCGCCGCCTGATGCCGCCTTGATGATCACCGGATAGCCGATCCTGGCCGCGACCTTCTGTGCTTCCTCGAACGAGCTGATCGGCCCGTCGGATCCCGGCACCAGCGGCAGGCCGAGCTTGGCCGCCGTCAGCTTTGCCTCGATCTTGTCGCCCATCGTGCGGATATGTTCGGGCTTCGGGCCGATCCAGATCAGATTGTGCGATTCAACGATCTCGGCGAAGCGCGCATTTTCGGAGAGGAAGCCGTAACCCGGATGGATCGCGTCGGCGCCCGAAATCTCGGCGGCGGCGATGATGCTGGGGATGTTCAGATAGCTATCGGTCGCCGGCGGCGGGCCGATGCACACCGATTGATCGGCCAATCGCACATGCATCGCATCGGCGTCGGCGGTCGAATGCACGGCGACCGTCTGGATGCCCATTTCGTGGCAGGCGCGGTGGATGCGAAGCGCGATTTCCCCGCGATTGGCGATCAGGACCTTGGTGATGGCCATATCTTACTCGACGATCACAAGCGGCTGATCATATTCCACCGGCTGGCCATTTTCGACGAGCACGGCCCTGACGGTGCCGGCGCGCGGCGACGCGATGCTGTTCATCACTTTCATCGCCTCGACGATCAACAGCGTCTGGCCGACGGCGACCTTGTCGCCCACCGAGGCGAACGGGCGCGAGCCGGGTTCGGCCGAAAGATAGGCGGTGCCGACCATCGGCGACTTGACGGCACCGGGATGATCGGCGGCATGCTCTGGTGCGGCGGGCGCCGCTGCGGCGGGAGCAGCGACGGGCGCCGCGGGGGCTGGCTGGGAATAGACCGGCGCGGCGGCGGCTACCGTGATATTGCGGGCGACGCGGATCTTGCGCTCGCCATCCTGCACCTCGATCTCGGTGAGGTTGGTTTCGTCGAGGAGCACGGCAAGCTGGCGAACCAGTTCGGGATCAACCTGCATTGCGCTACCCTGGATGTGTTCAGACATTGGCAATTCTCGTTCTGGATAGATCGAATATGGTGTGATTGGCGCCGCTACTGTCAGAAGCCGGCGGCTGCGTCCAGCGCCAGCATATAGGATGCCGCGCCGAAGCCGGCGATCGTGCCCTTCGCGGCCTGCCCCACATAGCTGATATGGCGGAAGGCTTCGCGTCGGTGCGGATTGGAGAGATGAACCTCGATCACGGGAACGTTCACGCCCTTGATCGCATCGTGAATCGCGATCGACGTGTGGGTGAAGGCGCCGGCATTGAGCAGGATCGCCCTGGCGCCGGTGGCGCCGGCCTCCTGGATCCAGTCGACCAGATGGCCTTCGTGGTTCGATTGGCGCATGTCGATCTGGACGCCGAGTTCGAGCGCGCGATCCTCGAGCCGGCCGGCGATATCGTCGAGCGTATCATGCCCGTAGATTTCCGGTTCGCGCGTGCCCAGCATGTTCAGGTTCGGGCCATTCAGTACGAAGATGATCGGGCGATCGGCCACATGGTCCCTTTCCATTGCGATACGGCGACCGGCTTTCCTATATGGCGCTCGCCCGCAAAGCGCAAAGCGATATGGGCGGGATCCAAGCGAAGGAGCATGGCATGACGGCGGACGGCACGATCCAGGTGAGGATCAACGGCGAACATCGCCGCGTCATGTCAGGCATGACTATCGCCGAACTGGCGAACGACCTAGGGCTCGATCCCGCCAAGGTGGCGGTCGAGCGCAATCTGGAGGTTGTGCCGCGCTCGACGCTGGGGCAGGTGCGGCTGGAGGATGGCGACGATCTCGAGATCGTCCATTTTGTCGGCGGTGGAGATCATGCGGTGTCGGTGAATGAAAAGATCGATGACGATAGCTGGACGGTGGCGGGGCGCACTTTCCGCTCGCGGCTGATCGTCGGCACCGGCAAGTACAAGGATTTCGCTCAGAATGCCGCTGCGGTCGAAGCCAGTGGCGCGGAGATCGTGACGGTCGCGGTGCGCCGCGTGAACATCGCCGATCCGAAGGCGCCGATGTTGACCGACTTTATCGATCCGAAGAAGATCACCTACCTGCCGAACACCGCCGGCTGCTTCACCGGCGAGGACGCGATCCGCACCCTGCGGCTGGCGCGCGAAGCCGGCGGCTGGACGCTCGTGAAGCTCGAAGTGCTGGGCGAGGCGAAGACGCTCTATCCGGATATGGTCGAAACGCTGCGCGCGACCGAGATCCTGGCGAAGGAAGGCTTCGAGCCGATGGTCTATTGCGTCGACGATCCGATCGCTGCCAAGCGGCTCGAAAATGTCGGCGCGGTCGCGATCATGCCGCTGGGCGCGCCGATCGGTTCGGGCCTCGGCATTCAGAATCGGGTGACGATCCGGCTGATCGTCGAGGGCACGAATTTGCCGGTGCTCGTCGATGCGGGTGTCGGCACCGCCTCAGAGGCGTCCTCGGCGATGGAACTCGGCTGCGCGGGCGTACTGATGAACACGGCGATCGCCGAGGCGAAGAACCCGATCATGATGGCCTCCGCGATGAAGCTTGCGGTCGAAAGCGGCCGGCTGGCGTATCGGGCAGGGCGGATGGGGCGCCGCATGTATGCCGATCCGTCGAGCCCGCTGGCGGGGTTGATCTGAGCGGGCGGAATCCGGCCCTGCATGATCGGCTGCGGGCTGATGCCGGATGAATCATGCATCGTCGGCGGGACTTCTCGAACCCGTTTCTCCCTAAGTAGCAGGCCTGTAAAAGAGCCTGTGTTCGTCAAGTAACCCTGAATGATTAGTCTGTCGTCAGGAACGTGCTTCTGCCCGTGACCTGCGGGTAGGATGCGACAACGCGGCATCAGGATCTTCTTTGGGCAACCCATTTCGGCGTCTGAAGAAATCACTCAGGGGAGTTTCCCCGAATTCAATGTCTCAGGCGAATGCGTGAAGCCGGCCCGCGCGATCTGCTCAATTGTCGGAAATACCGATCTGCAACGGCTTCTGCCACCGGTCATCGACGCAACATCTCGCGCGACAGCCCGAAGAAGCGTGGGGCGCAATCTGTACGTTGATGGAATAAACTTGCAAACGGGCAGCATTGTGCCACCCAATTGCAAACAACGATAAAGTCGCAAGCAACAATAAAGCCTGGGAGACGGAGATGTCGAAGAGCCTCTTGGTGGGGATACCCTGCGTGGTGATGGCGTTTGTCGGATCTGCGCAAGCGCAGACGGCTGCGCCCGCGAATGAGCAGCAGGGCGATGGTATCCAGGAGATCACCGTGACCGCGCGGCGTGTGTCGGAGCGGCTGCAATCGACCCCGGTGGCCGTCACGGCCGTCACAAGTGCCGCGATCGACAAGGCGCAGGTCACCAATATCGATCAATTGCAGCGGCTGGCGCCGGGGCTGGTGATCCAGCCGACGACATCGCAGGCCGGATCCGCATCGCTCTCGATGCGCGGGCAATCCTCGACTGACGCGCTGCTGGCGAACGATCAGGCGATCGGCGTCTATCTGGATGGCGTCTATATGGCCCGTTCGTCGGGCGCCCTGTTCAATCTGGTCGACACCGAGCGTGTCGAAGTGCTGCGCGGGCCGCAGGGCACTTTGTTCGGGCGCAACACCACCGGCGGCGCGATCAACCTCATCGCCAAGAAGCCGACCGGCAATCTCGAAGGCATGGTGCGCCTGCGTTACGGCAATTTCGATACGCGTGAAGCGGTCGGCGTGCTGAATGTGCCGCTGATCGGCGATCAGCTCGCGGTCCGCGCCGTTTATCAGCACAGCCAGTATGACGGCTATGGCCGTGACGGTATCTCCGGCAACCGGATCGGTGGCGACAATACCGATCTCGTCCGCGCATCGCTGTTGATCGCGCCCTCGGACCAGCCGTTCCACGTTTTGATCCAGGCCGACTATACCGATCGCAGGACCGGCGGCGAGATCGTCGGGCTGAAATCGTTTACGCCCAACGCAACCCTCAACGCGCTGATCGCTTTATGTTCGGGGCCTTCCGCCGATCCGCGCTGCCCGGTCAAGACGCCGGCGGGCGACAGCCTCGCCCGTTATGCCACCGATGTGATCGGAAAGGGCAATTTCTACACATCCTACAGCTACACCCCGTCCCAGTTCGGCAACGCCAAATCCGGCGGAGTCAGCGGCACGCTGGACTATGCGCTGGGCCAGGACATCAACCTCAAGTCGATCACCGCTTATCGTGGGGTCAAAACCGCCTCGCTCAATCCCTTTGCCGGTTCGCCCTATCTCCTGACAGGCCCGCTACTGGCGCCGGTCGAGGGCAATTTCATCAGGCAGAGGCAGTTCTCGGAAGAATTGCAGCTGACTGGAAAGGTCTTCGCCGACAAGCTCGACTGGATCGTGGGTGCGTTCTATTTCACGGAACACGGCTATGATCACTCGCGGTCACGGTCGCTTTATCCTCTCAGCACCGCGCTGAACTATCTGGACGCGAACGTCAGGAACAAGAGCTACGCGGGTTATGGCCAGGCGACCTATCACATCACCGATGCCATCCGCATAACCGGCGGCCTGCGCTATACCGAGGATCATCGTGAGGCGGTTCGCTTCAACCGGTCCGAACGACCGGCGGCGAGCGGGACATTCGTTTGCACCCTGGTCCCTGCCACGATCGACGCGGGAACGACCTGCCAGGCGACCAATACGGCGACGTTCGACTATTTATCCTATACCGCCGGGGTGGACTGGCAGATAAACCGCAACGCCTTCGTTTACGCCAAGACCAGCCGGGCCTATCGCTCGGGTGGCTTCAACACCCGCGCCGTCCTGGGTGGCCTGGCGGCGGGCTTCGGGCCGGAGCGGGTGACCGACTATGAAGTCGGCGCCAAGCTGGACCTGCTGGACAGGAAGCTGCGCTTCAACGTGGCGGCCTATATGAGCCAGTATAACGATATCCAGCGGGGCATCCCCATCCTGACGCCGGGATCGCTGGTCCTTGCCTCGGGCACCCAGAATGCCGCGAAGGGGAAGATCCACGGTGTGGAAGCCGAGCTGACCGTCCTGCCGTTCCGCGGCTTCCAGCTTGGAGTCAGCAGTTCCTATCTCCATACGAAGTACACCGACTTCACGATCCTGACCTCGGCGACGACGAGCACCGACGTCAGCGCAACTCCTTTCCCCTTTGCCCCCAAGTTCAGCTATTCGATCGACGCGGACTACACCGTTCCGATCGGCGCGGTTGAGCTGAACCTGCACGCCGATTATTCGCATCGTACATCCACTTTCACGCAGACATTCCCGTACATCGGCCCTGGCCTGTTCGGTGCGACCCACCCCGATGTCGGCCGGATCGCCGGCTACGGACTGCTGAACGGGCAGGTGGCGCTCGCCCTTCTCGACAAGAAGCTCGAAGTCGCGTTCTACAGTCGCAATATCCTCCAAAAGAAATATTATTCGCGGCTGCTGAGCCTTGAGGATACGGCGCTGGGCACGACATCTTACCTTCCGGGAGAACCGCGGACCTATGGCGTGCGGACAACCTATAAGTTCTAGGCGCGGGATCGATTTGGTTGCTTTCGGCAATCGAGCTCGATGGATTCAGGGCGATGCGAGAAAGCGGTGCCAGGCGCAGGGGACGCCGATGTGGTAATGCTGGCCACACCGCTATAGGTGGTGCCTCGCAAATTCAGGCAATTCAGGCAGACGCATGGCCCGCAAACATTCGAAACACGATCCCTATGGCGATCTGCATCGCGATGATGAGGGTCCGGTAATCGTGCCATCCTGCTGGCTGTGTGGCCGGCTTACGGGCAAGACCATCGTCTGGCACCATCCCATACCCAAGAGCCGGGGCGGGCGCGATGTCGTGCCGATGCACCCCGTTTGCCAACAGACGCTGATCGCCAATTTCACCAATTCCGAACTGCAGCGCCATGGAATGGATGTCGAGGGGCTGCTGGCGAACCCCAACGTCCGCAAATTTGTCGATTGGGTGGCGAACAAGGACCCCGATTTCACAGCGACCACGGCGAAGAAGCAACGCTGATCGGGCTGCCTCTACCACAAGCCGCATAGGCAGAAATCGAGCTGCTCGATGGGAGGGAAATCCGATGCCAACATCACTCTACGACCTCAGCGTGCCGACATTCCTGCAGACTGTGAGGTCCATCGGAGGGTTCCTCGGCGGCGCGGCGACATATTGCGCGGAGACGGGGGCCGATCCCGATAATTTCGTAAACCTGCGCCTCTTCGAAGACATGGCACCCTTCCATTTTCAAATCGAAGCGGCGTGGCACCATTCCGTGTGGGGGGTGGAGGCCCTGAAAACCGGCATGTTCGCCCCGCCGGCCCTGGTCGGACCCGTCCCGTTCGCCGATCTGCAGGCGATGATCGGCAAGGCGAAAACCGCGCTGGAGGCGTTCACGCCCGACGAGGTCAACGAATGGGCGGGCAAGGAACTGGACCTTCAGATCGGCCCGCGGAGGCTCGCCTTCACGTCGGAGACCTTCATCCTTTCCTTCTCGCTGCCGCATTTCCATTTCCACGCGGTTACCGCTTACGACATCCTGCGCTCGCGCGGCGTGCCGCTCGGCAAGCGGGACTATGAGGGGCAGTTGCGAACCAGATCGGCCTGAAACGGTAGCCCGATATGCGAGGCGGTTTTCGAAGAGAGAGCACCTTCTAAATCACCCGTGGCGGCCGCTTGGATTGTGCAGACATGGTGCCTGTGTGCGGTCGTCTCGTCGACCGGGGCTTTCCGCGGCGCCGATCATTATGGATATGGTCATTCCTTGCCCGCCGCGGCCTTCCATTCATGTAAGGAGCATCCCACGATGCCACCCGGACCGCTGGCGGAGCAACTGCCGATGCCGGATGCACCCGCGGTCAGCGCTCGTACGTCGTTCGATTTCGCGATCCCAACGGCCACGTCGTCGCGCAACGGCAATCGATTTGGGTCTGCTTTTTTTGTGCTACCGCAAACCATGATGTCTTCGGAATTGCGATCGGCATGGCATCTTGCCAACCCGAACCCGGCCGAAGGCTTGATCTTGGCCAGATCAAATTTGATGGGGAGGTCAAGGATTTCCGGCGGTGTCTGGCCGGGCGTCTCTACGTTCCCGATCAAGCATAGCGCAACGAAAAGCGCGCGCATTGCAGCCCTGAAATGTGCCCCGCGAACTGGACTATTCATGTCACGAGAGAACCTGGGTCAAGGGTGATGGGGCAAGCGGTCCATTACGGCATATCAGCATTCTGTGCCGAACTATTCCGAAAGAATGAACCTGCTGTACGCGGCCGACGCCGTTGTCGCTTATGCCGCTGGCCTCACTGCGTCAGATGCGCGGTGGCGACTGCCTTCTGGAACAGCGCCGATAGCGCCGCCGCAATGTCGCCGTCGGTTGTCACCTGATAGAACAAGCCCGGCGAGGCGCAGGCGGTCAGTGCCGGGGTTATCTTGTCCGGCACCAGAAACGGCGTCTTCACATTGGCGACGGACCAGGAATCGGATGCCGATGCTGGCAGATATTGCGTGTTGAGGATGGCGATGCGGATGCCGCGATTCTTGATGGTCGTGCATTGTGCGCCGGGGATCGGCCCCATGACGCGGCCGCCGCTGACATTCTCGTCGCGCATGCCATCGGTGATCACGAACAGGATCGCCTGCGGCGTGTCGCCGGGGTTGGTGGTGCCGCTGCCCGGCTTCGTCGGCATATTCGCGAGCGCGCCGGTGAAGGCGGCCGTGAAATTGGTGCCCATGTCGCTATCGCTCGTCCCGCACACGCGCTGGTTGTTGCGGCAGTAGGTAAGCACCTTGGCATCGGTCACATGGCTGCTGACCTGGGTCAGGTTGCTGTCGACATAGACGCCGCCGATCGCCGAGGTCGGCCAGATCTGCCGGAACATATAATCGAAATCGAAAATGCCCATGCGATAGCTGGCATGGTTTGCGGCCGACGTTGTTTGCGCGTCGGTGGTCAGCTGCTGCACCGCGCTCGTCACCAGATCGGTCCGCAACGCAATGCCGTTGTTGCGTGCGACCTGGTAGTTATCGAGATAGACGCCGCCCGATTGCGGCGTGCCGCCGGGGTCGCTCGATGTCGTGCTGGTCTGATGGCAGGCGAAGGCGCAGCCCTTGGGTGCGATATCGCCCTGTGCCGATGTCGCGGCGATCATCGATGCCAGCCCGCCCGATGTCGCGGGCAGCAGCATCGATGGTGACGTATCCAGCATCAGGTAGAAATCGATGCTCGGCGCCACCGCGCTGTTCGCCTGAGACGAGCCTTTGACGGTCAGCGAGTCCATGCCGAGGATGCCGCCAAAGGCATTCTGCGATTGCATGCGATAGGTGACGGAGGCGGTGCGGCTGTAGCTGGCGGTCGTCGAGCTGCTCGCCCCGCCGTTGGCGCAGGTCGTCGTCGTCGATCCGCTGGTCGGGGTGGCGCTGTCGGCTATGGTGATCGTGAGCTGCGCCGGATCGCTGTCGTTCATCACCAGCCCGCCCAGGCTCGTTGCCTGCGCGACGAACATCTTGCGGGCAACTGCACAGGCGGTGGCGCTCGACTGGTTCATCATCGGCTGCGTCACGGCTGCCAGCGCGGCGGCATCGGCGGCGGCGTTGAGCTTGGTCTGAATCCGCATGGCGCGGCTATAGTCGATCCCCATGCCGGCCGCGAAGGTCAGCGGCAGGAGAGCGGCAGCAACGATCATCAGCACATTGCCGCGCCGGTCCATCGCCAGTCCAGCCAGGAAAAGGCGGCAGCGGGCCTGCCACACGCGCAACGTGGCTGCCATCGTGTGGGAGCGTTGGCGCGGGCGCATCATTGCAGCTTCACCGATGAAGAAACGCGCGGACTCATATAGACCGTGTCGGCCAGCGCGATGGGCGCGAGCAGGCCGTAGCGGGCAATCGGCGTATAGGTGTAGCTGACTTCGGCGTAGATCAGATAATTGTCGTTCACCAAGATCGCCGCTGGCGGTGTAACGGTGGCGCCGCTCACCAGCGCGGATCCGTTTTTCGCGCGGCTCCACATCACGGTCGTTGTCCCGTTCTTGTCGGTATAGAGTTGCGATACGCGGAACAGCGCATTGGCGGCGTTATACGGGGCTAGGATTTGCGCCGATGCCGACAAGATCTGATCGGCGTCAGCCGTGCCGAGCGTCGAATATTGCGATGTCAGGTCTGCTATGGCCCGGGTGGTGACGGTGACCTTGCGATTGCAGGCCAGCGCATCCATCAACTGATAACTGCCGAGATAGAGCAGGGCCAGGAATGGCAGACAAAGCGCGAATTCGACCACGGCCATGCCCTGAACGTTGCCAGCGATCCTGCGCAGGAAGCGAAAGCCGATCATCAATAGGGCTCGGTCTTGGCAACCGACGTCGCGATCAGCAGCTTTTGCGTGCCGGATGCATCGTTGAGGGTGAAGCCCAGCGGGCCGGTCGGCAGCGGCCAGAGATAGAGGAGGCGGAGCACCACGATGTCGCCCGCGCCGCCCACGCTGTAATTCCAGCTGTTGGTGACCTTGCCGGTCTTGTCGAACGTGATGGTGGGCGCACTGGTATTGACATTGGCCAGCGATGACGCGGTCTGCGCGTCGACGATCAGGTTGCTGCACGCCAGATAGGGCGGCAAAGCGGCGCAGGCGGTTTGCTGGAACTGGGCTTGCGTCATGCCGGCATTCTGTGCCTGGCCGGTCATGATCTTGCGTGCCGCGACGTCGAGCGCAGTCTGCAAACCTTCCTGCGCAAAGAAGACGAGGCTGGTTTCGGTGACGGCCAGCAGCAGCGCGAACAGCATCGGCGCGATCAGCGCGAATTCCAGCGCCGCTGCGCCGCGCTGATCAGCATGCAGGCGCAGCGCTGGCTGCGCTGAAGCGCTTCGCTCACCCCGCCTCCGCCTGCTTCGCGCACCCGTCTTCATAACCGCAATCCATGACCTCTGACACGCACATCGGGTGGCATCGTCCCGCAACGCGGGCGCATCGTCGATCGTCCGCATACCCGAATTCCGGCTCAAATTTCCGGCTGGGTCTTGGCGGCAGGCATAAGCCGTCTTGCTTAAGAAATTGCTTCAGGCCGAAACCTTATGAGACCGCTTCCGGCCCATATGCCCAAAATTAAGGGATTATGCAGTCTGTCGAATAGCATAGGGTGCCATACCCCCCAACCGTCATTCCCGCGAAAGCGAGAACCTACAGTGACGGCACGCCGGAATCAGCAGCTGCCTCCGTCCATGGGTCCCTGCTTTCGCGGGGGTGACAATGAAGAGTTATCTGGGAAGTGGCATATGGCGGATGACGGGCAAGTCAGAGCTACGCGTGGCGCGAGCCCTTTTGGAGCGCGTTGAGGCGCGATATCAGTTGCTGGCAACCAGCGCAGGCTTGCCTTCGAACACCGGCTCGCCGCGGCCCTCGATCACGATCTGGAGATGCTCGACCCGCGGTGGCGAGAGGAAATAGGGGCCGCACAATTTGCGCCAGGCGATGAACGATTCCGAATTGCGGAATTCGATCATATGATCCTCGATCGTGTCCCATTCGACGAACAATTTGTATCGCGAAGGCTGTTCGATCGATCGGTGGAGGCGAAAGGCATGGCAGCCCTTTGACGTCAGGAACAACTTCATCGCCTGCCGGGCCGCGTCCTCGAACGCCTTTTCCTGCCCGGGCCTGATATCGAGCTCTGCCAGTTCCTTGATCATCCTGCCCTCCGGTTTAGCATCTGTTCGGGGAACTGCGCTTGTGGGTCAAGGACTCAACAGCGATTTCTGGATATTGTTGCAAGAATATCGTGCGTTTCTTTGCATTTGTGCGGTGCAGCATGGGGATTCGCGCATTTTCATGCGCCGTGGCGCTGCTCGTCCATTGACCGGTCACAGGTGGGGTCGTTACACCAAGAGCGACTGATCCTCGTGTCGGAGAGATGCATTGTCGAAGATTTTCTCCTCCGCTGCAGCCGCTCTCGAAGGTTTGCTGTTCGATGGAATGACGATTTGTTCGGGCGGCTTCGGCCTGTGCGGGGTGCCCGATCGGCTGATCGACGCGATCGTGGCGTCGGGGGTCAAGGGCCTGATTGTTGCATCGAACAATGCCGGGATCGATGGCGAGGGGCTCGGCAAATTGCTGCGCACCCATCAGATCGCGAAGATGATCTCCTCTTATGTCGGCGAGAATAAGGAATTCGAACGGCAATATCTGTCGGGCGAGCTGGAGGTCGAATTCTGCCCGCAGGGCACTTTGGCGGAACGGATGCGCGCCGGCGGCGCCGGCATCCCCGGCTTCTATACCAAGACGGGCGTCGGCACGCTGGTGGCCGAGGGCAAGGAAACGAAGGAGTTCGACGGCGAGACCTACGTGCTCGAACGCGGTATCCGTGCCGATCTGTCGATCATCAAGGGGTGGAAGGCGGATGAGAGCGGCAACCTGATCTTCCGCAAGACCGCGCGCAATTTCAACCAGCCTGCGGCCACAGCCTCGCACCACACGGTGGCCGAGGTCGAGGAGATCGTGCCGGTCGGCAGCCTCGATCCCGATGCGATCCATGTGCCCGGCATCTATATCAAGCGGCTCGTGCTCGGCGCGCCCTATGACAAAAGGATCGAATTCCGGACGGTCCGGCAGAGGGAGGTGGCATGATGGCCGCGGAAATCAAAGGCTGGGATCGCAACCAGATGGCGGCGCGCGCCGCCCAGGAATTGCAGGACGGCTATTATGTCAATCTGGGCATCGGCATCCCCACGCTGGTCGCCAACAACATTCCCGAAGGGATGACGGTCACCCTGCAATCGGAAAACGGCATGCTCGGCATCGGCCCCTTTCCCTATGAAGGGGAGGAGGACGCCGATCTGATCAATGCCGGCAAGCAGACGATCAGCGAACTGCCCTCGTCGAGCTATTTTTCGAGCGCGGACAGTTTCGCGATGATCCGCGGCGGCCATATCGATTTGACCGTGCTCGGCGCGATGGAAGTCGCCGAAAATGGCGATATCGCCAACTGGATGATCCCCGGCAAGATGGTGAAGGGAATGGGCGGCGCGATGGATCTCGTCGCCGGGGTCAAGAAGATCATCGTGGTGATGGAACATACGTCGAAAAATGGCGATCCCAAATTCATCCCGGCCTGCACCTTGCCGCTGACCGGCAAGAATGTCGTCGACATGATCGTCACCGATCTGTGCGTGTTTCAGCGGCCCGATCACAAATCGCCGTTCAGGCTCGTCGAGATGGCGCCCGGCGTGACCGCCGAGGACGTCGCCGCCAGGACGACGGCGCATTACGCCGCCTGAATCTTCCTCGCGACGCGCGCACGGCGCTCGCGGTGGCCCATTTCGATCCTCCCCCGCCAGGGGGAGGTGGCGCCGGAGGCGACGGAGGGGGCGGGCAGAAGCGACTTTCTGGTTGCGGGAGCGCCGCCGTCCTCCCCCTCCGTCAGCGCTTAGCGCTGCCACCTCCCCCTGGCGGGGGAGGATCGGAATGGACGGCCGCTAGGGGCAGACCGTGCCTAACCTGCGATGAGGCGTGGCGGTTCTTTGCCGCCAACCGGCTCCCGCGATGCTATGCCGCGTCTCCTTTGGCCTTTCAGGGTTTCCTATCTCGTTCATGCCTGATCCCAAAAACATAAAAAATCCCTCCGTCGATCCCGATGCACCCGTACCCGCCGTCGTTTCGGTCGAACGAGGCTTGGTGGTGGCGGGTGCTGTGCTGCTGACGCTGCTGATCGCATTCATCGCCGTGGGCGGCTTCTATCTGCGCTCGTCGCCGGTCGCGCCAAAGCCTGTCTTCAAGCGGCTGTCGATCGATCTCAGCCGCATCGGCATCACCAAGAGCGGCCCGACGCGGATCGATTATACCCGCCTCGATGCGCGGATGAAGCGGCTGGCCGAGCGCAAGTCGGTGGTCGGGGTCGCGATCGTCACTATTGAAAATGGCGAGATCAGCTTCGCCAAGGGCTATGGCGTGACGACCGACGGCGGCCCGCCGGTGACCGCGCATACCGTGTTCCGCTGGGCATCGCTGTCGAAGGGGGTCGCGGCGACGCTGCTCGCGAAGATGGCCGAGCAGAAGAAGTTGTCGCTCACCGATCCGGTGGCGCGCTGGGCGCCGTCGCTGAAGCTGCCGAAGGGCAATGAGCGGATCGCGACCGTCGATAATCTGCTCTCGCAAAGTCTCGGCATCGTCAAGAATGCCTATGATTCGGATCTGGAGGACGGCCAGGATCCCAAGGCGATCCGCAGCCGGTTAAGCGCCCTGTTCGCGATGTGCCCGCCCGGCAAATGCTATGGCTATCAGAATATCGCTTACGATGCCTCGAGCGAGATCGCCGAACATGCCGGCCATGCGCCTTATGGCACGCTGGTGCAGGATCAGCTGTTCGGTCCGCTCGGCATGCAATCGGCCACCACATCGAAGGCAGGGCTCGAATCCGCGCCAAGCTGGGCGCGCCCGCATGACGGCCGCCGCGAGAAGACGGTCAGCGACGCTTATTATCGGATACCGGGCGCCGGCGCGGTCAATTCGTCGATCATCGATCTCGGCCTGTGGATGCGCGCGCAGATGGGGGAGGCGCCGCGCGTGCTCTCGCCCGCCGTGCTGCGCACCCTGCACACCCCGCGCATCCGCACCTATTCCAGCCACGCACTGCGCGATTGGGATCGGGCGCTCAAGGAGGCGTCCTATGGCCTCGGCTGGAGGATCTATCATTATGCCGGGCGCGAGGTGATCGGCCATCGCGGCGCGGTCGACGGCTATCGCTCGCTGATCCTGTTCGATCCGGTGCTGAAAGCGGGTGTCGCGATGCTGTGGAATTCGAACGCGGTCGAACCGACCGGCATGCAGCTCGAAGTGCTCGACATGCTCTATCGCCAGCCGTTTCATGACTGGCCGGGGCTGGATAAGTGAGCGGATAGCGACGCCCATAGCCTTGGGGCATGTCCCGGCAGGCGTTGCAAAATCTAGTGGTTTCGCCTAGATATGGCGCATGGACCGATCGATCAGCGCCAGCGAAGCCAATCAGCATTTCTCCGAACTGCTCCGCAACGTCGCGGATGGCGAATGCTTCACCGTGACATCGCGCGGGCGCCCGGTCGCGCGGTTGCTTCCGATCGATCGGGTGCAGGAGCAGCGGGCGGTCGAAATGTTGCTCGATTTCGTCGAGCGGTTGCCGCGCCGCACCGCGGGCAACTGGTCGCGCGACGATCTCTACGAATGATCCGCATCGGGCTTGATACGAACATCCTCGCTTATCTGGCCGGGGTCCAGCGCACCGCTGACGATGAAGAGAAGATCGCCAGGACGCGGACGATCATCCGCCGGCTTGCGGCGGGCGCCACCCTGATTGCGCCGGCGCAGGCGCTCGGCGAACTGTTCGTCGTCCTCCGGCGCAGCGGCGCATCGCCCGAAGATGCACGCGCCATCCTGATCGAATTTGCCGGGGCATTCGGAACATCCGCTTCGGAGGATCGAACCGCGCTGGCCGCCGCCGATCTCGCCGTCGATCACAAGCTGCAATTCTGGGATGCGCTGATCCTGACCGCAGCAGCCGATGCCGGCTGCGCGCTGCTGCTATCCGAAGATATGCAGCATGGCTTCGTCACGCGGGGGCTGACGGTCGTCAACCCGCTCGCCGACAAACCGCATCCGCGGCTGGCGGCGCTCGTCGACGAGGCCCGATAGCCCGCTATTCCACCATCAACGCCTGCCGCAACGCTCGCCGCCAGCCGCGCAACAGCGCCTCGCGGCCATCGGCATCCAGAAGCGGCGCGAACCGGTCGATCCGGCGCGGTAAGGCGGCGACGCCGTCGCACCCGTTCCACAGCCCCACCGTCATCCCCGCCAGATAGGCCGCGCCCAGCGCGGTCGTCTCCAGCACCGCCGGTCGCTCGATCGTGAGATTCAGGATGTCGGCCAGGAACTGGCACAGCCAGTCATTGGCGGACATGCCGCCGTCGATCCGCAGCACATCGGGCCGTTTTGCGCCGTCGCGCGCCATCGCGTCGATCAGGTCGGCGGTCTGATATGCGACCGCCTCCAGCGCCGCGCGGGCGAGATGCGCGGCGGTGGTGCCGAGTGTCAGCCCGGTGATCAGCCCGCGCGCATCGGGTTCCCAATGCGGCGCGCCCAGCCCGACGAAGCCGGGCACCATATAGACGCCCCCATTGTCGGCAACACGGGTCGCCATATCGTCGGTCTGCGACGCATGGGTGATCAGCCCGAGCCCGTCGCGCAGCCATTTCACCGCGGCGCCGGCGACGAAGATCGATCCCTCGATCGCAAAAGTCGGTCGCCCGTCGAACCGATAGGCCATGGTGACGAGCAGGCGATTGTCCGACGTGACGGGCACATCGCCGATATTGAGCAGCATGAAGCAGCCGGTGCCATAGGTCGCCTTCGCCTCGCCCGCCGCAAAGCGGGTCTGGCCGATCAGCGCGGCATGCTGGTCGCCCGCCATGCCGGCGATCGGAATCGGCGCGCCGAACAGATCGGGCTCGGTCTCGCCGAACAGCCACGCATTGTCGCGCACCGCGGGCAGGATCGCGGGCGGGATGCCGAACAGCTCCAGCAGATCGGGGCACCAGTCCTGCCGGTGGATATCGAACAACAGGGTGCGGCTGGCATTGGTGGCGTCTGTCGCGTGCACCCGTCCACCGGTCAACCGCCACAGCAGGAAGCTGTCGATCGTCCCGAACGCCAGTTCGCCGGCCTCGGCCCGCGCCCGCGCGCCATCGACATGATCGAGCAGCCAGGCGAGCTTGGTCGCGCAGAAATAGGCATCGAGCAGCAGGCCGGTCCGCTCATGGATCATCGGCTCATGCCCCGCCGCCTTCAGATCCGCGCAGAGCGGCGCCCCGCGCCGGTCCTGCCAGACGATCGCATTGTGGATCGGCTTGCCGGTCGCCCGGTCCCACAGCACCGTTGTTTCGCGCTGGTTGGTAATCCCGATCGCCGCGATCGCCGCCGCATCGAGCCCGGCTTGCGCGATCGCCGCGCGCGCGGTGGCGATCGTGTCGCGCCAGATATCCTCGGGATCATGCTCGACCCAGCCGCTCTGCGGATAATGCTGCGCGAATTCAGCCTGTGCAGTCGCGATCGGGCTGCCGGCGGCATCGAAGACGATGCTGCGCGTCGATGTCGTGCCCTGATCGATCGCCAATATATGCCGCTTCCCGATCATCTCCGCTCCGCGCTGATTTTATCCTCATGCTGGACTTGCCTCCTCCGATCCGCAAGCCGGGCGGCACGTCAAATTCCTCCCCGAGCTTGGCTCGGGGAGGGGGGCGTATGCTCGCAACATGCCGGCGGCATGTTGCGGAAGGAGCCGGCTGCAGAGCAGCCGTGCCCGCGTAGCGGGTGGTGGAGGGGCCTGCGGAACGGTTGCGCATTGCCCCTCCGTCAGCGCTTCGCGCTGCCACCTCCCCGAGCCAAGCTCGGAGAGGAATTGGTTCCGCTCACGCAAGGCTACCCCCCCGCGCCGGCCAGCCGCTTCTCCAGCTTCGCCCGCGTCGCAGCGCCGGTATGCAGCCCGATCTTCGTCCGCCGCCACAATATATCGTCGGCGGTCCGCGCCCATTCCTGCGCCACCAGATAATCGACCTCGGCCGCGTGCAGCCCGCCGCTCATATCCTCGCCCAGATCGTCGATCGACCGCGCATCGCCGATGATCCGATCGATCCGCGTCCCATAAGCCCGCGCCATCCGGAGCGCCATCGGCCCCGGCAGGAACGGCCAGCGCGCCCGCACGCCGGCCACAAAGCCATCGAAATCGCCGCCCGCGATATCCCCGCCGGGCAGCGGCGCATCGGCGGTCCACGCCGGCCCCATCGCGGGCAGGAACGGCGCCAGATCGGTCAGCGCATGTTCGGCGAGCCGGCGGCAGGTGGTGATCTTGCCGCCGAACACCGACAGATATTGCGGGCCCTCGTCACAACCGAGCTTCAGCACATAATCGCGGGTGACCGCCGATGCGTCGTCCGATCCGTCGTCGAACAACGGCCGTACCCCCGAAAAACTGTGCAGCACATCGGCCGGGCCGATCGGCGCGGCGAAATATCGGTTCACGCTCTCGCACAGATAGGCGGTCTCGTCGGCGTCGATCGCGGGCGCCTGCGGGTCGGCGGAGAAGGGCACGTCGGTGGTGCCGATCAAGGTGAAATCCTGCTCATAGGGTATCGCGAAGACGATCCGCCCGTCCGGATTCTGCAAGATATAGGCATGCTCGCCCCGGAAGCGCCGGCCCACGACGATATGGCTGCCCTTCACGAGCCGCGGCGGCCGCTCTGGCGCGACCCCCTCGGTCAGCCCCAGCACCTGCCCGACCCACGGCCCGGCCGCATTGACGATCGCCCGCGCACGCACCGCCTGCGCGCCGCCGCCATCGCGGATCGTCGCGGACCAGACCGCGCCGTCGCGGCGGGCCGCGACGAAGGCGGTGCGCGTCCGGATGTCGGCGCCACGATCGGCGGCATCGCGCGCGGTCAGCGCGACCAGCCGCGCATCGTCGACCCAACAGTCCGAATAGACGAAGCCCTTGGCCGTCTCGCGCTTCAGCCCGTCGCCATAGCCGCTGCCGCTTAGCCGCACCGCCTTCGATCGCTCCAGCGTCCCACGGCCGCTGAGATGATCGTAGAGGAACAGGCCGATCCGGATCAGCCACCCCGGCCGCCCGCCCGGCGGCTGCGGCAACACGAAATGCAGTGGCCGGATCAGATGCGGCGCAATCCCCAACAACCGCTCCCGCTCGCCCAGCGCCTCTCGCACCAGCCGGAATTCATAATATTCGAGATAGCGCAGGCCGCCATGGATCAGCTTGGTGCTCGCCGACGAGGTATGGCTGGCGAGATCGTCCTTCTCGACGAGCAGCACCGAGAGCCCCCGCCCGGCGGCATCGCGCGCGATCGCGGCACCGTTGATGCCGCCGCCGATGATGAGGAGGTCGTGGAGGGGTTTTTCGCTCCCGTCATGGAGTTGGGCGTGGGGTGGGGAATCCATGCGCTGGCAGGCCGCTATCGCCCCGCCACGAGCGTAATGAGCGGCCCGGATTCGACGACGAACAGCCTTATGCGTTCATGGGTGTTCATGACCGCGGAAACAGAACCTCGCGCAGCCGCCGAACGACGCCTTCACGCCCTTGTATGGGCGTTACCGGCAGGGGCAGGCCTTCCGCCCCCATTTTCATCAAAAGTTCGCCGAAGCTGATATCGCCGAGGGCGCCGCGCACCTGCATGGTGCTCGTCTCGCCTTGCGAATAACGCATTAGGATCTGATGCTGATGAGTTTCAGAAGACATTTCAATACTATAGCATGAATCGCGCATATTGTCACGGATTTGTTGCGCGGATCGTCGGCCTCGACATCCCCATCTTTTTAGCATCCGCCAAAGAAAAGGGATTTATGCACGTGGCACCGTAACCCCGTAACCCAAAATATCGCCGTTTATTTGCCTTTCGCTAATGTGTTAACCATACGACGCGGTGTATTGCGATCTAATAAGCTGCTAAAGGCCATGTCCAAAATCATCGGCAGTTCCTCAGCAAGCATCATAGATTCTTTCGAATAGCCAGATAACTCTCGCATCACAGGGTGGTGCGTTAAATGCATAACCATGTGACGAAGTCGGTTAAATGACGTTTCGATTTCATCTGGTCCGCTGAATCGAATTTCACGATAAGATTCGGTCAAAATCTCCGACAGCCAAGGAAAATCCTCTCGAAGAACTCCGGAAAGGAACAGTAAAATAGTAGGTTTATCGTCTATTTCCGAGGATATAAATCCTATTTCTTTAATAAGAGAGGGGTGTAGTCTTGTTTTTCTTCTGCGAATGTTGCGTTCTTTGTCTGTTGTTTCTGGGTCAAAGTCGCGTATTCTTGAACTAATGCCACGAACACCCGTTACAAGCTCTTCAAGAATCTCATGTGAAGGCCGCTTATGTTTTTCCGAAGGGGCAATGGCCGGAATTTTCGATAGGGTTTCTTGAAGTTGAGGCCAAAGTGTAGGAACCAGTTGATCGACAATTTGCTGAGATGCTGGTTTTTCGGCAACTTTGTTAATTGCCCTTACAACTTCCATGATTCCGGCTTGCTCAACTTTTTGAGCTTGGAATTGAGAGAGCGGTCCACTCAGATCGCTTAACTCAAGGCCAAATAAGAGTGGTATTACTTTTCCATCAAGCATGGATTTTGAAAGCGCTCCAGATTCAAACAAAATCCATTCTGAATTAATATTCTCGGGTGTGATGCAAATGATCCCGAAATTGGCCGATTCTAACTCCCCCGCGATTGCCTGGGCCCAGCGTTCTCCCGCCGAAATATCTTTGTCAGACACCCAAGGCTCGACATATTGGAGCACCATAGGAAGCCATTGACGAAGAGCGTTAGCTAAGTCTTTACTGCGGCTCCCACTCCAACTGATAAAAACCTTCATGTTAATCCCCCGATATTTTTAGGGGATCTATTCTACATTTACATCAGTGGCAACGTACAACAGGTATGGGCTTCGTTGATGCTCCACTCAATCCAAAGGAGTCGTCATAGCGGTCTAGTGCTGCCCCTCCAAAGCGCAAAAGTTCCCGTGCTACCGATCTTGCCATCGTAACCGACCTGATCAATGAAGTGAATTGCCGGGTACCCAGCAAGCTCCGACGCCCGGCACATACGTGGAGTGTGACATGAACACCCGAACGTATAGCAACGTCACCCCGAGGCACTTCGCCACGACCGTCGCGCCGTTCCTCATCGTCGCGCTGGCCGCGCTCGCTGCACGAACCGCGCTTGCCGCAACATATCCCACGATCGCACTGCTCCTCTTCCTCTGGATCGCATCGGACTCGATGGTGCTGGCGCTCGTCGCGCGCGCTCCCGGCCGTCGCCCGGGCTGGCATGCGGTGCTCGGCGCCCTGGCCGCCGCCAGCTTCGCCGTCTGGCTGGGTTCTCCCGCCGCACTTCGGCAGGCGCTCGTCGCCATGCCGGCCATCGCTGTCGGCATGGTCATCATGGTCCTGAGCCATACCGCATGGGCCGCCTTGCGTGCGCGACGCCTATTCCGATCGGCTGGCGTCCCGGCGAACGAGCGGTGGATCGCCGCCGCCTCGGAATTCCTGCCGCCCGCGCTCGTCCGCTTCGCCGCCGCCGAACTGTCGGTGGTGCATATGGCGCTGTTTCGCTGGGGCGGGCCGGCCGATGTGCCGGCCGACGCCCGCGCCTTTGCCTATCACCGGCATCTGGCGCCGATCAGCGCGATCCTGCTCGCTTTGTCGGCTATCGAGGTCGGCGTCTATCATATCTTCGTCGGGCATTGGAGCCGCGCGGCGGCGCTTGTCATGTTCGTGCTCAGCGATGTCGGGCTGATCTACCTCGTCGGGCTCATCAAATCCTTCCGGCTCCGGCCGGTCCTGATCACCCCCGATGGCGTCCGCATCCGGGCCGGCTTCCTGATCGACCAGCGGATACCGCTCGATCGGATTGCCAAGGTCGAGACCAGCTTTGCGGGCGCCGATGTTCGCGATCCCGCCACCCTCAACGCCGCCTTGCTCGCCTGGCCCAACATCCTCCTCCGGCTCAACGCGCCCCAGGCCCGCCGATCCCCCCTGCGGCGGCGGGCGCCTTTTTGCACGGTCGCCCTCCGGCTCGACGATCCGGAGCCGTTCGTGCGGCTCCTGCGCTGGCGGCTTGGCCTGTAAATTTCGAGGACAAGTAGGGAAAGGGTTGCGCCGGCATCCTCTGCGGATATCTGTTGGATGTGCGCCGGCTTCACGTCGCGCAATCGCGCCGGGAGCTGTTGTCGAAATGGAATTGCCGCCCTTCTTGCTGGACCATTGGATGGCATCGCATGAGTTCCGGCCGAACCCGCCCCGATATAATCTCGCATCGAGCACCGGCCCCAGCTGGAGCCTGCGCGATCTGCAGGCGCTCGGCGAAAGCCGCTTCGCGATAGAGGATGTCGCGATCGGCTATGCGCCGCCCGATGGCGGCCGCGAACTGCGCGAAGCGATTGCCGCGCATCATGGTGTCGATCCGGACTGGGTGGTCGTGACGACGGGGGCGTCCGAAGCCTGCTCGATCCTGCTCTGCCTAGCATCGAACGCGGGCGGCAACGTGGTGCTCCCGGCCCCGGCTTTCCCGGCCTTCGCCGCGATGGCGCAGGCCTGGCAGCTGGAGCCGCTTTTCTATCAGCTTCAGCGCGCGCAAAACTATCGGCAGACGGCGAATGCCGTGCTCGAAGCCGTCAATCCCGCGACCGTGCTCGCGCTGGTGAACACGCCGCACAATCCGACCGGCAGTGTCATGGACCGCGCCGAGATCGCGGCGCTCGCCGACAGGCTGGCCGCCCGCGGCGTGCCGCTGATCGTCGATGAAGTCTATCACCCGCTTTATTTCGGCGATCCGCAACCGTCCGCCGCCGATATCGGCAATGTGATCGTGATCAGCGATATGTCGAAGGCGCTGTCGCTCGCGGGTCTGCGGCTCGGCTGGATCATCGATGCCAATCCGGCCCGCCGCAAGCGGATCATCGATGCGCGCAGCTATTTCACGATCAGCAGCTCGCCGATCAACGAGGCGATTGCGGCCTTTGCGCTCCGCAATCGCGGCGCCGTGCTGGCGCGGCTGCAGGACGTGGCATCGGCCAATCTGGCGCAGGTGAAAGGCGTGATAAGCGAGGCGGCCGGCATACTCTCATGGGCCGAGCCGCAGGGCGGCACGATCGCCTTCCCCTGGTTCGATGATAGCCGGAACTGCCGGGGCTTTTGCGAACGGCTGGCCGAAATTGGCCTGCTCATCGTCCCCGGCGACTGCTTCGACCGCCCCGACCATTTCCGCCTCGGTTTTGGTGCGCTGGCAGGGGATTTCGATCAGGCGATGGATATTCTGCGGTCGGCGTTGCGAGCGTGAGGCAGGTGCCGTTGACGTGAGGCGCGCACCTTCCCATGCGCGCTGACATAACCCCTCTCCCGCTTGCGGGAGAGGTTGGGTGAGGGTCTTCTGCTTTCCGTCTCGCGATCCGGATCATGGCCGAAAACAAGAAGAAAGACCCCCCATCCAACCTTCTCCCGCAAGCGGGAGAAGGCGAACGGCAAAGTCACGCCCCCTAATGCAAATGCCGCAGCTTATCCGGATTGCGCATCACATAGATGGCGTTGATCTTGCCGTCGGTGATGTCGAGCGCGGTGGTTTGCAGTTCGCCATCGGCTTCGCGGGTGACGAAGCCGGGCAGCCCGTTGATCAGGGCGGTGCGGACAAGCTGTGAGCCATGTCGGGCGAACAAGACCGCCAGCCCCTTGTGGACCTTCATCACATGGGCGAAGCCGAGGATCGGCTGCGGGGCGGCGGGGCGCTTGCCGCCGCCGTCCGAATGGATGCTGACATCGGCGGCGAGCATAGCGCCCAGCGCGGTCATGTCGCCGCCGCGCGACGCCGCGAAGAAGGCGCCGGCAATCTCGAGCCCGCGCTGCTTCTCGACCGGAAAGCGCGGGCGCGCTTCGCGAACATGGGTGCGGGCGCGCGCCGCGAGCTGGCGGCAGGCGACGGCATCGCGCCGGATCGTCGCCGCCACCTCCTCGAAGCCCAGCCCGAACACGTCGTGCAGAAGGAAGGCGGCGCGCTCGAGCGGTGACAGCCGTTCGAGCGCGAGCATCAGCGGCAAGGTGATATCCTCATCTTCCTCCTCCGCGACGATCGGATCGGGCAGCCACGGGCCGATATAGGTCTCGCGCTGATGGCTGGCCGATTTGAGCCGGTCGAGGCAGAGCCGCGTCACGATCCGGTGGAGGAAGGCGGCGGGCTCGTGCACCGCAGCGCGATCGGCCCCCATCCAGCGGATGAAGGCCTCCTGCACGATGTCCTCGGCATCGGCGACCGAGCCGAGCATGCGATAGGCGATGCGCAGAAGCCGGCGGCGCTGCGGGTGGAAACTCGCCGCCGCACCCGCCGCGTCCGCCGGATCCTCGCGCTCCATCAGGCGGCTTCGGCCGGCTGCGGCGCCTTCGCGGCCTCGGGCTCGATCCACAGGCCGAAGCCGACCGCGAAGCGATTCCAGCCATTGATGACATTGATCATCATCGTGAGTTTCACCTGTTCCTCATCGGTGAAATGGGCGCGCAGCGCTTCGGTGGCCGCCGCCTGCATGTGTCCTTCGGACAGCCGGGTCAACGCTTCGGTCCAGCCGAGAGCGGCACGCTCGCGGTCGGCATAGCATGGCGCATCGCGCCACGCCGAGAGGAGATAGATGCGCTGCTCGCTCTCGCCTTGCTGGCGCGCCTCGGCGGTGTGCATGTTGATGCAATTGGCGCAGCCGTTGATCTGCGACGCGCGGATCTTGACGAGTTCGATCAGGCGCGGCTCGAGGCTGGCGGCGGCGGCGATCGAAACCGCCATCCAGCTTTTCATGAGCGCGGGGGCGGCGGCAAAGAGATCGATTTGGGCAGTCATGGTTCCGGTTCCTTTCGTGGGTTCCGGTGACATGACGAGCCAGGTTCGGCGGGTGTGACATCGGCGGCGAAAAAATCTCGCGATGGGCGCCGCCGACGGAAATTTCGGATGCGGCGTCAGCCCCCCATGGCGAAATAGCCGGTCAGCGCCTCGTTCCACGCCGCATTGAACGCCCGCGAAATCGGGGCATCGGGCGCGCGCCGGTTGAAGCCATGATAGGCGCCAGGCAGTACCAGCAGGCCGGTCGGCACCCCGGCGGCGATCAGGCGCTGCGCATAAGCGATGCTCTCGTCGACGAACAGGTCGAGCCCGCCGACGCCGATCCAGGCTGGCGGCAGCCCGGCGAGATCGGTGGCGCGCGCGGGCGCCGCTTCGGGCGAAATGTCGTCGCCGCCGGGCTCGGTGCCCAGATAGCATTTCCAGCCGAACCGGTTCGATGCGCCCGTCCAGATGAAGCTGCCGATATGGGGGGCGGGGATGCGGCTGCTGCCGGCCCGGTCGTCGATCATCGGATAGACCAGGATCTGCGCGCGGATCGGAAATTCGCCGCGATCGCGCGCCACCAAAGTGAGCTGAGCCGCCAGCCCGGCGCCGGCGCTCTCGCCGAACACCACGATCCGCGCGGCATCGCCGCCCAGCACTTCGGCATTGGCGTGAATCCAGGCGAGCGCCGCATAACTATCGTCGCGCGCGGCCGGAAACGGCGCTTCCGGCGCCAGCCGATAGTCGAGGCAGATGACGATGCAGTCATGAACCCGGGCCACCTCCTGCATGCGCGGTGCCTCGCGCCGCACCGATCCGCCGATATAGCCGCCGCCGTGCAGGAACAGCACGATCGGCCGCGGCGCACCGCGCGCGCCGGCATTCATCACCAGCAGCGGGAGCGGGGGTGCACCGCCGGGTCCGGGGATGCTGATCTCGGCGATGTCAGGGTGCAGCGGCAGGCTGTCTTCGGGTGGCGCTGGCGGCCGCCCTTTGCGCCACAGCCGTTCGAAATCGATCGTGGTCGCCCCGACATCTGGCGCGGCCATCCGCAATCCCGGATCGATCAGCATCGTGTAATCGCCATCGGGCGCGTTCGGATTCATGGCGATGTCCCTCTTCATGTGCGGCGGCTTTCCGATGAGCGGCTTCGGCGCGGCCTAACATCGCGTTTCGGGTCGCGTCCAGTTCGAAGGGGGGGCTCACAATATGATCCTATAATGTGATCCTCGCCCGCAACGGGGTGGATTTTCGCGAGCCGCGCAAAGCGCCGCTATACCCCGCCCTCATCTCTCTGCTTTGACATTTCCGTCGCCGCGATTAGAGCGGCGGCCATGTCCAGCAAGCCCCGCACCCTCTACGAAAAGATCTGGGACGCGCATGTCGTCGAACGTCGCGACGACGGCACCTGCCTGATCTATATCGATCGCCATCTGGTCCATGAAGTGACGAGCCCGCAGGCCTTCGAAGGTCTCCGCGTCGCCGGGCGCACCGTGCGCCGGCCCGATCTCACGCTCGCCGTGCCCGATCACAATTTGCCGACCACGCCGCGCAAGGATGTCGACGGCAAACGCCTGCCGATCGCCGATCGCGAATCCGCGCAGCAGCTCGCCGCGCTGGAGAAGAATGCTCCGTCATTCGGCATCCGCTATATCGATGCGGTCGCGCCCGAACAGGGCATCGTCCATGTCGTCGGCCCCGAACAGGGCTTCTCGCTGCCCGGTACGACGATCGTGTGCGGCGACAGCCACACCTCGGCGCATGGCGGCATGGGTGCACTGGCGTTCGGCATCGGCACGTCCGAGGTCGAGCATGTGCTGGCGACGCAGACCCTGCTGCTGACCCCGTCGAAAACGATGGAAGTCCGCGTCGAAGGCGTGCTGGGGGCGGCTGTGACGCCCAAGGATGTCGTGCTCGCGATCATCGGCCGGATCGGCGCGGCCGGCGGCACCGGTTTTGTCATCGAATATACCGGCAACGTCTTCCGCGAAATGTCGGTCGAGGGCCGGCTGACCGTGTGCAACATGTCGATCGAGGGCGGCGCGCGTGCCGGCCTGGTCGCGCCCGACGAGACCACCTTCGCTTATCTGAAGGGCCGCCCGATGGCGCCGCAGGGCGCCGATTGGGACAGAGCGGTGGCGTGGTGGAAGAGCCTCGCCACCGATCCGGGCGCGCAATATGACAAGGTCGTCACGATCGATGCGTCGACGATCGCGCCGTCCTTGACCTGGGGCACCAGCCCCGAGGATGTCGTGGCGATCACCGGGGTCGTGCCCGATCCGATGAGCTTCGCCGATCCCTCCAAGCAGGTCGCCGCGCAGAAATCGCTTGATTATATGGGGCTGACGCCGGGCATGCGGATGCAGGATGTGCCCGTGGAGCATGTCTTCATCGGCAGCTGCACCAACAGCCGGATCGAGGATCTGCGCGCGGCTGCCGTCGTCGCCAAGGGGCGCCATGTCGCCCCGAACGTGCGGCAGGCCCTGGTCGTGCCGGGCTCGGGGCTGGTGAAGGCCCAGGCCGAGGCCGAGGGATTGGACAAGATCTTCATCGAGGCCGGCTTCGAATGGCGCGAGCCCGGCTGTTCGATGTGCCTCGCGATGAACCCGGACAAGGTGCCGCCGGGCGAGCGCTGCGCCTCGACCTCGAACCGCAATTTCGTCGGCCGGCAGGGGCCGGGCGCGCGCACGCATCTGCTGTCGCCGGCGATGGCGGCGGCGGCGGCGGTCACCGGCCATCTCGCCGATGTTCGCGAACTGGTGGAGGTCGCCTGATGGACGCCGTGAAACAGGTCGAGGGCCGCGCCTTTCCGCTCGCGCTCAAGAATATCGACACCGACGTGATCATCCCCGCGCATTATCTCAAGACGATCACGCGCACCGGCCTCGGCAAGGGCGCGTTCGAGACGATCCGCGCACAGCCGGGCAATGTGTTCGACGATCCCGAATATGCCGGCGCGAAGATCATCGTCGCAGGCGACAATTTCGGTTGCGGATCGAGCCGCGAACATGCCGCCTGGGCTTTGCTCGACATGGGCGTCACCGCAGTGATCGCGCCGAGCTTTTCGGACATCTTCTCAGGCAATGCGTTCAAGAACGGCATCGTCACCGTCGTCCTGCCGCAGGAAGCGGTCGACCGGCTGGTCGAGGTCGCGAAGACCGATCCGATCACCGTCGATCTCGAACATCAGGTGGTGACGACCCCGTTCCAGGATCGCTTCGCCTTCGAAATCGATCCGTTCCGCAAGCATTGCCTGATGAACGGCCTCGACGAGGTCGGCATGACGATGGCGCGCGACAATGCGATTTCGGCGTTCGAAGCCCGCATGAAGGCCGATCGCCCCTGGCTGTGAGAGTCTGTTTGGCGGGCGTGAAAGCGGGCAAAAACGTCGGCGGCGCCCGTTGCGCCTTGGGCCGCGCATGCTTATCTGAACAGCGAAGCGACCAGCAGGGGACGGTATGACGACTTTCAACGAACGCGAACAGGCTTTCGAAAGCAAGTTCGCCCATGATCAGGAAATGGCGTTCCGCGTCACCGCCCGCCGCAATCGCCTGGTCGGCCAATGGGCGGCTGCCCTGATGGGGCTCACCCCCGAGGAAACCGATAGCTATGCCAAATCGGTGGTTCAGGCCGATTTCGAGGAAGCCGGCGACGAGGATGTGATCCGCAAGCTGCTCGGCGATATCACCTCGGCGGGTGTCGAAATCGACGATGCCAGCATCCGTGCGGCGCTGGAATCGAAGACGGTCGAGGCGCGCCGGCAGCTGATGGAAGCCAAATAATGGCGATGGCGGCGGACGAGATCGAGGCGATGATCCGGGCGGCCTTGCCCGATGCCACGATCGAGATCACCGATCTGGCCGGCGACGGCGATCATTATGCCGCGCGCGTGGTAAGCGAGGCCTTTCGCGGCCTGAACCGCGTGAAGCAGCAACGGCTCGTTTATGATGCGCTGGGCGGCCGCATGGGCGGCGTCCTGCACGCGCTCCAGCTTACCACTGCCGTTCCGAATACAGGAGTTTGATTATGACCGACGACGTCCAGGCGCGGATCGCATCCGCGGTCAATTCGGCCGATGTGCTTTTGTTCATGAAGGGCACGCCCTTGTTCCCGCAATGCGGCTTCTCCAGCCGCGCGATCTCCATCCTCGATCATCTCGGCGTCCAATATGCGACGGTCGACGTCCTCCAGGATCAGGGCATCCGCCAGGGCATCAAGGAATTTTCCGACTGGCCGACGATCCCGCAGCTTTATGTGAAGGGCGAATTCGTCGGCGGTTCGGACATCATGATGGAAATGTACGAAGCCGGCGAACTCGCCGACCTGATGGAAGAAAAAGGCGTCGCGCAGAGCTGAGCGGCGCCTTCTAGCCTTGAGCCCTCTCCCGCTTGCGGGAGAGGGTTGGGTGAGGGTCTTCTTTCTTCTATAACTTACACCCGTGCCACCCGTCCGCCGCCAGATCAGCCCGTTCGCCACCCCGCTGCGTCGCGACATGACCGATGTCGAACGCAAGCTGTGGTACGCCCTGCGCAACCGCGAACTCGCCGGCTTCAAGTTTCGCCGCCAGGCCACGATCGGCAGCTATGTGGTCGATTTCCTCTGCGCCGAAGCAAATCTCGTCGTCGAACTGGACGGCGGCCAGCATGACGCGGCGGCGGATGCCGCGCGAACGGCATATATCGAAGCGCGGGGTTATCGCGTCATACGGTTCTGGAACATAGACGTAAACGAGAGCTTCAATGGGGTGCTGCAAGCAATCGCCGATGCGGCTGCGGAAGGCAGAAGAAGAAGACCCTCATCCAACCTTCTCCCGCAAGCGGGAGAAGGCTAAAATTCTTCCCCCCTTCACATGCATCGCCCCGGATGCCACATGCACGCCATGACCGATCAACGCCCCGGCATCGCGCAGACGCAGCACCCGCTCGTGCGGCGCGTCCTCGCGCCCAATCCGTCGGCCTTCACCTACAAGGGCACGCAGACCTATCTGGTGGGCACGCGCGAGGTCGCGGTGATCGATCCCGGCCCGGACATGCCCGCGCATATCGATGCGATCGTCGCGGCGATCGGCGATGCGAAGCTCAAGGCGATCGTCTGCACGCACACCCACCGCGATCACAGCCCCGCCGCGGCCGAGCTGAAGGCGCGCACCGGCGCCCCGATCATCGGCTGTGCGCCGCCGGTGGCGATCGACGATGCCGGCCCGCGCGCCGATGCCTCGTTCGATCGCAGCTACACGCCCGATGATGTGATGACCGACGGCCGCACCCTCACCGGCGACGGCTGGACGCTCGAGGCGATCGATACGCCGGGCCATACCTCCAACCATGTCTGCTATGCGCTGCCGGAGGCGCAGGCCGTCTTCACCGGCGATCATGTGATGGGCTGGTCGACGACGGTGATCGCGCCGCCCGATGGCGATATGGCCGCTTATATGGCCAGCCTCGATCGGCTGATGAACCGCCCGCAGGACGTGATCTATCATCCCGCCCATGGCGAGCCGATCGAACGCCCGCACCGCTTCGTGCGCGGGCTGATCGGCCACCGCAAGCAGCGCGAGGGGCAGATCTTGCGCCTGCTCGAAAAGAACACCGGCCACATCCCGGCGATGGTCGCGCAGATGTATGCCGGCGTCGACGCGCGCCTGCACGATGCGGCGGGCCTGTCGGTGCTCGCGCATCTGATCGATCTGCGCTTGCGCGGGATCGTGCGGCAGGACAGGGATCAATGGAGTCTGGCGGCCTGATCGCCGGATGAGGAGACTATCATGAACGCCATCGTCGAAAACCTGATCGGGCTCGATCTGCGCGCCGAAATCGATCGGCTGCGCAAGGAGCGTAACGCCGTGATCCTCGCCCATTATTATCAGGCGCCGGAGATCCAGGATCTCGCCGATTTCGTCGGTGACAGCCTCGATCTCTCCCGGAAAGCCGCCGCCACCGATGCCGATGTCATCGCCTTTTGCGGCGTGCGCTTCATGGCCGAGGTGGCGAAGATCCTCTCGCCCGAAAAGACCGTGATCCTGCCCGATATGGATGCCGGCTGCAGCCTGGAGGACAGTTGCCCGCCCGATCAGTTCGCGGCGTTCCGCGCGGCGCACCCCGATCATCTCGCGCTCACCTACATCAATTGCTCGGCGGCGGTGAAGGCGCATAGCGACATCATCGTCACCTCCTCCTCGGCCGAAACCATCCTGTCGCAGCTCCCCGCCGACCAGAAGATCATCTTCGCCCCCGATCGCCACCTCGGCGGCTATTTCGCGCGCAAGACCGGGCGCGATATGCTGCTGTGGGAGGGAAGCTGCATCGTCCACGAGGCCTTCTCGGAGACCGAGCTGCTGAAACTCAAGGCAGAGTATCCGGGCGCCCCGGTCGCCGCCCACCCCGAATGCCCGGTCCACATCCTCGATCACGCCGATTATGTCGGCTCGACCCGCGGGATTTTGGACTATGTGCTGGCATCGGACAGCGACCTCTTCATCATCGCCACCGAACCGCACATCATCCACCAGATGGAAAAGGCCGCCCCGCACAAGACCTTCATCGGCGCGCCGGGCGCGGACGGCAACTGCAACTGCAATGCCTGCCCGTACATGGCAATGAACACGCTGGAGAAATTGTACCTCGCGCTGCGCGACCTGACGCCGCAGATCGAGGTGGACGAGCCGACGCGGGTGGCGGCGAAGCGGTCGCTTGATCGGATGCTGGAGATGACCGGCGGGGTGAGCGGGCCGGATGTGGGAAGGCCGAAGTTGTAGGGCGGGGCAACCTCGTGGCCGACGTTTCAGACCGGAGCGGTGCCATTGGCGTAGCCTAGAAAGCAGACACTACCGGCACAGCGCGGCACGTTTTGCGCCGACATGTGGATGTTCCGCCGGTTGGACCAGAGGCGGTTCCCCGAACTCGATCGAGATACAAACCTGGAGACAAATGAAGAGCCAAGGCGTAAGCGTCCTTCAATCCGTTTGCTTGCAGGAAGTTGAGCTTTAAGGCCTTCAAAACGAATAAATTGATGTGGGTGGACGTTTGCCAATGAATGATGATGGCTGGAATAGCTGAGGCCCTTGCCCGGAACGAGCGGAACCTAACGGTTCGCCGGCAGCTGGGAGCATTCTATACACCACCTCGCCTCAGCAGGCTTTTGGCTGATTGGGCAATTAATACTTCTGCGGACACCGTGCTCGAGCCGAGTTTTGGCGGCTGCGGGTTTTTAGAGGCTGCACGCGATGCCTTAATTGCGCTTGGCTGTGCGATGCCGTCCGAATCGATCTACGGCTGCGACATCGATCCCATCGCTTTTGATCATCTCGCTGAGGTATT
The DNA here is from genome assembly GCF_900101455.1 of Sphingomonas sp. YR710. Lineage (GTDB taxonomy): Bacteria > Pseudomonadota > Alphaproteobacteria > Sphingomonadales > Sphingomonadaceae > Rhizorhabdus. The sequence continues at coordinate 27,178 of NZ_FMZJ01000007.1, read as the reverse complement.
CGGTTCGCCGGTCGATACGAGCGGCTTCGTTTTGGGTGACTTTCTCGATCGTCAGAACGAAGCTCAATGGCCTGCCAAATTCTCCGCCATATTGGCCAACCCGCCATATATCCCGCACCATAAAATTGATCGCGGCAAACTCAAAAAGCTGGCTGCCGAGCCCGGTGTGGTCTCCGACATTGGAGGCAGAAGCAGCCTTTGGGCCTACTTCATCTCGCACTCGCTGTCCTATCTGGCGTTGGGCGGACGGATGGCTTGGGTATTGCCTGGCGCCTTTTTGCAAGCCGACTACGCGGCGCCCATCCGTCTTCATATTGCCGAGCATTTTAGGCGAAGCTTGGCAATCGTGATTCGTGAGCGGATCTTTCTGACCGAAGGCACGGACGAGGAGACAGTCGTGCTTTTGGCGGATGGTTATGGCGACAAAGAGGTGGGTCGAAAAAGTGAGCTTGGTGAAGCACGGACCGTCGATGATTTGGCTGCCTTGATACCCCAATGGGATGGGGGCGAATGGCGGGGCATTACTACGGCCATATGCCCTGCGATGTTGAGTATGGACGAGTTGGCGATCACGTCATTCGATGCGCTCAAGGCGAAGCCCGTCGCCACGACATTGGGAGCGGTCGCCCGCGTACAAATCGGGATTGTCACTGGAGATAATGATTTTTTCATCCTCTCGCAGGAAGGTGCGCGCGCCGCCGGCCTTGAAGAAGCCGACTGTACGCCAGTGCTTGCAAAATTCCGCGCGACAAAGGGATTGTCATTCAAACGGGCGGACATGGCGGAATATCTTGAGGGTGGGGGGCGTGCGCTTCTCATCGACTCTAGTTGCAGTCCGGACAACCAACGCGTTCGGGACTATTTGGCAAGTTTCGACGTCGAGCGACGCGCCAAAATTTCAACCTTCAAGAAAAGAACGATCTGGTCAGCTCCCAACGATGGAAACTGCCCGCACGCATTTTTACCGGTGATGCACCATGAAGGGCCAAGATTGGTTCTGAATGACCTGAATTGCGTGAGCACGAACACCGTTCACAGAGTGTTCTTCCACGCTGATGTCACTGAAAATATTCAAAGGCTGGCTAGCATCAGCATGCTGACTTCTTTTTCTCAGATATCGGCGGAACTGGTTGGTCGCCGATATGGATCTGGTGTTCTCAAGCATGAGCCTCGGGACGCGGAGCGCATCGACCTCCTTCTGCCAAAAATGAAGCCAGAGATGTTGGACCAGGCGGTAACAGCGATCGATAAGGCGCTGCGTGAAGGAGGGCAGGCTGAAGCCATGAAATTAGCCGACAAGCTCATCTTCACTGCTTGCGGTATCGCTGTTGGGCGAACATCCAAACTGTTTCGAGACGCGCTGCAAAGCATGCGTTTGCGCAGACGGCCAGAAAGACGCAAACTGCCCTAGACGCGAGGGTGCCAACTATCCGTCCACATTTGACCGAGGGCGGTAGAATGGCTGGCGTTCAGATAGGACTGCATCTGCTTGATATAGGTCGTGTAACATAGCTTTTGGAAGGTTTGTATGCTGTCGCACCAAGCGGTGTCGTAGCGCAGGTCCTTTTCCCATCGTTCCGTAAAGAAATTCGCGGCGACTATTTCGCATAACAATCCGACGTCCAAGGGTGGGTGACACCAGCGCGGCTCTTTCAACACAGCGTCAAATGTGCGATTCTCCGCATTGTGTCCGCCATATTGGAGATGAAATAGGGGGCCATCCTGTACGTTGCCTGTTGAGTTGGCGCGGTCGACGTGCCAGCGGGCAACTGGATGATTATTGAGATCATGGAGTTCGACCGCTATGACGAGTGAAGAAAAAGGCGGAAATATTGCGTGATTTTGGTCGACAACCAGATCAGCGATTATGGTCGGACGAATATCATTTCCGTTCTTATCGAGGCACCAGTCGAACTGGACTTCGGCACCACGGTTGATTTTGAGCGACCACGTCCGAGCAGTGCGAGCCATCCCAATGCGTCGGGCTTCTTCTGAGAGTGTGCTGTATCCTAAGTCCGTTATAATTTTCGCATCGAGGAGTTTGGTGGCGATTGAGCGCAGCGCAGTTGCGGCATCTTCAGCAGCAAGTGTCACGCCGCACCACTAACTTTAGGAGGGCGTTTGAGACCGAGCACGCGGGTAGCTACACGCTGGTCCGTTTCGTCAATGAGAAGTGGAGGCGTTTGAGCCTTGTACCGATCGGTCTGAACGCAATTCCAGCAGATCCTCTTTCGCAGAGCATATCGAGGTAGATGAGGATCAAAGGCCGTTACAGAATGTGATATATCGGTGCCTAGGCGACACGAGGCGCATGCCATGGCGACGAGTTGATCAACCGAACCGTCCCATGTCGAGGCAGCTGGAGCTAAGGGAGCTTCCAAAGCGACCGACAGTGCTTCTGCACGTTGTGCCGCGGTGAGCGACGTGATCCGGGTCCCCAGAATTTGCTCGCCCCAGGCGACGAGCTTGTGCGTCCACCACCGCCGGCCTCCGCCTGCAAAGACGCCCTTATATGAGGCGTCGCCTTCGATACGGCCTGCAATGCCTTGAAAAGATGGTTCTTCGATGCCGAGCCTAGCAGCGGCATCGCTATCGTCGATAAGGAGCCCGGGTCGCAAAATGAGGTTGCGCAAAATGACGCGGGCCAGAATATGAGGGGCAGCCGCAGACTTTGCCGCAACCTGGAGTTCTTGGTGGTCGAGCAAAGGTTTATCATCTGCCGCTAGGCCAAGCAGAGACGCGAGGTCGTAATTTCCGTTTACGGCCGCCAACAGTTGGTACCCTTTTGCGAGGGAAATAACCTCTGCCCGAACTTGAGCTCGATTGTTCAGAATGAACCGCTTACCATAGACCCTATCAAACAAATCGTGGGCGGTTTTGTCGGGTCGGTACAGAGCATCAAGTTGTGGCTCGTTTGAGACCAGTACAATCGGGAAATCTTTTGTTGGAAGGTCGATGGCATCGTCACGTAGCTTCTGTGCTAACACGCTGGCCTTGTACGTGTCTGCGGGATCCATTTCTCCCGGATCCTCATCGAGGCGATAGTCGAGCGCTACGATTGAAGGTTGCGCTGAGAATATGGTCTTGGCAAGCTGGGTAAGTGGCCCTGTCTTTCTGCCCTCGAAGACCAGAACACCTCGCGTGGTCAGCATTTTTGCGTAGCTAAGATCTTCATCGTCGATAAAGAAGCCGTTTAACATCTCTTAGCCACCTTATTTTTTTGCAAGAACGCTGAATTCAAGGCGGCAGGTGTAGCCGTTGGTCGGTACCGCAACTGCAACACTACCTCCATAGCTTTCGGCGATATCTGAAACGATTTTCAGGCCAAGGCCTGTGCCGGGGCCGGTTACACCATCGTCTTCGGTCCCCATTGTCGTCGTGAAGAAAGGCATGAATATTCGCTCTTCATTCTCCGGAGGTATTCCTACGCCGTTATCCTCAAAGCCCACGATAATTAGGTCGCCGATAAGGCGGGCGTCGATGCTGACATGACGTTCGGAGACCTTCGCTTTCTTCATCGATTTTATGGAGTTCGTCAGAAAATTCAGCAGTACAGAGTCGAATTCACTAGCATGCATTGGCGCCGTACGCAGGTGTGATTCATCGACTCGGACATGGAATATGATATTTTGTTTAGTCATATATTCAGAAAACTGACGCTCAAACCTTTCGATCGCTCCCTTTACTGACAATTCCTGTAGTGCACGGCTTTCCGTGCTGGACATCAGGCCTGCGATATAGCCGCCTATATCGAAAAGGCGGTCGGAGGCGATCTGAAGCTCATCGAACTGAGCCTCGATCTCCTGTCTGAGCGCCCCGTCGGGCATCTCATCGATCAGATCTTTAAGCAACATAAGATCTGTGCCCAAGGCACCCTGCGCGCCCTTTACCTCATGGCCGAAAACGCTGATGGAAAGCCCAAGGGATGCGAGGATCCTTAGCATCTCACCGTATTCTAGTGCTGAGGCTCGTTCTTCTTCTACGTGCTTCTCATAGGCCTCGACCGCGTCCTGGACTTCCAGAAATTGAATTTTACTTATGATGGGTTCCGACGCTGTCGGTTCGGGCTTGTTCTCTATAATGCGCTTTATGAGTTCCGAGGGCCTGTTGACTTCACGGACAAAACCACGTTCGCCGGCTGTGCGCTTGCGATTTCGCGCGGATGCTATTCTCAGCGTACTCCATTCCAGCGCCCAGCGCGCGAAAGCGCGCAGTTCATCAAAAGCTTCGTTTTCAAGTAATCCTTCCCGGCTGCTGGTTTCTTCAAAAAGTGGGTTTTTGTCCGTGTCGAGAAGAACCTGGCCAAAGAAATTGCGGTTATTTGCTGGTATCAGGAGGTTTCTGCGGGAAACATCTTCGTCAAGCCGGAGCCAGTCGTCTCTCTGTTCACCATAGGGGAGGACGCGAAATCCGTTCCGGTAAATGCGCATGCCGCCGAAATTACGCCCCATATTGGCCGCGACGGCCATGTTCATACCCGACAAGGTATCTCGCTGGTAGATGAAATAGCTTGCTTCCAGATCGACCGGACCGGTCAGCGTATATTTCTTTTCCACTTTGGTTTCGTCATTGACAGACAGCTTATCTGAAAAAACCTTCACAACGGCGCTTCCATCTGCATCTATGGACGCAGTAATTTTTGCGAGAGCCTGCGATAGAAAACTTCTTTCTAGGGAAAATAGCTCGACCTTTTCTTCTTTTGATGTGCCATTAATATTTACCCTGAAGCCAGGGTCGATATTCGTCGCCTGGGTAACGGGTGAAGCTGCCCCTGATACCAGCAAAGACTGCGCTATGAATGGTGGTTGTAACAGAATGACCGAACGCCAGACACGCTCGATGGCCGGAGTCGGCCATGCGTCTCGAAGCCGGCAAATTTCAAGGCGGGTTCCGTGATCATCCGGCGCTTTTGCGAAGCGTTCGATCCGGTTGAAGACGTCGTGCAAATCGCTGCCCACGATAAAGTCTGTGTCCCATTGAAACCGCACGCGGAACCCGAAGGGAAGGCCACGCGGCCTCGTCTCGAACATCAGTTCTTCGCCAAGGCGTTGGACCGAAAAGCGTCCGATACCCTTTTTCCCGGCCCGTATGCGGTCGAAAATGGGTGATCGCGGTTCAACCGATTTTGCATCCGTCGAAATTCGCATCCACGAGCTTCGGATGACCGCATCGGTCATACCGCTGCCATCATCCTCGATGACCAGCGTGCCGCCCTTTGCATTCTGGCTCTCAAAAGTCAGAAGGACTTCGGTCGCATCGGCATCAAAGGCGTTTTTGATTAGTTCAGAAACGGCCGTCTCTTGACGACCGACCAACTGCTCGCCCAGCCTCTGAATATGGGCGGCGTCCACTGAAAATCGAACGGCATCAGGATCGCTGTCAACGACCTCTCGGCCAGCATTCTCGATAACCCGCCAGTCTGGATTATCTTTCTCTAGCTCAGCCGATATCTGCGCCCTGAGTTCCTCGACGCGCTGGCTTGCCTTCTGATCGATCACGCATTTGGCCCACTAAATTGCTGCTTCGCTTACTCGATAGACGTATTTTCGCAGGTGAAAAACAACCTCTTTGCAGGGCAACAAAAAAGTCTGCTCACGTGGATAGAGTTGAGTTTTTTGGCACGAATTTCGGGGTCATCATGCATAAATTAGGTCAAAGGGGGTTGGCCGCGAGCACCGCAACCTAACGGCTTGCCGCCGTGATGACTCTGCTGACCGTCGCTTAGGAGATCTCAAGCGTCTCGGTCAGCACCGACGTTTTATCGCTCGAATCGAGCGCGCCGACCTCCCATTTGACCGGCCACGCATTCGCGAAGCTCCAGGTGACCAGTACCTCCCCCGCCGGCCCGAGCAGGAAGACGTTCAGCGTCTCCGTCTTGATAGCCGTGCCCAATGTCGATCCCACCGTCTGCGCGGCCCAGTCGGCGAGCGGAGAGCCCAACGTCACGTAGCCGCGCTTGAGGATGAGGTTGGAATGTTTTGTGACGCCCGGAAGCTGATGGACATAGCTGCTCGTGCCGCCTTCGCGGACATCTTCGATATCGATCCTGGGATCGATTCCGGAAACCTCCTGGAACGCGGCGTCGATGTTCGCCGGCGGTGCCGTCGAAGCCCCGGAAGCGATGGCCACCGAGAAGGCAAAGGCGGGCGGCGGATAATAGGCACTCGCCACCGCCTATGATCCCCCGAGTGCGATGGTCATCGTCTCGAACGCCACCTCGATGCTTTCTACCGCGACCTCGTTGCCGTCCGATTTCAGATCGGTGCCGGTCACTTTGGTCGGAAAGGCGTTGTTGAGCTGCCACCGATAGGGTGCGGCGCCGGTCTGATCCAACAGGCTCACGACGATATTGGATCGCGCGATGCGGTTCATCCGGATCGATTCGAACCAGGTCCACAGCAGCGGACCGGCGACGAAGATGCCCTTCTTCATCGTCACATTGCCGACCCTGGCGTGCCCCGGCATCTGGACGGGCGAAAAGATGGAGCTCTTGCGGGCGCGATCGTCGATCACCTGGCCTTTGGTCTCAAGACCGGTGACCTCCTGGAAGACCGGATGGCCGGGCATGCCGGTGACCGAGAAACTGAATCTCGGCAATGGCCATGGGGTTTCCTGCTTTTCACCGGCCATGATGGCGTCCTCGCTGGAAGGTGACGGGATTCTCGAAGTATAGCCCGGCAAGACGCAATTCAGCCGGACTTTCGCTAAATCCCCGCATGCCAGGCCCAGCCCTGCTGGATCGCGCTGGCCTTTCCGAAGTCGTTGAAATGATCCGAGACGACGATGCGCTGCAGGAATTTGACGCTCTTATAGCCGATCTGCCGCTCCACCCGCATGCGGACGGGGGCGCCATGGGCGATCGGCAGGTCGCGGCCGTTCATGCCATAGGCCAGCAGGGTTTGCGGGTGCAGCGCATCGATCATGTCGATGCTGTCGGCCCAGCCATCGAAGCTGTAATATTCGACGAAGCGGGCGGTGGAGCGGATCGCGACGGCCGCGAGCACGGCCGACAAGGGCACGCCGGTCCACTCGGTGATCGCCGTCCAGCCTTCCTCGCACATATGGCGGGTGATCTGCGTGCGCGATCGCATGCACCGCAGGTCGGGGAGCGAGAAGCTGCGCGGCCGGTCCACGCTGCCCGAAACCTCGATCCGCCAATCGGCAAAGCCATCGCGGCGCACCGCGCCATAAGCGTCGCCGCCCGCGCCGAACGCCGGGTCCACCGTTCCGATCGCCGGCATCGAACTGATCTCCGATCGATCATATTCGCGCGCCAGCGCGCCGCCGGAGAGCAGCAGCCGTTGGGCGTGATAGGTCAGATTGTCGCCCATCCGCAGGATATTGCCATAGGTCGGCGGATCGTTGCTGCGGCTGCAGCCGCTGAGCAACAGCCCGCCGGTGGAGGCGAGCCCGCCGATGAGCGAACGGCGCGAGAGCAAGAGGCGGCTTTCGGTCATGTCACTTCCCCAGGATCATCCCGCGCACCTGGCGCAGCGGTCGGGTGAGCAGGATCATCGCGAGATGGACCAGCAGGAACAGGGCGATGAAGGCGAAGGTGAAGAAGTGGATCGTGCGCGCCGACTGGGTGCCGCCGAACGCATCGAGCAGGATCGGGTAGCTCGCCGAAATCGCCGGCGACATGGTGATCCCGGTGAGCAGCATCAGCGGCAGCGCAACGAACACCACCAGCGCATAAGCCAGCTTCTGCAGGATCGCATAAGGCGGGCCGGGCGGTGCCGCGGGCGTCGGCAGGCGCAGATGCGCCCGGACGTCCTGCCACAGGTTCGCGCGCGCCAGCTCGCCGCGCCGCGGCCACAGGTTGCGCCGGGCATGGCCGGTGAAAATGGCGAGCAGCAGATAGAAGAACAGCCCGGCGAGGAAGCCCCACGCCGCAAGGAAATGCAGGCTGCGCGCCCAGCTATTCCGGTTCCACGGTTCGTTCAGCCGGTTGGCGGTCACCGGGCCCGCGGGCGCCGCGAAAAAGGGCGTCGGCTTCGACCAGCCGCGATGCCCGGCATTCGGCCCCAGCGGGATTTCCAGCAGCGGCGCGGTCAGATCATTTCCCGCCGTCCCCCAATAGAGCCGCGGATGCGCCATCAAGATGGTGACGCCGGAAACGATCAGCACGATCGCCGCCGCCGCGATCAGCCCGTGCGTCAGCCGGACCCACAGCCGGTGGCCGTTCGCGCCGGCCGGGGCGGTCGCCGGTTCGGGTGGGTTTTCCTCTATCGTCATGCGCTGCATCGCCGGCTCCCAGGATTCTTGCGTGACGGGCGGTTGGGCAGCGAGCGCCCCGCTTGATCCCGCCGAACAATGTCCCGAATTCCGGGAGCATGATGCATAAATCAGATCAGGCCGCTTTGGCCACCCGCTCCACCCTGATCTCATCCTCATGTTCGCGAACCTGCGCCAGATCATAGGCCATCTGCATCCGCAGCAGCGTGTCGGCCTTCACGCCGAACGCCTTCTCGAAGCGCAGCGCCATGTCGGCGGACAGGCCGGCATGCCCGTTGAGCAGGTTGCTCAGCCCCTGGCGCGATACGCCGAGATGCGCGGCAAGCGCCTTCACGGTGATGCCATGCGGTTCGACGATCTCGGTCTTCAGCCAGTCGCCGGCATGGACGGCGAGCGAGGGGTGCATCTTAAGCGCCATGATAGTCCTCCAGATCCATGTCTTCCAACGCGCCCTGCGCGTTGATGCTGAACGGCCAGTTGCGCGTAACCGTCATCGCCCATGTTCCCGCGCGATCGCCGGTAAGTTCGTGCAATCCGTAGTTCGGCGGTACGCGCAACTCCTCAAGCGCGGCGGCGGCCACGATGAACGCGAGCATCTTGCCGATACGGGCGGGTTCGCCCACCAGCCCCTTGGGATTGCCGGTTTCGAAATATTTGCGCAGGCCCTTATGGCGGATGCTCTCGATCTCCACGCGTCAAGTGATAGTTGACACGACTTTGTGTGTCAAGTCATGGTTGACACGTGTCGCGCGACGCCGTTGGGATGAATTGACCAGCCTTGGCCATTGCATCCGGCACCGCAACGCAACGTTCAGCCCCTTGCTCGTCTCTCATCCCCGGCCGCGAAATGCGCCATCTGATCGGCATGCGCCTTCTCGAAAGCAGGCCGCGCCACAAGCCGCTGGATATAGGCCTCGGTCGCAGGGCGGTCGCCACGCGTGCGGACGACGGGAATGCGTAGCACGTCCGCCATCAGCAGGTCGGCCACGGTGAACCGGCCTTCCACCAGCCATTCGCGCTGGCTCAATACCGCCTCCATATGCGCAAGCCGGCTGTCCATCCAGCCAGACAGGCCATTTTCGCGCTCGCCCGAAAGCCCGAGGAACCACCAGGGGACGCTGATCATCTCGATCGAGTTGAGCGCGGCGATCACCCATTCGATCGTTTCGGCCTCGCCGCGCGCGTCGCCCGGCATCAGGATCTCGCTCTTGCGCGCCAGGTGCAGCAGGCACGCGCCACTTTCGAACAGCGTGATATCGCCATCGGTCAGGAACGGCACCTGCCCGAACGGCTGCCGATCGAAATGGCTTGGCTGGCGATCCTCGAACGGAACCGTGCCAATGTCATATCGCAGCCCGGCTTCCTCGGCTGCCCAGCGCAGCCGCATATCGCGGACGAACCCGCGCGGCCCCCTGGGCACCCAGTCGAAGGTCCAGATGGTCAGATTTTCAGCCATGCGATCGGCATCCTTCACTCTGCAAGCCGGGTGTCAGCAATCCTGATAGCAAAAACATCCAGCGCGCGCCCGAGATCCGCCAACACCGACGATGTTCGCGGGTTCCGGTGACGGGTGCAGCAACCCCTAAATTATCGACGCTGCTGACGGGGCAGGTTGTTCAGCGGCGGCGCGCCCTGAGTTTGCCGGGGGACTGAACGCGCAGAATGGATAACCTGGCAAACTTTTCAGTCGAAAGGATTGATGTGGTTGACGATCACCTCGCCAATCCGAGAGATGCCGCGCACTATGTGTGCAAGATCAAATCCGAGCTGGCCGCTTTGTCGGATCGAAATAAATTTTGCCGCAGGCCTCGCGCCGCAAATGCTGCTGTGCCTTCAGCTCCGGAGCGGAACTTGACCCCGAACCCAGGGGCAAGCGCACACAGGATGTGCGGGCGATCGCCATGATAGCGTTGAAGGTGCGCGGGGTAATCTGGGTGGGCATCTTGTCGCGCGCGACCGGGCCAGGTTGCTCACCGAGCAATGAATCATGTGACAGGCCGAGACAATCGATCGCGTCCCACACAGTCAACTCCGCTTCGTTGCCTTTGGGCGTCACCCTGCAGACGCCGTCACCGCCATTCCCGAAATTGGCGACCAGCGCCTCTTGCCCCGACCGGTACGTCCCGGCCGCGTAATGCAGACCCTTGACCCCGACGAAAATGATTTTCACGGCATTCCAGGCGCTACCCATAACATTGCCCTTCCCGACGTCGGCGGCGAAGTCTTTGATCCGGTCCTGGGGTAAGGTTGCATATAGGAGCCGGATGATACGCCCGTCGAGTAACGGAAGATCAGATTCGAAATTGACATAATACCCGTTGCACTGGTCGGGGTCTGCCGCCGCTGCGGGCATAGGGGCGACTGCCGGTGCAGCGCCGGGAAATGCCGCCGTGATATCCTGGGAAAATTTTTGAACATCCGCGCGCGCTTGCAAGGCATCGCGAGCGGCAGCCTGCGCTGTATTGGCGGCAAGCGCCGCATCGTGCAAGGTGTCCGCCAACTGCGCTTCAACCGGCTTAGCGGATCGTGCAACCGCATTAGGTCCTACCGAGCATGGATCGACGTCGCCGATTGGATAGATGTCGGCGGCGGCATAGTTGATCTCTTGCGCGGCGACGCCGAGATATCGAGCTACACTATCTGCCTCTTCAACATTCTGGACGGTCGCATTCGACATTCTGGCGGCCATCGCCACGACGATGGCCGCACGCAGCAGGACGATTTGCTTCGAGTGGCTTGCATTGAATGTTCGCTTGTCCAGCTCATAGGCCGGATACCCACCGGGATGCCGCAGATCCTGCGTAATCATCGTGCAGCTTGGCAGCAGCAAGGCAAAAGAAGAAATGGCAGCGACTGCAGATTTACGCATAAAGTTCCCCCGATGATGCCCCGCGTGGACAGGACCATCTGGCACAGAGATGCGCAACCTGAGATTGATCCAATTCCGACTTAATCAGCAGGTCGAATCATAATGGAGCTACTGTGACAGCCGCAATAACCCCTAAGTTGATACCGCCTGTAGCCAACGAAACAGAAATCCCTTCTAACACTAAGCCGGCACTCCCGCGCCATGCGCCGAGGCCCAATTCCCACGCATCTTTAGGGCGCGCGCCGAATCACAGCCGATAATGCTCTCCGCTGCAATTTCGATCACGCCGGCCATCAGCCTGATGGTGCCGATCCGCATACCGCGATGCCGCATGCCGCCTACCCATCGGCCCGATATCTGTTACCCTGCCGCAAATAAGAGCGGATGATCCGCCAAAGAGGATGACCGGGAGGATATCATGACGGGGCCGTCAAGACGGGTTAAGCTTGCGTGCGGCGCTTTTGCGGCGCTGATGCTTGGGGGCTACGGCCTGACGGCGCAGCCGATCGGTGAGGCGATGATGGCCGATGCCGATGCGTGGCCGAGCTGGGGGCGCACCGGTGACGAGACGCACTACAGCCCGCTGCACGAGATCCACACGGGCAACATATCCGCGCTCAAGCTCGCCTGGCATTTCGATCTCCCCCCCAATTATTCTCCGACGACGCCGCTCGCCGCCGAGGGCAAGATCTTCTTCACCCAGGGTCACGGGCACATCCGCGCGCTCGACGCGCTGACCGGCAAGCTGCTGTGGGAATATGATAGCGGCGCGCGGGATCGGACGACATCGCGCTTCCAGCTCAGCTGGGGCAATAAGGGCGTCGCTTATTGGGACCACAAGGTTTTCGTCGCGGCGGCCGACGGCCTGCTGATCGCGCTCGACGCCGCGAACGGCAAGGAAATCTGGAAGACACGCGATTTCCCGATCTCCGAAATGCGCACGATGACCGGCCCGCCGCGGGTATTCGCGGGCAAGGTGCTGATCGGCCATGGCGGCGCCGATGTGAGCCCGATCCAGGGCTATGTCTCGGCCTATGACGCTGAGACCGGCAAGCTCGCCTGGCGGTTCTACACGGTTCCGAACGATCCGTCGCAGCCCGCCACCACGAAGGCCGAACAGGTGATGCGCCCGACGTGGAAGGGCGATTGGTTCGGCAAGGATGGCGTGCGCAAGGCCGGCGGCGGTACCGTCTGGAACGCGATGAGCTATGATCCCGCGCTCAACCTGATCTATCTGGGCGTCGGCAACGGCTTTCCTTATGACCACCTCAAGCGCAGCCCCGGCGGCGGCGACAATTTGTTCCTGGCATCGATCGTCGCGGTCAACGCCGATACCGGTGAATATGTCTGGCATTATCAGACCTGCCCGGCCGAACAATGGGATTGCACGTCCACCACCGATATGACGCTGGCGACCTTGAAGATCGGCGGCAAGGATCGCAAGGTCCTGATGCAGGCGCCGAAGAACGGCTTCTTCTATGTGATCGATCGCACCAACGGGCAGTTCATCTCGGCCAGGGCGATCGCGAAGGTGACCTGGGCCAAAGGCATCGACCAGAAGACCGGCCGGCCGATCGAAAATCCCGGCATCCGCTATCAGGGCAAGCCCGGACTGTTCGAACTGTGGCCCGGCCCGACGGGCGCGCATTCCTGGGCGCCGCAGGCCTATAGCCCGCAGACCGGGCTGGTCTATGTGCCGATCATCCAGCAGGGCGCGCTGATCGGCGACGGGACGACCGGCGGCCCGATCCAGGGGATCGGCGTCAAGCTGGTGCCCGAGGCCGATCTGCCGGGCGGGCGGCACGCTTTTCTGCGCGCCTGGAATCCGGTGACGCAGACGCTGGCCTGGGAAAAGAAGCTGCCGGGCGCATGGCCGGGCGGCGTGCTGGCGACCGCGGGCGGGCTGGTGTTTCAGGGGCGGCTCGATCGCCGGCTGATGGCGTATGACGCACGGACCGGCAGGGAAGTGTGGAACTATCCCACCGATGCTCCCGTCCAGGGCGCGCCGATATCGTTCCGGATGAACGGGAAGCAATATATCACGGTGATTACCGGCCCCGGCGGCGAGGGCGCGAGCACGCGATCGATCGGCGGCGAGGCGTGGCGGACCGATTATCGCCTGACCCGTCAGGTGCTCACCTTCGCCATCGGCGGTACCGACGGCTTCAAGCCGACGGCCTTGCCGCCGCTGGCGATTCCGGCCGATCCGACGTTCAAGCCCGATGCCGCTCTGGCGGCCAAGGGCGAGGCGACATTCATCCGATGCATGGGCTGCCACGGCAATCGCGCCGTATCGGGCGGATCGGCGCCGGACCTTCGCTATTCGCCGATGATCGTGAATGCGCTCGCGTTCCGGCAGATCGTCAAGGGCGGGGCGCTCAAGGCGAACGGCATGCCGCCGTTCGACGACATCGCCGATACCGATGTCGAAGCGATCCGGTTCTACCTTCGTACGCGGTCGAAGCTGGCGCCCGCCGAGGTCGCCGCCGCGATCAAGCTGGTGCGCGAGGGCAAGTGACCGGAATTCCGAGAATTACGGGGACGTCGACGAGAATTACGGGGACGTAATATTTAATTCAGATCAGGCTCTCCCAAAGAAAGAGGGCTTTCTAAGTTCGCGCCTATGAACCTTCGCTGGGATGACGGGTGCCAGGAAGCTGCTGTTTCAGCACAATCTGTCGGTGCGGCTGCCATGTGTGAATCCGGTGGCCGCCGCCATCCGCCAGCGCACGACCCCGCCATCTTTAGGACTCGCCCCGAATCACAACCGCCGATATTCTCCCCAGTGTGAATCAGTTGACGACGCGCCCCGACCGATGGATGGCCCTGGTGAGCGCCGTGGAGCAGCTCGCCCAAGCGCGCAGTTTCGATGCGATCGTGTCGATCGTGCGGGCCAAGGCGCGGGAGATCAGCGCTTCGGACGGCATCGCCGTGGTCATGCGCAGCGAGGGGTGCTGCCATTATATCGCCGAGGATGCGGTCGAGCCGTTGTGGACCGGGCAGCGTTTCCCGCTCGAACACTGCGTGTCGGGCTGGGCGATGCTCAACGGGCGGACGGCGGTGATCCCCGATATCTATGATGACGAACGGGTGCCGGTCGACGCCTATCGCACCACCTTCGTCAAAAGCATGGTGATGACCCCGGTGGGCTTCGGGGAGCCGGTTGCCGCGATCGGCGCCTATTGGGCGCAGAAGGGCGCGCCCGATCCGGATACGGTCCAGCTGCTCGCCGCACTCGCCCGGTCCACCGCGATCGCCTTCGAAAATGTCAGGCTGAACGATTCGCTGATGGATCTCAACGCCACGCTGGAACAGCGCGTTGAGAAAGCGGTGGCCGAGGCCGATGCGATGGCGCAGGTGCTCCGCCAGACGCAGAAGATGGAGGCGGTGGGCCAGCTGACCGGCGGCATCGCGCATGATTTCAACAATCTGATGACGGTGATCATCGGCAATCTCGAATGGATGGCGCACAAGCTGGGCGATGGCGCGGAAGCGCGGATCAAGCGATCGATCGCAAGCGCGCGTCATGGCGCCGAACATGCGGCGGTGCTGACCCAGCGGCTGCTCGCCTTCGCGCGCCGCCAGCCGCTTCAACCGAAGCCCACCGATATCGGCGCGCTGATCGATGGCATGTCGGATCTGATCGGGCATGCGGCAGGCGAGGCGATCCTGGTCGAACGCCGGCTCGCCGACGGGTTGTGGCCGGTCGAGATCGATCCGAACCAGCTCGAGGCGACGATCATCAATCTCGCGGTCAATGCGCGCGATGCGATGGACGGCCATGGCACGCTGACGATCGAAGCCGCCAATCTCACCATCGATCGCGATGGCGGAGCAACGCGGATCGGGCTGGCGGCCGGCGCTTATGTGATGATCGCGATCGGCGATACCGGCATCGGCATGCCGGCCGACGTGGTCGGCAAGGCGTTCGAGCCCTTCTTCACCACCAAGGATGTCGGCAAGGGCACCGGCCTCGGGCTCAGCCAGGTCTATGGCTTCGTCAAGCAGTCCGGCGGCTACGTCTATATCGATTCGGAACCGGGCGAGGGGACTATCGTCCGCCTCTATCTGCCCCGCATGGCGGTCGATGCGAAACCGGTGGTGCGGCCGGTCCACGAATGGTCGCGCGCGCCGGGCGCCGGGGAGACGGTTTTGGTCGTCGAGGATCATGCGCCACTGCGCACCCACACCACCACCTCGCTGCGCGAACTTGGTTATGATGTGCTGGAGGCGCCCGACGGCCCATCGGCGCTCCAGTTGCTCGATGCGCGGGCCGGCCCGATCGATTTGCTGTTCACCGATGTCGTGATGCCCGGCATGACGGGGCAGGAATTGGCGCGCATCGCTGGCCAGCGCCAACCGGGCCTGCGGACCTTGTTCGCATCCGGCTACACGCGCGACGCGATCCTGCGCGACGGCCGGCTCGACGACGGCGTCGATTTCCTGCCCAAGCCGTTCACGATGGCTATGCTGTCGCGCCGCATCCGCGAGGCAATCGAACGACCGGTGACGTAGCGCAGAACGGCGCGATCGATGCTGGCCGGTCTTCCCATTTCGGGCGCCTTGTGGTAATAATGATCACCGGCACACCGGATGAAACGGTGGTCCGCAGCGAAATTTTTTCGCGACGAAAATTGCGAATAATTAAATATTATCAAGTATTTGGCAGGCGTTCTTTTGTAACGGTTTTAGAAGTGGCTCGAAGTGCGTCGAAAACGTCGACTGTCGCCGCTCGATCCATGCGGAGACCCATCGACCAGTCCGAAGCCCGGGGTCGGGCCTTCTGGGCTTGAGCGCGAACTGCCTTACCGGCACACCACCAGTCGAATATCAGCGATATCGGTGGCGCTATCGGGCAGTTTACTAAATCGCCGTAGCCCATAAGAATAAGCCGGGATCGTGCCGTCATGCTGTGCTGTTCGGGCTTATCGATCTGTGGGGGGCGCGGGTGCGAACGGAAATCTTGGCAATCGCCGCGGTGATGGCATGTGTGCCAGCTTGCGCGCAGGCGGACCTGCTGGTTGTCCGATCGGCGGGCGTTCTGGCCTCCCGCATCAGGGCAGGGACGAACCTTCCGGATAATGCCGTCGTGAAGCTGCAGCAGGGCGATTTCCTGGCGCTGCTCGATAATCGCGGCATTCGCGAATTGCGCGGGCCGGCAATTGTGAACCTTGCCGAAGCGAGCGCGCCGAGCAAGCCGATCTCGCTCTTCGATTTTGAGGGCGGGCAGCGTGCCGTCATTGCCGGTTCGCGTGCGCCCAAAGCGCCGGTTAACACGATCACGCCGACGGCCTCGTTCGTGCAGTGCGTGATCGATGGCTGGCAGACCTACCTTGTTCGTGCCGACTCGCTCGTCGCATATCAGGTGAAATCCGCATCGGGTGGGCCCGATGCGATGGTGCAATTTGATGAATATGATCGACGCGTGAAATGGCCATCGGGTCTTGCCCTGCGCAACGGATTGAATTCGTTTCGGATTCGCGACGCGAAATCGGGTGCTGAATCTTCGATCGGCTTGCGCGTCGTCCCGTCGGTACCCGTCTCCAACATGGCCTATGCGGCGACGTTGATCGCGAACGGGTGTGATGAGCAACTGCTCGAGAGCATGGAAAAGCATGCCGATTGATCTCGCCGCGGGGCGGCGCTGGATAGCGCCGCTGCTCGGCCTGTGCATCATCCTCCATGACGGCGCAGTGACGTGGGGCAGCGTGCAAGCCGAGGTGCCGGCCCTACCGGCGACCTCCATGCTCGAGGCCGAATATGCGGCGCTTGCCCGCTCCAGCGACGCGATCTATCGCGCCGGCAATTCGCCAGACTCGATTCCGATCAGTGCGCGAATGGCGGAAATCATGGGATTGTTGCGCGGCCAGGAAAGCGAAGCTTACGCAATCGCGCTTTCCAACCACGGCGGCAATCTGCTGCAGCAGCGTGGGCCAGCCGAAGCCGTCGCGGTTTACAGGCGCGCGGCCGACATCATTCTGCGGCACCATCAAGCCAACATTCCGCTCGCCAAGACCGTTCTTTTGAACCTCTACACTGCCGAATATGCGGCCGGGGAGATCGACCGAGCTTTAGCCGCCGCGCAGCGGATGATTGCGCTGCTCGAATTGGATCCGCACGCAGCGCCGACCGATCTCGGCCGCTGGCAACTGAGTGCCGCCAATGTCTTTCAGCTCGGCGGGGGCGGCAGGATATCCGAGTCCGAACCATGGCTGCGCAAGGCCTTCCAGACCTTGTCCGCGTTGCCCGCCACGGACCCGCTCAGGCTCGAAGCGTCGCGCCGGCTGGCGGGCCTGCTCAGCACGCAAGGGCGTGCCGAGGAAGCCGAGCCGATCGCACGCGGGATCGTCACGTCCTGGGCCGGGGTTGCGTCCCCCGATGCCGCGGCATTCGGACGTGACCGGCATCTGCTTGCGGGCCTGCTGCGCAAGATGGGCCGCTATCGTGAAGCGATGCTGGAAACGCAGCTCGCGCTCGCGCTCTACACACAGGCGGGGCCGGCACACCGCTTCGCCGTGAACCAGACCAAGCATATGCTCATCAACCTGTACGAACTGGTCGGTGATTATGCCGCGGCCCAGCCCTTGTGGGAGGAATGGCTCCGCGATCCTTCCGGCACCCAGGCCGAAAACGATCTTGGCAAAAATCGTGCCGAAGCGGCGCCGATCGTGTTGAACGGGCTCGCCAATAATCTCGCGCGGCAAGGCAAGGTCGCCGACGCCGAGGCGACTTACCGCAAGGCCATTCCGCTGGCTGGCGACAACGAGGTCGTCCGGATGAATGCAGAGGCCGGGCTGGGCGCTATTCTGCTCGCCCGGGGCGATGCCGCCGCCGCCGAGCCGTTGTTCCGCGCGCAGTTCGATTTCCGAATGCGCAAAATCGGGATCGAGTCATGGGTTGGGCCGAACCGCATGTGCTGCGCGACTGCGACCGCAAGTGCGGCAAGGCAGCTGGCCGATGCCCTGTCCAGCCAGGGCAAGATGGACGAGGCGCGGCGGCTGTACGGGCTTGCCGCGAGCACCGAATTGCGCTTCGACGGACTCTATCATCCGACGACGAGCCTGTTCCATTATTTCCACGCGCGCAGCCTGATGACAGCCGACCCTGCGGCCGCGCTCGCGCAGGCCCGGATCGCCATGGAGGGCGCTCAATTCCGGCGCCTGCGCGCGACGCGGCAGGCCAGTGCCGCGGAAATCGATGCGATATTCCGGGGGACATCCGCTTATTACACCCTGATGCTCGACGTGCTGTTCGGTGCCCAGGCCCCGAACGGCGATCATAGTGCCGAGGCGCTCGGCATCGCGCAGGATGCGATGGTGTCGAGTACCGACGGCGCGATCGCCTTGATGGCGGCCGAACGGTTGCGGCAGGGGTTTGCGCCGGCACTGGCGGCACAATTCGATCGCCGCGATGCGCTCGCAAAAGATGCGAGTGCGATCGAAGGCCAGCTTGCCGCCAGCCTCGCGTCGAACCGTCCCGAGAAGGAGCGGCTGGATCTGATTGCCCGGCTGGGTGCGATCGCCGGCCAGCTCACGGCCACCGACGCGACGATCCGGGAGGGTTTCCCCGAATTTTTCAACCTGCTGCGCCCGGGTTCGGTCACGCTGGTGCAGGCACGGGCTGCGCTCCGGCGCGACGAGGCTGTCCTCCTGTTCGTGCCTGGTGTGACGGGCGTCCATGCGCTTGCCGTCACGGGGGAGGGGGTGCAGTGGCGACGCTCCGCGCTGCCCGGCCGCGACATCGACGATATGGCGCGCCAATTGCTCTACGCCGCCTATGCCGACGTCAAATTCACGCCTGCGGAAAAGCGTCGTTGGGATGCAGGCACCGGCGGCGGTGCCGATGGCTATCCGCGCAAAACGGCCTATGCGCTTTTCCGGCAACTGATTGAGCCGATGCTGCCGACGCTCGCTGGCAAGCGCCAGGTCTTTATCGCGTCGGCCGGCCGGCTGGGGGCAATGCCCTTTTCCCTGCTGGTGAGCGGCGAACCGCAAGGCGCTGACAACGATCCTGCCGCCTTGCGCGCCACGCGCTGGTTCGCCGACGATTTTGCGTTGATCCAGTTGCCGTCGCTCCAGTCGCTCGTCGCGTTGCGCCAGCTCGGCGCAAGGGCGGTGGTACCCACGGCGCCCGGCAGCTTCGCCGGCTTTGGAGACCCCGTGGTTGACGGCCCACCGAGCCCGGTTGGTGGGCGCGGTGCCCGATACGGGGCAGACTGGCAGGGCGCGACCGCGCTGCGAGGGGGGAACGGGACCTCTCCCCAACCGGGGCTTGCGGATCTCGCCATGCTCCGCAACCTGAGTCGCCTTCCGCACACCGCGGGCGAATTGCGCGAGATGGCGAATATATTCGGGGCAAAGCCCGATGCGCTGCACCTCGCGCAAGCCAACACCGAGACGGCGATCCGCACCAGCGATCTGTCACACGTCCGCGTGCTGGCATTCGCCACGCATGGTCTGACCGCCTCAGAAGGGGGCGGCGGTGAACCGGGGCTTGTCTTCACGCCCCCCGCAAGGGCACGGACGGAGGATGACGGGCTGTTGACCGCATCGGAAGCGGCGACGCTGCATCTTGATGCCGATTGGGTGATCCTGTCCGCATGCAACACTGCCGCCGGAATGGAAGGATCGAGCGGGTTGACCGGATTGGCCCGCGCTTTCTTCTTTGCCGGTGCGCGCAGCATCCTCGCATCCTATTGGCCCGTTCGCGACGATGTCGCCGCCGAACTTACCACCCTCGCAGTCAAGCTTCAGCGCGCGAACCCCGGCATGCTGCGATCGGAGGCCCTTCGCGAGGCGATGCGCAGGATCCGGCAGGATCCGCGTGCCGATCGGATCAACGATGCAGGGCTTAACCAAACCTGGGCCCAGCCGAACGCATGGGCCCCATTCATGCTGGTCGGCGTTGGGGAGGATTAAGGTGGCACGCACCTCGGCAGCGTCACCACCGATGTTTGCATCGAAATATAGGATCGAACATGCCCCGCTTGCTCCCGTCGGGCCGCTCGGTTAGGGCGCGCGACATGACCTTCGCACTCCCCGATTTCGATCTCGCGGCCTTCGTGGCCTCCACCCTGGCCGAGGATCTGGGGCAGGGCGGCGACATCACCGCCGCCGCCGTCATCCCGGCCGATGCGATGTTCGAAGGCGTGATGGCGACGCGCGAGGATATCAGTGTCGCCGGGCTGCCGATCGCCGAAGCCTTCTTCCGCGCGCTCGATCCCGATGTGGCGATCGAGACGCTGGTGGCGGATGGCGCGCGCGTGGCGAAGGGCGGCGTGCTGATGCGGCTGCGCGGGCGTGCGCGGGCGATGCTGACCGCCGAGCGATCGGCGCTCAACACCGTCCAGCATCTGACCGGCATCGCCACGCTCGCGCGGGCCTATGTCGATGCGATGGCCGGCACGCCTGCGATCCTCCTCGATACGCGCAAGACGATCCCGGGCCTGCGCGTGCTGGAGAAATATGCGACGCGGATGGGCGGCGCGACCAATCATCGCATGCGGCTCGACGATGCCGCGATGATCAAGGACAATCATGTCGCGGTGGCCGGCGACATCGGCGAGGCGGTGCGTCGCGCGGTGGCCGCCGGGATCGCGCGGATCATCGTCGAGGTCGATCGCGTCGACCAGATCGAACCCGCGCTGGCGGCGGGGGCGACCCACCTGCTGCTCGACAATATGGACCCGCCCACCTTGCGCGGCGCGGTGACGCTGGTTGGCGGCCGCGTGCCGACCGAGGCCTCGGGCGGCGTCCGCCTCGATACGATCCGCGAGATCGCCGCGACCGGCGTCACCTTCGTGTCGGTCGGCCGGCTCACCCAGTCGGCGCCGGCCGCCGATATCGGTCTCGATTTCCGCACGCTCTAGTGCCTAATATGGGCGATGCGAATCGCCCTCATGATCGTCGCCACCCTGGCCGTTTCGACGCAGGCGCTTGGCTCGCGGGCGGCGAACAGCTATGCCGCCTATAAGCCGCTGGCGACCACGTCGGAAGGCAAGAGCTGTGCGGTCCCCGCCGATCTGCCCAAGCCGATGCTCGAAGGGCCGACCCGTGATGAACCGCGCCGCCTGCTGCCGATCGGCGGCTACACATTATCGGTAAGCTGGTCCCCACAATATTGCGCGAGCCGGATGACCAGCCCGAAGGACCATCTGCAGTGCGGCGGTGCGGTCGGCGAATTCGGCTTCACCCTGCATGGGCTATGGCCGGACGGCGTGGCCGAGAAATGGCCGCAATATTGCACGCCCGCGCGGCTGGTGCCCGATGCGGTGATCCGCGACAATCTGTGCAACACTCCCTCGGTGCAACTGATCCAGCACGAATGGGAAAAGCATGGGACGTGCATGGGGCATGATCCGGCCCCCTTCTTCCGCAAAGGCTCGGGCCTGTATCGCGCGCTGCATTTCCCCGACATGGCGCCTTTCCGCGGCAAGACGGTGGCGGCGCTGACCTTCCAGCAGGCCTTCGCGGCCGCCAACAAAGGGCTGAGGGCCGATCAGATGCGGCTGAACGTCGGCAAGGACGGCTGGCTGCAGGAAGTGTGGCTGTGCCTCGACACGGCGTTCCATTATCGCACCTGCCCGGCCACGCAGGGCGGCGCGGCGCCTGCGGCGGCGGTCAAGATTCGGTAAGACTGCGGCCTAAACCTCAGCCCCATTGCTCCCCACCACGCCCTTGAACCCCTGCGCGATCACATACCATTCGGACGAATCCTTGCGGCTCGCGGGCGGCTTGGCATGCTTCACCGTGGCGAACAGCCGCTTGAGCTCGGCGACCAGATTGTTGTCGGCGCCGCCTGCCAGCACCTTCGCGACATAGGTCCCGCCGGGGCGCAGCACTTCGCTCGCGAACTGGCAGCCGGCCTCGACCAGCCCCATCGTGCGCAGATGATCGGTGCGCGTGTGGCCGACGGTGTTCGCCGCCATGTCCGACAGCACGATATCGGCCTTGCCGTCGAGCGCCGCCGCCAGCAGGCCAGGGGCCTCGTCGGACATGAAATCCATTTCGAGGATGATCGCGCCGTCGATCGGATCGGTCGGCAGCAGATCGATCCCCACCACCTTCGCCTTCGGGCATTGCTTGCGCACGACCTGGGTCCAGCCGCCGGGCGCAATGCCCAGATCGATCACCCGGGTCGCGCCGCGCAGGATGTGGAAGCGCTCGTCGAGTTCGATCAGTTTATAGGCCGCGCGCGATCGATAGCCTTCGGCCTTGGCTTTCTTCACATAGGGGTCGTTGAGCTGGCGTTCGAGCCAGCGGGTCGACGCCGCCGTCCGTCCGCGCGCGGTCTTCACCCGTTGTTTGAGGCCGATGCCGCGGGTCATGCCGATATCCTTTCGCGGGCCATCAGTGACCGCAATATGCCTTCGCGAATGCCGCGATCGGCGACGCCCAGCCGGTCGGCGGGCCATATGTCCATAATCGCATCGAGGATTGCGCAGCCGGCGACCACCAGATCGGCGCGCTCATTGCCGATGCAGGGCAGGGTCGCGCGCTCGGCCACCGTCATGCCCGACAATTTGGTGCTGATCCCGCGCATCGCCTCGGCGGGCACGATCAGCCCGTCGACCGCGCGGCGATCATAACTCGGCAAATCGAGATGGACGCTGGCGAGCGTCGTCACCGTGCCGCTGGTGCCGAGCAGCCGCCCGGGCGGAACCTGCGCGGCGCGCAGCTTGGCCGCAAAGCCCGAAAAACTGTCCGCCACCCGCGCGCGCATCCGGGCATAGCTTTCCATCAGCCCGTCACGATCGGATCCGATATGCGGCTCGCTCTCGGTCAGCGAAACCACGCCCCACGGCGCGCTGTACCAGTCGTGGACGACCGGCTTGCCGCTGTCGACGTCGATCAGCACCAGTTCGGTCGATCCGCCGCCGATATCGAAGATCAACGCCTTGCCTTCGCCGGGCTCGAGCAAGGCATGGCAGCCGAGCACGGCCAGCCGTGCCTCCTGCTCGGCCGTGATGATCTCGAGCGCGATGCCGGTCTCGCGATAGACCCGGCGGACGAATTCAGGGCCGTTGGTGGCGCGGCGGCAGGCTTCGGTCGCGACCGAACGGACGAGCGCGACATGGCGCCGCCGCAATTTGTCCGCGCAGATGGACAGAGCGCTGACCGCGCGGTCCATCGCCACGTCGGACAATCGGCCGGTTGCCCCGAGCCCCTCGCCGAGCCGGACGATCCGTGAAAAGGCATCGACCACCACGAAGCCATCGTCCGACGGGCGCGCGATCAGCAGCCGGCAATTGTTGGTGCCGAGATCGAGCGCGGCATAGCTGTGTCTGGGGCCACCGCGAGGCGGCAGCATATGCGCTCTGCCCCCCGCTGCTGTACCGGGGCGCGGCGCGGCCTGACCGGGCCGTTGCGCCATAATATTGTCTCTTCTGTTTCGCCGTTCGGCATTTGCCGACGGAACTTGGCGCCAAGAGTAGTGGCAGCGCGCGCTAACGGCAAGGGCGTGCCTCGTCAGAGCCGCTCAGCGTGTTGACAGCGCCGCTCAGGCTGCCTATCTGCGCCGCCTGTCAGTGATGCCCTGTCGTCTAAAGGTAAGACTACGGACTCTGACTCCGTTAATTGAGGTTCGAATCCTCACGGGGCATCCAATTTTCTGACATAACCATTTTATTTCAAAGAATTTTTATTCAAGCCGGGGTGAGGCGTTCCCTCGTCTGCTCTCTCGTGCGCCGTTCGTCGGAACTGGGTGAATAGGATCTGGACTCGATCACCTTCCCGCGGGCGCGCATTTCGCCATTGTTAGGGGGCAATACGCAACCCGGCCGAATTACAGTGTAATGGCGCAAGGATACGGCGAGCGCGGCCATCAGCGTGTGGCATCGTTCGCCTGATAAAACATCGGGTTCCTCATCCATTCGTTGACCTCAGATTCTCGCCAGCCAGCGCAGCGTAAAGCGATACGAATCTGCTTCGGGAAGGTGCCGACCTGGACTTTGCGATACAATGTCGCGGGACTGAGGCCCGTACGATCGAGCACGGCGTTGAGGCGGAGAATGCGTTCTGGGTTCTCGGTCCTGATGGCATGGTCCTGGTTCGCTTGTGATCCAATGGCGCCCCGTGATCAGGATTGAGATGGCGCTGGCGCAGCGCAAGGGGGCCGCGCCTGAGATGCACCGTGGTTCCCCAGCAAGCACCTAACAGCGCCTATTAGTCAGGGAAGATGGGCAAGGCCAGCCGCCCCGCCCGGCGTGATGGACATCGCGCAGGCGCGATGGCGTTGGCCGCCGGCGTCGGTCTGGCGGGGGAGCGTCGCTGCCCTGTAGTCCCATCGCGGCAGGCCGCAACCTGGGCTGCGCCCAGGTCTTCCACTGCGTTGCAGCCCTACGGGTGCAGCCCGCCTCGTCGACGTGCCTGTCGGTCCGCTCCTGCCGCGCCCCCCGCCATTCCGGCGCCGGCTGCGGTGTTTGAAGGAGTGAGGACCATGCAGGATCAGGTTCAGAGGCATCATCCTCTTTGCCATCCTCCCCGGGGCCATCGCGCGATCGATGCCGGAAAGTTGGCTTTGGCCGGAGCAGCGGGCGGCGCACGCCATGCACCGCAATCAATGGGATGCCGGTAACCGGCTGTTGCAGGTGAGCAATCCCGATCAATGGGTCGCGCAGCGACAGGCGATTGCGCTGATGAAGGCGAACGAAGCCGCGATCAAGGAGTGATGGATGCGGTCGCTGAAGGGCAAGGAGTCGGTCAGATGTTCGATCAACGTTGAGGCGCGTGGTTCTTGACCGGTATCTCGCCGCGCCGAGGCGTCTGAGGGCGTCAATTTGGTCCGAAACGTGAGCCAAGCTATGACTGGGGTCGGGGACAGTCCGGACCGGCCGGTTTTGGACGGCGCGAGCAGCTCTGCCGCCGTTCGTTCATCAACCGCTTCGCGTCCGGTCTTGAGCCGCTTACGACATTCCGCTTCGTTGATGTGAGCGTCGGCCTTTGTTGAAACTCGCCATTCAAAGTCGCTTTACCCGTTCCTGCTCAAGCGAAATTGCGCTTGCAAACCACTATCATCATGCGGAGGTTGAGACTCGCCCGTCTTCTACGTCCACAGCGATGGACTTTTCGACGGGCAAAATGTCTATGTCCCGAGTCCTTATCTGAACGGCCAGGCTCATGAGATTGAAGATTTTTCTTGCCGCATGGCTCCTGGTCGCGCTCTCTGTAGGCCCGGCGTCGGCACAGATGGTGGGGCATGACCATGCGGCGATGGAGCGGCTTGGCAGCGTCAGCTTCGAGACATCGTGCAACGCGGAGGCGCAGCTGCGCTTCAATCGCGCCGTGGCGCTCATGCACTCCTTCCAATTTGGTCCGGCGACCGACGGCTATCGTGGAGCGCTCGCGGCTGACCCCAGTTGCGCCATCGCATATTGGGGGATCGCGCTGAGCAGCTGGAGCAACCCGTTTGCCGGCTTCAAGTCGCCGCTACAGCTGAAACAAGGCCTCGAGGCGGTCCAGGCCGGCCGCGTCCTGAAGGCCAAGACCTCGCGCGAACGCGCCTATATCGAGGCGGTAGCGCACCTCTACACCGAGACGGCGATCTTGGACCAGGACGCTCGAAGCGTCGCTTACGAACGCGCGATGGAGCGACTGGCCGCCGACTATCCCAAGGACACCGAAGCGAGGATCTTTTACGCCCTGGCGCTCGCAGCGGCCGCCGATCCCGCCGACAAGACCTACGCCAAGCAGCTGAAGGCCGGCGCGATCCTTGAAGGCCTGTTCGCCAGGTACCCCGACCATCCTGGCTTGGCCCACTACATCATCCACGCCTATGACGAGCCGGCCTTGGCGTCACGCGCCGCCGAGGCGGCCAAGCGCTACGGCGCGATCGCGCCCTCGACGCCCCACGCCCTGCATATGCCCTCCCACACCTTCACACGGATCGGCGACTGGCAGGCCTCGATCGACACCAACCTGGCTTCGGCGACCTCGGCGCGGGCGGCCGACCAACCAGCCGACGAACTGCACGCCAGCGACTACATGATCTACGCCTACCTGCAGACTGGACAGGACAAGGCTGCCGGGCAGCTTGCCGAGGCCTCCGTCCAAGTGTTTTCCCGCTTCGATCCCACCAAAGCCAACGGCGCCGCGCCTGCTTCGGCGGCTTACTACGCCCACGCCGCGATCCCCGCGCGTTACGCGCTCGAACGCCGGGACTGGGCAAGCGCGGCCAAGCTCGAGCCGACGCCGAGCCGGTTTCCCTACGCAGAATCGATCACCTATTTTGCGCGGGGCCTGGGCGCGGCGCACCTGAAAGACGCGGCCGCCGCGCGGTCGGCGATCTCATCGCTGGACCAAATCCACGACAAGCTCGCCCAGCAGGGCGAGGACTATTGGGCAGGGCAGACGGATATTCAGCGGCGAGAAGTTGCGGCAACCCTTTCTTTAGAGGAAGGTCGTGTCCAAGAAGCACTGACGGGCATGCGCCAGGCCGCTGACCTTGAGGACAAGACCCAATTGGCGTCTGTAACGCCTGGACCGTTGGCGCCGGCTCGGGAGATGCTGGGTGAGATGCTATTAGCGGACAACCAGCCGGAGGAAGCGCTGGCAGCGTTCGAAGCGTCGCTTGTTCAGGAGCCCAATCGGTTCTGGTCATTATATGGTGCCGCCGAGGCGGCCAAGCGAGCCGGCAACGGCCAGAACGCCAGGGCCTATTTCCAGAAGTTGCTGGCTATGTCGCCGCACCCTGACCACCCAGAACGGCCGCAGTTGGTAGAGGCGCGCCAGCAAGCAACGCCGTGAAGACGTGTCTCCAAGTCCAGACACACCAGCCTCTGCCCCTTAAAAGCCTCGCTTAACCGAGAGAGACGACAACCACTCCGACGCGACATCATAGGGAGCGTTGGGAAGGGCGCGCTCTCTGCCGAAGGTTTACCGCGAAACGGAAGGCTCGCCGTCAGTGGAAGGCTGCTGCTATCTTAACGCGCCTGCCCGTCTCCGGCTCAGACCGCCGTCACCGCGGCCAGTCCGCAGTCGACCGAGGCTGTGTAGAAACGCTGCCGAGGTGGAGGCCGCATGGTAGGATCGGAGGCCGCGGTGACGGAATGCCCGGTCTTCGCGCCGGCCTTTCAGG
>NZ_FMZJ01000006.1 GCF_900101455.1 Sphingomonas sp. YR710 | reverse complement strand
GCCGGCGGTCTTGTTCTTCCACGAAACGGCCCATCGGCAAGCCTCCCGAAATCCCAGAAAACTCTACCATCAAGCGGCGTTTTTACACAGCCTCGACCAGCTTCCGCCGTTCGGTCCATTCGGTGCGAATGACCGCAGTTGGGCAAGGTGGCCACTGCGCGCAATAGTCGCTCCGCGAGCCGTGACAAAACGAGCGCGGCCAAAAACGGCCGTCACTCCATTGTTCTCGCGGCGTCAACATCGTGCAGTCTGGCGATAGGCGCTTCAAAGCAAATCCGCGCGAGCCAGAGATCAACTGCTGACATTCGCCCATGGTCGGCCAGATTGAGCCGACCAAAAGTGCCGGCGAGCGCGATCTCCGGCCAAGTCAGCTGTCACAGTGCGGCAATCGGCCTTCGTCGAAGTGAGACGGCCAGGACGCTGCAGATCGCGTCAAAGCTTGATCAGATAATCGAAGCTTCTCCTCGCAGCCTCTATAGGCGGTGCGGT
Source organism: Sphingomonas sp. YR710 (assembly GCF_900101455.1). Taxonomy (GTDB): domain Bacteria; phylum Pseudomonadota; class Alphaproteobacteria; order Sphingomonadales; family Sphingomonadaceae; genus Rhizorhabdus. The sequence goes on along the minus strand of NZ_FMZJ01000006.1, from coordinate 258,679 downwards.
AAAAGGCGGCTCCTGTTCGATCGCGAAGTGGCGCACGCCACATGCTGCGGCGATCGGTAGGATGGCCGGCCAGTCAATGACGCCCGCTCCCACCTCGGGGGTCTCCGTGCGCAGGACTGTGTTGGGCTTATGGCCTGGCGCAAGATCCTTGACGTGCATCAGCCGGAAACGACCCGGATTTGCCTTGAGTATTGCAACCGGATCGCAACCCGCCGCCGCTACCCAACCCACGTCCATCTCGAAGCTGACGAGCTTGGGATCGGTGTTCTGTAAGAGAATGGTGAGCCCGTCCGTATTTCCATATCGGGCAAATTCCGCATTGTGATTATGGTAAGCGAATTTCAGGCCATGGCGGCGGATTTCGGCCCCGCGTCGATTGAGATAGTCCGCTGTCCGATGCCAGTGATCGGCGGTAAGCCGCGCCAACGCGCGGCCGATCATTCGGCCGGGCGTTTCCGCGGCGGAGGCCTTTTCGTCGTCTTCGGATGGCAACGGGAAAAGCGCGCATGTCAGGAATTCGGCGCCGAGTGCATGCGCGGCGCTCGCCAGAACCCCGCTATCGGTTTGCAGGCTCATCCGCCCTGGAATCTGTATCGGCAGCACGAGCACATTCGGAACCCGCAGCCCGTTGCGGTCCAAAATCCGTCGCAGGTCTGCTGAGGATGTAGTGCCGAGATCTGTCTCGACTTCCCGAAAGCCGATTTTTGCGACTGCCTCGAGCGCTTCTTCAGGATTCGCGGTAAAGAAATCGCCGAGCATGTAAAGGCTGATACCCAGGGCATGTCCCCCGGGACCGAACAGTCTTCCGCGCGTGCGCGCCGAACCGCGGCCCGGGATGGTCGACGCGAGCGCCGCCGACAGACCACCCGCCAGCGCCGTTCGCCTCGAAATATGGACCTGCCCATCGTCCGATCGCATTGTTCGGTTCATTTACAGGCCGCCACATCGGAAAAGGCGATTCGGATCCAGATATTCGACGCGCTGGCTCGATGATGGCTTGGGCGCTTGCCGCATCAGTCTAGCTGCCATTGGGTGACCAGGGGATGTGGGGGCCGCCTAGTGGTCGCGAAGGCTTGTACTGATAGCTGTCCTTGGTCTCGAGCCGCAAGGCTTCCAGACGAGCTTTCAATCGCGCGGTTAGCGCTTCAAACCCGGGCTTCCCGTAAAGATTGTGATCTTCGTTCGGATCCTGGGCAAGGTCGTAAAGTTCGAACTCTTCGGGCTCGATGAAAAAGTGGATCAGCTTGTACTGCTCGGTTCTGATTCCCCGATGAGGTCGGACATTCTCAAAGCCGGGATATTCATAATATTCGTATAGCCAGTCCTTGCGCCAGGCCGTGGCTGCGCGTCCCATGGCAAGCCGCAAAAAGCTACGGCCTTGCATCGATGGTGCGGCCTTCAAGCCGGCAATCTCGAGCAGGGTGGGGGCCGCGTCGATATTGAGGACCATCTCGTCGCGCGCAATACCTGCCGGGACATGACCAGGCCAGCGGACCATCATGGGGATGCGGATCGATGGTTCGTACATCAGGCGCTTGTCGTAGAAATTGTGTTCGCCAAGGAAGAAGCCGTGGTCTGAACTGAGGAGAATGGCGGTTTCGTCGAGCATATTTTTGCGGGTGAGAACGTCCATCACGCGGCCGACATCTTCGTCGTTGGACTGGACGCCCGCATAGTGATCCTTGACCAATTCCTCGAGGGAGCGCGGATCGTCAACAAAGACTGCAGTGGTTCCGATCTTGTTGGTGGCGGTGCTGACCGCCCGCGAGCGCCCCGGATAGTTTTTCTGATCTTCGTCGAAGTTTTCCGGGACCGGAATGGGGATGCCGTTGAACGCGTTGAGCATTCGTCTTGGACGATAGAAGGGCGAGTGAGGCGCATAGAACCACAGAAATAGCGCAAACGGCTTTTCCGGGTCGCGACCGTCGAGCCAGTCGACGGCTTTGTCGGTCAGGAGGTCGTCGACGTAGCGATGATATGTCTTCGGTGCATCGTATTGCGAGTCCCGCCCTTCGATGACGGTGGGGTGCAGATAGTCGGCCTGGCCCTTGAAGCCGAAATAGTAATTCCAGCTATGATCGATCAGGGCACCGCCGACGTGTGATTTGCCGATGAACGCGGTCTCGTAGCCGGCTTCGTGCAACAAATCGGTGACGAGCGGGAAGCCCGGCCTGATCGTATCGTCGTCGTTGGTCGTGGCCCCGGTGGTATGGGAATAAGCGCCGGTGAGGAAGCTGGCTCGCGACGGCAGGCAGAGCGCGTTGGTGCAAAATCCGTTGCGGAATACCGCGCCCTCCCGGGCTATGCGATCCATGTGCGGGGTTTTGAGGATAGCGTTGCCCGCGAAACCGAACTCGTCATGTCGGAGACCCTCGCCAAGGAAAAACACGATGTTGGGCCGGCGTGGGCGTGGGGGGGCAATGGCCCGGCCGGCCGGGCCTGTCCCGATCGCCGCCGTTACGCTCGAAATGCCGGCCAGCACGTCGCGCCGCGAGACATTCCAATTCGACAAAGCTCTCTCCCTTCACAGTCCATCTGCCATCGTGGCGAACGTGGCAACTTGTTGGTAGCCACGCGTACGCCTAAAAGACAACGTTGTCTATTATTCTCAAGTCGGGCTTCGGCAGAAGCTCGGCCAAGCGCCGCCTTTGCGTGACGACCCCGCACCTGGGCGGAAGACGAGAGCGGGGTTCGGACCCAGGGTTGGCCCGGATGATGGCAAAGAGTAACGAACCGAGCAGGTTTGATGGAGAGTGGGTTATAGCATACCGTGAAAAGCAGAGACCCGGCATGGTGCTGATCGTAGGCGGCACTTTCGCGATGGGTTCGGAGCGCTTTTATCCCGAAGAGGCGCCGGCTCGCCGCGTGACCGTCGATTCCTTCTGGATAGACGAGACGCCGGTCACCAACCTTCAGTTCGCCCGTTTCGTGGAGGAGACGGGGCATGTAACGCTCGCGGAGATCGCGCCCGATCCGAAAGACTATCCTGGCATGACGCCCGGCATGGACAATCCCGGCTCGCTGGTCTTCCGCAAAACCCACGCTCCCGTTGATACCGGCAATCCAGGCAACTGGTGGCGCTTCGAGTTTGGCGCCGACTGGCGCCACCCTCTGGGCCCCGACAGTTCGATTGATGGCATTGAAGATCACCCCGTCGTTCATGTCGCCTATGCGGACGCCGAAGCTTACGCCCGATGGGCGGGCAAGCAGCTTCCTACCGAGGCCGAGTTCGAATATGCGGCCCGCGGCGGGTTGGAAGACGCGGATTACGCGTGGGGCGACGCGCTGGCGCCCGATGGGCGGATGATGGCCAATTACTGGCAGGGACTTTTCCCTTTCGCCAACCAGTGCCTCGATGGCTGGGAGGGGACCTCGCCGGTAAAGAGTTTTCCGGCCAACGGGTTCGGCCTCTATGACATGATCGGCAACGTGTGGGAGTGGACCCAGGACTGGTGGTCGCAACCCGGTTCGACGAAGAAGAAAAACCGGGATTCGTGCTGCACTCTCAGCAATCCGCGGGGCGGTACGCTGCACAATAGCTTCGACCCGGTCCAGCCGGCGCTTCGTGTTGGCCGCAAGGTGCTGAAGGGCGGCTCGCATCTATGTGCTGAAAACTATTGCAGGCGCTACCGGCCGGCGGCGCGCCATCCGGAAACGATCGACACCTCGACGACGCACATTGGCCTCCGCTGCGTGATACGAAGAGCGTAATCCGCGCCACGGAGGCGAGCCGAGCGGTCAGGTCCTGCGACCTGACCGCTCCGTCTTCAGTTACCCGCGTCGAAACGAACCTTGAGGCGCACGCCATAGAAGCGCGGCTTGCCGATGTTCAGTTCGTCGAACCCGAAACTGCTGAACAGCGCCAGATAGCCCACTCGGGTGAACTGGTTTGTCATGTTGGTTCCGAAAAACCCAAGATCGATCGGTCGCCCCCCGACGTTGCGCCAATCGAGGTTGAGATCGAGTTGATTAACTTCGGATGCCCGCACCGTAGTGGCGGTGGATGCGGCGGTCGTATAGGGCGACGCATGGCGGTAGGTCGCGGCGAATTCTACCGCGCCGATGGTTTCCGGCACCGGCAGGGTCAGCGTGCCAGTGATATTCGATCCGAATTTCGGCGTGAATGGAAGCGGATCGCCCGCCAGCGCCGACGCTATCACAACGTTGTAGCCCGGAAACGATGTCGGCACCGTGATCGACTGTAGCAAGGTGTTCACGTAGGTTGCCGAGGCGTTTATCCGGAAGAATGGAGCCAGCCGGACGTTTCCGTCGAATTCGACACCGTACATACGCGATTTGCCCGCATTGAAGATCGAAGTTGCGGTCGAGCCGGTCGGATTGCCGACGCCGTTGGTGTTCTGCAGGCCAACCTGAATCTGCTGGTTGCGGAGCTTGGTATAGAAGGCGGCGAAGTTGAGGTTGCCGGAAATCGCACCGCGGAAGCTCGTCTTCGTGCCCAACTCGTAATTGTCCACAGTCTCCGGATCGAAGATCGGCCGGCCCGCCACTGCGAAGGGCGCCACGGCGCCCTGGCGATAGCCGCGAGAATAGGTGCCGTAGAGCATCAGGTCTTCGCTCGGACTGTACGACAGGTTCGCCGTCCAGGTCGGCCGCGTGCTCGAAGTCCGGCCGGTCCATTGGCAATTGTCGGCAGCCGAGTAGCCAAGGGCACACCCGACGATCGTCGCGCCGACATAGGCGCCGCCACCCTGGAAAGTTGCAGTCCGACCGGACGAAAAGCCTTTCGAACGATCATAGGTGATCCGGACACCACCGGTCAGCTTGAGCTTGTCCGTGATCGCATAGGTCGCCTGCGAATAAGCCGCCATGTTTATGAACTCGATCGTCCCCGTATTGAAGGTGACGCTGCCGCTGGCACAGCGCATGGTATCGAGCGAGGTAAAAGCGACGCCGTAGAGGCACTTCGAACCGGCGCTGGGGCTTTGCGATGCGATCACGCCGCCCGGCGTGCTGTGCTCATAATAAAGCCCGACCTGATAGGTGAGCTTGTTATCGACGGCTGTCCCTTGAAACTGGAGCTCGTCGGTGAAATTCTTCTGGTCGTTGGTATGGTAGCCATCGGGATTATAGGAAAATGACGTAGAAGCGTAAGCTTGGCCCGACGTGCCAGGGAACGGCAGGTTGGTCGCAAAAAAGTCCAGCCGGTTATCCTGCCGGTAGCTCGAATAGGACATGATGTTCTTGATTGTCAGATTATCGGTGGCGAGCCACTTGGTTGTGTTGATGACCTGGAACTGGGTCGCCCTGAGCGTCGGATTGGGAAGTTTCTGCTCGACCTGAAAGCGGTCGCCGCTGGCAATCAGCCGATTGATCTGTGCCTGTGCAAGACCGCCGAAGAACGTTGCGGAATTCGCCCGGACGAGCTGCGGCAGGGTGCCGTTGTTTTCCGAATGATAGAATGAGATGATCGTGTAATTCTCGACCGTCGGCGCTACGTCGAGAACCAGGCTGCCGCGCACGGCCGTATAGTCGACATTGGCGAAGTCTTTCGGCCCGAAACCCGAGACATTATGCTCCCAGCCATCGCGGGTCTGGCGGTCAACGCCAATGCGCGCACGTGCCCATGAGGCGAGCGGCGCGTTGACCACTGCCTGGATCCGCATCATGTTGTAGTTGCCATAGGAACCTTCAACATAGCCCTCAAACTTGTTGGTTGGCTTCTTGGGGACGAGCAACACGGCACCGCCCGTCGTGTTACGGCCGAACAATGTGCCTTGCGGCCCTTTAAGGACCTGGATGTTCTGGAGGTCGAACACGCTGCCGGGGCCGGCGCCGTCGCCACCCTGCAGCGAAATGCCACCGCCACGCGGGGCAACAACGTCGGCAAAATAGGTGCCGACAGCCGCTGAGGTGCGCAGCTCCTGCGAAAAGCCGCGGATGGCAAAAGTTGAAGTAGAATCGGCGCCCTTTACGTTGAGGCCGGGCACCACCCTGCCGAGATCGTCCGAAGAAAAGACGTTCGCCTTCGTCAGCTGCTCCTGATTTACCACCGAAATGGAAATCGGAACATCCTGCAGGCGTTCCTCGACGCGCCGCGCGTTGACGATAATCTCATCGGCCGTGGCGGTCTCCCCGTCCGCTTGTGCGTGCACCTGGCCAGCCATGAAAACATGTGCCGAAACCGTCGCAAAAAGCGCCGCGCGAATATGTAGCCGGTTCATCAAATTCCCCCTCCTGATGCGGTCGTGGCTCTGAACGGCACTGACCATTGCGAAACTTTAACGTGATCGGCCCGCCGACTGGCCGGGTACGAATCCGCGAACATATCGCTAGCATTGGCTAGACAACGTTGTCAATTTTATGTTTCTCAGGCGCTATATTTGCGCGGGGGGGCCTCAGACCCTAGTATGAGCTCGGGGCTGGCAAGCGTCGTATTGAATTTTGGAGTTACTGGTCTTTCATGGCACCACTGGAAAATGGCAAGCGACCGACCATTAAGGACGTCGCGCGACTGGCGGGCGTTTCATTCAAGACCGTCTCGCGCGTCGTCAACGGTGAGCCCAACGTTCGCGCCGATACGCGCGCCGAAGTGGTCAGGGTTATGGACGCGCTGGGCTACGCCCCGAATGTTGCCGCGCGCGGGTTGGTAAGCCAGCGCTCCTACCTCATTGGCCTGCTCGTCTGGTCTGCTCAGTCGGACTATTCGGTAGCGCTGCAGGCAGCGGCGCAGAATCGCTGCCGGGCGCTCGGTTATCACCTTGTCGTGGAGACGATAACGCCGGGCGACGAGGTGCAGACGGTGCAGCGACTGTGCACGCTTGGCGTCGATGGCGTTGTCGTTACCGCGCCGCATCCGGCAGACGGGCGATTGGTCGACTGCCTCCAGGTGGCAGGCGTGCGGCATGTCCTGGTTTCCCCCGCCGGCCTGGCCACAAATGCCCCCTCGGTGGACATGGACGAGGAGGCGGCCGGCTTCGAGATGACGCGCCATCTGATCGAACTCGGGCATCGACGTATCGGCTTCGCCGGTGCGATCGGCATCCCTGCCGCTGCCGGCAGGCACAAGGGCTATCTTGCGGCGCTCCGCCAGAAGGGCCTTGCCGCGCAACCCGGGCATGACGCGGAATGCAAGCGCGGGTTTCGTCCGGTCCTGGAATGGGCCGACCGCCTGTTGGATTCGCCGCAGCCCCCAACGGCGATCTTCGCCTGGAACGACATTGCCGCGCTCGCCGTGATGATGACGGCCATGCGCAAAGGGCTGCAAATTCCGGCACAGCTCTCGGTTGCTGGTTTCGACGATAGTCCTTCGGCATCGTTCGTCTGGCCCGGTCTGACCACGATCCGTCAGCCACTGGCTGAGATGGCGGAAGCCGCCGTCGACATGCTGGTTACGCGGTCCCCTCCCGATGAACCGCCGCATGTCTTCTTCCCGTTCGAGCTGATAAAAAGGGATTCGACGGCGCCGCCGCCCTGAACCTTCGTCGTCGCACAACAGTATTGACAACGTTGCCATCGCTGTGCACCTGAAGGGGAAGAGCATAATTGTCCTCGGGGGTCGGGGCAGAGAGGAGCCTGTCGATGCGCGCACTCGATCGAAGCGGTTACGCTGGCCACGTCAGCCCCGCGACGGGAGATTTCTCGTGACGGTCGACAGGCGTTCGGTTCTCGGTGCGATCGTTGCGGGGGCATCGGCTGGGCTGGCCAATGCAGCGCCTGTGTCGCGCGGCGAAAAACCCAATATCTTGTGGGTGGTCAGCGAGGACAATAATCCGTGGATAGGGGCCTATGGCGATCAGCTTGCGCGGACCCCTAATATCGATGCGCTGGCACGCAGGGGCATCTTGTACCGCAATGCCTATTGCAATGCCCCTGTCTGCGCGCCCTCGCGCTTCGGCATCCTGACGGGCATTTATCCCGAAAGCTGTGCACCGGGAAATCACATGCGCGCGATCGGCAAGGTGCCGCACACGTTCCAGACCTATCCCGAGTTAATGCGCAAGGCGGGCTATTTCTGCACGAACAACGCAAAGACGGACTATAACAGTGATGTCGATCCCAAGGCGATCTGGGACGGGCAAGGCCTTGCAGCGCACTGGCGCAGCCGGCCGAAGGGACAGCCGTTTATGGCGGTGTTCAATTATGAAACCACGCACGAATCGCAACTTTTCCGTCTGACGCCGGGCGCCGTCACCGGCGAGCAGGTGAAGCTGCCCAAATATCTGCCCGATACACCCGCCATCAGGGCCGATTATGCGAGCTACTATAATCTCATCGAGAAGATGGATGGCCAGATCGGCGCGCGGCTGGCCGAACTGGAAGCGGACGGGCTGACCGATGATACGATCATATTCTATTATTCGGACAATGGCGGATCGTTGCCGCGCTCGAAACGCTATTGCTACGATGAAGGATTTCGCTGCGCATTGATCGTAAGCGTTCCGCCCAAATGGCGGCAACTCGCGCCCGTTGCGCCGGGCGGCGTTGTTGAAGAGCCGGTGAGCTTCATCGATCTGGCGCCGACCCTGCTATCGATTGCCGACGTGCGCCAGCCGCCGCAGATGGCGGGAAAGGCATTTCTAGGTCACCGTCGCGCGCCCGCGCAGACCTATGCCTTCGGCATGCGCAACCGCATGGACGAACGTATCGACTTCATCCGATCGGTTACCGACGGGCGCTGGCGCTATATCCGCAACTACATGCCGCATCGCCCATGGGGCGTGGTGAACGCCTTTGAATGGTTGCTTAAATCCTATCAGGACTGGGAGCGGCATCATCTGGCGGGCTCGCTCACGCCCGAGCAGGGGCGGTTCTTCGGTCCCAAGCCCTATGAGGAACTCTATGATCTGACAAAAGACCCCGACCAGATCGACAATTTGATGGAGAACCCCGCTGCCCGATCGCATGTCGAGCGCTTCCGCAGCGCACTCGATGCGCACATGCTGTTGATATGCGATAATGGCTTCGTTCCTGAATCGATGGCCGGCGAAGGTTGGTTCGAAAGTCGGGACAAACAGCGCTATCCGCTGAAACGGCTGATGACACTGGGCCGGCAGGCGGCTTCGCGCGATCCCGCTCATCTCCCTGCGCTGGCGGCTGCACTGACCGATCGCAACCCCATGATACGCTACTGGGGGGCTACCGGAATGCTCGTGCTCGGGCCCGCCGCCAGGAATTTCCACGGTGCCCTCGAGCCGCTTCTCGACGATCGCGAGCCGCTGGTCCGCGTTGTCGCGGCAGAAGCGCTCGCAAGTGCCGGACAAGCGGCCGCGGTCGCGCGGCTCGGTGAACTCGCCGGGCCTGGGCAAATCTGGCAGGTTCGGCTTGCCGCGCTGAATTCGCTGACGGCGCTCGGTGAAACTGCTCGTCCGGCGCTCGCGTCCATCGATGCGGCCGCCCAGGAAGATCAGGAATATCTGCGTGATGCCGGGCGATACCTGTCTGCTGTCCTCCACGGGACGTATCAGCCCGGCTATCCGGTGTTCGAGTTCGACCGCATGATGAAAGCGTTCCCCAAGCCCGCATCACATAGCCCTTCATGACCTTGCAGTGACCGGTGCCGTGTCGGCTGCTCGATCTCCCGAATGGTCATTCCTTCCATCTTTCGGAAAGCTCGCCATGCGAATTCTGCTGCCCTCGATCGTTCTGTCGCTGCTCGGTTCTTGCGCGGTCGACGCGCAGCCCGTGCAAAGCCCCGACGCGCGTGCCGTCATGACCGAAAAGGCGATGACCGACGCGGAACGCGCGGTATTGACCTACGGGATCATGCCGTTGCCTGTCCTGGGTGTAAAAATCCCGGCCGATGCGATTCCAGGGGCGGGCTATGTCGCGGGCATTCCCCGGCTGAACGTACCGGCGCTCAAGGAATCCGATGCGAGCCTGGGCGTCGCTTATATTGGCGGCATCCGCAAGGACGGCGCGACGGCGCTTCCATCGGGTATGGCTATGGCCGCCACCTGGAACCCGGCGCTGATCGAGCGGGCCGGCGCGATGATCGGCGGAGAAGCGCATGCCAAAGGCTTCAACGTGCTGCTCGCTGGCGGTATCAATCTGGGCAGGGAACCGCGCAATGGGCGCACGTTCGAATATTTTGGCGAGGATCCCTTGCTTGCCGGGCTGCTGGGCGGCGCGGCAATCAGGGGCATCCAGTCGAAGAACGTCATCGCGACGGTCAAGCATTTCGCGCTCAACGATCAGGAAACCGCTCGCCACTTCCTGGACGTTCGCATTAGCGATGCGGCGGCGCGCGAAAGCGATCTGCTCGCGTTCCAGATCGCAATCGAACAGGGGCAGCCCGGTTCGGTGATGTGCGCCTATAACAAGGTGAACGGCGCCCCGGCTTGCGCGAGCGATTATCTTCTTACCAGGGTGCTCAAGCAAGACTGGCGTTACCCGGGCTTCGTCATGTCCGATTGGGGAGCGGTGCCGGGTGTCGAAACGGTCCTGGCGGGCCTCGATCAACAATCGGGCGCTCAACTGGACGCCAAATATTTCCTGCGCGACGCGCTGAAGGACAAGGCATCTGCCGAACCGCGCTATGCGGACCGGCTGGTGGATATGAATCGTCGTATCCTGCGCTCGATCTATGCCGTCGGCCTCGATAGGTTTCCGCCGGTGATCAAGACGATCGACTTCGACGCCAATGCTCTGGTCGCTGAAGAAGTCGAGCGTGAAGGCATTGTTTTGTTGCGCAACCGCGCAGGCGCACTCCCACTGGCGGGATCGGCCAGGAGCATCGCCATCATCGGCGGATATGCCGACACCGGCGTTCTGTCGGGCGGTGGTTCGTCGCAGGTTCAAGGGCAAGGGGGGGCGACGGCCGCCGTGCCCTTTGGCGGCAATATGGCATTCGCCCAGGCCTTTGCGCAGTCATATCAAGCGCCTTCGCCGCTCAAGGCGATCAAGTCGCTCGCTCCCGATGCAACGATCATTTACCGCAACGGGAATTACATCACCGATGCCGTCCTGGCCGCGCGCAAGGCAGACGTAGCCATCGTCTTCGCCACGCAATGGCAGACTGAGGGACTGGATTCGCCTGATCTCTCGCTACCCAACGGCCAGAACGCGCTGATCGCGGCGGTCGCGGAAGCAAATCCGAATACGATCGTCGTGCTGGAAACGGGCGGCCCGGTTCTCATGCCCTGGCTGGACAAGACAGCCGCGGTTGTCGCCGCCTGGTACCCGGGCGCGAGGGGCGCTGATGCGATCGCCTCGGTTTTGTTCGGTAAGACCAATCCATCCGGACGGTTGCCGATGACCTTTCCCGCAAGCCTCGACCAGCTTCCGAGACCGCAACTCGATGGCAGCAACACTGTCGAGCCCAACATATCGGGCCGCGGAAATCCGGGGCAAACCCTGCGCGTCGACTATGATATTGAGGGATCCGATGTCGGTTATCGCTGGTTTGCGCGCAAGGACATCAAGCCGCTTTTCCCATTTGGCTACGGTCTGAGCTTTACGACATTCGACTATTCCGGTCTGTCTCTCACAGCGGGGAAGGCTCTGACCGCCAGCTTCCGCGTCACGAACAGCGGCAAGCGCGCCGGCGCGGCCGTACCCCAACTCTATCTGGTTTCCGCAGCAGGCAAGCCAGTCGCGAGACTCGCCGGGTTTTCAAAGGTTTCGCTGATGCCCGGCGAAACTAGGCAAGTTCAACTTGTCATCGACGCGCGCATTCCCGCGCGATGGGACAATGGTTGGGCGATAGTGCCCGGTCTCTATGGCTTTGCCCTGGGCGATTCCGCAGCGTCGCTCGGTTCCGTCCAGTCCGTTCGGCTCCTCGCAAAGCGGTGGAAAGACTGATCAGTGCGGATCTATCCTCATCCTGGCGTCGGGGCCGACGATGGTGCGGCCGATCGCCCCACTCAACGACTTAAGAGCATTTTGTGATTAGATTGACGCATAGCCTGAGTTTTTGAGATAGTTGGCACATTCCTGAGGTGAGAAGTCAATAGATCGTCTTGGATGTAAGTCTGGTCAATATATTGAAATTAATTGATATTTTATACGTCCCGAGACGGCCTCGGATGTCGGTTACAATTCTCACGGAGCATCCAGACATTTCCCTAAACGACCAATAATATCGCGCATTCGCTTGAGATGGTCACGTCTGCATTGAGGGGCTTCGTCGTTTTCAGCGGTTCCGCCTACGGTCTGTTTGCTGCATGCGTTCGAGTGACATGCGAGAGTGGGGGCCGGGGGATCACAAGCGGCCGGAGATGTCTGGCCAATCGGTCGCTCACGAGAGTTTACAGGCCGATCTTCTTCAATTTGGCTTCGATTTCAGCTGAGACAGGCATTTTTCGTGTGATATTGCCAAGCATCGTCCGCAGCTTGGATGCGGCGTTCCGATATGCCTGCCGCCGAGTGCGCCGGGCAGTGCGGGTAATGTAGGATGCTGGCAGTTCGATCTTGATTTCCTCCGTCAAGATCATGGCCTCGAGAGTCGCCAGAGCCTCACGAAGTCCCTCCGCACGCCCCGCGCGGAATTCGGTGCTTTCCATCTCCACCCTTTCGTAATCCAACTTGTTGAGTGGCGGTCTAACGAAGTGTCGTCGTTACGCCTTGAACTTTGGTCGATGCCTTCAAGGCACCAGCATGCATGTCGACCAACACCCAGGCGAAGGCCGGATACGTTGGACCGGCGGATGCGAAGCCATCAAGCCCCTCTGATTTCACAAAGGGCAATTCGTCTCGCCCGTTTCATTTATGTGCGGTTTCGTAGCTCGTCAGCTACTCTCTTTGTGATACAATCTAGTGTAATAAATCTTCGAATGAGTCGGCATGGCGAGTCGCAGCATCATCGCGACCCAGGGTGTCTGCCGGATCGTTCCAACACAGAGGCGTTCAGCGTCCAATATGGCTATATGGCTGGTGATGTAGGAGAGAGATGTGGTTGAGCTTGAGGTGCGGCAATTAAATCCGCTGTTCGGTGCCGAGGTCATCGGTTTGGAGCCGAAGGTGCCGCTTGATGATCGGACGCTTAAGACGCTGCGGGAAATGTTCGATAAGTACAGCGTGCTGGTTTTTCGAGATCTGCAGATCGACAACGTCTTTCAAAACTATCTTTCCTACGCCCTTATCGGAAGAGATGTGCCGGCACCGGGTGCCGTGGGATATCGCGATCCGGAACACAAGGCCTATATCTCCAACAAGGAGGCCACCGGCATCGCGCCTTTCGGCAGGCTGCTCTATCATTCCGACATGATGTGGAGCGATCAGCCGTGCCAGCTACTGTCGCTCTATGGGGTTGATGTCGAGGAGCCGTCGCAACCGACGGTGTTCGTCAGTGCTGCACACGCATGGAAGACCCTGCCGGCGGATCTGCGCTCGCGTATCGAGGGCCGCTTCGCCGAGCATGTCCACGACAACAGCTATCAACGGGCGGGTGGTGACGCCAATGTTATGACGGCGAAGTTCGCCGATGACGACAAGGTCCGCCTTCCGATCGGGCATCGCCACCCCCGCACCGGCCAAATGCTCCTTTATGTTTGTCAGCAGATGACCAGTGGGATCGCGGACATGCCGGCGGCCGAAAGCGAAGCGCTGCTCGAGGAACTGTTCCAGCACCTCTATGCGCCGGAAAACGTGTTCGAGCACCATTGGCATAAGGGAGACCTTGTAATCTGGGACAATCTCGCGCTTCAGCACGCGCGGCCCAACGTGATGGCGGATGGCCCCGCCAGAACCTTGCGCAAGACCTTTGCGCCGATGCCCGCAATGCCGAAGATCAAGCAGCCGGAGTTCAGCCTCGCCGGCATGTGATCGAAGCCGGCCGGCTCATGCCGGCCGGCGACGTATCGCAATGTCGGTATGGTATAGGAGATCAGGCAATTGAATGCGATCAGCAACGGGCCGGTGAACTGGGATCCCTATAACCAAGCCTATTTCAGGAATCCCTACCCCGTCTATCGGCGTCTGCGTAAGGAGGCACCGGTCTATTATAACGCGGAGTATGATTTCTACGCGCTTAGCCATTATGATGATTGCCAGAGGCTACTTCAGGACCGGAATTCCTTTGTTTCGCGGCACGGAAACCTCCTCGAATTCATCCGTGCCAAGAACACCTATCCATCCGGTATGTTCATCTATGAGGATCCGCCCCTGCATGGTCAGCATCGGGGTATCCTGACACGCGTGTTCACGCCGAAGAAGATGGCCGCGCTGGAGACGCAGATACGCGAATATTGCGCGCGAACGCTGGATCGCTTCGTTGACGGCGGCGACTTTGACTTCATCACCCATCTGGGTGCTGAGATGCCGATCCGCGTCATTGGCATGCTGCTCGGTATCCCTGACGAGGATCTCAAGGAAGTTCAGAAGTACACGGACGATCGGCTGCAGGTGGAACCCGGCCAACCGATGTCTGCCGACCACGACTATGATTATGAAGGCACGCTGTTTGCCCGATATGTCGATTGGCGGGTGAAGCATCCATCCGACGATCTGATGACCGAGCTAATGAACACCGAGTTCGTCGACCAGTCCGGCAAAAGCCGCAAGCTCACGCGCGGCGAAATCATGATCTTCATCAATATTCTGTCCGGGGCAGGTAACGAGACCACAAATCGTCTGATCGGTTGGACCGCCAAGACGCTGGCCGAGCATCCCGATCAGCGCCGGCAGATCTACGAGGATCGCTCGTTCATCCCGCAGGCGATCGAAGAGATATTGCGTTTCGAAGTGCCCGGGCATGTCGCGGGGCGGTTTTCGGTCTGTGATGCCGTGTTTCAGGGCGTGACGATACCGAAAGGGAGCACGATCCTGGCTATTCTGGCGGCGGCCAACCGTGACGAGAGCCGGTTCGTCGACGGGGACAAGTTCGATATCCACCGCGAACGCGTCCCGCACCTGAGTTTCGGGGTCGGGTTCCACAGTTGCCTCGGAAATGCACTAGCACGGGTCGAGGGCCGCATCGCGTTGGATGAGGTGCTGACGCGCTTCCCCGAGTGGACGGTTGACCTCGATCGCGCGCGCCTCTCTTCATCGTCCGCCGTGCGTGGCTGGGAGACATTGCCCGCGAAGCTCACGCCGCGCCTCAAGGTGGCCTGAACGATGTGCCGTTCCGCGATGCATTGTTCGACTCCCGGGCGTACCTCCGCAGGCCGATTTGCATCCTGCGGCGGGAGAGCATTCGGCTGAGGGCGTAATCTGACCCATTGTTGCGGGCCGAAGGCGTGCCATCATATCAGGTAACAAGCTGACTTGATGGAAAATACGTGGCGCTCGAGCTGATACGACAGCTTTTAGAAAATTTAGATGAGGAAAGGCAAGGCGATGGCCCTTTTGGAAATTCGGGATCTCAGGCCGGAATTCGGTTCGGAAGTGATCGGGCTGGACCCTTCGGTTCCGCTCGATGCGGAAACGCGCCGCGAACTGAAGGCGCTGTTCGATGAGCGCGGCCTGCTCGTATTTCGGGACATTAATGGCGCGGATCTTCGCTTCCAGACCTACATTTCCGAACTGCTGGGCGAGGATGGTTTGGTCGACCCCGATGACCTGCCGATTTT
This sequence comes from Sphingomonas sp. YR710, assembly GCF_900101455.1. Classification (GTDB taxonomy): domain Bacteria; phylum Pseudomonadota; class Alphaproteobacteria; order Sphingomonadales; family Sphingomonadaceae; genus Rhizorhabdus. The sequence goes on along the minus strand of NZ_FMZJ01000006.1, from coordinate 243,212 downwards.
CGAGATGTTGGTCTCCAATCGCGAAGAACGCGGCGGCGCGCCTTTCGGGAGGCTGTTGTTCCATTGCGACATGATGTGGATAGAGAAAGGGTGCACGGCACTGTCGCTGTTCGGCCAGAATGTGGAGCAGCCGGCCATTCCCACGCTGTTCGCGAGCGCGGCCAACGGCTGGAACACCCTTCCGGATGACTTGCGCGCTCGCGTTGAGGGGCGCTTCGCAGTCCATTGTCAGGATGCGACCGCGCAGCGCGGAGGTAGCATTCCTGAGGACGTGCTCGTGTCCACGTTCGCGGTAGAAGAGCGCCTGACGCTACCGATCGGCTACACCCACCCGCGTACCGGGCAGACGCTGCTATATGTCTGTCCACAGATGACGCACCACATCGAAGGTCTCGATCATGACGAGAGCGAAGCCATGCTGGAAACGCTGTTCGATCATTTTTATGCCGAGGAGCAAATCCTCGAGCACCATTGGCGCGAGGGCGACCTGGTGATCTGGGACAATATTACCCTGCAGCATGCCCGGCCGAATGTCTCGATGCAGGGGCCGGCCAGGACCTTGCGTAAGGTCATGGTTCCGTGCCCACTCAATTTTGCTACGGGAATAGCAACATATAGCAAGGTCGGCGATTGACCGAGCCGCTCTGGAAGAGCCGCTGATCGTTCTCTCGCGAACCTTGTTCGGTCGCGATGGTGAATGATAAGCCTATCGAATCGGGCGGTTATACGAGGCGCTTTCCGCGATTGCCGAGACCGTTCATGACCTCGATCCGCGGGACCGAAAGTTACGGCGCGAGCAAGCCGCGTGCATCACGCATTTGACGTCTTCGATTTGTTCGGCAGATCGCTATGACGACAGCGGCTCGCCAGCTCGGTTGCGCCTGCCGACGATCTCTATGGTTTGCGAGGAACGATTGATGAGCGATGCTGCGATCGTTGAGCGGGGTCTGGTGCCGCAGCCGCACAACATTCCTTTTGCCGAAGCCGTGCGCACATGGGTGCGGGTGGCGGCGCTGAGCTTTGGTGGGCCGGCGGGGCAAATCGCTGTGATGCATCGCATTCTTGTCGATGAGAAACGCTGGATCGGCGAGGAGCGCTTTCTGCATGCCCTCAACTATTGCATGTTGCTGCCAGGGCCGGAGGCACAGCAGCTCGCCATTTATATCGGTTGGTTGCTACACAAGACACGCGGCGGCCTCGTGGCGGGAAGTCTGTTCGTGCTGCCGGGTTTTCTCGCAATCCTTGGTCTTAGCTACGTCTATGTCCTGTTCGGCGCGACGCGGGCGATTGGCGGATTGTTCTTCGGACTCAAGGCGGCGGTGCTGGCGATCGTCTTGCAGGCGGTGGCACGGGTCGGCGGACGCGCGCTCAAAACGCGCGCGATGGTCGGGATCGCAGGTGCTGCCTTTCTGGCGATCTTCCTGTTCGATATCCCGTTCCCGATCATCGTGCTGGTGGCCGGCGCGATCGGCTGGGCCGCTGGCCGCGCGGGTTGGAGCGGGATCAAAGCCGGGGGTGGCCATGGTACCGATCAGGGCACGGTATCCGATGCCGACAGTGCGCTCGGCGCGATGCTGCCCGATCATGCGCGACCGAATATAGGGTGGTCGGTCAAGACAAGCCTGATCCTGTTGTCGCTTTGGGCGGCGCCGGTGGTCGCGCTGCTGGCTATGTTCGGGCCGCATAATGTGTTCAGTCGAATCGCGATCTTTTTTTCTAAGATGGCGGTGGTGACGTTTGGGGGGGCTTATGCCGTGCTGGCCTATGTCGCGCAGCAGGCGGTCGGTACCTATCACTGGCTTCAGCCGGGCGAGATGCTCAATGGGCTTGGCATGGCGGAGACGACCCCGGGGCCGCTGATCATGGTTGTGCAGTTCGTGGGCTTTCTGGCGGGATATCGTGATCCCGGAGCGCTTCCACCCCTATGGGCGGCGACATTGGCGGCGATCCTCACGGTGTGGGTGACATTCTTGCCCTGCTTTTTGTGGATATTCCTTGGCGCACCGTTCATTGAACGGCTGCGCGGCAACCGTGCGCTGGCAACGGCTTTGGCCGCGATCACCGCCGCTGTGGTTGGCGTGATTCTCAATCTTGCGCTGTGGTTTGCATTGCACAGCATCTTTCACAGCCAGCGACGGGTCGAGATCGGCCGCGGCGGGATCGATCTTCCGGTGCCGGCCAGTCTCGACTGGTTCGCACTGGCCCTCACGGCGCTAGCGGTTGTTGCGATTTTCCGTTTTCGGGCAGGAACCTTCGCCGTGCTGGCCCTGTGTTCGGGTTTGGGATGCGCGCTGGCGCTCGCGGGTCTGGCGGGGTGATCGGCGGAGTCTGAACCGGCGAGCGCTTGTATCTGCGAGTCATGGTCATTAGCGACCGCCCCCAGCCTCCGTCGATTGGATGGTAGCGACGAGGTTCGGCTGGGTCTGGCGGCGTTCGGCGATCTGGGAACCCTCCACGATATTGCCGGCCGCGGAGAAGCCTTTGCCGGGCCAGAAGCGAAGTTCGAGATTGAGCGTGTCGGCCCCGGCGAGATCGAGGCCGGCCGGGTGAAATCCTTCGGTGCTGCGCGCGACGTGACGGATGGCCAGGCGCGTCTTCTGATCAGTCACGAGGCGCGCTTCTGATCGCGCATTGTTCGGGCAACTCGAGTATCTCTGTAATACCGAAACACAACATATTGAGTGCCGCCGTCTCAGCCGCGGGCGATTCGGTGCGCTCAGGAAAACTCCCTAGGGAAAGAAACGAATAACCATAAAATCCTCCATCGGTCAGATATCCTTCCGTGGATGCGATCCGAAATATCCGGATAGGGTAGTCGGTAATGTTGCGCGGAGGGCGTGATGGAGAATAACGATATATTAACAAATATTGCGACCAATTTGCTGGTAATCGTGTGCGAGAGTGCGGAAGATCTTATTGATGCCGGTGCACATGTGCACGATTTTCGTCTCTATGCATGTTTCGAACGGCGCGGTATTGAGCGCCTGCAGATCGCCAGCGAATTTCGCAGGCTGATCGGGCAATATGGTGGTCCGCCGCAAGCGCGTCAGGGTGTTTTGCGCTCGGTCAAACGATTGATGAGCCATGTCCGAATGGCCCTGCCCCAAGGCGATCGGGCGATCGTTGAGGCATTTCAGAAGAGTGAGGATCAGTTGGTCCGGCAGATTCAAGAGTTCATCGCCCCAGTGGCAGTGGATCAGCCGCTCTTCGGCCTGTTAGACAAGTTACAGGCCAATATTGCCTGCGCCACTCAGGATCTGGCTTCGCTCAGTCTGAGGTTGCGGTACGCCTGAGCCGTCAAGGGACATTATTCCCGGAATTCATTTGCAAAAGGTACAGGAACATGCGCTTTCGATCGGTTCGAAAGGCGGTTGGCCGCGCGATTCCATCCCGGCCGATCTTCATCCTTTCAGTCATCTTCTGGACGCTGCTGCCGTTGGCGCCGTCTCCAGCGCTTGTGTTGGGCGCCGACCAGCGAAACATGCGCAGCGCGCTCGTTGCCAACGGTCGGGATGCTCGATTTGACGGACTCGGCCGGGTCGAATGTCTGGAACCCAACACGCGCGGCATATCGCACAACAGCACCGGCTGGATCATGGCGGCACCAGACACCGTCATTACGGCGGCTCATGCCTTCTATATGACATCAAGCGCGACGGAAGGGGGGAGCCCGAAGATCCTAGACCCACACGGTTGCATTTTCGTGGTGTTCAATTCGGATCAGAGCATCCGCCAGATCGTCAACATACGCTACGGGGTGTCACCCTGGTCCGCCCGCAAGAATCGGGGCGATAGTTCCTATGACATCGCGATTATCAAGCTCGATCGACCGGTAAAGGTAACCAGCATTCCATCGGCGAGAGCGCCCCAGAGTTGTCCGCGCGCGTCCGTCGATCTGCTATCGTTCCAGACGGGTGTCGCGAAGGCCGAATTGGCTCGGCGTACCAGTGGTGTGATCCTTCCGTTTCCCCGCGAGCAACTGCGCCGGGACAGCGATGGGACGCGGATCAGCAACGCTTCGCGGCTGTTTTCGACATCGGCCAGCTCCAGTGCAGGTTCGTCCGGTGGCATGTATTATCTCGACCAATGGCAGGCTGCGATCGGCGTGCACGTCGGTTTCGTGTGCGATGCGGCGAAGCCGCAGCGCGATTTCGATCCGGTAAGCTGCTTCAATTACGGGCTGTATTTCAATGACGCGATTCTCGCGATGGTTGATGCCGTCGCGCACGACAAGCCCGATTCGCGTCAGATCATCCGGCAGGATCAACAGGAGGCTGGTGCCACCCGCTAAAAAATCGAATTTTGGCTGTTCGGCCCACGTTCTTTCTTGCGGTGCAGCAAAAAAGTATATCGACTTTCCTACCGAAAAGTGTCAATTTTTCATTAAATCATCACGAGGGGTGGATATCTGAACTGCCACGCAACATGGTGGGTTCGGCTCGGAGGAAAACATGCAGGGACGTGTTAATTATTTCGGCAAGACCTTCGCCGAATGGCTTGCAGAAGCGCACAAGGTGCCGGTGCCGATCGAACCTTTGGTCGATGTTGCGCGTCGCGATCCGGCTTTTCCACGTCGCGGCGACACCGATGTCGTTCGCCAGCATGTTCGCGTCGCCCACGCAGATCACGGCCTCATCGATCTGATCCCCGTCGCTGAAAGCCACTGGCTCCGCGCCTGACGATTTCATGGCCTTGTTCAGGGCGTCTGATCGGGGCCATCACCACGATATTTGAGTTCGAGATAGCGGTTCTGGGTCGCCAGCTTGTGCAGGTCGCCGCTGGCAAGTTGCTCGCTCATCCGCTTCAATTCTTCATCGACAACCTTCAGCCCCTCGACAAGTTGCCGGTCGGGAGACGTGCCGTTGCGGGTTTCGCGGCGCAGGTTTTCGGGTAGCTTGCGATAGCCGTCGATCAGCTCGGGCAATTCCACGGCCATCAGCTTGCGCACCTCTTCGGCCGCGGGTTCGAGCGGATCGAGTTCGCGCAATTGCGGGGCAATTGCCGCCAGTTGCACGCCGATATCATCGGTGAGCCGTTGGGCAGGGGCGGGCAGAGCAGGGCGTTGCGCCTCCAGCCAGCGTTCGGTTTGGGCCGGGAGCAGGGGCAGATCGGCCTTCGCCATCGCCTGTGGGGTCGGTGCCGGCTCCGATGGCCAGAGCAGAATCGCGAAGCCAGTGATCATCATCGCGACCCAGGTCAGGAAGAAACCCGAAATCCCGAGCGGGCTGACAAATGCACCGAACAAGCCGGCCGCCAGCATGATGCCGAGTACTGCGAAGAACGCATATTTAAGCCGCCGCATGAAGCCGAGGAATTTTCGTTTCTGCGCCTTGATCGCCTGCGGGCTGGTGCGCGCGCGGACGCGGTTGAGGATTTCCTCGGCGCGGTCGACGGTGGCGCGGCTGTCGGGCATCAGCTGTCGAGTGCCTTGAACGGTTCGGACTGGGCCTGCGCTGCGCCTTCGGCCCGCGCGATATAGCCGCGCGACTTTTCGACTTCGCTGGTGAGCGTCGTCACCGTCTGCTTCATCGACGAAAGCGCTTCCAGCTTGAAGCGGTCGATCGAATCCATCGTGTCATAGATGTTCTGGAACGCGCGCTGCAGCGTCTCGATCGGGATGGTCGAGGATGCGGCCTGTTTGTGGATCTCGGCAGTCTGGCTCTTTAGCAGTTCGCCGGTCGATTCGATCATGTTGGCGGTGGTGGTGTTGAGTGCGGTGATCTGCTGGAGCACCAGCTTCTGGTTGGTGAGCGCCATCGCAACGGTGACGGCGGTGCGCAAGGCCGCGACCGTGGTCGTCGAGGCGCGATCGACGCCCTTCACCAGTTCGACATTGTTCTTCTTGACCAGATCGAGCGCCAGATAGCCCTGCACCGTCACCGCCATCTGGGTGAGCAGGTCAGTAGAACGCTGCCGGACGTAGAACAATGCCGTCTCGCGGATCGCCTTGGCCTTTTCCGGATCGCTGCTGTCAAGTTCGAGCGCCTTGCTTTCGAGCCGCTCGTCGAGCGTCTTCGAGAGGTGGATCATCTGCTCGAGCCGGCCCATCGCCGCCCATAGATTCTGCCGCTCGACGTCGATCGCGGCATTGTCCTTGATCAGCTCATCCTTGCCCGAGGCGAGGCTGCGCAGGATCGAAGCGATGTGGCTCTGCGCCGACTTGTAACCGTCGAAATAGTCGCGCAATTTGTTGCCGAAGGGGATGATGCCGAACAATTTCTTGCGGCTCGTCAGATTGCCGCGGCTGCCCGGATCGAGATCCTCGATCGTACGGCGGAGTTCGGCGAGATCCGCGCCGACCCCGGTGTCGGCATCGATCGCCTTTACGGGCCGATCGAGGAACCGGTTTGATTGGCCGGCCGCCTCGGCAATTTCGCGGCGGCCCATATTGCTGATCGAATCGACACGCTTGCCGAATTCGGGGCTATTCGTGTTCTGGGCGACCAGATCCGCGATGAAGGCATCGACCTTCTCATCCAGCTTGGTGCGCTGCTCGTCCTGGAGCGGTACGAGACCGGCGGCTTTGTCGGGCGCGATCACCTTCACCGGCGCCGGCGCCTGCAGCACCAGATCGGGCTCGGTTACGGTGGTCGCCATCAATCTCGTCTCCTGGTCTTCGGTGTCGGGCGCGAAGATGGCCGCGCGCGGTGCATTATTCAAGTGATACGCTACCGCGTGCGCGCTAAACCGCGCTCCTGCATCGAAATCATGTGGGCCGTCGGACGGCGGCTGGCAAGCGCGGCGCGAACACTTCTGCCAGCACATCGACCGAGGTGCGCGCAGCAGCGATGTCGGGCGTTTCGTTGGCATCGTTGAAGCCGAAGCGGTCGTCGACCCCCATATCCTGCACGACAATGCCATCGCGCCGGGCGAGGACGCTCACCGTCTTGTAATATAATCCGTAATTTGCGCCTGCCTGCGGCAGCAGCCAGGCGATCTGGCCGCGCACCGGCACGATGCTCTCGTCCCGAAACAAGGCGCGGGCGCCATAGCCCGTGCAGTTAATGATCACATTCTGCTTGAGGCGGGTCAGATCGTGGGGATCGAAGAACTCGGCGGTTTTGATCGTGCCGCCGGCCAACAGAAAGTCGGTGGTCAACTGATGCGCGAGATCGGCGACGTTGAACATCATCTGGCTGTTACGGGTTGCATAAGCAGTTGGGAAGGGGTGGCTACCCGTTGGCAGTTCCTGCGGTCTCGGCGTGATATCGGCGATGCGATCGGCATAATGGGCGAAGCCGGATATTTCGGTCGCATGCATCGCCTCACGAAACTGCGCCATCGGGACGTCGGACAAAACATAGCGATCATTCCATTCGACCGGATCGCCCGGCAAGCCGATATAGGACTGCCACATTGCATAGCTCGAATGCGCCATGCGCGACCAGAGTTCGCCGAACTCCGGCCCGACGGCATCGGCCATCGCGATTCGTGAATCCGGCGTCCAACTTCCTGTCGCGCGGGCTGAGCGCACATTCGGGAAGCGATCTTTGGTATAGATGGTCACCTTCGCCCCAGCGCGCTGCGCGGTGATGGCGGCGGTCAGGCCGAGCGCGCCGGCACCGATCACCGCAATCTCGCGCGGGCTCTGTTCCATCGCCTTGGCGACAACCACCTGCGCCGAACCCCAACTCAGCGACCAGCCGCTGCCGCCATGGCCGTAATTGTGGACAACCAGCTTGTGGCCGATCCGCTCCGCATCGAGCCGCGGACCCACGGCGCGAAAAGGGCGCAGGCAGACGGTCGTGCGGAAGATGCGGTCAGGTGTCGCCCGGATCGGTACGATCGCGCCGACCGGGTCGAACAATGGAGTCGCCTGGGCTAGGAGCCGCGATGAGGGCATGCTGGCGAGCGTGAGGCCAGCGGTTCCTCCGTAAAGAAATTGGCGACGATCCATCTTACGTTCCCTGAAATGCGGATGGGCCTCTCCTGGCGGGCAATCGAGCATGGCCGGTGATGGCGGGCAAGCATTTTGCAGTGATTGCAAAAATTGCAATATCGCTTGTTGCATTGGCATTTGTCGAATCATGCGCTGCGTCGCAATAAGGACGGGCCTTTCAGGCATCCTCTCCTAATGACTTTACGGCCGGCCCCTCGGGGTCGGCCTTTTTTTTCCTTCGCCGCGGCCGCGAAGCTACCGGAACTTTGCCAAATCCGGGTCAGTCAAAAAGACTTCCCTTGTTGCAAAGCGTCAATTCCGCTATGCGCCCCCCAAATTCCCTATAGATTCAGGATACAGAGACCATGAGCCTCCGCAATGTGGCCATCATCGCGCACGTCGATCACGGCAAGACAACGCTCGTGGATCAGCTTTTTCGACAGTCGGGTACGTTTCGCGACAATCAGCGCATCGAAGAGCGCGCGATGGATTCGAACGACCTCGAAAAGGAGCGTGGCATCACGATCCTGGCGAAGTGCACGTCGATCGAATGGACCGGCAGCAGTGGTGAGCCGACGCGCATCAACATCGTCGACACCCCCGGCCACGCCGATTTCGGCGGCGAGGTGGAACGCATCCTGTCGATGGTCGACGGTGTGATCCTGCTCGTCGATTCGTCCGAAGGCGCGATGCCGCAGACCAAGTTCGTCACCGGCAAGGCGCTCGCGCTGGGCCTGCGCCCGATCGTTGTCGTCAACAAGATCGATCGTGCCGACGAGCGCACCCAGGAAGTGCTCGACGAGGTGTTCGATCTGTTCGTCAGCCTCGATGCGACCGACGAGCAGCTCGACTTCCCTGTTCTGTTCGCTTCGGGCCGCAACGGCTATGCGAGCGATGATCCATTGGCACGCGAAGGCACGCTGACTCCGCTGTTCCAGAAGATCGTCGATCATGTCCCGGCGCCCAAGGCCGATCCGGATGGTCCATTCAAATTTCTCGTGACCCTGCTCGATCGTGACAATTTCCTGGGCCGTATCCTGACCGGCCTGGTCTTTTCGGGCTCGGTCAAGACCAACATGCCGATCCACGCGCTCGATCCGGAGGGCAAGGTCGTCGAGACCGGCCGCGCGTCGAAGATCATGACCTTCCGCGGCCTCGAGCGCGTGCCGACCGAGGAAGCCAAGGCCGGCGACATCATCTCGATCGCCGGCCTGACGATCGCGACCGTCGCCAACACGATCTGCGATCCGAGCGTGTCCGAGCCGCTGCACGCGCAGCCGATCGATCCGCCGACGCTGTCGATGCGCTTCGCCGTCAACGACAGCCCGATGGCGGGCCGCGAAGGCACCAAGGTGACGAGCCGCATGATCCGCGATCGTCTGCTGCGCGAAGGCGAATCGAATGTCGCGATCAAGGTGACCGAGAGCGCCGACAAGGACAGCTACGAAGTCGCGGGCCGCGGCGAACTCCAGCTCGGCGTGCTGATCGAGACGATGCGCCGCGAAGGCTTCGAACTGGGCATCTCGCGTCCGCGCGTGCTGTTCCGCGAGGATGAGAATGGCGCCAAGCAGGAGCCGTATGAGACCGTCGTGATCGACGTCGATGAGGAATATTCGGGCACGGTCGTCGAGAAGATGGCGATCCGCAAGGCCGAACTGACCGACATGCGTCCTTCGGGCGGCGGCAAGACCCGCATCACCTTCTCGGCGCCGTCGCGCGGGCTGATCGGCTATCATGGCGAATTCCTGTCCGACACGCGCGGCACCGGTATCATGAACCGACTGTTCGAGAAATATGGTCCGCACAAGGGCAATATTGAGGGCCGCAAGAATGGCGTCTTGATCTCGAACGGCGCCGGTGAGGCCAATGCCTATGCGCTCGGTCCGCTCGAAGAGCGTGGCATCCTGATGGTGGCGCCGGGCGAGGCGCTATACGAAGGCATGATCGTCGGCGAAAACGCCAAGACCGACGACATGGAAGTCAATCCGATGAAGGCGAAGCAGCTCACCAACTTCCGTGCATCGGGCGGCAAGGATGATGCGATCCGCCTGACGCCGCCGAAGCGGCTGACCCTCGAGCAGGCGATCGCCTATATCGACGACGATGAGCTCGTCGAAGTGACGCCGAAGTCGATCCGCTTGCGCAAGCGCTACCTCGACTCGAACGACCGCAAGCGCGCGAGCCGTTCCAAGGCAGCTTAAGGCCGCTTGAATCCGTTCCTCCTCGAGCCTGGCTCGAGGAGGAACGGATCATCCCCGATCGAGCAGCAGGTGCATTCGCGCGGTGGCGATCAGCCGGCCGCGGTCGTCCTGCCAGACTTCGGCGGCGGCATTGGCAATCCGCTGGCCAATACGGACAATTTTGGCGACCGCGAACGTGTCCGTCATCATTCCACCGCGCAGAAAGTCGACCGATACGTTGATCGGCTTGATTTTCACGCCCTCGGCATCGCCCAATTCGATGTGCAGCGCCTCGTAGCAGGCCAGTTCGAGTAGGCCCGCGATCACGCCACCGTGGAGGAAGCCCGGCCGGCCGCGTAGCGTCGAGATCGCGGGCATAAGCAATGTGCCGGGCTCGGCCGCGTCATGGACCGACGAAATGCCAAGCAATTTGCCATAAGGCGGGAGCGCTCTCATGCGCCGCTCGTGAACAGGAAGCTGCCGCTTGCATGCGCGATCAGATCGGTTGGATCGCCGTCATGTGCTTCACAACGGACGAAGGCAACACTGCGCGTGATGCGATAGCATGTACCCCGCGCCGTGACCGTTCGGCCAGGTACCGCCGCCCGCATATAGTCGATCCGGAGATCGAGCGTCGCCAACGGCCGGAATTCGCCGATTTTTGTGACGATGCTAAGGCCGCTCGCGCTATCGATCAGCGAGATGATCGCGCCTGACGCGAGTACGCCATTAGCAGGAGTCATGACGAGTCGTTCATCATAGTCGATCGCCATCTCGGCCCAGTCGTCGCCATGGCAAACGTAGCGAATTCCTATGGTTTCGCCATGACCGCCCCGCCTTCTCGAGTGGTGTGCCGCGATATCGAATTTCACGTCCATGCGAGTGGCATAAGCGATTGCACCAACCATTCAAGCATGTGGTTCCGCGCATTTCGCATGGAACCATGGTGACGATCCGATCCGAAGCCGCCATGATCGTTGTCACCACGATATACCGGATGCCCAACCGCATGAACCTTGCCCGTCTCCTTTTGACGACTGCGTTGTCCACGCTGATCTTCGCACCGGCGTCCGGCCGGGCGATCGAGAACACATTGGCGCAACCGCTGCCGATCGACGATCGCGTGCCAATCGCCCGCGATGTCGCTTTTCCGGGCACGATCGAACTGACGGTGGATGCCACTGACGTTCGCCGTGGCATTTTTCGCGCTAGCGAAGTGATTCCGGTGCCGATGGCCGGTGAAATGGTACTCCTCTATCCCCAGTGGTTGCCCGGCAACCACGCGCCGCGCGGCCCGATCGATGACGTGGCGGGGCTTCATATCGTCGGGGGCGGCAAGGAGCTGCAATGGCGGCGCGATCCGGTGAACGTTTACGCAATCCGGGTCGTCGTGCCGGCTGGCGTTTCGGCGATCGAACTGGCGTTCGACTATGTTTCACCGGTCGCGGGGGGGCAGGGGCGCGTGGTCATGACGCAGGAAATGCTCAATCTTCAGTGGAACCTGACGGCCTTTTATCCGGCGGGCTATTTCACCCGCAACGTCATGGTCGCACCCACGGCGATCCTGCCCGACAGATGGCATTATGGCGCGGCGCTCGATCCCGTCAGCGAGGGCGCCACCGGGCGGGTAGCGTTCAAACCGGTCGATTTCGAGACGCTGGTGGACAGTCCGATGATCGCGGGGCGCTTCTTTCGGAAGATCGATCTGTCACCGAAGGTGCGCCTCAACATCGCCGCCGACCGCCCCGAGGAACTTGCGGCGAGCGATGCCCAGATCGCCGGGCACCGCCGGCTCGTCGAACAGGCGATCAGACTGTTCGGCGCGGAGCATTATGACCATTATGATTTCCTGCTGTCGATCAGCGATCGGATGGGCGGGATCGGGCTGGAGCATCACCGATCCAGCGAGGATGGCACCGCCACCGGCTACTTCACCCATTGGGACGAGCAGACCGCGCGCCGCAATTTGCTGCCGCACGAATATGTGCATAGCTGGAACGGCAAATATCGCCGTGGCGCCGATCTTTACACGCCCGATTATTCTGTACCGATGCGCAATTCATTGTTGTGGGTATATGAAGGGCAGACCCAATATTGGGGCTATGTTCTGCAAGCGCGATCGGGGCTGGTGTCGGCCGAGGATACGCTGTCGGCCTATGCGATGATCGCCGCGTCGCTCGACAGCCGGCCGGGGCGAAGCTGGCGGCCGCTCAGCGATACCACCAACGATCCGATCGTTGCGGCGCGGCGGCCCGAGCCATGGGTGAGCTGGCAGCGATCCGAGGATTATTACAACGAGGGGCTGCTGGTCTGGCTCGATACCGACATGCAGATCCGTACGCTGACCAAGGGGCGTCGATCGCTCGACGATTTCGCGCGCGGGTTCTTCGGGATGCGCGATGGTGACTGGGGCGTGCTGACCTACCGATTTGACGATGTCGTCAAGACCCTGAACGATATCGCCCCCTTCGATTGGGCGGCCTTCTTGCGCAGCCGCGTCGATACCGCACAGCCGCGCGCGCCGCTGGGCTGGCTGGCGGCGGGAGGGTATCGGCTGGTCTATGGCGACAAGCCGACGGCCTACTGGCGCAACGAAGAGCGACGCCGCAAGCAGACCGATCTGAGCTATTCGCTGGGGATCGTGATCGACAATGACAAGACCTTGTCACAGGTCATATGGGACAGTCCGGCCTTTGCTGCCGGCCTCACGACGGGGACCACTCTGGTCGCGCTGGATGGCGAAGCGTTCGACGCGGGGCGCCTGGTGGATCGGATCGCGGCCGCGGCGCGAACAAGGCAGCCGATCGATCTGCTGGTGAAACATGGTGACCAGTATCGCACGGTTTCAATCGGTTATTTCGGCGGGAACCGCTATCCGCGGCTGGAGCGTACTGGCACGGAGCCGGCGTGGCTGGATGAGCTGTTGCAGGCGCGGTGAACCTCACCTCCCCTCCCTTTTCAGGGAGGGGATCAAGGGGTGGGTCGCGAGCGTCCCGAACGCCCGTCACAATATGCCTTCAGCGGCATCGAGCCGCTTCAGTCATTACCCACCCCCTTACCCCTCCCTGAAAAGGGAGGGGACATTTATATAAGATGGGCGGGGGCCCTCCTACTTCGCCAGTTCGGCGTCGATTGCGGCGATGACGATCGGATCGTTGGGCGTGACGTCCGGCGCGAAGCGGTTGGCGATCGTGCCGTCCTTGGCGATCAGGAATTTTTCGAAATTCCAGAAGACGTCGCTGGGCTTCTCCTGCTTCATGCCATAGCCTTCAAGCCGCTTCCGGAAGTCATCATTTTTCGCCGTGGCGGTCGGATAGCTGGTCGTGAGTTCGCGGTAGAGCGGGTGCTGATCCTCGCCTTTTACCGAGATCTTCGAAAACATCGGAAAGGCGACGCCAAAATTGGTGGTGCAGAATTCCACGATTTCGCTGTCGGTTCCGGGCTCCTGCGCACCGAAATTGTTGGCGGGAAAGCCCAGTACCGCGAAGCCTTTGTCCTTATAATCTTCATAGAGCTTCTCGAGCGCCGTATATTGCGGGGTCAGGCCGCATTTTGACGCGACGTTAACGAGCAGCAGTACCTTGCCGGCATAATCAGCCAGCGAGCTGTCTTCGCCCTTTATCGTCTTGAGCGGGATAGTCTGAATCGCAGTCGCCATGATCGGTCCTCCTGATATTTGAAGAGGGGCATATCGGGGTCTGCCTGTGCTTCACAAGCCCCCGCGCATTGACCAAGCGCATTGACGGAGCCGCCCCTCGCGCGGCAAAGCAAATTTCATGAAGAAACTTACCGGCCAGGATCGCAGCATCACCACCAAATGGCGGCCCGCCACGCAGGCTGTGCGTGGCGGTACCGCGCGATCGCATTTCGGGGAGACCAGCGAAGCGATCTTCCTCACTTCCGGCTTTGCCTATGATTGCGCGGCGGATGCGGCGGCGCGGTTCGCCGGCGAGCAGAAGGGGATGACCTATTCGCGGCTCCAGAACCCCTCCGTCGAGATGCTGGAGGAGCGAATCGCGCTGATGGAAGGCGCCGAGGCTGCGCGTTGCATGGCATCGGGGATGGCGGCAATGACCGCCGCGCTGCTGTGCCAGCTGAGCGCGGGCGACCATCTGGTGGCGGGGCGAGCCGCTTTCGGATCGTGTCGCTGGCTCACCGACACACTGCTGCCGCGCTTCGGCATCACCGCGACGATCGTCGATGGTACCGACAATGATGCGTGGAAGGCGGCGATCCGGCCCAATACCAAATTATTCTTCTTCGAAACGCCGGCTAACCCGACGCTGGACGTCGTCGATCTCGAGGCGGTGTGCCGGATCGCGAAGGATAGCGGCCTGAAGACGGTTGTCGACAATGCCTTCGCAACCTCGCTGTTGCAGCGGCCGATGGATTATGGCGCGGATATCGTGGCTTATTCGGCGACCAAGATGATGGATGGGCAGGGGCGCGTGCTGGCCGGAGCCGTCTGCGGGACGAACGAGTTCATCAACACGACTTTGCTCGCCTTCACCCGCAATACGGGGCCGACCCTGTCCGCATTCAACGCCTGGGTGGTGCTCAAGGGGCTGGAAACGCTCGATCTGCGGATCAACCGGCAGAGCGAAAATGCGCTGAAGGTTGCGCGCTTCCTCGAAACGCGCGTGCCCCGGACGCTTTATCCGGCGCTCGAAAGCCATCCGCAGCACAAGCTCGCGATGAAGCAGATGTCGGCCGGTGGCACGATCATCTCGATCTATCTCGATGGTGGCAGGCCGCAAGCCCATGCTTTGCTCGATGCGCTGGAATTGGTTGATATCTCCAACAATATCGGCGATTCTCGTACGCTGATGACTCATCCCTGCTCGACCACCCATGCGGGGCTGTCGGCCGAAGTGCGCGCCGAAATGGGCGTGGAAGAAGGGATGTTGCGTCTAAGCGTGGGGCTGGAAGATCCGCTCGATGTGATTGACGATTTTAATCGTGCGCTGACGGCGATCGGCTTGTGAGGGGCACGGGAACATGAACGGACTGTCGGATATGAACGGACTGTTCTCCTATAGCGCGCAGACACGGGGCGTGATCGTGCGGGTTTCGGTATCGTTCATGGCCGAACAGTCGGAGCCTGCGCGGGGCCGGTGGTTCTGGGCCTATCATATCCGGATCGAGAATGTCGGCACCCAGGCGGTGCAATTGCTCACGCGCAAATGGGTGATCACCGACGGGCGGGGCGGGCGTCATGATGTGCAGGGCGAAGGTGTGGTCGGCGAACAGCCGGTGATCGAGCCCGGCAAGAGCTATGACTATGTCTCCGGTTGCCCCTTGCAGACGCCGACCGGATCGATGGAAGGCAGCTATCATATGATCGCCGAGGATGGGTCGACTTTCCAGGCGGCGATTCCGCGCTTCTCGCTGATCGGTCCCGCGGTCGCGCGATGAAGCGTACTCACCTTCCGCTCAACGGCCTGCGCGTGCTCGATGCGGCGGCGCGGCATCTGTCATTCACGCGCGCGGCCGATGAACTGGCGGTAACGCCGGCGGCTGTCGGTCAGCAGATCCGGGCACTCGAGGATACGCTGGGCGTCGTGCTGTTTCGCCGTACGGCCAAGGGGCTTGAACTCACGCCCGAGGGTGAAGCAGGGCTCGAACCGCTGCGCGCGGGATTCCTGGAGTTTGAGGAAGCGGTCCGTGCGATGCAGGCCGGCCAGTCCTCGAAGACGCTGACGATCGCCGCGCCGCGCGACTTCACCGCCAAATGGCTGGCGCCGCGGCTCGCCGATTATGGCCGGTCCGATCCCGATCTGCGCTTCATCCTGCTCTCGTCTGATGAAGGGCTCGATTTCACCCAGGCCAATCTCGATCTGGCGATCAGCTATTCCGAGGGGCCTGGCGAGCATGAGGGCGTCAAGCTGTCCGACGGCGCGATCGTCACGGTGGGGCCGGCGGATGGCGCGCCGATAGCCTGGCCGGGTTGCCCGGCAGGCGACAAGGGTGCGGCTCTCGCGGTGGCCGATGCCGGTCTCGCGATCGATGCTGCGGTCGCCGGTTTCGGATCGGCACATGTTCCGGCGTTGCTCGCCGCCAACGATATCGCCGCGGGGCGGATCGTCGCACAGGGTGATGCGGTCGCGACCAGCCGCACCTATTGGCTGGTGGCGCCGACGCCGCAATGGCGGCAGAAGAAGGTCAAGGCGCTGGTTGCGGCGCTGACCGCATAAAAGGACGTGGCTCTTGCGTAAGATAATGATCCTTCTGCCGCTGGTGATGCTCGGCGGCTGCGTGAGCACGGCGAAGACGGTCGTGATGGCGCCCGTCCATGTCGTCAGCAAGGGCGTCGACTGGGCCACGACGAGCCAGGACGAAGCCGACCGCAAACGCGGCCGCGAGATGCGCAAGCAGGAAAAGCGCGACGAGAAGGCACGGAAGCGCGCCGAAGAAGAGCAAAGGCGCGCGGCCGAGCGCGGGAATTGAGGCGCGCAGAATTTGGATTTACGCCATTTGTGAACGACTCCAGGGTGTTTCTCTTTAAAACTGTTACAAAAGAACGATATATAAGTAATTGAAGTCAATACATTTTATAGAAAAATCGCGACGAAATTTTTTTCGAACCAGCAATCGTTTCCGATGCAGTTTCTGTACCCTATTTGTTCCTCGATGTGAAGCGTCATCGCGATCCGACCCGCGTTGCGGATGCGGCCAGCCGCACCAGTCCGGGACAATGACCAAGCAAAGCGATTAGAGGACCCGCCGCCCGGCCATTTTCACCTGCCCCGCGCAGCAGGCCGGCGAGCGCGAGCGGCCTTCGGACATGGCGGCTGAAGCCGTGCTGAAAATCGAGGGCGCCTTGCGGGCCATTGGCGAGGCAGGCCGCGCTCGCCCGACAGGCGCTCGCCAGTGCGATCGCGATGCCGTCGCCCGCGAGACTGGCGATGACCGCGGCCTGATCGCCGAGACGGAATATGCCGTCGACGCCGGTCTGTTGCCGCCAGCCATAGGCAATGCGGGCGATGCTCGACCATGATCCGGTCGAAACCGCCATGTCCAGCCGCTCGCCCAGGCGCGGTGCATCGCCCAGAGACGGGATCAACGTCTCCGGCCGGCCGCCGGCATCGCGCAGTCGCGATTGCGCGATCGACAGGCAGAGATTGGCATTGCCGTCTTCCTGCAACAGCAGGCCGGCATAGCCATGGCGGAACAGGTGAAGTTCGATCACGCCGGTCAGTGCGGTGGTGAGGGCGGGCGACGGCGTGATGGCGATCCTGAAGCCAATTGCGGGATCCGATCCGGGCGCGTCGACGGGCCGACCTCCGCCGCGAACGTCATGCTTGCCGGTCGCGATGAACAGTCTGTCGGATTCGAGCACCGTGCCGTCGGCGAGATCGAGTCGGCGCGCCGCGAGGTCGATCGCGCGGACGGTCACGCCCCGCTCGACGGCGGCGCCTTCGCGCGCGGCCATGCCGATCATGGTCGCATCGAGCGTGCGGCGCGAGAGGCCGGCGGCGGCGAAGGGAAGGTGGGTCTCCATTTCGCGCCCTCCCGCGACCACGCGTATGCGATGGATCGGGTGCGCGCCCAGCAGGGCAACGTCGATCCCGAGCCGGCCGAGCAAAGCGATAGCATCGGCGCCCAGAAAGCCGCCGCAGACCACATCATGGGCCTCGCGCGTGCGCTCGATCAGCATCGGCCGCGCGCCGCCGCGCGCCAGCAGGATCGCTATAGCCGATCCGGCAGGGCCACCGCCCGCAATCAGCGGATGCGGGAGGCGCATGCGCGGTGCGGTGGGTGCTGCCGGATCATATCCGGCGCAGTGCGAAACCCTCGGCGGCGAGGCCCGGGCCGAAGGCGATGGCGATGCCATCTTCCATGTCGGGCTGAGCCATCAGCGCATCGAGCACGAACATCAATGTCGATGAGGACATATTGCCGAACCGTTCGAGCACGTCGCGCGATGCGGCAAGCGCGGGATCGGGCAGAGCGAGCGCGTGTTCGACCGCATCAAGGATCGATCGTCCACCCGCATGGACTGCCCAGCCGCGAATGTCCGCCGGCGACCGGCCGCCAAACAGCCGTTCCCGGAAGCGGGAGTCGGCCAGTGCCGTGCCGATGCGAGCGGGCACTTCGCCCGACAGGTGCATCGCGAAACCCTGATCGCCGATCGTCCAGCGGATCAGGTCGGCGCTATCGGGCAGGGTCGCGGCGAAGAAGCGTTCGATCGCAAGTCCCTGCGGTCGGGCACTGACGAGCGCGGCCGCGGCACCATCGGCGAACTGAAGCATTGCCAGCAGCGGCTCGATTTCGCGCGCATCCTGCAAGTGGAGCGTCGATAGTTCGACGGTAACGACCAGCACGCGCGCAGCAGGATCGGAGCCGGCGATATAATGCGCGACGCGGAGCGCGGCGACGGCCGCATAGCAGCCCATGAAGCCGACGAGGGTGCGTTCGACGTCGCCGCCCAACCCGAGTTCTGCCGCGATGATCTGGTCGATGCCGGGCGCAACGAAACCGGTGCAACTGGCGACCACCAGATGGGTGATGCGATCGATCGCAACCTGCCTGGCCAGCGCGGCGATCGCCTCTAGCGCCAGCGCGGGGGCGTCGACGGCATAGGCCGCCATTCGTTCCGACGTGGGGGGAAGCCGGTCGTGATAGAATCCTCCGGCATCGACTGGCGATCCGCCGCCTGCCGATTTCGGCAGCACCGACCAGCGGTGCGTAATCCCCGATCGCCCGGCCATCCGCGCGAATAGCTTGCGCTCGCGATCGTCGGCGATGCGCGGCGTGGCCCAGGCAATGAACGCCGCGTGGATGTCGTGGGTAGGAACGGCGGTGCCGATGGCGTGGATATGGGCGGTCATCGGCTCGTGCGGGTCTCTCTTCAGCCGGATGAACGTGCTACCGACCGTTTGTGTCCCATCCGCAACGAAATGCAAGAGGGGTGCGTCTTCGCGGGGCGATCAGATCGGATCGTAGCTGAAAAGCCAGAGTGCCGATGCTTGCCGGTTGCGGTCGCCGGTTTGCTGGAGGCGCCCCACCACCGTATAATGTTGGCCTGCCCTGAGCTTGCCGGAAGGCATCAATCCCGCAATCCGCGGCGATACATAGAGGATCACCGGATAGCCATCGTCCGTCTTCATGCTGACGGCAGTATAGCCGAGTTCGCCGCCGAGGATACGGCTGTTGGCCGAGCCGATCCCGGTGGGCGGACCGAGGCTGGTGATGCGTCCGCTGACCCGCAGCAGGCTGCCCAGCGGCTGATCGGTTTCGGGATTGAACGGCCTTTTGGTCCGTAGCCGATCGGCCTCTACCTGGTGATAATGGTCGAGCAGCTGCCCCAGCGTTGGATATTGGATCGTCCATCGGGTGTGGCTGGCGTTCGACAGGGTGAAGGAGAAGATGTTGAAGAGGTTGTCGGTCCAGCCCTGGCACCCGTCGCCGTCATCGCAATAGTGCCAGGCGGTATCGATCCAGTTGAGCAGCTGGGTATCGGGCTTGGAAAATTCCGCCTCCTTGGCGAGACCGGGGCCGAAGGCGACAGCGGCTTGCCTCTGGCGGGGAGCAACGACCACGACTGCGCCGTTGCCGACGTCGAGCTTGCCGACACGCAATTGCCGCATCATCGCCCAGGCATATTCGCTGGCCGACATGCCGTGCAGATCGTTCACGACGAGAATTGAGAATTCGACGCCAACATCCTTGGCCAATGCATAGAGTTTCGCCTCCATCGCCCTGGTTCGCACGGGATCGAGCTTGCCGGTTTCATCGACCACGAAATGGCCATATTTGAAGGGGATCGACCCCGGTGCGGGCAATGCCCTGATCGCGCCGGAAGCCATATCCATGCCCGGGATTGCCGATGATGGGGTGACCGGTACTGCGCCGGCATCGCCGCAGTGGCTACCGCCCGACTGCTGGCAGGATTCGATCCAGCCCTGCCGGATCGCATCTGCGCGGTGCTGCTTGTCGGGGTGGGTAGGCGTGCCGTGATCGGCCCCAACGGTCAGGATCATCTGCGTCGCGGAACTGAGCGGCGCCCCCATCTTCTGGAGAATGAAGCCGCTGAACTTGTCAGCCTCCAGTTCAATTTCCGGGCGGCTTCCGCCGGGCGTAATTGTGTGACCGGACAGATGGTGGGCGATCTCATGCGCCATGATGCTGATCGGCCCCCACGGATTGCCGCCGACCTCGGCTTCGGCCGTCGACATGAATTTCGGGTTGAATGCTATGACCCGCCGGGGGACCCGATTCTGATCGAGAAGAATAACCGCCGCCGCATTGTCGACCGGCCCAGAGACGACGATGAAATTGGCAGGAAGGCCGGTAAAACCCATGATTCGATGCACGGCTGCCGAACATTCGTCAGGCGCGTTGCCTGCCAGCGAGGTGGCGTCGGCAGTGACAGGCTTGCCATCGTACGAGCAGGCCTGCAGTGTCGAGGCGATGGCTTCGACTTTGTCCGACCCCGATAAGGCGGTCGCGGCCTGATCGCTCTTCGAGTGGCAGCCCGGCAGCAGCAATAGCGCCAATGCCGTTGCGGCCGGAGCCATGGATGTCCATTGCATATCGCCTCCTCACCCTGACCGACTGACCAGCCACAGGATGGCCGACGCATAGATACGCAAGAGTATCCATGCCGATCCCGCATAGATAAGACAGGCCGAGGCCAGCCTGGGCCAATCCGACTTCAACGCCAGCAGAAAGAATTGTTTGTACGCAATGCCGACGATCAGGATTTTTATGGCAGGGACATAATATTGCGATGCCATCTTATGCCAACCGATGAATTCCGGATCGTTCCAGATCAATGTCGGCAGGAGATTGATTATGATCAGCCCGAGGATGATATTCTGGCAATAGAGCGCCAAGACTATGTGCTCGATGAAATTATAGCCGAGCCGTTGCCGGAATATGATCCACGATCCCAGGAAAATAGAGAAAATGCCGAGCGAGAAGCTCCAGTTCGCATAAGCGATCACCCGTTCGGCCATGCGATCGACGTCGCCATTGCGCCCGGAGAAGCCATATTGGATGAAATAGCGGTTGGCGGCGAGCATGAGCACCAGCACGGCCACAAGGGCGACCAGCAGCTTCAGCGGGTGCATATGCGAACGGCGCCGGCCGAGCACATATTCGCGGGCAATGCGGCCCGGCGAGACGATCAGACGGGCAAGCGTTCCAACCGACCGGAATTCGAACAGTCGAAGCCGATCCCAGCTTTCCCTGCCGATGTCGCGCCAGGCGAGCCGCTTCGCTGCCTTCTGGCCGCAGGCCCCGCAATAGGGAGTGGTGAGCGAATCGCCGCAATTGCGGCAGACCTGGCTGGCGAACCAGCGTTCGTCGACGGCCCCGTCCGGGATGACTGGTCCGGCTCTGGCGCCGAAGGCGACGTCGACCGCCCGACGGAAAATCAGCATTGGATCCCTCAGCTGGCTCTGGCGAACATTCCCTGAACGAAACACGGAACACGCGGCGGAGTTGCAATGCGGGGCCAGCTTTCTCGTTGAAGGGGTCGAAAGCCTTCGTCAGGCGTCGATCGCCTCATCATCGACCATCGCCGCATTGGCCTGGATGAACGCAAAGCGATGCTCGGGATTTTTGCCCATCAGCCGCTCGACCAGATCGCGCACGCTGGCACGCTCCTCATATTCCTGCGGCAAGGTGACGCGCAGCAGGGTGCGGGTCTTGGGGTCCATCGTGGTTTCGCGCAACTGCATCGGATTCATCTCGCCGAGGCCCTTGAAGCGCGCGACTTCGACCTTCTTGCCTTTGAACTCCTTGGCCTCGATTTCGGCGCGATGTTCGTCATCCATCGCATAGACGCTTTTGGTGCCGGCGGTCAGCCGGTAGAGCGGCGGGCGGGCGAGGTGGAGGTGGCCGCGGCGGACGATGTCTGGCATCTCCTGAAAGAAGAAGGTCATCAGCAGGGTCGCGATATGCGCGCCATCGACATCGGCGTCGGTCATGATCACGACCCGCTCGTAGCGCAGCAGATCCGCGTTGCATTTGTCGCGGGAGCCGCAGCCGAGCGCCTGGATCAGATCGGCGATCTCCAGATTGGCCGAAATCTTGGCGCTGTTCGCCGAGGCCACGTTGAGGATCTTGCCGCGGATCGGCAGGATTGCCTGCGTCTTGCGGTCGCGCGCCTGCTTGGCCGACCCGCCGGCGCTATCGCCTTCGACGATGAAGATCTCGGTGCCGGTCGGATCATCGTTCGAACAGTCGGTGAGCTTGCCGGGCAGGCGCAGCTTGCGGCCTGATGTGGCGGTCTTGCGCTTGATGTCGCGTTCGGCCTTGCGGCGCAGCCGTTCGTCCATGCGATCGAGCACGAAAGCGAGCAAAGCCTTGCCACGCTCGACATTGTCGCCAAGGAAATGATCGAAATGATCGCGCACCGCATTTTCGACGAGGCGCGCCGCGTCGGGCGAGGTCAACCGGTCCTTGGTCTGGCTCTGGAATTGCGGATCGCGGATGAACACCGACAGCATCTGTTCGGAACCAACGACGATATCGTCGGCGCTGACATCCTTCGCCTTCTTCTGCCCGACCAGTTCGGCGAAGGCGCGGATGCCCTTCACCAAAGCGGTGCGCAGGCCCTGCTCGTGGGTGCCGCCGTCCGGGGTCGGGATCGTGTTGCAATAATAGCTATACGATCCTTCCGACCATAAGGGCCATGCGACGGCCCATTCGACCGAGCCCTGCGCATCGGGAAAATCATGCTTGCCCATGAAGAAGCCGGTGGTCGCGCATTCGCGGGTGCCGATCTGTTCGGCAAGATGATCGGCGAGGCCGCCGGGAAACTGGAATACCGCATCGGCGGGCGTGTCGTCGGTGATGACGCTCGGATCGCAGCGCCAGCGTATCTCGACGCCGGCATAGAGATAGGCCTTTGATCGGGCGAGCCGCATCAGCCGGGAGGGCCGGAACTTCGCAGCCTCGCCGAAAATCTCGGTGTCGGGGGTGAAGGTGACGCTGGTGCCGCGCCGGTTGGGGGCCGCGCCCAGCTTTTCGAGCCCGGTGACAGCGAGGCCGCGCGAGAAGCGCTGGCGATACAGTTCCTTGTTGCGCGCGACCTCGATCACCGTGTCGCTGGACAAGGCATTGACCACCGAGACGCCGACGCCATGCAGGCCGCCGCTGGTGGTATAGGCCTTGTCGCTGAACTTGCCGCCCGAATGGAGCATGGTCATGATCACTTCGAGCGCCGACTTGCCCGGAAATTTGGGATGCGGGTCGACCGGCATGCCGCGGCCATTGTCGATGATGGTCAGCCGATTGCCGGCGGCGAGCGATACCTCGATCCGGGTGGCATGGCCGGCGACCGCTTCGTCCATCGCATTGTCGAGCACTTCGGCGGCAAGATGGTGGAACGCGCGCTCGTCGGTGCCGCCGATATACATGCCGGGGCGGCGGCGCACCGGTTCGAGCCCTTCGAGCACCTCGATGGATGAGGCGTCGTAATTTCCGGAACTGGTGGAAGGTGCGGAAGCGAAAAGGTCATCGGCCATGGGGAACGTATAGGGGGTGATGGGGCACGATGACAACATAATCACCCCTCCCTTTTAGGAGGGGATTGAGGGACGGGTCGCGAGTGAAGCGAGCGTCTGCGCTGGAGCCAAGTGCGCCTTCGGTGGCATCGAGCCACGTCGGTCGCTACCCACCCCGGTCCCCTCCCTTGGCAGGGCGGGGGAGCTAGCCGCAGGTCACCGCCACGATCTTGCCAGTGTCGTCCAGCTTCAAATTCAGCCGGTCGCCGCGAAAGTCCATCGTCACGGCCATGCCTGGCCTGATCACGCGCACCAGATCGGCATCGGCGGCCTTGCGCGCAGCCTCGATGACTTCATCGCCGACCTTCCCGACGAACGATTGCGCCGAGGCCGCGCTGCAGCTCGGTGCCAGATCGGCGGGTGGTGCCAAAGCGGTGCCGGGTTTGCCGAGCGGTTTCGCGCAGGCACTGCTGGCGAGCAGCAGGCCGATCAACGCGAGCCGACGCATGGCGGTCAGCGGACCCGCGGGCCGCCGAAGGGCAGAGGCGGCGGCGGACGGCGATCGCGGCGCGGGAGCTGCGCCTGGTACGCCACCGAGCAATGGTTGAGGCAATAGGGAAAGCCCGGATTGATCGGCTGGCCGCAGAAATGGAA
Organism: Sphingomonas sp. YR710; assembly: GCF_900101455.1. Lineage (GTDB taxonomy): Bacteria > Pseudomonadota > Alphaproteobacteria > Sphingomonadales > Sphingomonadaceae > Rhizorhabdus. The sequence continues at coordinate 219,042 of NZ_FMZJ01000006.1, read as the reverse complement.
ATCGGGCTCGCCCGGATGGCCGAGCGGCCATTTGCAGATGCGATCGTTGAGATCGAGGAGGCTCGTCTTGTCGGCCATGTCCGCCGAGGGCTTGGCGGGCACCAGCCGGCGCGGCGGAGCCGGCGTGATCGGAGCGGACTGCTCGCCCGGGGTCTGGCGCTGGAAGCCGCCGGGTCCGATCGAGCGGATCATCGGCTGGGGCGGCGGTGGCGGTGCCGCGACGACGGGGGCGGGCGGTGGCGGGGTCGGCTCGACAGGAGCCGCCGTAACGACAGGTTTTGGCGGAACCGGCGCGGCCACGGGTACGGGGCGTTCGGCAACGGGCGCAGGGGCAGGGGGCGCGGCGGGCGCTGCGCTGGCTACCGCATGTTCGCCACCCTTGACCGGCGACGGGCGCGCTTCAAGCCCGAGGCGGTGCGCCTTGCCGATCACGGCATTGCGGCTGACGCCGCCCAGTTCGTCGGCGATCTGGCTCGCCGTCATGCCCTGACCCCAGAGCTGCTTGAGCTGATCGATCCGTTCGTCCGTCCAAGACATATTCATTCCTCGGCTTCGCCCGCATCTTGCGAGCGGGCCGGTGAGCCGATAGGCGAAGAGCCCATGAGCGACCAGCCCAAAAATATCATATACTCCGCCCCCGGCGTGCCGGTGATCCCGTTCATCAACTGGGGGGGAATGCGCGCCCTCTATGTGAAGGAGGTCAGGCGTTTCTTCAAGGTGCAACTGCAAACGATCTGGGCACCGGCGATCACGACCCTCCTTTATCTGGTGATTTTCACGGTCGCGATGGATCGTGGCAGCCATCTGGTGCTTGGCGTTCCGTTCGCGACCTTCGTGGCACCCGGCCTGATCATGATGGGCATGATGCAGAATGCTTTCGCCAATGGAAGCTTCTCGCTGCTGTCCGGCAAGATGCAGGGAACGATCATCGACTATCTGATGCCGCCGCTGTCGGCCGGCGAAGTCATTGGCGCGCTGATCGGTGCGGCGGTGACGCGCGCCGTGTGCGTCGGCTTTGCCGTCTGGCTGGTGATGCTGTTCTGGCCGGGCGTCGAGGTGATGCCCGTTCATCTGTGGGCGATCGTCTGGTTCGGGATCACGGGGTCGATGATGCTGGCCTTTCTGGGACTGCTGACCTCGATCTGGGCGGACAAGTTCGATCATGCCGCCGCGATCACCAATTTCGTGGTGGCGCCGCTTTCGCTGTTGTCGGGTACCTTCTATTCGGTGGAGAAGCTGCATGCCGGCTTCCGCGCGTTCAGCCATGCCAATCCGTTCTTCTACGTGATCTCGGGCTTCCGCTACGGCTTCCTGGGATCGGCGGATTCGCCGATCCTGATCGGATCGATCGTGCTGCTGGTGGTCAACGTCGTGCTTGCGGCGGTCAGCTACAAATTGTTCGCCGCCGGGTGGAAGATCAAGAGCTGAGGATCATGCCCGCGCCTCGAACAAGGCGACGTCGACCATGAAGCTGCCATCGTCCGCAATCTCGAAGCCGCGTTTCACGCCCTCCGATGCCGCGCGCTGAAGCGCCCGGATCGCGATAATATGGGGTTCCGGCGTGTGCATCCGGGCAACCCAGGACGCGAATTCCATCGCAAGCCGATGCGTTGCGACGGCGTCGATCGTGAAGCCCGCGCGGCCCAATGCCGCCTGCCATTCGTCGATCCGGTAATCGCGGACGTGACTGGTATCGCGCAACAGTTCGACGGCCTGCAAATGGGTGTCGAGCAGGGGATGCGCGGGCGCCACCACATCGCTGAAGACCGCGCGACCGCCGGGCTTCAGCACGCGCCGGGCCTCGCGCAGCCCGGCGTCGAGATCGTGCCAATGATGGGCGGTGAAGCGGCACAGCAGCAGATCGAAGCTGGCATGCGCAAAGGGCAGTGCTTCGGCGGCGGCCTGCCGGGTCGTCAGGTTGCCGATTCCGCGCCGCGTGGCCTCCGCTTCGACAGCATTGAGCATTTGCGGAGAGAGGTCGCAGGCGATCACTTCCGCCACATGCGGCGCGGCGCGATAAGCGACATGGCCGCCGCCGCAGCCCAGATCGAGCACTTTGGCATGGGGAAAAGCCCGAGCGATCGTCTCGATCCTGTCGAGATCCGGACCGCCCGCATGTGTGGGGCTCGCAACATAGGCGTTCGCGCGGGGACCGAACTGGCGGTCGACGACGTCATCATGGGTCTGCATGGCGGGGGCCTTCAGGAAAAGCTGCGGTAGAAGACGCTGGCGGTGATGGCGGCAGCGCCCGCGAGGCGGATCGGCATGTTCATGCGGTGGCGATTGCCTTGGTGGTGATTTCGGGACAATGTGGATTATCTATCCTGTGGTATCGGATAATCCGAAGGAACGCCGATGCGCTTCGATCTTGCCGACCTTCGCCTGTTCGTCGCGATCGTCGAGGCGGGCAGCATTTCGGCGGGGGCCGAGGCGGCGCATCTCGCGCTTGCGTCGGCGAGCGCACGGGTGAGCGGGATGGAGGCGATGCTGGGCACGGCCCTGCTCTCGCGCGGACGCCGCGGCGTGACGCCGACGCCGGCCGGCACGACCCTGCTCCATCATGCGCGGATCATGACGGCGCAGGCCGAGCGGATGCGCGGTGACTTGCGCGCTTATGCGAGCGGATTGAAGGGCGGGATTCGCCTGCTGTCGAACACCGCGGCGCTGGTCGAACTGCTGCCGGCGGCCTTGAGCCGGTTCCTGGCGGCCTACCCCGATATCGACATCGACATGGAGGAAAAGACGAGCGCGGACATCGTGCTCGCGGTGGCCGAGGAACGCGCCGAATTCGGCGTGGTGGCGGACAGCGCCGACATGGGGCGGCTGGAGACGATCCCGTTATGCGCCGATCGGCTGACTTTGATCGCCGCTGCCGACCACCCGCTGGCGGCGCGGACGGCGGTGGCGTTTGCCGATGTGGTGGAGGAGCCGTTCGTGGGGCTGAGCGCCGGCGCGCTTCACGGGCATCTCGCCGATCAGGCGGCGCGGCTCGGCCGGCGGATCACTTATCGGGTGCGGCTGCGTAGCTTCGACATGGTCGCGCGGATGGTCGAGGCGGGCATCGGCATCGGCATATTGCCGCTCGCCGCCGCCGAGCGCTGCCGCAGCGACGGGCTTGCCATCATTCCTCTATCCGATCCGTGGACCCAGCGGCGACTGACGATCTGCGCGCGACGGTTCGGCGATCTGAGCCGGCATGCGCGGGCGCTGGTCGAGGAGATCGAGCGGCAGGCGGAAGCGATCGGGCCGGCCGGTTGATCGGCCCATATGTGCCAGAATAAGTTTTGATTATGCGGCGCCCTCGGACGCTTTTCGATCCTCCCCCTGGCGGGGGAGGATGGATAAAATATATAAATCAATATCTTATCGTCTAAAAGGTGACGCCCATCGATAGCCGCAGATCCTGCGCCGGCAGTTCGGCATCGATCGGCCGGAAATTGCTGAACCGTGCGCCGAGCGTTACCCGGCCGCGGGTCGCGCTGGTGGCGAGGCTCAGTTCGTCGCCGTTGCGCAGGGCGATGCCGTTGGCGGCGAAGCGGCGGTAGCTGGTCTGGGTCGAGGAGAGTTCGGTCAGATCGAACGCGCTGCCGATTTGCCAGAAGGTCGGTGCGCCGGCGGCCGGCGTTGTCAGCGAGCCACTTTGTCGGATGTAGCCAAGGCTATAGTGTAGCTTCACATCCTCGCCGATCTGTCGGTTGCCGCTGAAGCGCGCACCATAGACCTGGTTGACGAAGCGGAAGTCGCTGCTGGCGGCACGGCGCTGATCGATCTGATAGGCATAGCCGGAGAAGGTGCCGATCGGATTCTTCCAGTCGAGCTTGGCGAACAGATTCGCGCCGCTGACCGTTTCGGGGAGTACGCCATTGTCCGCGCGTGCCCACAGGCTCCGGCTTGCCCAGGCATAAGCCAGGTCGGCCGTGAGGTTTGGCAAGCCTTTCCATTCGATGCGGGCCGCGTCGAATGTCTGCTCGCCGTCGCGATCTCCGGTCAGGCTGGCATCGGCGAGGCCGAGCTGCTGGCGGCCGACGGCGACGACGGTGGCCGGCAGGCCTTGATATTGGAGGCGAAACTGGTTGAGCTGGAGGGCTTCCGGCGTTCCCGGACGTGCGCCGGTCGCCGCCGCCTGATTGGCACGGCGCACCGTCAGAGCCGCATCGCTTTCGGCCAGTAACGACCAGGGGCCGGTCGACAGGGCAACGCCCGGCCGCATGCGGAACAGCATGGCATCGCCGCCAGCCAGCAATTTATCGGCGGCGAATTGCTCATAGCGAAGCTGCGTCCCGAAGATCGGGTTCAGCTGGATATCCTGCGCCATGGCCGGGCTGGCCAGGACGATCAGGGCAAAGGGCAAAAGACGACGCATAAGCGACCTGTGATCGACACGATTCCGGGGATTGCCGTCGCTTTTAGCAGATGCCGGCCGGTGCGGACAGCCGCGGTGCGACGAACCGTTGACGAGGGCGGGGTGGCTTCACTATATGCGCGCTCCGACAGGCGGCCGGGATGGCCGCCTTTTTGCATTTCCGGAGCTTTTTACAGCGTTCACGACGAAGGAGCAGTACCGATGACGATCACCCCACTGATGCCGGTTTATCCGCGGTGTGGCGTGCGTCCGGTGCGAGGCGAGGGCTGCTACCTGATCGGCGAACGCGGCGAACGCTATCTGGATTTCGCGAGCGGCATCGCGGTCAACATATTGGGCCATGGCCACCCTGCTGTGGTGAAGGCGATCGCCGATCAGGCGGCGACGCTGATGCACGTCTCCAACCTCTATGGCAGCCCGCAGGGCGAGCATTTTGCCGCGCGGCTGGTCGAGAAGACCTTCGCCGACACGGTGTTCTTCACCAATTCGGGGGCGGAAGCCGTCGAATGCGCGATCAAGACCGCGCGCCGCTACCATTATGTCAACGGCAGCCCCGAGCGCACCAAGATCATCAGCTTCTCGAGCGCGTTCCACGGCCGGACGCTGGGCACGATCAGCGCGACAAACCAGCCCAAGATGCGGGACGGATTCGAGCCGCTGCTGTCGGGCTTCGAGGTGGTGCCGTTCAACGATCTCGCCGCCGCGACCGCGGCGGTCGACGAGACGACCGCGGGTTTCCTGGTCGAGCCGATCCAGGGCGAGGGCGGAATGACGCCATCGAGCCATGAATTCCTGACCGGTCTGCGCAAGCTGTGCGACAATCATGGCATGTTGCTGATCCTCGACGAGGTCCAGTGCGGCTATGCCCGCACCGGCCTGTTCTTCGCGCATGAACATTATGGGATCACGCCCGATATCATGGCGGTCGCCAAGGGGATCGGCGGCGGTTTCCCGATGGGCGCCTGCCTTGCCACCGAGGAAGCGGCCAAGGGCATGATCGCGGGCACTCATGGTTCGACCTATGGTGGCAATCCGCTGGCGATGGCGGTGGGTGAGGCGGTGATGGACGTCGCGATCAACGACGAATTCCTCGCCAATGTCCGCGCGAAGGGCGAACGGTTGCGCGCCAGCCTGGAGCAGCTGATTCCCAATCATGACCATCTGTTCGAAAGCGTGCGCGGCGTGGGGCTGATGCTGGGCCTGAAGCTCAAGGAGAGCGCCGAGAGCCGTGCTTTCGTGGCGCATCTGCGCGACAATCACGGATTGCTGACGGTATCGGCGGGCGAGAATGTCGTGCGCATCCTGCCGCCGCTGATCATCGAGGACAGCCACATCGCCGAATGCATCGAGAAATTGTCGGCGGGCGCGCGGGATTTCGAGGCAGCGGCATGACCCGGAATTTCATCGATCTTGCCGATGCCGGCACCGACGCATTGATCGCGATGCTGGAGGCCGCGCGCGCGCGCAAGCTTGCGCGAATCGGCTGGCCGAAGGGCACGCCGGATGCGGACGCACCGCTGGCCGGCCACACGCTGGCGATGATCTTCGAGAAGAACAGCACGCGTACCCGCGTGTCGTTCGACATGGCGATGCGCCAGCTTGGCGGCACCACGATCGTGATGGATTCGGGATCGATGCAGCTCGGCCGCGGCGAGACGATCGCCGATACCGCGCGGGTGCTTAGCCGCTATGTCGACGCGATCATGATCCGTACCGACGATCATCAGAAGGCCGCGGATCTGGCGAAATATGCCACGGTTCCGGTGATCAACGGGCTGACCGATCAATCGCATCCGTGCCAGATCATGGCCGATCTGCTGACCGTGCTCGAATATAAGAGCCGGATCGGCGGGCTCGAATGGGCGTGGCTGGGGGATGGCAATAACGTCCTCCACTCGATCGTCGAGGCGGGCAGCTTGTTGAAATTCCCGGTCCGTTACGGTTGCCCGGATGGCTATGATCCGGCGGACGACGTGATCGCGGCGGCGCGGGCGCGCGGCGGCGTGGTGCGTTGCGAACGCGAGGCGGAGGCGGCGATCGCCAATGCCGATGTTGTCGTCACCGATACGTGGATCTCGATGGGGCAGGCGCATGCCGAGGAAAAGCTCGCCGCGATGATGCCCTATCAGGTGACCGCCAGCCTGATGGTCAAGGCGAAGCCAGACGCGATCTTCCTCCACTGCCTGCCCGCGCATCGCGGCGAGGAAGTGACCGACGAGGTGATCGACGGCGTCCAGTCGGTGATCTGGGACGAAGCCGAGAACCGCCTGCACGCGCAGAAGGCAGTGCTGCTGTGGTGTCTGGGGAAGCTCGATTAGCAGAAGGCCCGCTGACCCGGCACTTTACCGTCATTCCCGCGAAAGCGGGAACCCACGGTTACGGCACACTCGAATCTGCAGGTGCCGCTGTCCATGGGTCCCCGCGTTCGCGGGGATGACGATGAGGGGGATGGAGGCGTGCAACTGGAATTTCACGAAGCCGATCCAATATAGCTGCGGACGATGAGGTGACCTCCTGATGACCGACATTTCCGCCACCCGGCTCGATATCGCGCTGGGCTTCACGATTCCTGCCCGCCATGCGCGCGGGCGGCTGGTGCGGATCGGGCCGTTGCTCGATACGATTCTCGCCGGCCATGGCTATCCGCCGGTGATCGAGCGCGTGCTGGCCGAGGCGCTGATGCTGGCGGCTTTGCTCGGCTCGACGCTGAAGGATGAAGCCGGGCAGCTCACCCTGCAGGCGCAGGCCGAGGGCGGCGTGATCGATCTGCTGGTGGCCGATTACAAGGCCGGCGAAATGCGCGGCTATGTGCGCTTCGATGCCGATCGGCTGGCCGAGGCGCCGGTCGATCCGTCGCTGTTCGCCCTGTTCGGCAAGGGCTATCTGGCGATCACCTTCGATCAGATGGTGAGCGGCGAACGCTATCAGGGGATCGTTCCGCTGGAAGGCGCGTCGCTGGCCGAGGCGGCGGAGAGCTATTTCGGCCAGTCCGAACAATTGCCGAGCCTGGTCAAGCTGTCGATGCGGCGGCTGCCCGATGGGCGGCACATCGGCGGCGGCATGCTGATCCAGCATCTGCCGGAAGGCGAGGAGGGGCGCGATCGTATCCATACCCGGCTCGATCATCCCGAATGGGATCATGTCCGCGCGCTGGCGCAGACGCTGACCCTCGATGAACTGACCGACATTTCGCTCGAAATGGACCGCGTATTATGGCGGCTGTTCAACGAGGAGGATGAGGTGCGCACGCTGGCGGCAGTGCCGTTGTCGCGCGGATGCCGGTGCAATGCCGAGCATATCCGATCGGTGATCGCCCGCTTCCCGACCGATGAGCGCGCGGAGATGGCCGACGAGGCCGGCGAGATCCATGTCGATTGCGCGTTCTGCGCGATCCGATTCTCGCTGGCGCTGGAGTCGTTCGCCGCCTGATCGATTGCGTGAGGGCGCCGCCGCCGCTTATGATAAGGTGGTCCTTCGGCAAGGGGGCGGCGGCGGACATGATAGCCTTTCGCATCGTCATCGGCATGATCGGGCTTGTCCTTGCGCCATCCGCGCTGGAGGCCGCGCGCCATGCCCGCCCGCCTGTGGCCAGCGAAACCTATATCCTGATCGAGCCGGTTCGTGACGGCGGCGGCCATGCACGAACGATGCAGACGCCGGACGGGCGGGTGGTGCCGCTGGCGCGCCGGATCGTCGGCGGAAGCCTGAGCGAGGCGATCCATGCCGCTCTGCGGATCGCCATCGGCCCGTTGCTGCCGGCGCTCGATGCGGATGCACGCGCGCGCAGCCGCTATCCGAACCATTGCCCCGATCTGGGTGCCGGCATCTTCATCTATCTGTCCGACGAGGACGGCGGCTTTGCCCGCAAGGATCTGTATCTGCAGGAGGGCGCAAGCGCGCCGCGGCTCTGCGAGGATCATTATATCGATATCACCGCCGACGCCGGCTCGATTGCGAGCGGCGAGTTCGAGGAGGTGCTGGCGCATGAATATGGCCATGTGCTGTTGCGCCGGCTGCTCGGGCCGATCCCCGCGACGCCATCGCGCACACCCCATTCGGTGCTGGCCGTCACCGATCCGGTGACCGCGTTCGATGAAGGCTTCGGCATATCGATGCAACCGCTCGCGGCGCGGCTGACCGCGACGCCGGGCTTTCGCGCGCGGATCGAGCGGCGCGATCCGCCGTCGCCGCGCGATTTCTGGTTCAGCCGCCACGAGACCTGGCTGCGCGAGACGGCGGTGCCGAATGACGACTTCGTGTTCGAAAAGCCCGAGCCGGCGGCTGGCGCCGATCCGCGGGAGGCATGGACGGCTTCATTGGTGTCGGCACAGATCGATCCCTGCCGGCTGAAAAACGGCAACCGGATGCTGGCGTCGGAAGGCGTGGCGGCGACCTTCTTTTATCGGCTGGTCAATGACGGTCCCGAGCCGCCGACCGAGCGGCTGCACAAGCTGGCGGCGGCGCTCGCGCATATCGGGCGGTGGACCGACGCGCCGATGATCGCCTTCATCCGTGGCTGGGGCGAAGCCTTTCCGCCCGAGCGGATGCCGGCGACGCGCCTGTTCGTACAGACTACCTATGGTGCAACGGCCTCGGACGCCGCGATGCAGGCGGCGGCGACGCTCTCGTGCAAGGGGGCTGGCGCCGCGCTCGACGATTTCGTGGACGGACTCAAATCCGTGCGCGCAGGGCAGGAGCGGCTGGTGGGCGATATCGTCGGCGGTCGCCTGGCGATCGATGCGGCGATTGGACCCGGCCTGTGGATCGCTGATCGGGCGGTGCGGATACCGGCGCAGTTCTGGAGCACGACACCGGGCCTGCCGCTGGTGCTCGATCTGAACAGCGCATCGGCCGCAGACCTTCGGCTGATGCTCGATGCGGGGCCGCTGGCGGATCGGATCGTTTCGGCGCGCGCCGAGGGGCGGTTCCGGTCGTTCGACGATCTGTTCGATCGGGCGCGGCTGCTGTCGATGGAGCGTCGGCGGATCGAAGGGCTGGCGGCCGCCTATCAGGCCTTGCCGCGTTTCGTGCGAGAATAAGGCGGCACGAAATTGGCGCCATCTGGCAGTGCGTGGAAGGCTACTATGGCGGGGTGGGGACTTATATCAGCGGCCCTTAAGCCTCACCCGTCATCCCAGCGAAAGCTGGGATCTCTTTTCCTTCTTTTCCAGGATCATAAAGAAGCGTGAGATCCCAGCTTTCGCTGGGATGACGAGTCAATGGTTTCGGCCGTTGGTATTAGCTGCCGTTCCCTGTGCCTTGGGTATCGACTGCTCGGACCTGCCAGCGTTCACCGGTGAACGTGGAGCACAAGCAGCGATGGTCACCAGCGAACCGCCGACAGCGAGCGAATCTCGCGAGATATGCTTTGTGTGCAAACCGCAGTGCGGCAATTCCTCCTTTGGGAGAAAAGGGGCGATCAGGTTTATCTTAATCGCCCAACCAATCGGTCGCGATCTCGCCCCTATGCCCCTCGGGCGCCAGCGCGGCGCGCAGGGCTTCCAGCAGAGGCGGCAGCGCCTGCGTGAAGGCGTAGGGCGGGTTGACGATATAAAGGCCCGCGCCGTTGTAGATGCCGGACTGATCACCATCGTACAACCAATGCTCCAGCCACAGCAATTTCGGGATGCCGAGCTTGCGCAACTGCTCCTTCCACCGCCAATGCGTGGCGCGGTCTTTCAGCGGATACCAGATCACCGTCACGCCATGCGCCCATTTGCGGTAAGCCGCGGCGAGGGTGGCTGTGATACGAGCGCGTTCGTCCGGCTGCTCGTAAGGCGGATCGACCACCACCACGCCGCGCGCGGTGCGGGGCGGCAGCATCGCCAGCCAAAGCTCGTAGGCGTCGCGCTCATGGACGGCAGAGGATGTGCCGCGCATCACGCCGCGCAGGGTATAGACTTCCTCGGGATGCTTTTCGTTCAAAATCAGCAAATCCTGCGGGCGCAGAAGCTGCGCCAGAATCTGCGGCGAGCCGGGGTAGAGGTGCGGCTCGGGCCCGACATTCACCGCCTGCACGGCGACGCGGTAGTCGTCCAGCAAGGGGTTCGGGTCGGCAAAGGCCCGCAGAACGCCGTGCGTGGACTCGCCGGTGCGTTGGGCATCCTCGCCTTCAAGGTCGTACAGCCCGCAGCCGGCATGGGTGTCGATCAGAGTCAGCGCGCTCTGCTTTTGCTGCAAGGCCCGCACCAGGGCAATCAGCAGGCTGTGCTTCACGACATCGGCGCTATTGCCAGCATGGAAGGAATGGCGATAATTCATTGTGACTAAAAATCCTGTCGATCTGCCTTTTTATGAGCTGCTGGGCGCGAAAGCCCGAGCGCTGGGCGGTTGAAGTACCATTTCGGTGCTCGTATAGAGTCGGGCGGAAGCCTTCAAAGCACTTTTGCGCGATGCCTCAAGCCCGCGTTAGCGAGCGGCACTGGAGACGGAGACATAAGGCTCTGAACCGCGCCGTGTTCGCGAACGGCAACAGTTGATCGTCAAACGGCCCTGGAGCACTGGCTATATGATGCGGGTGAACTTTACCGCGCATCAGGGGGTGTCTGCAAAACATATAAACGCCAAAAATATGGTTCCGGCCGACCCGCCCCGCCGGTAGGGGATGACGGGTGGCGGCGCATATTCCGCGCCGGCAGCGGGGGCAGATGAGCGCGACGACCGAAACCGATCGAAGACGGCAATGGGCGCTGGCCGCGCTGTTGATCCTGGCGACGGCTTTTGCCGCGCGGGTGAGCGAGTTCGGCAATCCGTTCAGCGACGTGGACGAGAATTTCTACCTGCTGGTCGGCGACCGGATGTGGCACGGGGCCTTGCCCTATGTCGACATATGGGATCGCAAGCCGATCGGGCTGTTCCTGATCTATGCCGCGATCAGGCTGCTCGGCGGTGCGGGTTTCTATCAGTATCAGATCGTCGCCGCATTGTTTGCCGCGGGAACCGGCTTCATCGTCGCGCGCATCGCCGCGCCGATGGCCGGGATCGTGGCGGCGACATGGGCCGGGATGCTCTATGTCCTGCTGATCGGGCTGGTGAGTGGCGGCTGGGGCGGGCAGGCGCCAATCTTCTATAACCTGCCGGTCGCCGGCGCGGCGCTGATGGTCCAGCAGCTCGTTCTCCGCAAGGAGACGGACCCGTCGCGGGTCCGGCGGGCAGGGTGCGCCGCGATGCTGCTGCTCGGGCTGGCGATGCAGATCAAATATACGGTGATCTTCGAAGGGATCTTCTTCGGGCTGGTGCTGCTCTGGCGATCGTGGCGGACGTCGGGCGCGACAGGCCGGCCGATCGTCGATGCGCTGTTATGGATGGCGATCGCGCTGCTGCCGACGGCGCTGGCGCTCGGTTTCTACGCGCTGCACGGCGAAGCGGGGGCCTTCCTCTATGCCAATTTCCTGTCGATCGGGCAGCGGGCGAGCGAGCCTGGCGCCGAATTGCTCTATCGGCTCGGCAAGGCCGGGCAAATTTCAGGCATCCCGTTATGCGTGGTGGCGCTGTCGGCCTGGCTGAAACCGTGGCGACGGTTTGAAGACGGGCCGGCGGCGTTCGGCTTCGTCATGGCCTGGCTCGGCGCGGCGCTTGCGGGCTATTTCGCGTTCGGGACGTGGTTCGATCATTATGCGCTGCCGGTTTTCGTGCCGATGGCGGCGGCCTGCGCACCGGCCTTTGCCCTTCGCCGGCGCCATGCCGGGGCGATCATCGCGCTGATCCTGCTGCTCGCGGCGGGCACCGCGGATATGCTGATCCTGCGGAACAATCGGAACAAGCATGGCGATGCCGCGCTGGCCGCAGCGATGGTGGCGGCAATCAGGCCGCGCCTCACCAATTGCATGTTCGTCTGGGGCGGGGATGCGATCCTCTATCATCTGACCGGATCGTGCATCCCCAGCCGTTTTGCCTTTCCCAGCCACCTGTTTCTGAAACGCGAAGCCGGGGCGATCGGCGTCGATCCCATCGCCGAGATCCGCCGCATCCTCGCGACCCGCCCGAGCGTGATCGTCGACGAGACGCCGCGCGACGCCGAGGATGTGCCGGCGGCGCTGGCGGTGGTGGCGGCCGAGATCGCGCGTTCCTATCGGCAGGTGGCGGCGTTTCCGATGAAGAAGTCGACGATCGTCGTTTATGAACGGGTCGACAGGCGCTGAGCCTGTCGTGGGGGAGGCATGTGGCCACCTTATACCGGCAGGCCTTATACCAAGAGCCATTGAGGACGACTCTTCACCCCTCCCCTTCAGGGGAGGGGCCGGGGGTGGGGCCTCTCCCCCCCGCTGCGCCAAGCTGATAGGCCCCACCCCAACCCCTCCCCTGAAGGGGAGGGGCTCATGGGTTCTGATCGATGCACTTTGGTATTACGTGGGAGAGGGCTTTTTAACGTTAGCGCACAGGGGCCTGCGCTGGGATGACGATGATTATCCGTCGGTTGCCGCCATGAACGGCGCCGCGATTTACCGCGTGATGGTCAGGAAATAATCGAGCGCGAGACTGTCGCTGAGCACGAAGCCGTGGCCGACCGAGAAGCTCAGCCCCTTGCGGTCGATGACCCTGAGGCCGGCGGCCTCGATATGCGCGGTCAGTTCGTCGGGCGTGAGGAATTTCTGCCAGTCGTGCGTGCCGCGCGGCACCAGGCCCAGCCCCTCGCCGACGCTGATCATCGCGAGGCGGGAGAGCGGCGTGCGGTTGGGCGTCGACAGGATCATCAGCCCGTCCGGCGCGAGCAAGGCCGCCAGCGCCGCGACGAACGCCGCCGGAGTGCTGACATGCTCGATCACTTCCATCGAGGTGACCAGATCGAACGGCTCGGCGGCGAGTTGCTCGGTCCCGCCGGCGCGATAATCGATGTTCAGGCCTTGCCGCTCGGCATGGGCCCGGGCGGCGGCGATATTTTCGGGGGCGGCATCGATGCCCGTCACCGATGCGCCCATCCGCGCCAGCGGCTCGGTCAGCAGGCCGGCGCCGCAGCCGACGTCGATCGCGCGCCGGCCCCTGAGCGGTTTCAGAGTGGTGTCGTTGCCGTGCCAATGCGCATCGATCCGCTCGCGGATATAGCGCAGCCGCGGCGGGTTCATCCTGTGGAGCATCGCCGACGATCCGGCGGGATCCCACCAGTCGGCGGCCAATGCCCCGAAATGCGCGGCTTCCGCCGGGTCGATGCTGTTGCTGTGCTGTGTGCTTGCGTTCATGATCCCCCCTCTTTATCAGGGCCGCGCCCTTGACCCCAAGGGCTTTTCCCGGCGCATTGCCTTTATTGGACGTGATTGCTTCATGGCTCGTATCGTTATGAAATTCGGTGGCACCTCGATGGCGGGGATCGACAGGATTCGCAACGTGGCGGCGCGCGTGAAACATGAGGTCGGGCTCGGCAACGAGGTGGCGGTCGTCGTCTCGGCCATGTCGGGCGAGACCGATCGGCTGGTCAACTTCTGCCGTGAGGCGTCACCGCTCTACGATCCGCGCGAATATGACGTCGTCGTCGCCAGCGGCGAGCAGGTGACCAGCGGCCTGCTGGCGATCACCCTGCAGGCGATGGGCGTGCGCGCGCGCAGCTGGCTCGGCTGGCAATTGCCGATCCGGACGTCGGATGCGCATGCCAGCGCGCGCATCGAGGATATCGATACGACGGCGATCGCGGCGGCAATGGCTGCCGGCGAGGTGGCCGTGATCCCCGGTTTCCAGGGCCTGACCGAGGATGAGCGCATCACCACGCTGGGCCGCGGTGGATCGGATACGTCGGCGGTGGCGGTGGCGGCGGCGATGAAGGCCGATCGCTGCGACATCTATACCGATGTCGACGGCGTCTATACCACCGATCCGCGCATCGTCCCCAAGGCGCGCAAGCTCGCCAAGGTGACCTATGAGGAAATGCTGGAGCTGGCGTCGGTCGGCGCGAAGGTGCTCCAGACGCGGTCGGTCGGACTGGCCATGAAGGAAAAGGTCCGCGTGCAGGTGCTGTCCTCGTTCGACGCGCCCACCGACAACCCCACCCCCGGAACCATGATCGTCGGCGAAGACGAGATCGAAGGAAGTGCAATGGAACGGCAACTGATCACGGGCATCGCCTATGACAAGAACGAGACCAAGGTCACGCTGACGGCGGTGCCCGACCGCCCCGGTGCGGTCGCATCGATCTTCTCGCCGCTGGCCGATGCCAATATCAATGTCGACATGATCGTGCAGAACGTTGCGCACGATACCGGATCGACCGACGTGACCTTCACCGTGCCGTCGGCCGAACTGGCTCGCACGCTCGACGTGCTCGAAAATGCGCGCGAAAAGATCGGCTATCAGAAGCTGGTGCATGACGCGAATGTCGCCAAGATCTCGGTAGTCGGCGTGGGCATGCGCAGTCATGCCGGTGTCGCCGCCAAGATGTTCGAGGCACTGGCGGCGCGGGGCATCAATGTGCTGGCGATCACCACGTCGGAGATCAAGGTGTCGGTGCTGATCCACGAGGATTATACCGAGCTGGCGGTGCGCGTGCTGCACACCGCCTACGGCCTCGATGCCGAAGACGCTGCGTGAGCGTTGGCACGGACCGTCTGACGCGCCTGATGGCGCGCGGCGCCGAATTCTTCGGCAGCGACTATGCGATCCTTGCCGGCGCGATGAGCTGGGTGTCCGAACGGCATCTGGTATCGGCGATGTCGAACGCGGGCGGCTTCGGCGTGATCGCGTGCGGCGCGATGACGCCGGCTCTGCTGGACGCCGAGATTGCGGGTACGAAGGCGCTGGCCACGAAGCCGTTCGGGGTCAATCTGATCACGATGCACCCCGATCTGATGGCTTTGATCGATATTTGTGCGCAGCATCAGGTGAGCCATGTCGTGCTCGCGGGCGGCCTGCCCCCGGGTGGCGCGATCGACAAGATCAAGGCGAGCGGGGCGAGGGTCGTCTGTTTCGCGCCCGCGCTGGCGCTGGCGAAAAAGCTGATCCGCTCGGGTGTCGATGCGCTGGTGATCGAGGGCATGGAGGCCGGCGGCCATATCGGCCCGGTCTCGACCTCGGTGCTCGCGCAGGAAATGCTGCCGACGATCGCCGAGCAGGTTCCGGTGTTCGTGGCCGGCGGCATCGGCCGCGGCGAGGCGATCGCCGCTTATCTTGAGATGGGGGCGGCCGGCGTCCAGCTCGGCACGCGCTTCGCGATCGCTCGCGAATCGATCGCGCATCCGAATTTCAAGAAGGCCTTCATCCGCGCTTCGGCGCGCGATGCGATCGCCAGCGTTCAGATCGATCCGCGTTTGCCGGTGATTCCGGTGCGGGCGCTCAAAAATGCTGCAAGCGAATTGTTTGCAGCAAAGCAGCGCGAAGTGGCGCAGGCGCTCGACGAGGGCAGGATCGAGATGGGCGAGGCCCAGCTCCAGATCGAACATTATTGGGCAGGCGCGCTGCGCCGCGCGGTGATCGATGGCGACGTCGAGCATGGTTCGGTGATGGCCGGCCAGTCGGTCGGCATGGTGACCAAGGAAGAGCCGGTCGCCGATATCATCGCGACGCTGTTGGCGGAAGCGGCCGAGGCGCTGGAGCGGCGGTAGGTCGTTTTCTACGCCCCTCCCTGCTTGCAGGGAGGGGTAGGGGGTGGGTGCCGCCGAGGCACTCGGCGGCGTGCGAGAGTATGTCTTCCGCGACGCCGTCCGGATTGTCGATGACGGTCGAATTCCAATAGCGGACGACTTTCCAACCCAAGCCTGTCAAGTAACGAGTGCGCTTCTCGTCTTGCTCGGATCGCGCCAGATGCTGGCTCCCGTCGAATTCGATCGCGAGCTTCGCTTGCCGACAGGCAATATCCACGATGTATGGACCGATCACGAATTGCCGCGTGAATCGTGGGCGGTAGCAGGAAAGTCGGTGCCAGATCGCGCGCTCAACGTCGGTCGCACTATTCCGTAGTGCGCGGGCGTTGGCAGTCATGTGATCCGGGACTCTTTTCATAGTCCTCAAACGTAGCAGGCTCGCTGGCGCTCGCCACCCACCCCCAGCCCCTCCCTGCAAGCAGGGAGGGGAGTAGAAGAGATTATCGCACTACCTCGCCGCCCTTCATCACATGGTCGACATGCTCCAGAGCGCTCACGTCGGCTAGCGGATCGATCTTCACCGCGACCATGTCGGCATAATAGCCGGGCGCGATTGCACCGACCTGCTTCGACCAGCCCAGCAGATCCGCCGATACCGTCGTCGCGGCCTGGATCGCCTGCATCGGCGTCATGCCGTAGCGGACCATATATTTGAACTGCCGGGCATTCGCCCCGTGCGGATAGACGCCGGCATCGGTGCCGAAAGCGAGCTTGATGCCGGCCTTCACCGCCTTGCGGAAAGCTTCGCGCTGGGCGTCGGTCGTCTCGCGGTTCTTGCGGAGGTAACCGGCGGGCCAGCCCTCCTTGGTGCCGACCGCCTCGATATAGTCGCCATCATAGATGTCCATGTCGAGGAACACGCCCTTCGCCTTGGCCAGCGCGAGGCCCTCGTCGTCGATCAGCGAGGCATGCTCGATCGATCGCACGCCGGCATTGATCGCCGCCTTGATCCCCTGCGCGCCATGGGCATGGGCGGTGACCCAGCCGCCATTGGCCTTCGCAGCGATCACGGCCGCGCGCATCTCGTCGTCGGTGAGTTCCTGGGTGCCGGGTTCGGTGCCCTCGGCGAGGACTGCGCCGGTCGCGATCAGCTTGATCGAGTCGACGCCGTGCTGGAACAGGTAATTGACCTTGAGCCGCGTGTCGTTGGCGTCGGTCACCACGCCGACCCGCATATCATCGGGCACCTTCACGCCGGGCGCGAAGCCGGTCACTTCGCCGCCGCCGCCGGGAATCGTGATATAGGCGCCGACCACGCTCATTCGCGGACCCTCGATATCGCCGCGGTTGATCGCTTCGCGCAGCGCGACGTCGGTGAAGGCGCGGAAACAGCCGACGTCGTGAACGGTGGTAAAGCCGGCCCGCAAGGTTATCCGCGCGTTGCGCAGCGCGACATAGGCCATTTCCTGCGGGCTGTGCAGCAAAGGTTCGGCGACGTTGTTCGTCTGGCCCCAGTCGGCGAGGTGGGTGTGCATGTCGATCAGGCCGGGCAGAACCGTATAGCCGGACCAGTCGAGGATCGCCGCGCCGGGCGGAGGCGGCGCATAGGCTGTTACCGAGGCCACGCGGTCGTCGTCGATGCGGATCAAGCGATCGACGAGGACCATCCCCTTTTGCGTATCGATCAGCTTTCCGGCCCGAACATAAAGGGTTTCGGCGTGCGCAGGGGCGGTGCCGATTATCGTCAGCATCGCCGCGACGCACAAAGTGAGACGAGGTGCCATCGTTCCTCCAGCCATGATTGCCCGACTATGAACCGGAATCCCGCATATTCAACCATTGCCGATGGGACAGCATTGGAATCCGTCCGCGCTTTCTGATAGCGCCACGCCATGGCACCAGCGACCGCAACATCCGCAGCACGGGAAATATTGACGCGCCTTCACGACGTGATGGCATCGCGGTCGGCTGCGCAGTCGAAGCTGAACCAGGTCGTGCAGATCATCGGCGAGGCGCTGCACACCGAAGTCTGCTCGATCTATTTGCTGCGCGATGGTGTATTAGAGCTGTTCGCGACACGCGGGCTCAAGCAGGACGCCGTCCACGTCACCAAGATGGCGCTGGGCGAAGGGTTGGTCGGGACGATCGCCGAAAATGTCGAGACGCTCAATCTTGACGAGGCCACCAGCCACCCCGATTTCGCCTATAAGCCAGAGACCGGCGAGGAGCTGTTTCACAGCTTCGCCGGGGTTCCGATCGTGCGCCGCGAACGGGCCGTCGGCGTTCTCGCTGTGCAGCATAGCGATCAGCGGCGCTATGACGATGTCGAGATCGAAGCGCTGCAGACCGTGGCGATGGTGCTGGCGGAGCTGATCGCGGGTGCCGGCCTGATCGATGAGGGTGGCCCCGGCTCTGGCAGTCAGCGCGATACCGGGCCGGTGCGCCTGGAAGGCCTCAAGCTGGTCGAAGGCATGGCGCGCGGCCGCGCCGTCTATCATCAGCCGCGCATCGAGATCGAACATACCGTCGCCGAAGATACCGACGTCGAACGACACCGGCTGATCTCCGCCTTCGCCAAGATGCGCGACCAGATCGAGCGGATGACGAAGGAAACCGACTTCGGCGTCGCCGGCGAACATCAGGACGTCCTCGCGATGTACAAGATGTTCGCCTATGACGAGGGCTGGATCCGGCGCATCAACGAGGCGATCGACAGCGGCCTGACGGCCGAGGCGGCGATCGAGCGAGTTCAGCAGCGCACGCGGATGCGGATGCGCGAGATCGCCGATCCGCTGCTGGCCGATCGGATGCACGATCTGGAGGATCTCTCCAACCGGCTGTTGCGGATCGTCTCAGGCCAGCTGGGGACGGCGGCACAGCTGGGGCTGCGGCAGGATTCGATCCTGATCGCGCGCAATCTCGGCCCTGCCGAATTGCTCGAATATGATCGACGGCGGCTGAAGGGTGTCGTGCTTGAGGAAGGGTCGCTCACCGCCCATGTGACGATCGTCGCGCGGGCGATGGGGATCGCTGTGCTCGGCCGGGTCAAGGACGTGCGGCGGACGATCGGCGAGGGCGACTGGCTGCTGCTTGACGGCACGCAAGGATCGCTGATCGTGCGGCCGACGACGACGATGGACGAGGCGTTCGACGCGCGCATGATCGTTGGCCAGAAGCGGCGCGCCGAATTCGCGGCGATGCGCGACCTGCCGGCGGTGACGAAGGACGGGCAGCGGATCGAGTTGATGATCAACGCCGGCCTGCGCGACGATATGGCGGCGCTCGACGTCACGGGCGCCGACGGCATCGGCCTGTTCCGCACCGAATTCCAGTTTCTGGTGTCGGCGACCTTTCCGCAGCGCGAGAGGCAGCAACGCCTGTATCGCGAAGTGCTGGAGGCCGCGGGCGATCGACCGGTGATTTTCCGCACGGTCGATATCGGCGGCGACAAGGCGCTGCCTTATATGAACCAGGCCGACGGCGCGACCGAGGAAAATCCGGCGCTGGGCTGGCGTGCGATCCGGCTGGCGCTGGAGCGGGCCGCGCTGATGAAGGTGCAAGCCCGCGCTTTGATCGAGGCGGCATCGGGGCGAACGCTCAACGTGATGTTCCCGATGGTGTCGGAGCCGTGGGAGTTCGATGAGGCGCACGCCTTGTTCGAGGAGCAACGCAAATGGGTGCACGGCCGCAATCGGGTGCCGCCGGCGGCCGTGCGGTACGGGACGATGCTCGAGGTGCCGGCGCTGGCCGAAAGCCTCGACATGATCCTGCCGAAACTCGATTTCCTGTCGATCGGCACCAATGATCTCACCCAATTCCTGTTTGCGGCGGACCGGGCCAATCCCAAGCTGGCCGAACGCTATGACTGGTTGAGCCCGGCGATCCTGCGTTTCATAGCGCGGGTGACGCGGGAATCGCACGCAGCCAGCGTGCCCGTCGGCGTATGCGGCGAAATGGGCGGACGCACATTGGAGGCGATGGCGCTGATCGGCCTCGGCATCGGCCGCTTGTCGATTACGCCGGCGGCGGTCGGGCCGGTGAAGGCGATGATCCGATCGCTCGACGCGGGCGTCCTGCGGGCGCAGATCGGCGCCTTGCTCGCACGTCCCGTACGGTCGCTGCGATCGGATTTGGCGGCCTGGGCGACCGAAAACGAAGTGGTGATCGCCTAAGCTTCGCGGCCCGTCCATCCCGCCAGAAAATTAACCCAGGCTGCGGGTTTGACATTTGTGCGTGTCAATTCGACAAAGCCGACGTGACATGGCAGCGGCGACTACGCCGTGAAGGAGATCTCGAATGATCGACGGCGGAAGGGACGATCAGGGCCTGTTCCCACGCAGCGTGGGAGAGGAACTGGCGGCCGTGCGCCTGGAGCAGAAGCTCGAGACGGTCGATATTGCCGCGCGCACGCGCATTCCCGTGCGCCATATCGAGGCGATCGAGCGCGGTGACCATGAGTCCCTGCCGGCACTGCCTTATGCGGCCGGTTTCATAAAAGCCTATGGTAACATGCTGGGGCTCGACGGGCAGGCGCTTTCGAACCGCTTTCGGGGCGAAGTCGGGGAGCAGCAGCAGAGCCTGTTCGATCCGGAAGCCTATGAGCCGGCCGATCCGGCGCGCGTGCCTTCGCGCATGCTTGCGATGGTGGCGCTCGGCGTGGCCGTGCTGCTGACGATGGGCTATTTGCTGCTGCGCTTCGAGGGCGATAATAGCGATATGGCCAAATTGGCCGCCGATACGCCGGCCGAGATCGCCCAGCCTGTCAAACGCAAGCCCGTGCTGCCTCCCGCCGCCGCGCTGCCGCAGTCGACGGCGCCCAGCGGCCCGATCGCGGTTACCGCTGTAGAGGATGCCTGGGTTCGGATTTCGGAGCGCGACGGCCCCAATCTGTTCATGGGCGTGATGAAGGCGGGCGACAGCTTTCCCGTGCCGGACACGGCCGGCGATCCGGTGCTGCGGACCGGGCGGCCGCAATCGATCAAGGTGATGATCGGGACGACGGCTTTGCCGCCGATCGGCGCGCCCGATCATCTGGTCAAGAATTTCAGCCTGAAGCGCGACGCGCTGACCGCAATCGCTACCGCGCCGGTGGGCTCCGTTGCGCCGGTGCCGACCAGTGACGGAATGGCGGCGATATCCCCGGCGGCAGGCGCCGCGGTTGCCGCCGAGCCGGTCTCCACCGCACCGTCGCGCCCGCACCGGGGCGTGCGGCGCTCCCGCGCTGCCGACGATACCGCCGCCGATGCGCCCGTCACTAGCCCGGACACTCCGACAACCTAGCCGTCTTGATCTTCGGCCGGTAGCAGCGGATTACCGTTCCAGCGTCATAATTTTCGAGGAATGCCAGCATGAAGAAGGCGATCATCGCCATCCTGTTCCTATCCAGCGTTGCCGGCGGCCCGTTGCTGGCCGCGGATCCGGTGCTGCCGATCGAGGGGCGAGTGGGCAAGTTGGAAAAGGAAATGCGCGCGGTGCAGCGCAAGGTGTTCCCTGGCGGTGCCCAACAATATTTCGAACCCGAAATCCAGCCGCAGGCGGCGCCACCGGCGCCGGTGGGTATGCCGGCTTCGTCACCGGTCGCCGATCTCTCTCGCCGGGTCGATGCGCTGGAACGGTCGCTCGCGCAACTCACCGGCCAGGTCGAACAGAGCAGCTATAATCTTCGCAAGCTCGAGGATCAGTTCGCAAAGATGAAGGGGGACGCGGAGTTCCGGCTCAACGCGCTGGAAGGCAAGCCGGCCCCCGGAGCGGCCCCCGAAGCCAGCCTGCCTTATGTCGTGCCGGCGGCGCCGAAGGGGACAACGGGCGGCGCGAGCGTGCCGGTTCCGCCGAAGTCGGCACCGCCCAAGGCCGCGCCCGGCAAACCGGCGCCCGTCGCCGCGGCGCCCGCGCCGACCGATGCCGCCGCTACGCCGGCGTCGGCTGATCCGGGCAAGGACGCCTATATGGTTGGCTATGACCTGTGGACGCAGAAGAAATATCCCGAGGCGATTGCAGCGCTGCACGCGATGGCCGCCAAATATCCGAAGCACAAATATGTGAGCTATGCTCGCAACCTGGCCGGACGCGCCTATCTGGACAATGGCCAGTATAAGGAGGCGATCCGCGAACTGTTCGACAATACCAAGGACGAGGCCGGCGAGCGGGCACCGCAGAGCTATGTCTACATGGCGCAGGCGTTGATGAAACTGAAGCCGCCGCTCCCTGAAAAGGCATGCCAGGCCTATGAGGTGCTGCAGGCCAAATATCCGGACAAGGTGACGGGGCCACTCGCCGCCTTGGTGTCGCAGGGCAAGGCGGAAGCCAAGTGCCAGTAGGGAGGGCGCCTGAAGGGGCATGGCGCTAAGATCGGCCGCAGGACTTTGATTCTTTGGTATCTTCCGACACTTTCCGATCCTCCCCCGCCAGGGGGAGGTGTCAGCCGCAGGCTGACGGAGGGGGCGGGCGGCGATCCGCAGAGCATGGGCAAGCGCCGGCGGGCGCCGATTATCCGCCCCCTCCGTCGCCTTCGGCGCCACCTCCCCCTGGCGGGGGAGGATCAGACTGGGGACGGATGATGCCCTCTTATCTTGGCGTGCCTGATACAGACTCCAAGCTGATCGCGCGGTTCCGTGCCGATCTTGACGGGATCCTCAGCGCCGATGGTGAGACACGGTTCGGGCTGGCGGTTTCCGGCGGGCCCGACAGCATGGCGATGCTGCTGCTGGCAAGCGCGGCGTTGCCGGGACGAGTCGTTGCGGCAACGGTCGATCACGGACTTCGCGCCGAAGCTGCCGACGAGGCGGCCACGGTTGCCCGCCTGTGCGGTGAGATTGGCGTGCCGCACGCCACTATAAAGGTCAGGGTTTCCAAGCAAGGCAGCGTGCAGGCGGCGGCGCGGGCGGCGCGCTATGCGGCGCTTGCGCAGTGGGCGCGGGAACAAGGGCTGGCCGCCGTGCTCACCGCGCACCATGCCGACGATCAGGCCGAGACCTTGATGATGCGGTTGGCGCGCGGTGCGGGGCTTTCGGGCCTCAGGGGGATCGGTCGACGCAGCGATATCGCCGGGGTGATGGTAGTCCGCCCGTTGCTCGGCTGGCGCAGAATGGAACTGGCTGGCATCGTCGCGGGGATCGCGACCGCCGATGATCCATCCAACGACGATCCGCATTATGACCGGACCCACGCGCGGGCCCTTATCCGCGACGCGCCCTGGATCGATCCGTTGCGGCTCGCTGCTTCGGCGAGCCATCTTGCCGACGCGGAGGAGGCCATCGAATGGGTGGTGGGAGAGGCGATGCGTTCGCGCTGCGATCATCGTCCCGATGGATCGATCCGGGTCGATCTGACCGGGCTTCCCTATGAAATCCGTCGGCGAATGATTGCTTTGCTTGTAGCCGAAGCCGAGTCGCCGGCGGATGGCCCGACGATCGAACGCGCGTTGGCATTGCTCGATTCGGGGCGATCGGCCAGCATAGGCCGACGCAAATTGTCCCCCGGGCGATATATCACCATCGCGCGAGCGCCGGATCGTCGCTGAAAAAGGCACGGCTTGAGCGTTGGTCCATTGTTATTAACCTCCGAATGCCTATTTTGGCCGCAGAAAGGCGGACCCGTGCATGAGTGATCAAAAAGAGCCCCAGCCAAACCCCTGGATGAAGAGCCTCGCCATTTGGATGGGTATTCTGCTGGCGCTCGTCGTGTTCGTATCGATGTTCGAATCGTCGGCCCGGCCCGGTGCGGGGGATTCGATCGCTTATTCCGAATTCCTCGCCCGCGTGAACGAGGGCACGGTGCGTGACGTCGATATCGGCGAGGGCGTGGTCAGCGGCAAGTTCACCAACGGCACCAGCTTCACCGCCAATGCGCCCGCGGACCCGACGTTGATCCAGCGGCTGGCCGACAAGAATGTCGTATTTCGCGCGAAGCCGGCCGAGCAGACCAGCTTCTGGATGATCATGCTCTATCAGTCGCTGCCGTTCCTGCTGATCCTCGGCATCGCCTTCTTCGTGATGCGCCAGATGCAAAAGAATGCCGGATCGGGCGCGATGGGTTTCGGGAAGTCGCGCGCACGCATGCTCACCGAAAAGCACGGCAAGGTGACGTTTGACGATGTCGCCGGCATTGATGAGGCGCGCGAGGAGCTTGAGGAGATTGTCGATTTCCTCAAGGATCCGACCAAATTCGCCCGCCTCGGCGGCAAGATTCCGAAGGGCGCGCTGCTCGTCGGTAGCCCCGGTACCGGCAAGACCCTGCTCGCCCGTGCAATCGCGGGTGAGGCAAACGTGCCGTTCTTCACGATTTCGGGTTCGGACTTCGTCGAAATGTTCGTCGGTGTCGGTGCTTCTCGCGTGCGCGACATGTTCGAGCAGGCGAAGAAGAATGCGCCGTGCATCGTGTTCATCGACGAAATCGACGCGGTCGGCCGCCATCGCGGCGCCGGCCTCGGCAATGGCAATGACGAGCGTGAGCAGACGCTGAACCAGTTGCTCGTCGAGATGGACGGCTTCGAGGCGAACGAGGGCATCATCATCGTCGCGGCCACGAACCGCCCGGATGTGCTCGATCCCGCCTTGCTGCGTCCCGGTCGCTTCGATCGCCAGGTCGTCGTGCCGCGCCCCGATATCGAGGGCCGCGAGAAGATCCTCGCCGTGCACATGAAGAAGGTGCCGCTGGCGCCCGACGTCAATGCCCGCACGATCGCGCGCGGCACGCCGGGCTTCTCGGGTGCCGATCTCGCCAACCTCGTCAACGAAGCCGCTTTGCTGGGCGCCCGCAAGGGCAAGCGCCTGGTCGCGATGAAGGAGTTCGAGGAAGCCAAGGACAAGGTCATGATGGGCGCCGAGCGCAAATCGATGGTCATGACCGAGGACGAGAAGAAGGCCACCGCATACCATGAGGCAGGCCACGCGCTCGTTTCGCTCCATGTTCCCGGCTGCGATCCGCTTCACAAGGTGACGATCATCCCGCGCGGCCGCGCGCTGGGCGTGACCTGGAACCTGCCCGAGCGCGATCGTTATTCGATGACGATGAAGCAGATGAAGGCGCGGCTCGCGCTCTGCTTCGGCGGCCGCATCGCCGAACAGATCATCTACGGGTCGGACGAGCTCAACACCGGTGCCTCCAACGACATCCAGCAGGCCACCGACATGGCCCGTTCGATGGTGATGGAATATGGGATGTCCGAAAAACTCGGCTGGCTGCGCTACCGCGACAATCAGGACGAAGTTTTCCTCGGCCATAGCGTCTCGCGCAACCAGAGCGTGTCTGAAGCGACTGCGCAGCTGATCGATCAGGAAGTCCGCCGCATTGTCGAGGAGGCCGAGAAGGTCGCACGGGTCGTTCTGACCGAGAATCTCGATGAGCTCCATCGTCTCGGCACAGCCTTGCTCGAATTCGAGACGTTGAGCGGCGAAGAAGCGAAGCGCATCATCAAGGGCGAGGATATCGGCCGCGACGAAGGCAATTCGCGCGGGCCGGTCGCGCTGGGCATCGGCGGATCGTCGATCCCGAAGAGCCACCGTCCCGGCGGCGGCTGGGGCGCGGCACCCGCAGGGGCCTGACGTTTTCCGCCACACAATGGTTCATGACAAAACCGCGCTGAGTGATCGGCGCGGTTTTTTCGTGAAGAGGCGGTTTTCGCACATTTATGAGGTTATGAAGGAGCCTTCCTCAATCGTCACGCTGAACCTGTTTCAGCATCCACCTGACAACGAGAGGGGCTCTACTTGTGGCGCGGTGGATGCTGAAACACGTTCAGCATGACGGGGGTGTTATAGTGTCGCGGATTTCCACCCCGTCGCGAAGATCAGTCCTTCGAACCCGGCTCGGTCATCGACGGCGGATCGCTCGCCGGGAAGCTCTCATCGAGCGCTTCGTCGAGAAGCTCTTCCCGGTGGCGGTTCTTCGCCACGCTGGCATCCATGCGGGCGAGTTGCTCAGCGGTCGCCGGCTGCTGGTATCGCGCCTTAAACTCCGCATAAGGCATGCCATAGACGGCATGCCGCGCCGCTTCGCGATCGAGTGTGCCGCTCGACGCCTCGCTCACCCAGTCGCCGAGACAGTTGCGGCAGAAGCCGGCCAGTCCCATCAGGTCGACATTCTGCGCGTCGGTGCGATGCTGCAGATGTTTGATCAGCCGCCGGAATGCGGCCGCGGCGGTCTTGTCGTCGATTTCGGGGGTCATTCTACAGTCACCGATTTTGCGAGGTTGCGGGGTTGGTCGACGTCGGTGCCCTTGGCGACGGCGACATGATAGGCCAGTAATTGCACCGGCACCGCATAAACGAGCGGCGCGATCAGCGGGTGGACTTTGGGCATGGTGATCGTCGCGATGCAATCCTCACCGGCCTGCTGGATGCCGTCATAATCGGAAATCAGCACCACCTTGCCGCCGCGCGCCTGCACCTCCTGCATGTTCGACACCGTCTTTTCGAACAAAGGCCCTGAGGGCGCGAGCACGATCACGGGTACCTTATCGTCGATCAGGGCAATCGGGCCGTGCTTCATCTCGCCAGCGGCGTAGCCTTCGGCGTGGATATAGCTGATTTCCTTGAGCTTCAGCGCGCCTTCGAGCGCGAGCGGATAATCCGGGCCACGGCCCAGATAGAGCACGTCACGCGCGTTCGCGATGATGCCGGCCATCCCCTGGATCGCCTCGTCATAGGCCAGCGCCGCATTGATCTGCGCGGGCGCCTCGGCGAGATGGCGGACGATTTGCTTTTCTTCAGCCGGGCTCAAACGGCCTTTGGCACGGGCCAGATTGGCAGCAAGTGCCGCGAGCACCGCAAGCTGGCAGGTGAATGCCTTGGTGGAGGCGACGCCGATCTCGGGGCCGGCATGGGTGGGCAGCAGCAGATCGGCCTCGCGCGCCATCGTGCTGGTGGGGACATTGACGACGACGGCGATCTTCTGCCCGGCGGCGCGGGCATGGCGGAGTGCCGCCAGCGTATCGGCGGTCTCGCCCGACTGGCTGATGAACAGGGCCAGCCCGCCATCCTCCATCACCGGGTTGCGATAGCGGAACTCGGAGGCGACATCGATGTCGACGGGCACGCGCGCGAATTGCTCGAACCAATATTTGGCGACCATTCCGGCATAGTAACTGGTGCCGCAGGCGACGATCGTCACGCGGCGGATCGCTGCCAGATCGAAGTCGGGAATCGGCAGGGAGACCTGATCGTCCAACCGGCGCAGATAGGATTTGAGCGTCTGGGCGACGACCACCGGCTGCTCGTAAATCTCCTTGAGCATGAAGTGGCGGTGATTGCCCTTATCGATCGTCGCGCCCGATGCGCCCGACAGGACGATCGCGCGTTCGACCGGCTGATCATTCTTGTCGTAGATCTGCGTGCCATCGCGAGTGATGACGACCCAATCGCCTTCGTCGAGATAGGAGATGCGCTGGGTAAGTGGCGCCAGCGCCAATGCATCCGATCCGAGATAGGTCTCGCCATCGCCATAGCCGACCACCAGCGGCGATCCGAGCCGCGCACCGATCAGCAGATCGGGATGCTGGCGGAACAATATGGCCAGCGCGAAGGCGCCATGCAGGCGCTTGAGAGCTTTCGATACGGCATCGGCCGGGGCCATGCCGCCCTCGACATAAGACGAGACCAGATGGGCGACGACTTCGGTGTCGGTCTGGCTCTCGAACTTTCGCCCCTGCGCGATCAGCTCGTCGCGGAGCGGCTTGAAATTCTCGATGATGCCGTTGTGAACCAGTGCGACTTCACCGGTGGCGTGTGGATGAGCATTGTCGGTGGTCGGTGCACCATGTGTCGCCCAGCGTGTGTGGGCGATGCCGATGACGCCCGGCAGCGGATCGGCGGCCAGTATTTTCGCAAGATTGTCGAGTTTGCCCTCGGCGCGGCGGCGATCGAGGATGCCATCGTGGATCGTGCAGACCCCCGCTGAATCATAACCGCGATATTCCAGGCGGCGCAGCCCTTCGACCAACCGGTCCGAAACATTGGCCTGCCCGAGGATTCCGATAATGCCACACATCGATAGTTTCCCCACTGCGCCGATTTGCGCGCGCGGGTTATGGCAAAGCACGATTAATCGAAGCTGACAATCCGCCGTTGTGGCCGCGCGACGTTCACGCGGCCTGGCGTAGCCGGATCCGTCCGGTCTGCAGTGCAAGCGGATAGAGCAGGGCGTTTTCATCCGCGATGCGCTGGCGTAGCCAGCCCATCATGATCGTCGTTTCCCTGCAAAACTCCGTCCAGTCGGAGGCAATTGCACTGGGATCCCACAGCTTGAGATAGTCCTGCCACGCCGAAGCAAGTTCCGCGAAATCGGCATGGAATTTCGAAACGGCGCCCGGGAATCGATCCGGCTGGGTGCCGATCAGTTTCTCGTAGAGAAAGGCATCTTCGCGGCTGAGATGATCGTCGAGGGCGATCGAAAGATTGGCGCGCGCGAACAGGGCGCCGACAACATCCGATACGGGATCTTCGGCGATGCCTGCCAACTCTACAGAAAGCCGGTCGAGCAGATCATGCTCGGCGATCAGTGTCTGAAAATTTTCCATGGATATCTTCCCCCGCCAGAAGGGAAGACTAGGCCGCTCCCGGTTAACCTACGGTAACCGAAATAAGATCAGAAATACGCGGCAGCGCGGTAATATGCTATTTTCCCGCTTTTGCTTTCCTGGCCTTCATCGTCTCGCGGAAGGTTGCCGCCCAACCTTCGCGCGCTTCCTGCCGGCCGCGCGCGAGGGCCAGCGCGTCGGGCGCCACGTCGCGGGTCATCACCGATCCCGCGGCGACGATCGCGCCATCGCCGATGGTGACGGGTGCTACCAGCGCGCTGTTCGATCCGATGAACGCGCCCGCGCCGATTACCGTGCGATATTTGAGGAAGCCGTCATAATTGCAGGTGATCGTGCCCGCGCCGATATTGGCATTCGCGCCGACATCGGCATCGCCGATATAGCTCAGATGGTTGGCCTTGGCGCCCTTGCCGAAGCGGCCATTCTTGACCTCGACGAAATTGCCGATCTTGGCATCGTTGCCGATATCGGCACCGGGCCGCAGCCGCGCATAAGGCCCGACTTCGGCGCCCGAACGGACGATGGCGCCTTCGATATGGCTGAAGCCGTGGATTATGACCTTGTCCTCGATCACCGCCTTCGGGCCGAAGAAGACATTGGGTTCGATCACGACGTCGCGGCCGACCTGGGTATCGTACGCGAACCAGACGGTATCGGGTGCGATCAGCGTGGCGCCGTCGGCCATGGCGGCGAGGCGGCGGCGCGCCTGCCATTCGCCTTCGACCGCTGCCAGTTCGGCGCGGCTGTTGACGCCGGCGACTTCCCACGCATCGGCTTCGATCACCGCCGAACGACGGCCGTCTGCGGCGGCGATCATCACGATATCCGGCAGATAATATTCCTGTGCGGCATTGTCGTTGCCGACGCGGGCGAGCAAGGGCCAAAGATCGGCGGCGCGCACCGCCATCAGGCCCGAATTGCACAGGGTGACGGCGCGTTCGGCGGCTCTCGCATCCTTATATTCCACCATGCGCTCGATCGTGCCGTCGGTGGCGATGATCCGGCCATAAGCCAGCGGGTCGGCGGGGCGGAAGCCCAGGACAACGGCCGCCGGCGCGTCACCGGCGTTGAGGCGATCGAGCATGCGGGCCAGCGTTTCGGGACGCACGAGCGGCACGTCGCCATAGAGGATTAGCACATCGCCATCGAAGCCGGCGAGCGCCTGCTCACCCTGCTGGACGGCATGCGCCGTGCCAAGCTGCGGCTCCTGCGTGACGACATCGACGCCGAGCGGGGCAACGAACGCCTCGACCTGTTCCCGGGCGGCGCCGGTCACTACGACGCTTTTGGCGGCGCCGAGCTGATCGACCGCGGCGAGCAGATGGCCGAGCATCGGCCGGCCGGCGATCGGGTGCAGCACCTTGTGCAGATCCGATTTCATGCGGGTGCCCTTGCCGGCGGCAAGGATCAGGGCGGCGAAGGGGCGTGTCGTCATGGCCGATCATCTGCCACGAAGCGCTTGCCAATGCCATATCGTCCGCGTCATGGGGTGCCCATGAAAGCCGATTTTCCCTTCGACGTCGTCGCCTTCGATCTTGACGGCACCCTGGCCGATACCGCGCCCGATCTCACCGGCGCGCTCAACCACGCGCTCGGCGTTCTTGGGCGGCGGCCGGTGCCCGCCGAAGATGTGCGCCACATGGTCGGCCATGGTGCGCGCGCGCTGCTGCAGAAGGGGCTGGCGGCAACCGGCGAGATGACCGAGGCGCTGGTCGAGCAGGGCTTTCCGATCTTCATCGACCATTATCTGGCGCATATCGCCGATGGCACGACGATCTTCCCTGGCCTGAACGCGTCGCTCGATGCGCTGGCGGCGCGGGGCGTGCGGCTCGCGGTGTGCACCAACAAGGCCGAGGGGCTGGCGCGCGAACTGATCGACGCTTTGGGCTGGGCCGATCGTTTCCACGCGCTGATCGGCGGCGACACGCTACCGGTGCGCAAGCCCGATCCGGCGCCATTGTTCGAGGCGATCGCGCGCGCCGGGGGCGGGCGGGGCGCCTATGTCGGCGATTCGATCACCGACACCGATACCGGGCGCAATGCCGGCATCCCGACCGTAGCGGTGACGTTCGGCTTTTCCGATCGTCCGCACGATCAACTCGGCGCGAGCGCGCTGATCGATCATTTCGATGAATTGATCCCGACCTTGGAGCGATTGGGGCGCGGGTAGGCTGGTCTCTTCTTGGTTCCTCCCCGAGCTTGCTCGGGGAGGGGGACCACCCGCAGGGTGGTGGAGGGGGCAGCGCACCGGCCAAACAATCAAAAACGTAGAGGATGGGAGTTCGGGATTACCCCACCACCGCCTTCGGCGGTCCCCCTCCCCGAGCTTGCTCGGGGAGGATTTTGTTCCGCCCGTAACTTCGCGCTTACGCCGTCTGGCTGCCCTCGTCCGCCGGGGTCCACGATGCAAACCCCTCGCCGGTCTCGAGCAAACTCTTGAGACCGGACGCGATCCGCGGCCAGCCACCGGCGACGCCGGGGCGGATGATGCTGCCGTTGATGAATCCCGAATGGATGATTGTCAGCCGCACGACGTCGATCGAGGGCTCGATCCTGTAGGTGACTTCGGTCGGCCCCTCGTCATGCATCGGGCCGGGGCCTCCGATGTGAAAGGTGAAGCGCAGCAGGTTCGGCGGATCGCTTTCGAGCACCTTCCCTTCGAAGTCCACGCTGCCATCCGGCGCGCGGAAGACCAAAGGGGCGCCGGTTTGCCATGTCGATTCATTGGTTCGGCCGGCCCAGAAATGGGTGGTGCTGCTGCCGTCGGTCAGTGCGTCCCAGATCTTCCGCGGCGTGCTGCGGATATAGACGACATGGATGAAATCAGGGGCGCTCATTGCGGTCGCTCCATCTTGACGGGGGGGAGGGGCTTGCCGGTCTCGAGGATCGTCTTGATGCCCGAGAGGATCAGCGACCAGCCTTCGCGGCCGGCCTTGATATAGGCTTCGGGGACGGTTGCATGGTGATATTCATGCACCGTCAGTTTCGATATGCTGTTGCCGACATCGTCGATCAGAAACTCGATCTCGACCGGTTCGATGCCTTCGACGAGGACGTCCCAGCTCACCATCAGCCGGCGCGGCGGATCAATGGCGAGGATCTTGCCCTTCACCTGCGGAATGCCGTCGGGGGCAACGACGGCGAACGGATCGTCGATCGTGTTGCCGACCTCCATCCGCTGCCCGAAAAACCATGACGGGCTGTTGGGAACATCGGTAAGCAGGGCCCAGATCTTCTCCGGTGAGGCCGCGATGTAGATCAACAGGATGTGATCAGGTGGCTTGTCCAATGTCATCCTCCAACCGTTGCTTGAGCGCTACGAGTGCCGCGACCCGCCCGGCCTCGAATTTGCCGATCCAGCGCACGGCGATTTCCTGGATCGGGACGGCATTCAGATAATGCAGCTTTTCCCGGCCCCGCCGCACGGTCGCGACGAGATTGGCCTCCTCCAGCATCATCACATGTTTGGACGCCGCCTGCCGCGACATCGGCAGTTCGTCGATCAGCTCGTTCAGCGTCTGGCCCGGCCGGGCAAACAGCCGATCGAGCAGCAGCCGGCGGCTGGGATCCGCAAGCGCGCGGAACAGCAGGTCCTCGTCCAACACGACTCCTTATATGCAACTAAATAGTTGCATGTCAAGCGTGCGAACCGGTCGCCTTGATCCAGAGGTGGCGGGCGAGCATCAGCGGCGGCATCCGCATCCAGTGCGAGCGGATATAGAAAGCGAGGCGCGTGACTGGCCTGACCTCGCGGCCCCATCCATCGCGCGCGAGCAGGCGCCGCACGAAAAGACGGTCACCCGGGCGGGGCCCACCGGCGATTCGCGGATCGACCGGCGTTTCATATAGCATGTGCGTGAGGCGCAGCGCCCGCGCGACCGGTTCGGCCATCTGATGCAAGTTTGCCCGTGCCCGCAACGCTTCCCAGAAATCCGGCCGCTCCCCGAACGATCGGAGCAGGCGATCGATATCCCACAAGTTGCGCAGACCGCCCGCGAGATCACCATCGGCGATCAGATGGGTGACGGCGTGAACGACGATATCGGCGGGGGAGAGGGTGTGGATGCCTGGAGCGACCTCGATACTGTGGGCGATCAGGGCGGCGGCATCGGGCGTGCGGCGGGCGGTGCGCGGCAGGATCGTGTGGTGGACATCGATCATGCTGCCACGGTCGCGATGCACGAGCGGCGGGAGTTCGTGCATCCAGCGCCGATAATAGAGGTCGGTATAGGCATCGGGCTTGAGCCAGTCCCAGCCCGCTGCCAGCAAGGCGGCTTCCGCGCGGGCAAGATCGGCCTGCGGAACGATGATGTCGAGATCGCCGACGAAGCGGCCCGCCGCCGCGGGAAGGTCGCTATAGGCAAAGGCGCTGCCCTTGAGCAGGATCAGTTTGATACCGTCGGGGGCGAGCGCGCGGCGGGCCATTTCAACTTCCCACAGCGCCTGCATGCGGCTGAACTGCGCCTGGACGCTGGCCTGATACAGCGCGTCGGCGACGGACGTCGGCACTGGCAGACCGGAGAGGCGATCGGCCAGCGTGCCGATCAGCCGTTCGCCATGCGCGAGCGACAGCAGGCTGGTCCACGCCTCGCCGGTCAGGTTGCGGACGGACGACGGATCGACAAGCGCGCGAACGAGCAGGGCCGCGGTCTTCACTACCCTGCTTCCGCCCAGAACTGATTTACAATCCCAATGCCTTCCGCGCTGTCCCGATATGCGAACATGGCCGACGGGACCGTCGTTGCGAGCCGGATCAGCGCCGTATAGCCGCGCTCCCCGAGCGCGATATAATTGGCGGATCCCTGGGTCAGGCGCATGAACAGTTCGGCCTTGCCGATGCCGGTAACCGCCGGGTCATATCCGAACTGCGGGAACAGGATCAGCGCGGCGCGTGCCGTCTCATCCATGCGCGCAATCGCGTCTGCATTGGGGCGCAAATGGCGCAGGTCGCCTTTGGGTGTGGCCTTGAGCATCGGCCCGAAACGGGCGCTGTCGGCAATGACATCCTCCATCGCGGCAATCGCGCTGTTCTTCAGGCTGATAGCGCGCGGGAAGGGATGGATCAGGCCGGTGTCGGGATCGACGAGGACGAATTCGTCGGCCAGCAGCCGCCAGCCCTGCTCGCCGAGCAAGGCGGCCAGAGTCGACTTGCCCGATCCGGATTCTCCGGTCAGGATCAGCGCCTTGCCGTCCCGCTCGACGGCGGCGGCGTGGAGCAGAAGATAGCGGCGTTCGCCGAGTACCATTTGCAGGTTCATCGCCATTTCGGCGGCCAGCAAGCCGTGGCGCAGCGCCATCGGCACGGTATCGGGAAGAACATGATCGCCGCCGATCGCGACTTGCGGCCGGATCCAGCGGCGCCAGGGACGGGTCGGTTCGATCCGGGCGGTGAGCGTGGTGATGTTATCGGCCGGCGCGGGATAGTCCGCGTACAGCGCGCGCAAGTTCGCCATCGGCGCGGCCCAGGTCGAGCCGACGCGAAAAGTGGCGGGTCCGATGCGGACGGACAACCGGTGCATCAATGGGCGCTGACCAGCCCGATTTCGGCGAGTTCACCAAGTCGGGCGGATACGACCATAAGCGCATCCTCGTCCTCGGATGCGCCGAGCGTTTCGCAGAGGCGGCGGGTCAAGGTTGCCGCGTCGCAGGGCTCAGCGGCGAGCAGATCGAGGATTTCCGGTGCGGGGCTGTTGAGCAAATGGGTCGCGCCGGATGGCCGATGATAGAGCAGGACCAGACCTTCGACGCGTGTGACGACACAAGCGTCCAGAGAATCGGTGCGATAGATCAGTGACGTCGACCGTTCAATATTGCGTTGGCCCAACCCGTTTAACGCGGCGTTTGAATCGAGGCGTAGCATGTAAAGCCTGCCGTGCCCTGCGTCAGCTTCTTGATATACGCGGTATAGGCGCTGCTGGCGTTCGCACTGTAGCCGGGATAGCTTGTATTGTAATTGATCGCATTCTGGATATCGACCGCATTCAGCGGCGAAGTGGGGCCGGGATAGCTGTTTGCCGTATTCTTGCTAACCAGCGTACCATCCGATTTGACCCATTTGGTCGAGCGCGCCGGATCTGGCACGGGGATCGTGCATTTGAGTGTCGAAGCGGCGGCCTGCGCCATGCCGGGCCGAACGGTGACGACGGCAACGCCGCCGAGCGCGCCGAGGCGAAGCAGGTTGCGGCGGGAATGCCCGTGTTCTTCGGCCGTCTCCGGCAAAGACACTTCCGCTGGAGCACCGTCCGCCTGTTCATCCTCGATCCGCATCGCGACCCCTCACGCAAACTCTTGGCAGGTTCAATATCGCCAAAAGGTACCGAAAGCGAGCACAGACAAGCATGTGACAAACTCGCGCTTTCATCGTTGATGCGTATGTCCGATAGATTTCACAATTCGTCCATAGACCGGCCGGATGCCCAGCTCGGGCGATTTTAGGGAGGGATGGCTTGATCGAACGCCGGATGATGTTGGCGATCTGGGCCTTTGGGGCCGTGGCAGTGACATCCTTGTTATTTTCGGCGCCGTGGGTGGCGAGCGGGGCGGCCGGGCTCGCGGCCGCTCTGTTCGCCTGGGGGGCCGCGGCGGCCGATCCCGCAGTCGTCAGCATCGCGACCGAACCCGAACCCACAGCTCCGGATGTCACCGCCGATCTGATCGACGCGATCGATGATCCGCTGCTGATCGTCGAACGGCAGCGAATCAGCCATGCCAATGCCGCGGCTGTTCGGCTGTTCGGCGCGGACAAGCTGGATGGTGACTTCCGGCTCGCTCTGCGCCACCCCCTCGCTGCCGAACTGTTGACGAGCGATGAGCCGAGCACGGTATCGACGCCGATCGAACTGGTGGGTATCGGCCAGAAGGACCGGCGCTGGGCGATGACCGTGCATCTGCTGGGCGATGGCGTGCGGCTTGTGCGGCTGCGCGATCGGACCGAAAGCTGGGTGGCCGAACGCATGCGGGTCGATTTCGTGGCCAATGCGAGCCACGAATTGCGAACCCCGCTGGCGACCTTGCTCGGCTTCATCGAAACCCTCGCCGACAGCAGCGCCGGTGGTGACGAGGCTACCCGTCAGCGCTTCCTGTCGATCATGATGCGCGAGGCGCGGCGGATGCAGCAGCTTGTCGACGATCTCATGTCGCTGTCGCGGGTCGAGGCCGATCGCTTCTCGACGCCGCAGACGCCCGTCGATCTGACGGCGGTGGTCGAGGAGGCTGTGGCCGTGATCCGTTCGGGTCTGGGTGAGGGCGCCGATCGCATATCGCTCGACCTTGATCTCTCCTGCCCGAAGGTGCGGGCCGATCGCGTTCAGATCACGCAACTGGTGCACAATCTGGTCGGCAACGCGATCAAATATGGTCGACCCGATACGCCGATTCAGGTGTTGGTCCGCCCGGTTGGCGGCAAGGTTCGTTTGCAGGTCGTCGATCAGGGCGACGGTATTGCACCCGAGCATCTGCCGCGCCTGACCGAGCGATTCTATCGCGTCGACGCCGGCCGCAGCCGTGCGGTCGGCGGGACCGGGCTCGGGCTTGCGATCGTCAAACATATCGCCGAACGGCATCGTGCGAACCTGAATATCGCCAGCGTCGTTGGACGCGGCACGACCGTGAGCATTACGTTCCCCGGCATCGAGCCAGAGGCGTTGTCATCATAATGTCACACATTTGAAACATAGCGTCCATCGAACGGTCATGGCGATGACGCCGGGCCCCACTAGCGAATTCATGCGATGGAGATTTCGATGCGTATCAGCTTTGGCGCACTGGCGCTGACGCTCGGCCTGACTTTGGCTGCGTGTAACGGCAATGGCCCGACCGGCGGCGGTTCGCGCGATCAAATTCGCGTGGTCGGATCGTCGACCGTTTATCCGTTCACGACGACGGTCGCCGAAACCTTCGCGCGCAAGAATGCCGGGTTCAAGCCCGCGATCGTCGAATCGACGGGCACAGGCGCCGGCATGAAATTGTTCTGCGCGGGGGTCGGGTCGCAGCATCCCGACATTGAGGATGCATCGCGGCGGATCAAGAAATCCGAGATGGAAACCTGCCAGAAGAATGGCGTGAAGGACATTGTCGAGATCCAGATCGGTATCGACGGCATCATCATGGCCGAAAGCAAGGCCGGCCCGGCGATGTCCCTGACGCCCGAACAGGTTTACAAGGCGCTCGCCGCCACTCCTTATGGCAAGCCGCAGACCGCCAAGACCTGGAAGGATGTCGATCCGTCGCTGCCGGCGGTAAAGATCCAGGTCTATGGTCCGCCGCCTACCAGCGGCACGCGCGATGCTTTCGCCGAACTGATCCTCGACAAGGGCTGTTCCGCCGATGCCGCCACCAAGGCGCTCAAGAAGAGCGACGAGGATCAATATAAGGCGATCTGCACGAAGATTCGCGAAGATGGCGCCTATGTCGAATCGGGTGAGAACGACAATCTGATCGTCCAGAAGCTTGGTTCCAATCCCGATGCGGTTGGCGTTTTCGGCTACAGCTTCCTCGAGGAAAATGCGGCGACGTTGCGGGGCATCCCGTTGAACGGCGTGACGCCGACCTACGACACGATCGCCGGCTACACCTATCCGGGTGCCCGGCCATTGTTCATCTATGTGAAGGCGGCGCATCTCAAGGTGATTCCAGGCTTGCCGCAATTCGTGGCCGAATATGCCAGTGCATGGGGCAAGGATGGCTATCTCGCCCGCCGCGGCCTGATCGCTGCGCCTGCCGACGTCCAGGCGAAGAATGCCGCGATCGCCAAGGATCTGACCCTGTTCGATCCGGCGAAGGCCGAATGATTTTGGATTTCGCCAACCTTGACCGTCATCCCAGCGAAGGCTGGGATCCCTCCAGTCTCTCCGCACGAGGTGAGCTCGGAGCGACTCCAGCCTTCGCTGGAGTGACGGTTGTGGGTGTGCCTTTGAAAACGGGGGTTTGATTTTCTGATGTCTTCATCGGCGATTCTGGTGCTGGTGCTGGGGCTGGGCGTGATCGCCTGGTTCACGGCGCGCGCGCGCGCCATGGCGTTCGCGGTGCCCGCCAGCGGGGCGCGGCCGCATAGCCGGCCCAATTATCATGGCTGGTATGTCGCCTTGTGGGTGCTCGTCCCCGCCTGCCTGTTCCTGGCGATCTGGTCGTTCGCGGCACCGGGGCTTGTCCTGCATGACGTGCTGCAGGCGCCTGCCGCCGCCGGATTGCCGGCCGAGCCGATGGAGCGGGCGTCGGTGCTCGCCGAGGTGCGCGGGCTTGCCGACGGCAGCGTCGCGGCCGGGTTCAATCCCGCATCCGAACAGCTTGCACCGGTCTACAAGGCGGCATCGCAGCGTTATATGTGGATCGGTCTCGGTCTGGCGGTCCTGCTGGCCGTGGCTGGCGGTGCCTTCGCTTTCTTCCGGCTGAAGCCCGATTTTCGGGCGCGGACGCGGGTCGAACGGGTGGTAATGATCTGCCTGCTCGGCGCGTCGTTGATCGCCATCTTCACGACGATCGGTATCGTCGCGTCGCTGCTGCTCGAATCGCTGCGTTTCTTCCAGAAGATTTCGCCTGTCGATTTCGTGTTCGGGCTGGTCTGGAGCCCGCAGACCGCGATCCGCGCCGATCAGGTGGGATCGTCGGGCGCGTTCGGCGCGGTGCCCCTGTTCTGGGGCACCGTCTTCATCGGCGCGATCATCGCAATGATCGTCGCGATCCCGCTGGGATTGATGAGCGCAATCTACCTCACCCAATATGCCAGGCCGCAGGTGCGGACATGGATGAAACCGATCCTCGAAATCCTCGCGGGCGTGCCCACCGTCGTTTACGGCTATTTCGCCGCGCTGACGGTGGCTCCGGCGCTGCGTAATTTCGCAGCCTGGGCCGGCATCCCGGGGGCGTCGTCGGAAAGCGCGCTGGCGGCCGGCCTCGTCATGGGGATCATGATCATCCCGTTCGTTTCCTCCATGGCCGACGATTCGATCGCCGCCGTGCCGCAATCGATGCGCGACGGATCACTGGCGATGGGTGCGACCACATCCGAGACGATCAAGCGGGTGCTGGTGCCGGCGGCGTTGCCCGGCGTGGTGGGTGGTGTGCTGCTCGCCGTCAGCCGCGCGATCGGCGAGACGATGATCGTGGTGATGGCAGCGGGGCTGGCCGCGAACCTGACGCTCAATCCGTTCGCCAGCGTGACCACGGTGACCACCCAGATCGTCCAGTTGCTGACCGGTGACCAGGAGTTCGACAGCGCCAAGACGCTTGCCGCCTTCGCGTTGGGCCTCGTGCTGTTCCTCGTCACCCTGCTACTCAACATCATCGCGCTCGCCGTGGTGAAGAAATATCGGGAATCCTATGAGTGATACGGTCGTGAACGAGCCGGTCCGGCGCACGCCGACCGATTGGAAATCGAAAGCGATGCGATCGCGCATCGCCAGCCGCTACCGATCCGAGCGGATGTTTCGCGGCATCGGGCTGGGTGCGGTCCTGCTCTCGGCGAGCTTCCTGGCCTTTCTGCTGTTCACGATGATCGGCGACGGGGCGGGCGGTTTCCGGCAGACCGAGGTCAAGCTGCCGATCAATTTTGCAACGTCGAGCATCATTCTCGATCCGGCGTTGCTCAAGGGACCGGACAAGGACGCGGCTCTGGCCAGCGCCGATATCGAAGGCACGACCGGCAAGGCGGCCGATCAGGCGTTCGGTGAGGACGGAGCGCGGTTGCTCTCCGACGGCGCCTGGCTGATCGTGCAGGACGCGATCCTTGCCAATCCCGAGATCTTGAAGGGCAAGGTCGATATCTGGGTGCCGGCGGCGACCGCGATCGACTCGGCGGCCAAGGGCCGTGGCGATGCCGCGAGTGAGGGCGCGGTGGCCAAGCTGCGGAAAAGCGGATCGCTGCAGACGGTGTTCAACATGCCGTTCCTGACAAGGGCGGACTCGACCGATCCGACGATGGTCGGCATCTGGGGTGCGTTCAAGGGATCGCTGCTGACGATGTTCGTCACGATCGTACTGGCCTTCCCGGTCGGCGTGCTATCGGCGCTGTACCTTGAAGAATATGCGCCGCGGAACCGCTGGACCGATCTGATCGAGGTTTCGATCAACAATCTGGCGGCGGTGCCATCGATCATCTTCGGTCTGCTCGGCCTCGCTGTATTCCTCAATGTGATGCACCTTCCGCGGTCGGCGCCTCTGGTCGGCGGGTTGACGCTCGCGCTGATGACGATGCCGGTGATCGTGATTGCCGGGCGCAACGCGATCAAGTCGGTCCCGCCGTCGATCCGCGACGCCGCGCTGGGGATCGGCGCGAGCCGGGTGCAGGTGGTGTTCCACCATGTGCTGCCGCTTGCTCTGCCCGGCATTCTGACCGGCACGATCATCGGCATGGCCCGCGCGCTGGGCGAGACCGCGCCGCTCCTCATGATAGGGATGCGCGCCTTCATCTCGGCGCCACCGACGGGGCTCGTCGATCCGGCCACGGTTCTGCCGGTGCAGATCTTCCTGTGGTCGGACGAGGTCTCCAAGGGCTTCGTTGAAAAGACTTCGGCGGCGATCATCGTATTGCTGGCCTTCCTGATGACGATGAACGCGATCGCCATCTATCTCCGCAACCGTTTTGAAAGACGCTGGTGATGAATACGCAAACCATGAACGAGATCGCGGCGCATCAGGCCGCGGTGATCGGCAGCCCGCTGAAGATGCAGGCGCGCAACGTGAACGTCTATTATGGCGCGAAGCAGGCGATCCGCGACGTATCGATCGATGTGACGATGGAAAATGTCACCGCGTTTATCGGCCCGTCTGGCTGCGGCAAATCGACCTTTCTGCGCACGCTCAACCGCATGAACGATACCGTCGCCAGCGCGCGCGTCGAGGGCGAGATCACGCTGGACGGCGAGAATATCTACGATCCGTCGATGGACGTCGTGCAGTTGCGTGCACGGGTCGGCATGGTTTTCCAGAAGCCAAATCCGTTCCCGAAGTCGATCTATGAAAATGTCGCTTATGGGCCGCGCATCCACGGGCTCGCGGCCGGCAAGACCGACATGGACCAGATCGTCGAGCAGTCGCTGCGACGCGCGGGTCTGTGGGAAGAGGTCAAGGACCGGCTCGTTGAAAGCGGCACTGCTCTGTCGGGCGGCCAGCAGCAGCGGCTTTGCATTGCCCGCGCGATCGCGGTCGATCCCGAGGTGATCCTGATGGATGAGCCCTGTTCGGCGCTCGATCCGATCGCCACCGCCAAGATCGAGGAATTGATCCACGAGCTTCGCGGCCGGTACGCGATTGTGATTGTAACACATAACATGCAGCAGGCTGCTCGTGTGTCGCAGCGTACGGCGTTTTTCCATCTCGGGCATCTCGTCGAATATGGCGACACCTCGGACATTTTTACCAATCCCCGCGAGACGCGGACCAAGGATTACATAACCGGCCGCTACGGCTGAGGAGTATCAAGATGGCCACGACAGGACATACGGTTAAGGCATTCGACGACGATCTCGGCCAGTTGCGCGGGCTCGTATCCGAAATGGGCGGACGCGCGGAAGCCGCCATCACCAACGCGATCGAGGCGCTCGTCAATCGCGACCTCGATCTCGCCGCGCGGATCATCGAGGGCGATCGCAAGATCGATCTGCTTCAGACCGACATCGAAAAACACGTTGTACGGCTGATCGCGCTGCGTGCGCCAATGGCGGACGATCTGCGCGAAGTGCTGGCGGCGCTCAAGATCGCCGGTGTTGTCGAGCGGATGGGCGATTATGCCAAGAATATCGCCAAGCGCATCCCCACCCTGCAGGATGCACGCGGGCTCGATGCGATCGCGGTGCTGCCGTCGATGGGCGCGATCGTCACCGAAATGGTGCGCAACGTGCTCGACGCCTTCGTCGCGCGCGATGCCGAGGCGGCGGTTGCGGTTGCGGCCAGGGACAGCGCGGTCGACGATTTCTACAACAGCATCTTCCGTACCTTGCTCACCTATATGATGGAAAATCCGCATAACATCACCGCGTCGACGCACCTGCTGTTCATTGCAAAGAATCTGGAGCGGATCGGCGATCATGCGACGAACGTCGCCGAGATGGTCTATTTCGCGGCGACCGGCACGCAGATGATCGAGCGTGCGCGCGGCGGCGATCCGTTGGCGGGAGACCTCTGATGGCGCGCGCGCGCGTGTTGCTGGTCGAGGATGACGCCGCGCTGGCCGAACTCGTCAGCTGGCATCTCGAGCGCGAGGAATTCGAAGTCGAGCGCACCGCCGATGGCGAGGAGGCGCTGTTGCTCGCGCGCGAGTCGCCGCCGGATCTGGTGCTGCTCGACTGGATGATCGAGGGCATTTCGGGGATCGAAGTATGCCGCCGGCTGCGCAGGGTGGCCGATACCGCCAATGTGCCGATCATCATGCTGACGGCGCGCGGCGAGGAGGAGGACCGGGTTCGCGGACTGGAAACGGGTG
This sequence comes from Sphingomonas sp. YR710, assembly GCF_900101455.1. GTDB lineage: Bacteria > Pseudomonadota > Alphaproteobacteria > Sphingomonadales > Sphingomonadaceae > Rhizorhabdus. The sequence continues at coordinate 177,223 of NZ_FMZJ01000006.1, read as the reverse complement.
CCGACGATTATATCACCAAGCCGTTCTCGCCGCGCGAACTGATCGCGCGCGTGGGGGCCGTCCTGCGTCGGGTGCGCCCGGCGCTGGCGGGTGAACGCCTGTCCTATGCCGACATCGAAATGGACACGGCCAGCCACCGCGTAAAACGGGGCGGCAGCCCGATCATGCTCGGGCCGACCGAGTTTCGCCTGCTCAAACATTTCCTCGAACATCCCGGCCGCGTCTTTTCGCGCGAGCGGCTGCTCGATTCGGTGTGGGGCCGAGATTCGGACATCGAGCCGCGCACCGTGGACGTCCACATCCGGCGGTTGCGTAAGGCGATCAACGTCGAAACCTGCCCCGACATCATCCGCACGGTGCGATCGGCGGGCTATGCGCTCGACAGCGAGGGCACGGCCTGATCGCTCGCTGTCGGGTGGCAACTGTATTGCTGTATTAATACGCATATGGTAATCGCGCTCGCAGGCTATGGAGAGCGACGCCATGTACAGCGAGTCGGATATTGATAGCGCGGTGGAGGCCGGAGCGCTCAGCGCACGGGAAGCTGCGGCATTCCGCGATTTTGTCGCGCGATCGCGTTCGACCGAAATCGTTGATGAAGAGCATTTCCGGCTGCTGACCGGCTTCAACGACATATTCGTATCGATCGCCGCCGTGCTGATGCTGGTGGCGGTGGGCTGGATCGGCAATGCGCTGCGGATCGGCGCGCCCGAAGGCGGGCCATCGCCGGCGGCCGGGTTGCTCGTGGCGGCGACCGCCTGGGGGCTCGCCGAATATTTTACCAGGGAACGGCGCATGGCGCTGCCCAGCATCCTGTTGCTGCTGGCCTTTGCGGGCGGAACGTTCGTGGGACTGGGCACATTGCTCGTCGGCAGAATCGATCCGGAACATAGCCGGAGCGGCGCATTGCTGCTCAGCGGCGTGGCCGCGGTGACCGGCGGGGCGGTATGGCTGCACTGGCGGCGCTTCCATGTGCCGATCACGATTGCGGCCGGTGCCGCCACAGTCGCGGGATTGGCGCTGCTGCTGGCGCTGGCGGCCTTCCCGGCGATCGGTGACAGGATTACCATCGTCATCCTGCTGTGCGGCATTGGTGTGTTCGGCCTGGCGATGAAGTGGGACATCAGCGATCCGGCGCGGCAGACCCGCCGTTCCGATGTCGCCTTCTGGCTTCATCTGCTGGCCGCGCCGATGATCGTGCATCCGATCTTCTCGCTGCTCGGCCTGCTGCACGGTTCGGCGGACCCGACCAGGGCAGGGCTGGTGATCCTGCTTTACCTGATCATCGGCCTCATCGCGCTGGCGATCGATCGCCGCGCGCTGATGGTGTCGGCGCTTGCCTATGTCCTCTATGCGATCAGCAGCCTGATCGAACAGGCGGGTGCGGTTGATCTTGCCTTTGGGATCACCGCCCTGATCATCGGATCGGCATTGCTGCTGCTGTCTGCCTTCTGGCATGTGGCGCGGCGATTCGTGGTCGCCCAGTTGCCGGATCTGATGCGGGGTTGGCTGCCACAGGTGGATCGCTCGCTTCCAACGCGCGCCTGATGCCGGTGCTGTCAGGATCGCGGAACATTCCCGATCCCGACAGTACCGCACCGATCATTTGGGCTTGCGGAAACGCAGGACGAATTGATCGGTCTTTCCGCGAATGGCGGGATCGAACACGTTGAGTGTGTGGGGGTCGGCCGGGTTGGCGATCGCGCTGGTTTCGCCATCGGCCACGAAGCCTGCGGCGAGTACTTCCTTCCTCACCGTTGCCGCGTCGATGCGATGGAGGGCCTTTATGCCGGCCTCGTCTATGCCGGGCGCCGCCGAATGATCGGCGATGATATAGAGTCCGCCGGGCTTCAGCGCGGCGTACACCGCCTTGTTGAGCGCCGCGACGCCATCCGCCCCGGCATAAATGTGGACGTCGTGATAATTTTCCGACGTCCAGACCAGATCGGCCGGTGCTGGTGTCGCCAGCGAGGTTGCGGTGCCGTCAACCTCATGAACATTCCCACGGCCGGGCTCGGACGAGACCGGCGGCGGCAGTGGCGGCGCCGTCGGCGGGCGCGCGGCGCGGCGATCGACGAAGGTCTTGGGCGTCACCGCGAACACCGTGCCCTTCGGCCCCACCGCGGTGCTGAACAGTCGTGTGAAGTATCCGCCGCCCGGCATCAAATCGATCACGGTCTCACCGGTTTTGACCTTCGCGAAGACCAGCATATCGCCGGGCTTGCGGGCCACATCGCGATCGCTGTCCTTGGCGGGGCGGGATGTGTCGGCTACTGCGCCGGCAATGTTGGGCGGCAGCGAAACGGCGAAAGCCGGCGCCGCGACAAGGATCGCGCCGCTCAGCATGGCAGCCAGGGTATGACGGGTCTTCATCGCTGCATCTCCTTCAAGCCGTGATTGTTGGCTATTCTTCGTCGCGCGTCCAGTGCTGCCGTCAGACGCCCGCGGTTGCAAACATGCCGATTGCCGCCGCTGCCATCACGATCGTCGCCAGCCAGCCGGTGACCTGCAATCCGCGCGAAATGGTGAAGGCGCCCATCGCATCGCTGCGGCTGGCGAGCCGCATCACCATCACCATGACGGGAACCGCGACCACGCCGTTCACCACCGCGCTCCAGAACAACGCCTTGATCGGATCGATCGGCGAGAAATTCAGAGCCGCTCCGATGAGTGTCGCCACCGCGATCACGGCATAGAAGGCCTTTGCGCGGTGTGGTTTGCGCGACAAGCCGACATGCCAGCCGAGCGCTTCGCCGGTGGCAAAAGCAGATGAACCGGCAAGTACAGGCAGCGCCAGCATGCCGGTGCCGATAATACCGAGCGCGAAGATCAGAAACGCGAAGTGGCCCGCAACCGGCAGCAGCGCCTGCGCTGCCTGCGCCGAGGTCTGAATATCGGTCACGCCTCTGGCATGCAGGGTCGTGGCGGTCGCCAGCAGGATGAACAAGGCGACGAGATTGGAAAAACCCATGCCGATATAGGTATCGATCCGAATGCGTTGGATTTCGGCCGGCGCCTGTTCGGGGGCCCGCTCAAGCGGCTTCGCACCATCACGCTCGCGTGTCTCCTCGGCTTCCTCCTCGGCCTGCCAGAAGAACAGATACGGGCTGATCGTGGTGCCCAGAATCGCCACAACCACCGTCAGATAGGATGCGGTGAAGCTGATGTGCGGAAGGATCAGGTGATGGGCGACGGTGGGCCAGGGCGTATGCACCACCAGCACGACGGCGACATAGGCAAATAGCGACAATGTCAGCCATTTGAGAACGGAAACATAGCGGGAATAGCGCAGGAAGATCTCGAGCAGCACCGACAGGACCGCAAACAGCGCGACATAAGCGAAGGCGGGCCCGCCGATCAGCAATTGGAGGGCCGCCGCCATCGCGCCGAGATCCGCGCCGATATTGATGACATTGGCAATCACCAGCAGGGGCACGATCACTGCCAGAATAGCGCGTGGATAATGCTGCTTGAGGTTGCCGGCGAGACCGCGGCCGGTGACCCGGCCGATCCGGGCGCTAATTTCCTGAATCGCACACATCAATGGCCAGCTCAGGAGCAGCGTCCAGCCAAGATCGAAGCCGAATTGCGCGCCGGCCTGGCTATAGGTTGCGATACCGCTGGGATCGTCGTCGGACGCCCCGGTGATCAGGCCAGGCCCCATGATCTGGAGCAATTTCGGGCGGGGTGGCTGTTTGACGATCTCGGGCAAGTCGGCGATGTCCGAGCTCATCATTTGGTTTCCGATGCCTTATGGTGGAATCATTCCACAGTCCACGTCGACGATCCAAACGCGCTCGACCCGCAGTGTATCCGCCGGGCGTATCGGGGGAGCAGATCCTAGTCGCAGGCCTTGTGCAGCTTCCAGGCGATGGTCGCGCCGCCTATGCTCGCCACCGCCACCATCAACAGTGTTTCGGCCACGGAAACACCGCACCATACGAAAATGGCGAGCAGGACGGTCGCCATCACCATCGCCCCGGAATTGACGATATTGTTGGCGGCCACGGTGCGTGCCGTCTGGGTCTTGTGGACTGTTGTCGTGAGGAACGCATAAAGCGGGACGACGAACATTCCGCCCGATATCGCAATACCGAGCAGATCGATCATCACGCGTTCCGCGCGAGGAAGCAGCAGAAACTGCGGCAGATCGATCAAGGGGCCCGCAACCGGGGGCCAATTGTGCGACGTCCACCACAGATCGCAGACGAACAGGCCCATGCCCAGCGAGGCCGCCGGTGCGAAGCGCGCCGAAACGGCACCCTTCAGCAGGCGGTTGATCGCGACCGATCCGATCGCGACGCCGATCGAGAAGATGGCGAGAATCAGGGTTGCGACCTGCTGGTTCGCGCCCAGCACATTCTTCACGAGCGGCGGGAATTGCGCGGCAAGGATTGCGCCCTGCGCCCAGAAGAAGCTGATCGCCATGATCGCCAGAAACAGTCGGGGAATATGCATCGTATCGGAAACGAGTTTGATCGAGGATCGGATGATGTGGAAATCCACGCCCGCATCCTGGGTCATCGGCGGGGCAGGGGGCACCTGGCGGCCGCTGAACCATCCGATCACCGCGACGATCAGGACGCCGGCCGCGGCATGGGTTGACGAGATGACGCCACCGACGATCGTGCCGCCCAATATGGCGATATAGGTGCCGGCTTCGACCAGGCCGGTTCCCGGCAGAACCTGATCCTCCTCGAGATGCTGCGGCAGGATTGCATATTTGATCGGGCCGAAGAACGTCGAATGGGCCCCCATCGAAAACAGGGCGATCAACATCATCGTGATGTTGTGCAGCAGCAATCCGCCCGCCCCGACCACCATGATCGCGATTTCGGCGGTCTTGATGATGCGGATGATCGTTGCCTTGTCATGGCAATCGGCAAGCTGGCCGGACAAGGCCGACAGCAGGAAGAACGGCAGGATGAACAATCCGCCGGCAATGGCGCTGAATGCGGCTTCCTGCGCGGGGTCGTTGTAGATGCCATAGATGACCAGCACGATCATCGCGGTGCGGAACAGGTTGTCGTTGAAGGCCCCCAGCATCTGGGTGGTAAACAACGGCAGGAACCGGCGTTTGGCGAGAAGCCGGAATGATGGGGTCATGCGGGGATACTGCGCCTTCTGTTGTTCTCGCCGGGCATCGTCTCGGCGTCGCCATAGCCGATTGAAACGCCAAGGTCCAAGTGGGAACGTGCGAGCGCGGCTGGCGATTTCCGCGATTGCGGCAAATCGCCCGCTTCCCCCCGAGGGTTTAACCGGGCTAAGGCAGGCATTGCATGTTGACCCTGCCCAACATTCTCACGCTCTCGCGTATCTTCGCAGTGCCCATTCTGGTGTTCCTGCTATGGTCGCCCACACGCTTCGAATATGCATTGGCCTTTGCTCTTTACGCCTTGATGGCAGTCACCGATTATTTTGACGGTTATCTGGCCCGCGCACAGGGCGCGGTCTCGAAGCTCGGGATCTTTCTCGATCCGATCGCCGACAAGATCATGGTTGCCGCCGTGATCGTCATGCTGATCTTCACGCGGGACGTGGCGGGATTGGATGCGATCGCAGCGCTCGTCATCCTGTTGCGCGAGCTTGCTGTGTCCGGCTTGCGGGAGTTTCTCGCGGGCTTGCGCGTATCGGTGCCGGTCAGCAAACTGGCGAAATGGAAGACGACGTTCCAGCTTGTCTCGCTCGGTGCGATCATCCTCGGCGGCGCCATACCGCACTGGGCGTGGGTTCGATCGGTGGGTCTGTTCAGCCTGTGGGCCGCCGCGGCGCTGACATTGATCACGGGTTGGGATTATCTGCGCGTCGGCGTAAAGCATATGGATTGACGGCAGGTGGGCGTGGCGATCGAAATCCTCTATTTTGCGCGTGTGCGTGAGGCGATCGGGCGCAGCCGCGAGACGGTATCGCCTCCGGCCGATATCGTGACGGTGGCCGATCTCGTCGATTGGCTGTCGGCCCGCGGCGGCGGCTATGCCGAGGCCTTCGGCGATCGCGCCCGGTTGCGAGCGGCGATCGACCAGGCGTTTGTCGGCGCGGATGCCGCGATTGCCGGCGCGCGTGAAATCGCGCTGTTTCCGCCGGTGACCGGCGGATGATCGCCGCCGATCCGATCAGGATATGGGTGACTGCCGACGATATCGACGTCGGCGGCGAACTTGCGCGGCTCGAGGCGCTGGGCGGCGGTGCGGTGGCCAGTTTCACGGGGATCGTGCGGGGCGGGAAGGGGCTGACGGCGATGGAACTGGAACATCATCCGGGCATGACGCACGACGCACTGGCCGCGATCGCACGCGATGCCGTCGATCGCTGGTCGCTGATCGGCGCCACGATCATCCACCGCCATGGCCGGCTGGTGCCCGGGGAGCGAATCGTGTTGGCCGCCGCCGCCTCCTCGCATCGCGCGTCGGCGCTGGAGGCCTGCGCATTCCTCATCGACTGGCTGAAGACCAGGGCGCCCTTCTGGAAGAAAGAGTATTTTGAAGACGGCCACAGCCAGTGGGTCGATGCGCGCGAGGCCGATGACATCGCCGCCGCGCGCTGGAGCAGGGCATGACAAGCGAGGCAAATCTGGCCGATCTGCTGCTGGCGGCAGGCGATGGCGACCGCGCGGCGTATGCCGACCTCTATACGAGAACGTCTGCGAAACTTTTCGGAATTATCCTGCGTATATTGCCTGAACGATCAATGGCTGAAGATGCGATGCAGGATGCATATGTGAAGATCTGGCGTAACGCCGCAGGGTATGACGCCTCGCGCGGCAGCCCGATCACGTGGATGGCGACGATCGCCCGCAACGTCGCGATCGACCTGCATCGCCGCGCGCATCCCGCCGGCCGCACCCGCGACGAAAGCGTCGAACTGGACATGATCGTCGACGGTGGCGCAGGCCCGTCGGCCGAAGCGCTGACCGCGCTCCAGATCTGCCTCGGGCGGCTCGATGCCGATCAGCGCAAGCTGGTCGTCGCGGCCTATCTCCATGGCGACAGCCGTGAGGAACTGGCTGAACGGCTCGGCCATCCGATGGGAACGATCAAATCCTGGCTGCATCGCAGCCTGGCGCGGCTCAAGGCGTGCCTTGATGGCTGATGACCTGTCGATGACCGCCGGCGAATATGTGCTCGGCACGCTCGATGTGGCCGAGCAGCGCGCCTTTGCCCGCCGGTTGATGACCGATCCCGGGGCGGTGGCGCTCGTCGCCGATTGGCAGCAGCGATTGGCGCCGCTCTTGCTGACCGCGCCCGACGCCGTCGTTCCGGCTGATATGTGGTCGCGGATCGACATGGCGACGCGGCCCGCAGCGAACGACAATCAGCCGGTATGGCGTTGGAAGATCGCGACGGTCGCCGCTGCCTTGCTCGCGGTCGTGACGAGCGGACTGGCGCTGCGCCCACGCCCTGCGCCGCCCGCGCCGATCATTGCCCAGGCCCCGCAAGGCTTTGCTCAGCAGATCGCGGCGCTGAGCAGCGAAGGCGGATCGCCGGCGCTGCTGGTCACTTATGATGCCGGCAGCGGTCGGATGCGGGTCGTGCCCGTCAATGTCAGCCCCCGGCCGGGCCATAGCCTGGAGCTGTGGGTGATCGCCGGCAAGGCCGCGCCGAAATCGATCGGGCTGATGCCGAAGGAAGGCGCTGCCGCGCTCAGCCATATGAAGGTCGATCCGGCGCTCGATACCACGATAGCGGTCTCGGTCGAGCCGATCGGCGGATCACCGACCGGGGCGCCGACCGGGCCGGTGGTCTATTCGGGCAAGATGATCGCGCTGTCGAAGAGCTGATCCGGGCGGGGGCGTGCGTCCCGAACGTCAGGACGGCTATCGACCCAAGTCGGACCCAAAAGGCGAGATGCTTTCTTCAAGCCGCCGTTGGGCGGCCTGTCTGCGTCAGCATTCCATGCTTGGCATCAGTTGCTATCATAACGTGTGAGAATCACTGGTCGACATATTGAGCGCTTTATCCGAATAGCTTGTGGCCTGCTGCTAACAGCGGTTTTCTTCGGGTTTTCGATAGTGTGTCTCACGGAATGGAGGCTGGCGGCTGTGCCACTTGGCATAATTGTTCTAGGACTTGCCGTCTGGTCCGCCAAAATGGTGTGGGATCGTTGGCGCGAAGCGTAACCGCCGCCCTCGTGCCGACAATGACGCAGCGGTCCGGCTATTTTCCACCCTCCGCAGCTGTCAATTGAAGGCGTTTAATGAGCCGCTGTTCCGGTGATGACATACCCATCACGCTGCATCATCGACTGAGCCGTTACGGCACGAACCCCAATTCGCTTTGCGTTGAAGGTTGAGGGGCGTATGTATCGTGAATGTCGATACATGGAGTCGCTCGTGCAGGTTCACGTCAAAAAGTGGGGTAACAGCGCTTCGGTGCGCATACCAGCGTCGGTGATGGCCGCGGCGGCTCTGCGGATCGATCAGGCGGTCGACGTGCGCGAGGAGGGTGGCCGGATTATCATCGAGCCACTCGCGGCACCTAGTTACGACCTTGAGCAGTTGCTCGCCGGCATGGTGCCGGACACCTTTCCCGATCTTGTCGATTTCGGGCCGGAGGTTGGCAACGAAGCATGGTGAGCGCTTATGTTCCCGAAGCCGGAGACATCGTCTGGTTGCAGTTCGATCCACAAGCAGGTCACGAGCAGGCTGGGCACCGTCCCGCGCTGGTGTTGTCGCCTGCTCGCTACAACAAGATCCGGGGCATGATGATCTGCTGTCCGATGACCTCGAAGATCAAGGGCTACCCATTCGAGGTCGTTGTCAGCCAGCAACCGCCGAGCGCTGTACTGTCTGACCAGATCAAGAGTTTGGATTGGCGCGCGCGCCAGGCGTCGTTCAAAGGCAAGGTGTCGGCGCCTGTTCTCGTCGAGACGCAGGCCAAGCTAAAGGCCTTATTGGGATTGGGCGTGTAGCTGCCATCGCCGAGCGCGGCACCCATCACAGCCAACAGCTGTCCTTCACGCCCAGCGGCGGGGCCTCCGGCCTCCGGCAAGGGCATCGGCGGAGGGATCATAGTCCATCTCGGTCGGTTCGGGTTCGGCATTGCGGATGGCTCGGCGGCGCCGGGCAAAAAGGGCGGCGGCGATCGCGACGGTGCCGGGGGCGATGGCCAGCAGCAGGCCGGTGATGGCCTTGTTCTGGCCTTGTGCAATGAAGCCCCGGTTGATCATGGTCTTGCTCTCCGCGCTGCGATTGTCGCCATCTTGCCCACGCTATGTCCCGCGACTGTGACGAAGCGCACGCCATGGGAAAATACCGTGCGGCGAGTCTAACCGCGAGATCATTACGAAGGCGTTATCAGCGCCCGATCTTTCGGGCGGCACGACGAGGAAATGGTTGATCTGGTACGCAAAGCTACTCGTCACCGGGCCGGAAGGGCGATATGCAACCTGCCCACAGCCAGTGAATATACGGTGACAAGTCGCATCCGGTTGCGCCGAACCGGCAGAAAACTGCGCCGATCGCGATTTTTCGGTGACTATTCCGCCGAGCGCAGCGCATCCGCGAGCAGACGGAATTCCTTGTCGCGCGGGCTGCCCCGTCGCCACGCCAGCGCGATCCGGCGTGACGGGTGTTCGGCGTCGAGCGGCCGGGCGATGATATCGGTGTTGTTCAATATGCCCGCGTCGAGCGCCATCTGCGGCAACAGGGTGACGCCGAGGCCATTGTCGACCATCTGCACCAATGTGTGCAGCGAAGTGCCGAGCATGGCCGCTTCAGCGCGCAGCTCGGGCCGGTTGCAGGCGGAAAGGACATGATCCTTCAGGCAATGTCCGTCCTCGAGCAGCAGCAGCCGGCGCTCGTCGATCCCGTCGGCCGCGATTACCGCAGGAGGATCGACGAGGTCATCGCCGGGAAAGGCGACGAACAGCCGGTCGAGAAACAGATCGACCGATTCGATATCGCCGCAGTGATACGGCAAGGCCAGCAGCACGCAGTCGACATGGCCGCGGTGGAGCGAGTCGCAGGCCGCGCTGGTCGTTTCCTCGCGCAGATACAGTTTCAGATCGGGCCATGCGGTGCGTAGTTTCGGCAATATGCGCGGCAGCAGGAAGGGCGCGATCGTCGGAATCACGCCCATGCGCAGATCGCCAGACAGCGGCTTGCCGGCGGCGCGGGCCAGATCGCCAAGCTCCTCTGCCTCGCGCAGCACGCGCTGGGCCTTCTCGGCGATTCGCATGCCCAATGGCGTGAAGCGAACGACACGGCGGGTGCGTTCGACCAATGTGATCCCGATCAATGATTCGAGCTCGCGCAATCCGGCAGACAGGGTCGATTGGGTGACGAAGCAGGCCTCCGCCGCCCGGCCGAAATGCCCATGGTCCTTGAGCGCGACCAGATATTGTAACTGTTTCAGGGTAGGGAGATACGTCGCCATTCATTGCCTCGATCGATCAATCATCGTGGAATAATCAATTTGCGCACTTATATCCACCCTGCCAGAAGGCCGGCACCGATTTCTATAACCACCCCAAAGGAGATTCCTCATGGCGCTTACCGTAGGCGATAAATTCCCGGCTCTGGTCCTGCCCGTTCAGCAGGGCGTGGCCGCGCTTCCCGGCGGCGAGACGATCGATACCGGCAATACCGGTGGCAAGTGGAAGGTCGTCTTCTTCTGGCCGAAGGATTTCACCTTCATCTGCCCAACCGAAATCATCGGCTATGGCGAACTTAAGAAGGACCTTGAGGATCGCGACGCCGTGCTGATCGGCGCATCGACCGACACCGATTTCGTCCATTTCGCCTGGCGTAAGTCCGACGAGCGTCTGGCGGCGTGCGATTTCCCGTGGATTGCGGACAACAAGAAGGAACTGGCGAACGCGCTGGGCATCGTCCATGCGGATGCTGGCGTCGCGCTGCGCGCCACCTTCATCGTCGATCCGCACAACGTGATCCAGCATGTCACCGTGAACGGCCTGAACCAGGGCCGCAATCCGGCCGAAGCGATCCGCGTTCTCGACGCGCTGCAGACCGACGAACTGTGCCCGTGCAACTGGCATGCGGGCGAAGAAGTGCTGAAGCCGGCGGCCTGAGCCACCGCTTCAAGCATATCATCGCGCTGTCTCCCCCCGGTAGCGCGATAGATGCGGGGCGCGGAGGTCCCCCCCTTCGCGCCCCTTTTCTTGTCCACTCGAATTTCAGACCATAGGAGCCGATCATGTCGCTCAAGAGCTTTTCCGATGCGCTGCCCGACTATGCCAAGGACATCAGGCTCAACGTCGGATCGCTGCTGAACGATCAGACGCTTGGCGATCAGCGCAAATATGGTCTGCTGCTCGCCTGCGCCCATGGCACCGGCTACAAGCCGATTGTCGATGCGGCCGAGGCGGAGGCCGAAGGAAAATTGTCGCCGGAGGCCGCGAATGCGGCGCGCGCATCGGCGGCGGTGATGGCGATGAACAATGTCTATTATCGTTTCGTCCATCTCGCCTCGAACAAGGAATATGGGCAGTTGCCGGCAAAGCTGCGCATGAACGTGATTGGATCGCCTGGCATCGACAAGGTCGATTTCGAACTGTTCAGCCTGGCCGTATCGGCGATGAACGGCTGCGGCATGTGCATCGACAGTCATGAAAAGGTCTTGCGCCAACACGGTGTTGCCACCGAAATCATCCAGACTGCGGCGCGGGTCGCCGCCGTTATCAAGGCCGCCGCGACGGTGCATGCAACGGCGGTGTGAAGCCCGATCTACCCGGCCGTTCCGTACCGAAACATGTGCAATGACGGTCGGGAAAGGCGGACATCTTTAAACCGGCGGCTTTCCCATCTATATGATGGTCTCGGCACTGTGCTTTCGAAGGTCTCCCGATGCTGGACGGATTGATCGCTTATCTCGATTCGATCAAGGCGCGCGATCCGGCGCCGCGGTCGCGCTGGGAGATTCTGCTCTATCCCGGCGTGCTGGCGCTTGGCCTGCATCGGATCGCGCATTGGCTGTTTCAGGCCGAACTCTATTTCTGCGCGCGCTTCGTCAATCATCTGTCGCGGGCGCTGACCGCGATCGATATCCATCCTGGCGCGCAGATCGGGCGTAACTTCTTCATCGATCATGGCTTCGTCGTGATCGGCGAGACCGCGGTCATCGGCGATGACGTGACGATCTATCAGGGGGCGACCCTGGGTGGCACCAACCCGACCAACGGCCATGGCGGCAAGCGCCACCCGACAATCGGCGATGGCGCCATCATCAGCCTGGGCGCTGCCGTGCTCGGCCCGATCACCGTCGGCGCGCGCGCGCGCGTTGGCGCCAACGCCGTTGTGACCAAGGATGTCGCCGAAGGCCAGGTGGTGGTCGGGATTCCGGCCAAGCCGATGCTCGTCGATGCGCGCGAATATCAGCGCGGCTTCGTGCCTTATGGTACCCAATGCAGCGAGCGGTTCGATCCTCAGACGCAGCAGCTCGAAATATTGAAATGCGAACTCGAATCGATGCGGGGCCGTCTTGCCAGCCTGATTGAGGAGCGAGACGCCGAGAAGGCGAAAGTGCGGGCAGCAGGGGAGCGTGACTGCGCCTGATGGGCGTCGTTACCCATTTCCCGGGCGCGCGGCCGCTTCAGATCGGTTTCGATCGCCCGGAATTGTCCCGCATTCTCGATCTCTATGGTCGCATGGTGGCTGCAGGGCTGTGGCGCGACTATGCGATCGATCTTGGCCGGGATGCAGCCTGCTTTGCGGCGTTTCGCCGGACCGCCGAGCGCCCCGAATATCGGATCGAGAAAAGGCCGGCGCTGCGGCTCAAGCAAGGCATGTGGGCGCTGATCGGCGAGAACGGTATCGTGTTGAAGCGCGGGCACGATCTGGGCCCGGTGCTGGCGCCGGTCGAGCGGCGGCTGATGAAGCTCGTCGACGAATAAGATCGTTCAGGCCGACGCAGTTTCGGACGCAGCATTGGCCTGAATGTGAGCAATGGCTTGGCACATCTCGCTTAATGTCCCGGGAAGATAATGTCCGGTTGGAAGCGAGTCCGCCGCACCCTCAATCTCGTCGTCGAGAGTGCGCCGGACGCCCATGATCAGTTTGACCCTGGGCCAGGCCGCCTCGAGTTGCTGCCGGAGAGGCATGAACCGCTGCAGCATGCGTTCGTCGAGCAGCCCTGCGATGCAGAGAACATCGAACCCCGTCAAATCGAGATTGGCCAGATCGGGGCGACGCAGACCATCGCGATCGGCCTCGCGCACGTTGGCGCCGCGCTGTGTGAGCATTTGCACCAGCATCGCCGATATCGCGCGATCGAGCGGTCCGCGTGTCGGGATGCACAGGATGGAAAGCGGAATCGGGTCGGGGTGATGGGGATCTTTGGCCGTCGGCCCCGGCAAGGGACCAAGATCGGTGTCGCCGGCCAGGCTGTCCTTGTGATCGGCAAAGGCCGCAACCACTTCGATGGCGGTATCGCACACCGCGACCATCGCCGATCGGGATACGGCGCCACGATCGAGATCCTTCGCCGCCAGGCGGAGCGCCCCGAGCACCACCTCGTCGAAATAGCGCGTCAGCGAAATTTCTTCGAGCAGATCCTCACCCTGGTCGATCGCCTCCTCGGGATGTCCGGCAGTGGCGCGCTGGTAGAAGGTTTCGGTCGGCGATAAGGCCGGCCGATCGCCGAGCAGGACATCGAAGACGGAAAAGGCCGGCAGGTGGCGGCCCAGCACCACGAGCATCAGCGTGAGCGGCATCGCGAGGATCAGGCCAACCGGCCCCCATAACCATGTCCAGAAGATCGCCGCGACCACGACCGACACAGGCGAGAGCCCGGTCGAACGGCCGTACAAAAACGGTTCGACAACATAGCCGACCAGCGGCTCGACGATGATGAACAGCATGGCGACGCTAATTGTCATCGTCCAGGCGGGATCGATCGCGGTCGACAGCACCAAAGGTACCAGCGCACCGATCAGCGTCCCGACATAGGGCACGAAGCGCAGCAAGCCGGCCAGGATTCCCCACAGACCCGGAGAGGGGACGCCGATCAGGAACAGCCCCCCCCAGATGACGGCACCGAAGGCGCAGTTGACGGCGAATTGCGAAAGAAAATAGCGGCTCAGCCGCTTGCCGCCTTCATCGAGCGCGATTGTGGTGCGATGAAGATCGGCCGCGCCCATCAGCCGGATCAGGCGGTCACGCAGATCCTCTTTCTGCAGCAGAATGAAGACTGTCACGACCAGAACGATCAGCGCGGTTTCGATCGGCCCGAGCACGGGCACGACCACCGCCATGATCTCCTGGATCGCGGTTGGCGGCGGATTGTGGACCTCGACCGGAATTGCAACCGCGCGCGTGCTGGCGCGGGCGCCCTGCAGGCGGGAGCGCTGGGCCCGGCGATGTTCGCTGCCGCCGCTCTCCCGCGTCAGGAAAGCGAAGCGCCGCTCGAGCGAGTCGCGGACGCTGTTGGCCCGTTCCACGATCTTGACCACATAGCCCGGGGCATCATCGGCGATCGTCTGCGCCTGCGACGCGATCACCGTGCCGGTCACCGCGATCGCGCCGAGCGCAAGCGCGACTGCAAACAATACCGATGGCACCCGACCGAACCTGATCCTGCGAAGCCCCGCGACGATCGGGGCCAGCAGGAAGGACAGGAATATCGATAGCGTGATCGGAATCAGCACGCCGCGGGCAAACCATAATCCGGCCACGACGATCGCGGCCGTGGCCCAGTTGGTCAGTCGGCCGGGGGTGGCAGGGATCCCCGCCGCCAGCGGTGCCGGCGCTATTCGTAACCCGAGATCGTCCGGCCGTTGCAGCACATTCTATCTCCGGCGCGGAAAGGGCGTTGCCCGCGCAGCATCCAAATGATTGCGCGCGGCAATCGCTCCGCCGCTCGTATTTGATTCCGCGCAAAGGGTAAATGACACGCCGCGCTTATCAAGGCGTGATGCAGGATGGACAGGGTAAGGGCATGGGCGACGGGTATCGATATACTGACCGCAATCTGCAGTTTGCGGCATGAACAGGTTGGCATCCGATGGCATTGCCCCGGCCCTGGAACGACACCTTGAGGACTTGTTGGTGAGACTCGCCGGGATCGAGGAGGAGCGGCGGATGCCGGTCGATGACGATTCAGGCGAGCGCGCCACCGAGCTTGAAGGTGCGGAGGCGCTGGATGCGGTTGATACGGCCCTCGTGATCGAGATCGCGGATGTCAGGCGCGCGCTGGCGCGGCTGGAGGCGGGCACTTATGGTCTGTGTGTCGGCTGCGGCCAGCCGATCGGGGCCCGGCGGCTGGCGGCATCGCCTACGGCCGCGAAATGCATTGACTGCCAACGCGCCCTGATCTGACGATCGGCCACGATCAATCTGCAGGTTGGAGGCGGAACGACATTTTTGTGCGGCAAAGCGAGGTGTGTTCGCCGAGCGCCAAATATCCTTAAGATCACGCCTGTGGTTATGTATCCATTATGGACCATTTTCCATTGGGGGAACCATCAATTTCGGCTCAGCGTTGTGATCGGGGGCACACCCCGCATGCCGAATCGGCGTATGGCGCCTAAGGAATATGTAAGTTTATATGCTTAATGCTGAATCGTGTCGCTTTTACGACTGGGCGGCGTGAAGGTCGCGGTTGCTCCTTCCGGGAGCGAGTTTCGGGGCGGTGAGGTTGAGGATGAGTAGTGTGAAATTGGCGCGTCAGACGTCCTCAACGTGGCTGGAAGTGCCGAGAATGGCACCTCGCCTTTCCGTGCACCGTCGCTCCACGTCGGGAGGGCACATTTTCGGTGCGTAGTTCAGATCCGAATGCTGCGGAAATTATCGTAAGTAGCTCGGTAAACGATAGCGACCAGATCATTTCGTTCGAAGCCGGTGTCGATCGGCTTCCCGACATTATTTCCGGCGCGAAATTGACGTTCGCGATCGGCGACAGGCCATTTTTGCAGATTCCGGCGCTGCGGCCGGCAGGATTGATCCTTAGGGCCTCGCTATCGATCGAGGAATTGCGGCAACTCGACCGGTTCGATATCACGATCCGCGATGATAGCGGCACCGAGGTGTCAGACGGTCTGGAACATATGTTCACGGGCGCTTTCTTCGACGCGGTCAGCATCGATACGCCGCAGGACTTCTTTGCCAAGGTGCAGCTCAACCATTCCCGCTTTTCGTCCCCGGTCGTCCTGGAGATCGCAGCCCGAGCCGCGTTCGCCCGCTTTGCCGGCAATTATTGCGTAGAGGCCGCGGCGCTGACGATCGTTGCGCACCGGTTTCTGGAACGTCCGGTGGCATCGCTCAAGGGGCAGGATCAGCATATCAACTGGTTGCTCGATCGCAGTGCCGCGCTCCTCGAACGCGGCGAGGCTCGGCTCAACGGTGTCAAGACGCCCGACTGGGAGGTCGCCCGCTGGACGATCTCGCTGGCAACCGTTGCTGGTTATCTTGCGCTCATCGGCGATCGTTATGTTCGCGCGGAAGGTTTCTTTGCGATCCCAGTTCGATATGTGGATCTCGTGCGGCTCGCGCGGGTCAGCGCGCTCAACATCGTTACGGGTTGCTTCGTCCATGGATTGTTGTCGCACATCCAGGGACGGAACGATGCCGCAACGGCGAGTTTTACAACGGGCGTACAGTCCCTTCCGGCGCTTGTGGCCGCACAGGATCTGATGGAAAATGTCTGGGTGATCGGCGATCTGATGAACGTTATGCGGGCGGCCCGCCAATGTTATATCGCTCTGGTCAGACTGAAGTTGATCCCCGCCACCGGGACAGGGGGAGCAGCCTTGATGGACGCGAATACGCAAATATTGGTCTCGGATGTCACCGGCCCACTGCACGCCATTCTGCTCGCGGGACGATCGCCGCTTATGGCACGGGCGGTGGCCGCATCCGGCGGAAATATCTAGACGGACGATCCGCATTGCATCGGCGGATTGCCGGTTCGAGCAATACCGCTCGATTCGTTGCCGCGCGTCACGAGGCGTGATAGCTCCCGTGGCGGCTATTCCTGCGATGACCGGAACGATATTGCCCGATGGTGTCGAAACCGAATTGAAGCTTGCGTTGGATGCCAAGGCCTTGGCGGCTCTGCTCGCCGACGACGCGTTCTTCCCGCCCGATGCAAAGGTGCAGAAGCAGGTTTCCACATATTTCGACACACCGGGCGCCGCCCTGAAAAAGGCCGGGCTGACGCTGCGGGTGCGCCGGATCGGCGAGCGGCGGGTACAGACGCTCAAGGCCGCGTCTGGAAAGGCGGCCAGCCTGTTCGTCCGGACGGAATGGGAACACGAGATTTTGGGCGATGTGCCGGAGGTCGATGGGCTGGTCCGCATGTTCGGCAGTGCGCTGGACGGCACCGACATGGAGAGTTTGCACCCTGTCTTCGCAACGCATGTGAACCGGGTGCGCGCGGAGCACGTGCATGATGGTAGCAGGATCGAACTCGTTGCCGACAAGGGCATGATTCGCGCCGGAAGCCGACGGACGACGATTTGCGAGGTCGAACTCGAACTGCTCGAAGGCGATCGGCGCGCCTTGTTTGCCCTGGCCCGGACGATATCGGCGCGTGTTCCCGTCCGGCTCGGCGTGTCCAGCAAATCCGATCGCGGCCAGGCGCTGCTCGCGGAAGATGCGGAACGGATGTCCAAGGCGGATCCGATCTGGCTGAGCCGGGATATGTCGGCCGCCGATACCTTCGCGGCGATCGTTGCAGCGTGCATCCATCATTACCGGGTAAATGAGGATCTTCTGCTGGCCTCGGCCGATGTGGAGGCCGTCCATCAGTGTCGCGTCGCCTTGCGCCGGCTGCGATCGGCACTATCGATTTTTCAGCACTGCCTCGATCCGGCAAGCGATCATTTCCGGCGCGAGCTCGAGTGGATATCGGGGCAGCTGGGCGCGGTGCGCAATGTCGATGTCATGATCCCCCGCATCGACGGACAGCAGGCGCTCCGTACGTTGCGGCGCGCGCGCAAGCATCGTCAGGCGGCGTTGGTCGCCGCGCTCGATTCGGCCCGCATGCGCAACCTGCTGCTCGATCTCGTCGAATATAGCGTCGAGGGCGAGTGGCGCCGGGGCGAGATCGCGATGGAGCCGGCCGGGGATTTTGCCCGGCAGGCGCTCGACCGGCTGCGGCGACGCATGAAGCGCCGGGGACGGCATTTTCGCAAGATGGCCGAACAGGACCGCCACCGCCTGCGCATCGCCGGCAAGAAGCTGCGTTATGCAGCCGAGTTCTTCACCGCGCTATTTCGTGGGCGGAAGGCCGGTCGACGGCGCGAGGATCTGCTGTCCGCGCTCGAAGAGCTGCAGACCGGGCTCGGCGAGCTCAACGATATGGCGGTGGGCCGGGCGCTGCTCGTCGAACTGGGGATTGCCGATGCCGACACGCTGTTACCGTCGGCATCGTCCCGGCATGTCAAAAAATTGCTCGATCGGGCCGCAGATTGTCACGAAAGCCTAATCGACGCCAAACGCTTCTGGCGATAGACCGTTGATATCCGGGTGCGCCGGGCAGCGGGAGACGAGCGTGGCAACCATTGCGGTGTACAGTATGAAGGGGGGCGTCGGCAAAACCTCGCTGGCGGTCAATCTGGCCTGGGCGGCGGCCGCCCTGTCGAAGCGGCGCACCCTGTTATGGGATCTCGACGGGCAGGCCGCCGCCAGCTTCATCCTGGCCGACGGCCGTAAGGCCGGCGACGAGGCGCGCGCCGTGATCGAAAAGGATCTGGCGCCCGAACGGCTGATCGTGAAGACGCATATTCCGCTGCTCGACCTGCTGCCGGCGGACGCATCGCTGCACCAGCTCGATGCGCTGTTCAGCGAGCTAGACCGCAAGAAGCGCATCCTGCGGCTGACTGAGGGCCTGCAGCGCAGCTATGATCATATCATCCTCGATTGCCCGCCCGGGCTCGGCTCGACCAGCGAGCAGGTGATGCGCGGCGCCGCGTTGATCCTGATGCCGATGATCCCGTCGACCTTGTCGCAGCGCGCCTTCGCCGAGGTGCGTGATCATCTGACCCGGCATCATAAGGGCGGCCCGCCGATCATACCGGTGTTCAGCATGGTCGATCGGCGCCGGCTCGCGCACCGCAAGGCGATGGCGGAGGCGCCCGATTGTCCGGTGATCCCGATGGCCAGCGCCGTCGAGCAGATGGCGGACCGCCATGCCGCCCTTGGCGAATATGCGCCGAAATCGCCGGCAGCGATTGCTGTCGCAACCTTATGGCGGGCTATCGAGGAGCGGCTGGCGCGATAGCGCGATTGTCATGCGACGTGGCTATGAGCCCGGCATCGTTTGGAGGGACGGGCTACGATCGACAGAGCTGATTCATCGGCGGGCGCGGCGCCTCGGTTCACGATCGCCCGCCCCGGCTTGATCTGGGCGCTGGACTTTGGCCAGGAAAGCCCGCGTGCGATCGAGGATTGTGACCAAGGCGAGGGGTTCCGCTGGCTGCACCTCAGCCTGGCGCATCAGGGTACGATCGGCTGGATCGCGCGATCGGAAGAGTTGCCGCCGACCGTCAGGGAATTGCTGCTCGCCACCGACAATCACCAGCGCGCATTGGTCGATGATGGCGTTGTCGGCTGCGTGCTGCACGATTTCGAGCGCGATTTTGAAACGCTGGATGGAACGCGGGTCGGCGCGATGCGGTTTGCGCTGACGCCGACGATGATGATCACGGCGCGGCTCCATCCGATCCAATCGGGAGACATCGTGCGCCAGAAGCTGGAGCGCGGGCAAAGCGGGATGACAGCGGCGACCGCGCTCGACATGTTGGTCGGCACGATCAGCGAGACGCTGGCGGAGGTGGCCCGCGAGATGAGCGGCGCCGTGCAACGGGCCGAGGATGCATTTCTTGACGGCCATCACCCGCCGACTGCGCGCGACCTGATCGGCATCCGGCGGCGGCTCGCGCAGATCCATCGGATGCTGGACGGGATGCGGGCGGTTTTTCGCCGGCTGGAGGATGACGAAGATCTGCCTGCGACGTTGCTGGCGACGGTCGAGAAATTGTCGCAACGGCTGCAGGCGATCGATGCCGACAGCCAGAGCGTGCTCGGCCAGTTGCGGCTGCTGCGCGACGAGATCGATATCCAGGCGGCGCAGCGCACCAACCAGAATCTCTATCTGCTGTCGATCATGACCGCACTGATGCTGCCGGCAACGCTCGTCACCGGGATTTTCGGGATGAACACCGGCGGGCTGCTCTGGACGGCGAGCCCGGCGGGGTCGCTCTGGGCGACGGGGCTCGCGATCGGCACCGCCGGCGCGACCTATGTGCTGCTGCGATGGCTGGGTTTCATGCGGCGATAGGCGTGCTGCCTCTGAGCCATCTTAATCTTGTTACAAAAGAGTGATTCATAAGATATTGATAATATGATATTATCACGAATTTTGCTGCAAAAAATTATTCGCTACCGTCCCTCATCCGCGCCGGGCGGAAGGAGCTCTCGCATATACCCGGTTTGTTCTTCTTTTGATAGCCCCTATCGATCGGGATGGAGATCAGGCGAGGGTCAGGTAGATCTCAGCCTCGATCACCCAGTCCGCGCCGATCATGCGCCATTTGGCGGTGTAGCTGCCGGAGGCCAGTAGCTGGCCGGTGCCGGCGGTGACGCCGTGCCACTGCCCATGTTCGAGCGCGATCGGCTCGACGGGCGAGGTCAGAATGGTTTCGGACGTGCGGGTGTAGATCGTGCGCGCGGGCCCCGCGAATTCGCGTTTCCAGGCGATGAGCTGGGCCTTGCGGCCCGAGATGATCGCGCTGTCCGTGCCGGCGACGAGAATGACATTTGGCGCCAGCAACGGGCCGATGGCGTTGAGATCGGCTTCGGCCAGTGCGCGGTTGAAGGCGGCGCGGCGTAGCCGGATGGCGAGGTCGGGGGAAGCGGGCATGTTCGGGCTCTTCGGTGGACGGGGCGTGAAGGGCATAGCCTATGCGGCGCAGACATGGAGGGGAACAGGGTGGCTGGCAATGCTGGCCTCAGGCGTCTGCTACCGCCGTGATAAAGTCCGAAACATGGTGCTGCAAATCCTGCGCGCGTGCCGACAATGACGTTGCCAGATCGTGCATTTCGCTGGCGCCATCGGCCGCTGCCATGGCGTTCTGGCCGATCTTGCCGGCGCTGCCATGAATGCGATCGGTTGCGCCGGCAGCCTCCTCGATATGCCGGGCGACCGACAGGGTGAAAGCGGATTGGCGTTCGATGGCCTCCATGATCGATGCGGACATGTCTTCGACAGCGGCGACCGCGGCCTCCATGCTCTGATGGCCTCTGCCAACCTGGCTTATCGCCGATCGGATATTGGCAATTCTCAGCGCGATGTCGGCGGCGGCGCTGCGCGTCTGCCCGGCCAGCAGCTTGATTTCGGACGCGACGACCGCGAACCCGCGCCCCGCATCGCCGGCTCGCGCGGCCTCGACCGCCGCGTTGATCGAAAGCATATGCGTTGCGCGGGCAATGCCATCGATCAGCGCAGTTACGCCTTCGATCTCATCGGCGGCTTTGGTGAGCGTCCCTGTCTGCAGGCCTGATTTTGTGACGAGTTCGATGGCATTGTCCGTCGCCGATCTGACCTTGCCGCTCGTCTCGCTGGCCTGTTCCAGCGTGCCGGCCAGGTCGCGGCTGCGCTGGGCGACCTCGCCCATATTGGCCGCGACCTGGCGCGTCGTGTTGACCACGATCGCCGCCTCCCCGCCGTTCAGGGCGGCGCGCTCGGCCATGGCGGCGGCGGTGCCCGATAAATGATCGGCGGCGGTCTTCAGCTCCAGAATCAGGGCGACGGCAACCGCGTTGAAGTCCCTGCTCGCGCTGTCCACGCGTTCGAACCGGGCGGTGCGCCTCAGCACGGCCTGGGTTTCCCGCCGGGCCGCCAGCCGCAGGATGATGCGGTTGGGAATCATACCTTGGAATTGCCCGGCGCTCGTGACGATCAACCCTTCGCACCCTTCGCCTTCGGCGGCGTGTCGCTCGATCAGATCGTTCACCGAGATCCTCCTGTCCACGGCGGGGCAGGGACGGACATGGCGATCGAGACTGGCGCCGAAGCTGGGATTCTTGAGCAGCGCGTGCCCGAACGGATTGAACAATATGGCCCGGATATCGCGCTCGAACACCACGCCGACCGGGCGATTGCCATCATCGAGCACGGGCAGGATGCGAAGATCGGGGCTCTGCTGAAATATCTCGATCGCATCGACCAACTGGGCGTTCCGGTGGATGGTGACATGGCGGGAAATAATCCCGATCTCCAACGGGCGATCACAATCGTTGGCGGATATCGCAGGCGTTCTCACATCGTGAAACATGGACAAAGTCTCCCTCGCCGCGTGCGGTAAGGCGGAGGGGTAAACCGAAGGTAAGAATATCAAGACAGTTCAATGACAAAGCGAAAATATGGCGAAGTGGCGGGGGCGATGCCATTCTAGCCGCGCGGTTCTAAGCTTCCTCCGGTTCCGGCCCGACATAGCGTGCGCGGGGGCGGATCAACTGGCCGCTTTGGTTTTGCTCTATCGCATGCGCGATCCAGCCGGCGCAGCGCGCGTGGATGGTTGCACAGGCCGCGCTGACCGCGCATTCGTCGCTTGTCGTATCGATGCTCGCGCATGAGCCGCAGACGAACGAGGTACGGCGATCGGCTTGTCTGCTCGGGGGTTTCCTGACGATCGCAGAAGAGACCGGGCTTCCGCTGCGCCGCTTCGAACTGGGGGCGAGTGCGGGGCTGAACAGCCAGTGGGACAGGTTCCGCTATCAGATCGGCGACGAGAGTTGGGGGAATGGTAGCAGTCCGGTGGTTCTCCCTTGCCGATGGGAAGGGCCGGCGCCGCGGCTGGATCTCGACGCGGTCGTCGTGGAGCGCCGTGCGTGCGACCGCCGGCCCGTCGATATCCGCCGATCGGCTGACGCGACCCGCCTGCTTTCCTATTGCTGGGCCGAACAAGGCGAGCGGATGGCGCGGTTGCGTGCAGCCATGACGATGGCCCAGATCTCGCCGGTCGCGGTCGACGCCGAGGATGCATCGCGGTGGATCGGACGGGCCGGTCCGAAGGCGGGCGCGGCGACGGTCGTTTTCCATTCTGTCGTCTGGCAATATATGCCGCCCGCCGAGCAGACGGCCGTTCTCACGGCCTTACGGAGTCACGCGGCAAATGCGACCCGCGACGCACCGTTCTACTGGCTCAGGATGGAACTCAACGAGGCCGCCCGGCAATTCAAGCTGAGGCTTACGTCGTGGCAAGGTTGGGCCGACCGGTTGCTGGCCGTCGTTCACCCGCACGGAGAATTCGCATTGTGGCGTTAGGCGAAGGGGCAGTTTCGACGGTTCTGTAAGCGCGCGCTCAAAGTGGCTTCAATATAAATCCGGCACATACATCTCCGCCGGCACCGGATGGCGGATATAATCCTCATGCCGGACGCGATCGGGGAGGGTAACGGGGGCTTTGGGCACGTCCTGATAAGGGATTTGCGCCAGAAGGTGCGCGATGCAGTTGAGCCGGGCCTTCTTCTTGTCGACGGCCTCAACCACCCACCACGGCGCCTCGGCGATATGGGTGCGTTCGAGCATCGTTTCCTTGGCGCGCG
The DNA here is from genome assembly GCF_900101455.1 of Sphingomonas sp. YR710. Taxonomy (GTDB): domain Bacteria; phylum Pseudomonadota; class Alphaproteobacteria; order Sphingomonadales; family Sphingomonadaceae; genus Rhizorhabdus. The sequence continues at coordinate 153,720 of NZ_FMZJ01000006.1, read as the reverse complement.
TATAATCTTCCCAGCGGCGGCGGGATTCGACGTCCATCGGGCTGAGCTTCCACTGTTTCAGCGGATCATGGATCCGCATGTTGAAACGGAACTGCTGTTCCTCGTCGGTGATCGAGAACCAATATTTGAGCAGGATGATACCCGATCGCACCAGCATGCGTTCGAATTCGGGGACCGAGCGGAAGAATTCCTCGACATCGTCCTCGCCGCAGAAGCCCATCACCCGTTCGACCCCGGCGCGATTATACCAGCTGCGATCGAACAGGACGATTTCGCCGGCGGCCGGCAGGTGCGCGGCGTAGCGCTGGAAATACCATTGGCTGCGCTCGCGCTCATTCGGGGCTGGCAGGGCGGCTACCCGGCAGACGCGCGGATTGAGCCGCTGGGTGATGCGCTTGATCGCGCCGCCCTTGCCGGCGGAATCGCGTCCTTCGAAGATCACGACGACCTTCAATCCCTGATGCTGGACCCAGTCCTGCAGCCGGACGAGTTCGTGCTGGAGACGAAACAGCTCGCGGAAATAGGCGCGGCGATCGATCTGCTCGCGTTCGGGATGTTCACTGAGATCGGCGAACATGGCTTCGAGCCGGTTCTCGTCCATCTCCATCTCCAGCTCCTCATCGAAGCTGTCGGCGAGCTCGCGCTTGATCCGTTCGAGTTCGAAGGCGGAATCGGAAGATGTCTGCATGTGCGCTCCTGATCCAAAACGCTGCTGTGCCGATGCCGGATTACAGTGTCGTGACGGGACGGCTGGCCGCGGCTTGCGGCCAAGGGAAAAGAGGGCGATCGGGGATCGGGGCCCGCCCCGCGGCGGCGCCCCGCAGCGCGGCGATGAAGGCGGCGAGCCAGGCCGCGTCGCCGCCGGCGCGATGCCGCGCAAACGGGCGTTGGTCCGCCCGATTTCGGGCTCTGATGATCTCATCGTCGGTGCTCCCGAGCTCCACGATGATCTGTTCGATATGCGCGATCTGCGTGGGCGGTGCAGTGCGGGCGGCTTTGGCCAGTTCATACAGCCAATATTCGTCTAGCTCGCTGTCGGCCACCACCCGCCGCCCACGCAGCGCCGTCCCGAGCTCGGCCAGGACGGTGGGGGCGGGCAAGCCCTCGCGCCAGAGACGATCGAGCGACAGACCGTGGAGCTGCTGCGCCTCATCGGTCCAGCCCCAGCCGTTCCAGTCAGGATGCGGACGGATCAGCCAGGAACGCGCAGATTGTGCCCCTTCGCAAATGCCCACCTCGATCGGGTAGGACCGGCCGTGGCACGGCAGGCACGACGCTTCGAAATCGATGGCTATGATGTGCATGGAATACCTTGCCCGTTCATTCTGGTCGTCTCCTTCGAGTCTTCCGCCATACGATTTGTCTGACGTGGTTGAGCGACAATAAGGTGTCGGTCTCGCGACGATCGGGCATGCGCGTCGATTTACCGGTGAGGCGAGCGCGGCTGCGGTCCGGGTCGGCGCGATGGTCGATGGCATTTCGACCGATCCAGCTTCCCAAACCATGTGCCGTCGATATACAGCCATATATAGCGCGACCCCAAGCGGGGTGGGATTGGTAGCGTGCCGACGATCGAGGGGCCATGGTAGAACGAATATTGCCGCCGCATCGGGCCGACCCGAGCGTGAATCGCATCGACACGCGTTTCGCCTGATGGAGCTCGTGATCGCGACGACGATCGAGCTGGCTGTCGTTACGACCGTGTTGCTGCTGCTGATCGCGACGCCGCTCGCCTGGTGGCTCGCGCGTTCGAAGCGTTGGTGGCGCGAAATGGTCGGCGCCATATCGGCCCTGCCGCTGGTGCTGCCGCCGACGGTGATCGGCTTTTATGTGTTGATCGCTTTGGGGCCGGACAGCCCGCTAATGGCCCTGCTACATCCATTTGGCGTGCGCACGCTGGCCTTCACCTTCGAAGGGCTGGTGATCGGATCGATCTTCTATTCGCTGCCGTTCGCGGTGCAGCCGCTGCGGACGGCGTTCGAGGCGGTTGGGGACCGTCCGCTCGAGTTGGCGGCGACAATGGGGGCGGGGCCGATGGATCGATTTCTGACGGTGGCGCTCCCGCTGTCGCGGCGGGGGTTCCTTTCCGCCGGGATACTGGTGTTCGCGCACACCGTGGGAGAATTCGGCGTGGTGCTGATGATCGGCGGCGGCATTCCGGGCAAGACCGAGGTGCTCTCGACCCGGATCTACCAGCTCGTCGAGAGCCTGCAGTTCGAAGCGGCGCACAGGATCGCGGCAGGCCTGGTCCTGTTCGGCTTTCTGGCGCTGCTCGCCCTGCTGATGGTCGATCGGCGGATCGGTGCGATGCGGCCATGACGATCACGGTAGCACTGGCCGGCCGCATAAGCCCGGACTTCGCGGTCGACATTGCCTGCGACCTTCCTGCGCAGGGGGTAACGGCAGTGCTGGGGCCTTCCGGTTCGGGCAAGACCAGCCTGCTGCGTGCCTTGGCCGGCCTCGATCATGTTCCCGGCATGGTCCGCTTTGGGGATGAAATCTGGCAGGACGCGACCCGGTTCGTGCCCGCACACAAAAGGCGGATCGGCTATGTGTTCCAGGGGACGGGATTGCTGCCGCATCTGAGCGTGGGCGGCAATCTGGCTTTTGCGACGCGTAGGGCAGCCAGCGGTCGTTCCGGCTTCGATGACATCGTCGATCGCATCGGCATCGCCGGCCTGCTCGATCGGATGCCCGATCGCTTGTCGGGCGGCGAGGCGCAGCGCGCGGCGATCGCACGGGCTCTGGCGAGCCGACCGCGACTGCTGTTGATGGACGAACCCCTGTCCGCGCTCGATACCGACGCCCGAGCGGCGTTGGCGGAGGAGCTTGCAGGCATATTGGGCGCGATCGACGTGCCGGTTTTCTACGTCACCCATGATCTTGGCGAGGCGCGGCGCCTGGCCTCGCGCATGCTCAGGATGCGTGGAGGATCGGTTGAAAAGGTGGAGGAGGTGACGCTTTGAACCGTTCAGGCGATCATGCGTCGCTGCGCTGGAAGAGCTGATCGACTTCAGAACGTTGCAGCGGCCGCGAGAACAGGAAGCCCTGCTGCGAATCGCAGCCGATGCTGGTGAGGAAATGGCTTTGCTCCTCGGCCTCAACACCTTCCGCCGTCGTTCGCAGGCCGCGAGCGCGGGCGAGATCCACGATCGCCCGAATGACGGCACTACCGCCGGTGGTCAAATCGATTGCGTTGACGAAGCTGTGATCGATCTTGATGCGATCGATATCGAAGTCGTTAAGGTGTCGGAACGACGAATAGCCGGTCCCGAAATCGTCGAGCGCGAGCTTGACGCCGATGTCGCGCAGCCGCCCGAGATTGAAGCGGATCTGCTCGGTACTTTCGATGAAACTCGTTTCGGTGATTTCCAGCTCGAGCCGGGTCGCATCGAGATGGGTGCGCTTGAGGATTGGAAACACCCGTTGTGCGAAAGCCGGATTACGGAGCTGCACGGCCGAGACGTTGACCGAAACGGTTATTCCGGGCCAGTTGCCGACGGCGATGCACGCCTGTTCGAGAACCCATTCGCCAAGCTGTTCGATCAGGCCCGACTCTTCCGCGATCGGAATGAAGATGGTCGGGAGCAGCAAGCCATGGCGGGGATGGTTCCATCGAACCAGCGCCTCGATCCCGGCAATCTGCATCGTGGCGGACGCGAAGAATGGCTGGTACCAGACTTCGAGCTGTCCTTCCGCCACGGCAATCCGCAGATCGGTTTCGATGGCGTGGCGCTCGCGCAGCTGATCGTCCATTTTTTCGTCGAACAGGAGATATCGGCGTCGGCCGGCCTGCTTGGCGGCGTGAAGCGCGATATCGGCTTTGCGGAACAGCTCGATGCGTTCGACCGCGTGGTGCGGAGCAATCGCGATACCGATGCTCGCGCTGCTCGATATGGTCCGTCCTTCAATGTCGAAGGGATCATCGATCGCGGCCAGGATGCGGTCTGCCAGTCGCTCGGCGCCCGCGGCTGCATCGGGCCCGACATGGATGATGGCGAATTCGTCGCCACCGATGCGGGCCACAATGTCATCGGCGTCGACGGTGCGGACCAGCATCGTGCCGAAGGCCGCGATCAAGGCGTCGCCGGCGGGATGGCCGAGATTGTCGTTGGTCCGCTTGAAATGATCGAGGTCGAGCAGCAGGAGGGCCAGCGGCTGCTGTTCGCGACGCGTCCGGGCCAGATCGCGCGACAGGCGATCGTCGAACAGCGCGCGATTGGCAAGACCGGTCAACGTATCGTGAAAGGCCAGATGTTGCGCCCTGACATTGGCCGCGAACAATTGCAGCGCGCTCTTGTGGACCTTTCGCAACAACAACCCCACGCCGAGGAGTACCGCCAGCAGGGCGATCGCGAGCGCCGGCGCAATGCGCCACACCAGCAGCGTCCCCGGCTGAAAGGGCGTCCAGATGAAATAACCGACGGCGCGGCCCGCATGTGTGCGCAGGACAATGGCCTGTTGGTGAGAGAAGTCGGGTGCCTTGAGGGAAAAATGGGCATCGGCCACTTCGAAGCGCCGGGCAATCTCGCTGATAAAGGTGCCGTCGAGGTAGCGCACGCTGATATGCAGGAAGATCTGATCCGGCGTCTGGTGGATGCGGCCGGTGTCCGTCACGATCGGCTTGATGCTGATCACAGCCAGATGGCCATGGACATATGCAAGATCGACCGAACCCGGTGACATGGCATGGCGCGGAATATCGGCTTTGGAGGGATGCATGAGTTCGCGCCGCAATTCCTGGATCAGGGGCTTGGCGACGGGTTCGATGCCCTGGTCGTAAGAGCTTAGCTGTGTTCGGATCCCGCCCTGCATGGCATAGACCGGCCGATCGGTGGGATTGAGGATATAGGCCTCGTCATGGCCGTGATAGCTGGTCATCCATGTCCCGAGATTGGCGTCAAGCCAGACCATGTCCAGCACCGGCGCATGGATCTTTTCGACGGCGACGTCCCACACGGTCCCCGCTTCCTGCTGATGCGGGATGTTGACGATATTATAGTCTAGCATCGTCGTGAGAACCTGGCGTTGCCGCTCGATCGCAACCTTGTCGCCCTGGCTTCCGGTAAAGACCATGAAGGCGGTCAGCAGGCCGACCATCGCAACGATGACGACGACGCTGGGCACGATAATTTGCGCGACGAAATTGCGCTCCACGGCATCAGACGCCTGGCGCCTGCGAGGTGTCCTCCTGTTCAGCATGCGCGGCGCCGCTGCCCCGGATAGGGGGGCAGGGCCAGATCAGAGGATGTGCCGTTCACACTTTGCAAGCCTGCCCCCAGTTGCGACATCAATCCGGATCTTGTCTTTCAATGGCCTTCGGCCACCGGACGGATCGTGGCGGTATAGTCGGTCCACCGGTCCCCGATGATATCCTCATCGCTATCGCTTCCCAAGCGCCTGAGCCAGGGCTGGAAAGCCTGCCTGTCGGTCCACTGGCCGAGCGCGCTATCATTTCGGGTGGACATGTTCGCTCGCCCGCTTCGATCGATACCGATACGCGGATAAGTCGCGATCAGTATCGGTCGAGCGTGTCGCGCTGCCTAAGGCATAAGCGAACGGTAGCGCCGGAACGATGGTCCGGCGACAAGACAGGTCTAGCGGTTGCACACGCACACATTGGCGACGAACTGTGCATTGGTAAACAGAAAAAATGTCGTTAACTGCGATACTTGAGCCTGTTGCAGTGCGTCATCGTACAAACACTTATTGTCACGGGGGCGGGTGACGGGGGACCAGATGGCATGAAAAACTGGTTCCTAATCCTCGCCGTCGGATTTCTGGTCGCCGCGGCGGACGGCGAGACGCCGATACCGCATTGGCGCCCCGCGCAAGTCCAACGGTTGATCGACTGGCTCAATGATGCGCGCTTCGATGGCCTTGAGAAGTTGGCCAGCGAAGCGCCGGTGCTGGAGGCCGCGATCGCCACGCATGATTCCGCGACGATCGACACCGCTGCGACGGGCGCTGCGCTGCGCCTGCTGGAGGCGCACAGGATTGGCTGCTGCGGGGCATCGCTACGCACCGGATGGCATATCCAGGAGAATGTCGCCGTGCAGAATCCGATGCCAGCGCTTCGCGCCGCGATCGAGCAGGATCGGATCGACGCCCTGTTCATCGCCGCCCGGCCGGAGCACCCATTCTATCTGGCGCTGCGCCAGGCCTATACGACCGAAACGGACCGGGCGAAGCGGGCGACGCTCGCGGCCAATCTCGATCGCTGGCGCTGGATGCCGCGCAACCTTGGCGCGCGCTATCTGCTGGTCAACACGGCATCCTTCGAGGCGACCTTGTGGGACAACGGCCGCCAGACCGGCCGCTGGCAGGTGATCGTCGGCAAGACCAAATCACCGACGCCAATCTTTGCCGCGCGCGTGACCGGCGTGATCTTCAATCCCTGGTGGGAAATCCCGTCGAGCATCGTCACCGAGAGCGTCGGCGCGCTGATGCGCCGGCATCCCGGCGAGGCGGCGAAGAAGGGCTATGTCACCGACGGCACGCGCTATCGCCAGAAGCCCGGCCCCGACAATGCGCTGGGCCGGATGAAGCTGGTGATGCCCAATCCCTACAACATCTACCTGCACGATACGCCGGCGCAATCGCTGTTCGGCCGCGATGTCCGAGCGTTCAGCCATGGCTGCGTGCGGGTGGGCGACGCGTTGGGGCTGGCCACGGCCTTGCTGGCATCGTTGCCGGGTTGGGACCGCGAGCGGGTCGAGGCCGAGATCGCGACCGGGGAGACCAAGACGATCACGCTGGCCGCTTCGATTCCGGTCTATGTTGCGTATTTCACAGCGGAGTCGGACGGGCAGGGCGGTATTCGCTATCTGCCGGACATCTACAAACGCGACCAGGCGGCGACAGCACCGGGCGGCGACGGGGCGCAATGTGGGCGCTGAGGCGGACGCCATCGCTATCGTGAAGGGGCTTGGCTTCACCGATTTCGCAGCGCCTCTATGGATGCTCGGATTTGCGCTGGCACAGGGGCTGTTGATCGGCCTCGAGCGGGGCTGGACCGCGCGCGAAGATTCTCCCGGCACGCGCGTGGCCGGGCTCAGGACGTTCGGCATCATCGGGTTGTCCGGCGGCGTTGCCGGTCTGCTTCCGGTTTTGACCGGAGCCATGATGATGGCGGCCGTCTCGGCGCTGCTGATCGCGGGCTATATCCGGCAGAGCGCCAACCCCGCCACATTGAGCGCTACCAGCATGGCCGTCGGACTGCTCGTGCTGATGCTGGGCATGATGGCCACGACCGGCCATGGCCAGGCGGCGCTGGGGGCATCGGCGGTGGTGACGTTGATCCTGTCGATGCGCAAGAATTTGCATGGTTGGCTGCGCGGCATGAACGAGCCCGAAATGCGATCGGCGGCGCGGTTCGCGCTGATCAGCCTCGTCATCCTGCCGCTGTTGCCCGACCGCGCGATGGGGCCGTTCGATGCCTGGAATCCGCATCAATTGTGGTTGGTGGTGGTGATCGTCTGTGGCCTGTCCTTCGCCGGTTATGTCGCGGGCCGGCGGGTCGGTGCAGAGCGCGGATTGCTGGCGACGGCGTTGTTCGGCGCGATGGTGTCCTCGACGGCGGTGACGGCCAATTACGCGCGGCGCCTCCGGTCCGGCGACGGCCCGCCCGACATATTGACGGCCGGCATTGCGTTGGCGTCAGCGGTGATGTTCGCCCGCGTGCTGGTGCTGACCGGGCTGCTTGCCCCTTTCGCTTTGCCGATGTTGGCGAAATTGATGGTGCCGGCATTGCTCACCGCGACGGTTCTGGCTTTGATCGCAACCCGCGGCCGGGTGATGCCAAGCGGCATGGGCGCGGTGGAACTGGGCAATCCGCTGGAAATCAAGGCGGCACTCGGCCTGGCATTGCTGGTCGCCGTGCTGGGGGTGATCAGCCACTGGGCGATGCAGGCATTTGGCCATATCGGCGTCGCCGGGCTGCTCGCGCTGACCGGCCTGGCGGACGTGGATGCCGCGATCGTGACGATGGGCAATATCGCGCCTGGTACCCTCGATCCGGATCTGGCCGGTTTCATGCTGGCGCTGCCGGTGCTGCTCAACAGCCTGTTCAAAGCCGCAATAGCTATCGCCTTCGCGCCCGGCCGCCCCGGGCGGCAGGCGGCGCTGCCGATCCTGGCGAGCGTCGCGGTGTCGGCGATCGTGATGGTGGCGTTGTGGCGATATTAGCGCCGCTGCGATGATCGTCAGTCCCAGGCGGGCATTCCGCCGAATGCGTCGGCCAGGAAATCGACCATCAGCCGCACTTTGGCGCCCAGGTGCCGGCGGCTGGGATAGACCGCCAAAATGTCGATATCGGGCAGGCTGTAACCGGGCAGTAGCCGTATCAGCCGGCCGGCCCGCAGATCGTCGCCGATCAGGAAGGTCGGCTGCCAGATGATCGCCTGGCCGGCGAGCGCCGCCTCCCGTGCGGTATCGCCATTGTTGACCTGCATCGCCGCGCGTACGCGGGTGCTGTGCAGCTTGCCGGCATCGTCGGTGAAAGACCATTCCTCGGCCATCGCCGCATAGCTATAGACCACGCAGCGATGGTGCGAGAGGCCGGCGGGAACAGTGGGCGCGCCGTTGCGGGCGATATAATCGGGCGACGCGCAGACGATATTGTGCGAGACCGCCAGCTTGCGCGCGACATGCGTTTGCGATCCGCCGCGCGAGATGCGGATCGCCAGATCGAAACCCTCCTCGACGATATCGACCACACGGTCTCCGAGCACGATATCGAGTTCGATATCGGGCCAGGCGGTCATGAATCTTGGCCATAAGGGCGCGAGGTGGTGGATGCCGAAGCTGACCGGAGCGTTGATCCGCAGCCGTCCGCGCGGCCGCGCGGCGGTGGCGGTCGCCAGCGCTTCGGCTTCGGTGACATCCTCGATGATGGCGCGCGCGCGATCGTAAAGGGCCTCGCCTGCCTCGGTCAGCGAAAAGCGGCGCGACGTACGGTTGAGCAACCGCGTGCCGAGATGCGCCTCGAGTTCCGTGATATAGCGGGTGACGTTGGCCGGCGAGGTATCCAGCGCATCGGCGGCCCGCGCAAAGCCGCCGCGCGCGACGACGGCCGTGAAAACCTCATATGCCCGCAAGCGGTCCATAGCCAATCCTTCAGGAAAGCTGAATGAATAGATCATCTTTAGCCCATCGATCAAGAAATACTGCGGGCGTAGATCCTCTTCATCAGCCGGCGCACAGGGCGCCGGCCTTCGAAAAAGGAATAGTCCGATGCTCCGCCTCGCCAACAAAATCGCCCTCGTCACCGGTGCCACCAGTGGAATCGGCCTCGCCACCGCCCACCGCTTCGTCGAGGAAGGCGCGAAAGTCGTCATCACCGGCACCGACGCGGGCCGCCTCGAAGCCGCAAGCAAGGAACTGGGCGACGTGCTCGCGATCCGCGCCGACGCCGGCGACGTCGCAGACCAGCGCCGGATCGCCGATACGATCCGCGATACGTTCGGCCGCCTCGATGTGCTGTTCGTCAATGCCGGCGTCGCCGATTTCCGGCCGCTCGACGGTTGGGACGAGGCCGGGTTCGACCGCTCGATGGCGGTCAACGTGAAGGGGCCATTGTTCCTCGTGCAGGCTTTGCTGCCGATTCTGTCGAACCCCGCATCGATCATCCTCAACGGATCGGTCAATGCGCATCTCGGCAAGCCCGGTTCGATCGTCTATGCCGCGACCAAGGCAGCGTTGATCTCGTTGGCCCGCACCTTGTCCGGCGAACTGATCGGCCGCGGCATTCGCGCCAATGTCGTCAGCCCCGGCCCGGTGACGACGCCGCTCTACGGCAAGCTGGGCTTCGGCGACAGCGATCTGGCCGGCTTCAAGGATTATCTGATCGGCGTGCTGCCGATTGGCCGGTTCGGCGAAGCGAAGGAGATTGCCGATGCGATTGTCTATTTCGCGTCCGACGAGAGTCGCTTCACGGTGGGCAGCGAACTGGTGGTCGATGGCGGGATGATCAATATCTGAAGGTGAAGAAGCAGCCGGCGCTTGAACAGGGGCGCCGGCCGTGCTTCGGCGTCTTCATGGCTATCAAAACTCTTTTCGTCACCCGTCTCTATCAGGACGCGATCGACGATCCCGCGCTCGTCACCGAACTCGAACGATCCTGCCGCGCGCTGGCGCAGGATGACAAAGCGGGCCGGGCATGGTCGAAGGCGAATGGCTATCCGGGCTATACGTCCTACGCTTCGCTCAACGACCTGCCGATGCGCGACCCGGTGATCGCGGAGCTCAAGCGCATCCTCGATCGCCACGCGCAGCGCTTTGCCACGGAGTCCTTTCTGGACCTTGGCCGCCGCAAGCCGAAGCTCGACAGCCTGTGGGTCAATATCTTGAAGCCGGGTGGCGGCCATTCGGGGCATCTCCATCCGCACAGTATGATATCGGGGACTTTTTATGTCTGCGTGCCGCCGGGGGCCGGGACGCTCAAGCTCGAAGATCCCAGGCTGCCTATGATGATGGCGGCTCCGGGCCGAACCGCCGATGCGCCCGAGGATAGCCGACCCTTCGTCTATGCCGAGCCGGCGACCGGCACGATCCTGCTGTGGGAAAGCTGGTTGCGCCACGAGGTGATGGCCGGCGCGGCGAAAAGCGAGCGGATCAGCATCAGCTTCAATTACAGCTGAGCCTGTGCAACTATCGTCCCTGCACATATCCGGGAGCCGACATGCCGCATATGCCCGATTTCGAGGCGTGGGCGATTTTCGCGAAGGTGGTCGACAGGGGCTCGTTCGCGCAGGCCGCCGAAGATCTCGGCATTGCCAAGACGACGGTTTCGAAGGCCGTGACGCGGCTCGAGGAGCGGCTTCGCACGACGCTGCTGCACCGCACGACCCGCAAATTATCGCTCACCGAGAGCGGGCGGCTCGCGCTCGATCGGGCGCGGCGGATCCTGGCGGACGGCGCGACGATAGAAGCGGACATTCTCGATGAGGCGGCGGTGCCGCGCGGGCTTATCCGGCTGGCGGTGACGACGGCGTTCGGCGTCGTCGTGCTGTCGCCGATCCTGCCGGCCTTCCTGAAAGCATATCCGGATATACAGATAGATCTGTGCCTGATCGACAATCCGGTCGACGTCGTGATGGACGGGTTCGATTTCGTCCTGCAGATCGGTGCGGCCAGCGATTCCTCGCTGCGTATCAGCCGGCTATTGTCGTTCCGCCGGATATTGGTCGCATCGCCCGATTTTATCGCGATCCACGGATTGCCCGAGCATCCGCGCGATCTCGAACATATGCCGGCGGTGGTGCCGACCCATGTCGCGTGGGGCAGCCAGTGGAAGCTCGATCGGGCCGGCGAAAGCTGCACGATCCAGGTGCAAGGGGCGCTCAGGATCAATAATGCCAGCGCGATGGTGCCAGCTTTGGTAGCCGGGTTGGGCATGACGCTGATGCCCGAATATTTCGTGTGGCAGGAGGTGGCCGACGGCCGGCTGGTCGAATTGCTGCCCGATTGGAGCGCGCTGCCCGGCCCGCTTTATGTCGTGTCGCCACCGGGGCGGGCGCGGCCGGCACGGGTGCGGGTGCTGCTTGATTTCCTGCGGCAGCATTTTGCGGCGCATGCTTCGGGCTATGCGATCAATGGCTGAGCATCGGCTCGACCGGCCGGTGTGGAGCGCGCTGACCTCGCGACAATCCTGTCTGGCACAGGGCGACGGGCGGGCGCTGCGCTTCGTGGCCGATCATGGGGTGTTCGCGGCGAGCGCGGATGCGACACCGGAGAGTCTGGCCGCGCTGACGGCGTTGATTCCGGCGGATGGCGTCGTCTGGACGGTCGAGGGGGGCGAAATGCCGCAGCCTCCGGAGACGATTTTGCTCAAGGCAGCCTTATGTTGCCAGATGGTCTGCCCGACATTGCGCGGCGGCGAGCCGCCGGGATTTGCGGTCGAGGAACTGGGCGATGGGGACGCAGCCGAGATGCTCGCGCTGGCGACGCTGACCGAACCGGGCCCCTTTTTCGCGCGGACTCACCGCCTGGGCGGTTTCGTCGGCGTGAAGCAGGACGGGCGGCTCGTGGCGATGGCGGGCGAGCGGATGAAACCGGAGGGGTTTACCGAGGTGAGCGGGGTCTGCACGCATCCCGATTTTCGGGGACAGGGCTATGCGGCCGGGCTGATGCGAATTGTGATCGAGCGGATATTGGAGCGGGGCGAGATGCCGTTTCTGCATGTCTATGCGACGAATGCCGGGGCGATTGCACTGTACGAGACGCTGGGCTTTGCCGCGCGGACGACGGTTGGGGTGCGGGTGCTGGGGCGGATATGAATTCCTCCCCGGAACGGGGAGGGGGACCGCCCGCGTAGCGGGTGGTGGAGGGGCATGCGGAACCGTTCGTAGACCCCTCCGTCAGCGCTTTGCGCTGCCACCTCCCCGAGCCAAGCTCGGGGAGGAATTCAGAATTACGCCGCCGCCGCTGGTGTTGCGCGAAACGCGATCGCGAGGCGGTTGTAGCTGTTCATCAGGCCGATCGCGATCGTCAGGTCGGTGAGGGCCTTGTCGTTGAATATGGCGGACGCCGCCTGATAATCGGCGCCAGGGATGCCGGTCGAGGCCACCAAAGTCACCGTTTCGGCCCAGGCGAGTGCCGCGCGTTCGGTCGGGTCGAACAGTTCGCCGGCCTCGCGCCAGACGGGGACGAGCACCAGCCGGGATATGTCCATGCCGCGTTTGATCAAGTCGCGGCTGTGCATGTCGATGCAATAGGCGCAGCCATTGACCTGCGACACGCGCAGGAAGACGAGATCGATCAGCTGCGGATCGAGGCCGGACTGCATGACATAGCCATAAAGTTGGCCAAGCGCCTTCATGCCCGCCGGGCTGGAGACGTTATGATCAAGGCGTTTTGCCATTGGAGAGCTCCATAAAAGGGATCGGTAGCCGCCCGTCCGGCGGCGTCGAACAGCCGATTACGCCATAATCGCCGCTCCGATTAGGCCCGGATCGGCATCAGTCAGATGCCGTATTGGGTATTAATGTAACAGATCGGTACGCCCTATTAGGTTGTCATGCCAAAGACAGGGAAGAATGAAATGATCAAGTCCAGCTTCACGGTCGCAGTGATGGCGAGCCTGCTCGCCGGATGCGCCGCCGTTCCGCACGACAAACCCGCTTTCATGCCGCTCGCAGCGCCCACGATGGGGCTGGAGGGGCCGTCGGCATCGGTGGCATCCGACTGGTGGACCGAGATGAACGACCCGCAGCTCGATCGGATCATGGCCGACGCGCTGGCCGGTAATCCGTCGCTCGATGCGGCGATCGCCCGGCTGCGGGTAGCGACCGCGACGATCGATGCCGATCGCGCCGGATTGCAGCCGCAGATCGGCGCCGACGTCCAGGAGACAAGGACGCGGCTCAGTGAAAAATATATCATTCCGCCGCCTTATGGAGGGTCCACCCAATGGGTCGGTACGGCGCAGGCCAATCTGTCCTGGTCGCTCGACCTTGCCGGCAAGCAGAAGGCGTTGGTGGCCCAAGCGCGTGCCAATGCCGATGCCGCCGGCCTTGATGTCGCCGCCGCGCGGATCGCCTTGTCGAGCGCGGTCGCCTCCACCTATGTCAATCTGGCGCGGGCCGAGGCGCAGGCGAAGATCGCGGCCGATTTTGTCGCGTCGCGGCAGGAACAGCTCGGCATTGCCCACAGCCGGGTCCGCAACCAGCTTGCCAGCGATTTCGATCTGCGCGCGTCTGAAACGCTGCTCGCCGAGGCGCAGCAGGCAAAGGTGCGCGCGGATGGCGACCGGCTGCTGATGATCCACGCGCTGGCCGCGCTCGCCGGACGTGGCGCCGATTATTATGCGACGATCACGCCGGTCGCGCTGGCTTATGACCGGGCGCTGCCGCTGCCGGCGAAACTGCCCGCGGATCTGCTCGGCCGCCGCCCCGATATCCTCGCCGCCCGCGCGCGGATCGAAGGAGCCGAAGCGGGCCGCAAGATGGCCAAGGCCGAATTCTACCCCGACATCGACATCAAGGCGTTCGTCGGATCGTCGGCGCTCGGGCTCGGCGCGCTGTTTACCGGCGGGGCGCTGACCTATGGCGCCGGGCCGGCGTTGCATTTGCCGATCTTCGAGGGCGGCAGGCTCAAGGCGGATTATAAGGGCGCGGTCGCCGGCATCGACGTCGCGATTGCCGATTATAATGCGAAGGTCGTCCAGGCGGTGCGCGAAGCCGCCGATGCGCTGTCGGCGGTGCATACCAATGCCGCCGATGCCGCGCAACAGCGCCAGATCGTTGCGGGGCTCGGCGAGACCGTCCGGCTCGACGAGGTCCGGATCCGTACCGGGCTGGGCGCGCGGCTCGATGTGCTCGACGCCGGCGATCGGCTGCTCGCTGCCAAGCAGCACCAGGCCGATATCGAAGCCGACGGCGCCGTCCGCCGCATCCAGTTGCTGACCGCGATGGGCGGCGGCTTCACCCCCCTTTCCCATATCACTGCGTCGGTCGATGCCGTCGCCCACCAGAGGTAACAGCCATGCTCACCGAAAATCAGGATCCCGTCTCCGAAGATCGTTCGGAGGACATCCTTGCCAGCACGCCGGCCGCCGCGCCGGGAGAGGTCGCAGAACCGGAAGGCGCGCCCCGCGCTCGCAAGCGCGGGTTGTTCCTGCTCGGCGGAGCGCTGCTGATCGCCGCGGCGGGCTATGGCGGCTATGCCGAATTCCTGGCGCCCGCCGTCCAGACCACCGACGACGCCTATGTCGCCGGCGACGTCGTCGCGATAACCAGCCGCGAGGCTGGGACGATCCTTTCGCTTCACGCCGATAATACCGAAAGCGTGAAGCGCGGTCAGCCTTTGCTCGAACTCGATCCCGCCACCGCGGACGCCGCGATGGCATCGGCCGAGGCCGATCTGGCGCGGGCGGTGCGCGGAGTCCGCGCCAATTTCGCGAAGGTCGACGAGAGTCGCGCCGAGATCGTGCAGGCGCAGGCCGATCTCGCCAAGGCACGCAACGATCTGACCCGCCGCCAGGGTGCGGCCAAGGAAGGCGCGGTTTCGGGCGAGGAGGTGTCGCACGCCGCCGATGCGGTGCGCACCGCGCAGGCCGCGCTCGATCTCGCGCGCAGCCGGCAGGCACAGAGCCAGTCGACCGTGCAGGGCACCAATGTCGAAAATAATCCTGACGTGCTGGCGGCGATTGCCGGGGTGCGCCGCGCGGCGATCGTCCAGGGGCATATGCGCCTGACCGCGCCCGTTGATGGTGTGATTGCGCAGCGGACCGTCCAGCTCGGTCAGCAGGTGACGCCGGGCACGCCGCTGATGGCGGTGGTGCCGCTCGATCGCGTGTGGATCGACGCCAATTTCCGCGAGACACAGCTCGCCGATATCCGCGTCGGCCAGCCGGTGACGATCAGGAGCGATGCTTATGGCAGTGGCGTGACCTTCCATGGTCATGTCCTCGGGCTTGGCGCGGGCAGCGGCAGCGCGTTCGCCTTGCTGCCGCCGCAGAACGCATCGGGCAACTGGATCAAGATCGTCCAGCGCGTGCCGGTCCGGATTGGTGTCGATCCGACGGAGTTGAACAGCAATCCGCTGCGCATCGGCATGTCGGTGACGGTGAAGGTCGATACCAGCAAGCATGATGGGGCACCTGTCGCGCGCGCCGCAACCGGCACGCTCGACGCCCAGGCGAGCCAGAATGGCGGGCCGAACGTCGACAGCCTGATCAACCGCATCATTGCCGCCAATCGCGGCGGCGCGAGCGCACGGTGAGCGCGGCCGCGGGGGAGGGGCAGCCGGCCCCGCTTGCCGGTGTCGTGCTCGGCGCGGTGGCGCTCGCACTCGCGCTCGGCACCTTCATGCAGGTGCTCGACACCACGATCGCCAACGTCTCGCTGACGACGATCGCCGGCAATCTGGGCGTGAGTTCGGATAGCAGCACCTGGGTGATCACCGCCTTTGCGGTCGCCAACGGGATCTCGGTGCCGCTGACCGGCTGGCTGATGGGCCGGTTCGGCGTGGTCCGGACGTTCGTGGTTTCGGTGATCCTGTTCACGATCGCATCGCTGATGTGCGGCATCGCGTGGAGTCTGCCGTCGCTGATCGGCTTCCGTATCCTGCAGGGCGCGGTATCGGGGCCGATGATCCCCGGCAGCCAGGCCTTGCTGATCGCGATCTTCCCGTCGCACAAGCGCGCGACGGCGCTCGGCATCTGGTCGATGACGACGATGGTCGGGCCGGTCGCCGGGCCGATCCTCGGCGGCTATATTTCGGATAATTTCCACTGGGGCTGGATCTTCCTGATCAACGTGCCGGTGGGGCTGGCCGCCGCGTTCGTGAGCTGGCGCTTCCTGAAAAGCCGCGAGACACCGACGCGCAAAATCGCGATCGACACGGTCGGTCTCGCGCTGCTCGCCTTTTGGGTGGGATCGCTGCAGGTCGTGCTCGATCTCGGCAAGAATGCCGACTGGTTCCACTCGACGATGATCGTGGTGATGGCCTTGTGCGCGGCAGTCGGCTTTGTCGCATGGCTGATCTGGGAACTGACCGAAAAAAGACCGATCGTCGATCTCAGCCTGTTCAGAAGCCGCAATTTCGCCTTCGGGACGGCGGCGCTGGCGCTGGGTTATGCGCTGTTCTTCGGCAATTCGCTGCTGCTGCCTCTGTGGCTTCAGCAACAACTCGGCTATACCGCGACCTGGGCCGGGCTGGTGTCGGCGCCGAGCGGGATCGTCGCGGTTATCGCGACGCCGTTCCTCGCGCGCTTTTCGGGCAAGATCGATCCTCGGTGGCTGGCAACGGCGTCGTTCAGCCTGTTTGGCCTGTCCTACTTCATGCGTTCGGGCTACACGACCTATGCCGATTACTGGCACCTGATGGCGCCGATGGCGGTGCAGGGGCTGGCGATGAGCATCTTCTTCATGGCGCTGCTCAACATCTCGCTCGATGGCATTCCGGCCGAACGGCTGCCTTCAGCGGCGGGCCTCCAGAATTTCGTGCGGATCACCGCGGGTAGCTTCGCGGCGTCTCTGGTCACCACCATCTGGGATCGCCGCGAGGCGCTGCACCAGAGCCGGTTGGCCGAGAGCAGTTCGTCGTTCGCGACACCTTATGCAAATTCGATTTCGCAACTTCGCGAATTTGGTGCGACCGATCATCAGGCGGCGGGCATGATCTCGCGGCAGATGGTGGGCCAGGCCTATCTGCTGGGGGCGATCGACATCTTCTGGATCTGTGGCTGGATCGCGTTCGGGCTGATCCTGTTCGTGTGGATGGCACGGCGGCCGAAGGCGCTGGCGGGACCGGTGGCGGCGGATTGAGGCGCCCTCCTGAAGCCCTCTCCCGCTTGCGGGAGAGGGTTGGGTGAGGGTCTTCTTTCTTCTTACCTTCTCGGTATCGCACTGTAGAAGAAGAAAGAAGAAGACCCTCACCCAGCCTCTCCCGCAAGCGGGAGAGGGGCTTGAACAAGGGATGTGCGATGAACCGACGGACCTTTCTCGCCAGTAGTGCGGCCGGCCTCGCTCTTGCTGCGACCCGGCCCGCATGGAGCGCTGGCGGGCTGACCTCGATGACCACCGGCATCGTCCCGATCACCCCGGCCGAACGGCTCGCGCGGATCGCGAAGGTGCAGGGGCTGATGCGGGCGCAGGGATTGACTGCGCTGCTGATCGAGCCCGGCGCGTCGCTGGCTTACTTCACCGGTATCCAATGGCATCGCAGCGAGCGGCTGACCGCGGCGATTATCCCGGCCGAGGGCCGGATCGGTGTGGTGACGCCGTTCTTCGAGGAGCCCTCGGTGCGCGAGACGCTGAACGTATCGGCCGAGGTGCGGACCTGGCAGGAGGATGAGGATCCGCTGGCTTTGGTCGCGGGCTGGCTTACCGATCATAAGGCGGGCGCCATCGTCGCGATCGAGGAGACGTTGCGTTATTTCGCGGTCGACGGGCTGGCCAGGGCGTTGCCGCACGCCGCGATACGATCGGGCGCGGCGGTGGTGCGGGCGTGCCGGATGGTGAAATCCCCCGCCGAGATCGCGCTGATGCAGGCGGCGACCGACGTCACCATCGCCGCCTATCGTTATACCGCGCCGAAGATCGAACGTGGCATGACCTCCGCCGATATCGCGACGATCATGAACAAGGCGACGTCGGCCTTGGGCGGCGATCCCGAATTCGAACTGATCCTGCTCGGCGAGGCGAGCGCCTATCCGCACGGATCGCATCAGCCGCAGATCGTGCGCGAGGGCGCGGTGGTGTTGATGGATTGCGGCTGCACGGTGCAGGGCTATCAATCCGACGTGTCGCGGACATTCGTGTTCGGAGGGGCCGACAAGCATCAGCGCACCGTCTGGGATCAGGTCCATCGCGGCCAGCAGATCGCGTTCGAAGCCGCGCGGATCGGCGCGCCGGCGGGGGCGGTCGACGATGCGGTCCGGCTTTATTATGAGAGCCTGGGCTATGGGCCGCGCTACAAGTTGCCAGGACTATCGCACCGCACGGGGCATGGCATCGGCCTCGACGGCCATGAACCGGTTAATCTGGTGCATGGCGAAGCGATGAAGCTGAGCCCGGGCATGTGCTTCTCGGATGAGCCGGGCATCTATATTCCCGGCGCGTTCGGCGTTCGGCTGGAGGATTGCTTCCACATGACCGAGTCCGGCCCGCGTTGGTTTTCTTCGCCGCCACCGTCGATCGACCGAGCGTTCGATTGACGGGCGGCATCACCATTTCGATGTCGCGTTGCAAGAAAGGGCGCGCCTCTTCACCGTAACGCTCGACGGCGCGGTCGAGTGCAAGGCGAAACGATCAAAATTCGATCGTGAGGGGGGATTACGTACAGGCAGCACGAAACAATAGTGGTAAACACTCGCCATCGTCGGGCGCGTATCAGGTATTCCGACGGCTGAGAGACTCATTGCGCTCCCACTGTTCAGGGAACGTCCGATGATCGAAATCCATGATACTGAGTATTTCGCGCGCCGCGAGATTTGCGAACGATCGGCCGCTAATCTTGCGACAAACATGGTCGCGCGGAAAATCCACCTCGACCTTGCCGACCGATATGCCGAGAAGGCTGCGCGTTCCGTGGCGCATTCGACATGGCATGCGGGTTGAGCGCAGAGGCGCACAAGCCGCATGCCCTTTCGGGGGATCAGCCTCGCGGCAGGCCCAGTCCGCGTTCGGCGATCAGGTTGCGCTGGATCTCGTTGGAGCCGCCTGAAATGGTCATGCCGAAGGTATCGAGATACTCGTACATCGGTGCACGCCAAGTGCCGGGTGCGGGGAACTGGCTGGCCAGCCCCTGAGCCCGGACCCGGAAGGCGCCGAGGCGGTTGTTCAGCGATGTACGCGCCATTTTCACCAGCGACGGCGTCATGGAATAAGCGGTTCCCCCGTGCGGTTCGCGCAAGAGCGCGCGGATCTGCTGGCGCACCGACTGCATTTCGGAAAACAGCGTGATGAACTCGCGCCGCATCTCGGCATCGTCGAGCCATGCGGCATTTTCGGCGCGGGCCTGATTGTACACGTCGACCAGGAACATCATGTCGCGCTCGGCGCCATCGAAGCTCAAAACACCGCGCTCCGAGGTCAGCGTCGACTGCGACACCATCCAGCCGTTATTTTCCGCACCGATCAGATTTTCGACCGGAATGCGCACGTCGGTCATGAAAATCTCGCCGAAGTTCGAGCCGCCATTCGACTTGCGGATCGGCCGTACCTCGACGCCCGGCGCGTTCATGTCCATGATCAGGTAGCTGATGCCCTGATGCTTCTTCGCCGTCGGATCGGTCCGCACCAGCAGCAGGCACTGGCTCGCATACATCGAATTGGTCGACCAGATCTTCTGCCCGTTGACGATATAATGATCGCCGTCGCGGACGGCACGCGTCTTGAGACTCGCCAGATCGGATCCTGCGCCGGGCTCGGAGAAGCCCTGGCACCAAAGTTCTCCTTCCGCCACCGCAGGCAGATACCGCTTCTTCTGGGCTTCGGTTCCATGCGGAATCAGCGTTCCCGGCACGTGATTGAGGCTGATAACGAACATGTCGCTCCCCGGCGAGCGCGCGCGCGCAAACTCGTCGGCGATGATGATCTGGTGCGCCAGGCCCAGACCCGCTCCGCCATATTCTACCGGCCAGTGCGGAATGGCCAGGCCGACCTTGTGGAGCTCGGCCATCCACCAGCGCTGGATTTCGACCAGTTCGGGGCCTTTGGAACGGTGCCATTCATGTGCGCGCTCTATTGGCGCCGCTTCGCGCACCCAATTCCGCACCGCCTCGCGAAAGGCTTTCAGATCGTCCTTGTGTTCAAGAATCACGCGTCGATCTCCGTTGTCGTGCGGCCATGAAAATGTGGTCCGAAGCGTTCATTCGCGCCACGATTGTAGCTGCTATCGTTGGTGTTCGTCAGCGCCGCAATACCCATGCAGGTATTCGGCTTAAACATCGGGATGCCGTTAACCATCTGTGGATGCAAATGTCTTTTTGCCTGCCTAGGCATGGGAATAGGCCGAAAGCCGGATGCTGACCGCATTCCTCCGGTTGTAAACTTCACCTGAAAAACCGCGGGTGGGGCGATCGCTATTTTACGCGTCTGGCGGCGATAATCTTTACCGGTGCCGCCAGCATTTGCCCTTTCATGGCTCCGACTCCTTCGGTGGCCGAGACCGGCGCCGCGAGAATCTTGCGGACAACGTCCATGCCCTCGACGACATGGCCGAAGGCGGCATAGCCCGCGCCCTCTGCGCCGGGCTTGGCGGGATCGGCATCCATATAGGCCATCGCACCGATGGTGATGAAGAAATCCCCGGTCGCGCTGCCGGGCGCGTTGCGCGCCATCGAGATCGTGCCATCGCTGTGCAGCACGCCTGTCTTGCTAGTGGGTTCATGCGCGATCGGGGGGAACATCTTCTTCGGATCGAAGTGGACGCCGCCCTGTATCAGCCCGAAATCAGGCGCGCCTGGCACCTTGACCGCGCGATAGAAGCTCATTCCATCGAACCGCTTCAGATCAAGATAATGGAGGAAGTTCGCGGTCGTGATCGGCGCGCGATCCTTTTCCAGATCGAGAACGATCATGCCTTCGCTGGTCTGCAGGCTGATACGAACGAGCGCCGGCTGCGGAGCGACGGCGGGCGATGGGGACGCGACCGGCTGCGAAAAAGCGGGGCCGGCAAGCAATATGGCTAGCGTCATGCCGGCAAGCAAAGCGGAACGCCGCATGATGATCAGCAAACATCCTCTTCGGCAACGACCGGACGGCTTTCGCGGGTCGCACGCATCCGGCTGGTCAGATCTTCGGGATTCGAGGTCAGCACGACATGATCGTCATGCACTTCGAGCAGAATACCCATGAACGGAAAGCCGGTGAGCGAACCGGTTACCCGATAGCTCACCGAATCGCCGACCTTGAAGGTCTCCGGGTCAAAATTGAACTCGATCGGGCAAGTTTCGGGGTTCATCGGGCAATCCTCCTGCCACCTATGTAGGTGGCGGGCGGGGCCGGAATCAAGCCCGGTCGCGGATTAGTGCCGTCCGTCGCTGACCACGGCCCAGCCGGCGGCCACGGCCAGGAACACCAGATCCGCCGCGATCAGGCCGATCGCCAGCGATTCCATCGCCTCGGTTACTTCATAGCCGATCATGAACAGCGCGAGCGCGCCGATCGCGATGCTAGTGAACAAGCTTGCATAGCCATTGCTGGCGGGGGCCACCGGGGCGGCAGTTCGGGCCGCGGCGGTAGCCGCACGGGCCGGGACGCTGACTGGTGCCATCGACGGAACATGATCGAATTGCTGGAACGCCATGACCTTCACTCCTCTGCTGGGAGGTCGGCGCGGGTTGGATTGCGTCAGCCTCTGATGCTGTAATGCGTCAGGGCGGGTCGATCAGGTAGCTGAATAATATCGATCTAACTATTCTATATTTCTGTATAGTTGGCTTGCGCGGCGAAATGCGCGAGAAGCCAGGTCGCGGCCGGTCCGGGCGGGCTGTCGCTGCGATAGATGCCGTCGAACGCATATACCGCCACCGCCTGATCGGGCACGTCTAGCATGACAAGCCGGCCGGACGCGAGATCGTCCGCCACCATCGGCTTGGGCATATTGCCCCATCCGATCCCGTCGCGGAGCAGCGCATGCTTCACGCTGAGATCGGCGAGCCGCCACGTGCGCGGGCTCAACACCCTGAAATCGCGGCCCGCCGTTAGCGGCGATCGATCGGTGAGCACGAGCTGGAGATGATCGCGGGCCACGCCGGGCGTAATCGGGTGCAGACGGGCGAGCGGATGATCGGGCGCCGCCACCGGCACCATCGTGACGCGGCCCAGCGCGATCCGTTCGAGCCCCGCAACCTCGGCCGCGAGCGGCCCGGCCACGCCGACCGCCGCGCGCCCCTCGAGCACCATCCACGGCACGCCGCCGATTGCTTCGGCATGCAGCCGCAAGGTTACCGTGGGAAAAGCGGCCTGGAATGCTTTCAGCGCGCCCGAAAGCCGCGAGGAGGGCAACATGACGTCGACGGCCAGATGCACTTCGGCTTCCAGCCCCTGAAGCAGCCCCTTTACCTTGGAGCGCAGCCCGTCGATGCCGTGCGACACCGCGCGTGCCTCCGCCAGTACCGCTTGACCCGCGACGCTGAGCCGTGGCTTGCGGGTCGCCTGCCGATCGAAGAGCTGGACGCCGAGTTGCGCTTCGAGATTGGCGATCCCGTAGCTGATGACGGAGGTCGCGCGGTTCAGCCGGCGGCCGGCGGCGGCGAAACTGCCGGTTTCGACGATCGCCAAGAATACGCGCAATTGATCGAAGGTCGGCGTGCCGGGATCGGACATTGCAGCTGGCTCGAACAGTTGGAGGGAAGGCTGTTCAGATTAGCTGTTCGTACGCAGACGGCAACGCGGCATAAAAATTCCCCCCCGAGACGAACTCGGGGAGGAATTCCTGTTTACATCGCGGGGAGCAGGCGCTTTTCGCCGGCGATCCGCATCATCGCCTTTTGCAATTTATCGAACGCGCGGACCTCGATCTGGCGGACGCGCTCGCGGCTCACGCCATAGACCTGGCTGAGTTCCTCGAGCGTCTTGGGTTCGTCGACCAGCCGGCGCTCGACCAGAATATGCTTTTCGCGATCGTTGAGCGCGTTCATCGCCTCTTCGAGCATATTGTGGCGAACGCTGCGCTCCTCGATATCGGCGATCCGTTCGTCCTGCAGCGGATCGGTGTCGACCAGCCAATCCTGCCACTGGCCCTCGCCATCCTCGCGGACGGCGACGTTGAGCGACGTATCGCCGCCCATCGACATGCGGCGGTTCATGCTGGTCACCTCGGCCTCGGTGACGCCGAGGTCGGTCGCGATCTTGTGAAGATCCTCTGGGCGCAGATCGCCGTCCTCGAACGCATCGAGCTTCGACTTCATCCGTCGCAGATTGAAGAACAATTTCTTCTGGGCCGCGGTGGTGCCCATCTTAACCAGGCTCCATGACCGCAGGATATATTCCTGGATCGAAGCCTTGATCCACCACATCGCATAGGTTGCGAGACGGAATCCGCGATCGGGCTCGAACTTCTTCACGCCCTGCATCAGCCCGATATTTCCTTCGGAAATCAGCTCGTTGGTCGGCAGGCCATAGCCACGATAGCCCATCGCGATCTTGGCGACGAGCCGAAGGTGCGAGGTTACCAGCCGGGCGGCGGCTTCGGGATCGCCATGTTCGTGGAAGCGCTTCGCCAGCATATATTCTTCCTCTGCGGTGAGCAGAGGAAATTTACGGATCTCGGCGAGGTAACGGTTCAGACCCTGCTCGCTGCCGAGCGCGGGGATCGTCGCGGGGACGTTCTTTCCGTTGGCCATGATCATCATACTCCCTGCGGTAAAAACCTATGAACGAGTCGGATGCTTCCAACCCTGTCATTCGTTGCATTTATATCACAAGCTCGCTGAACAATCGCTGCATATCGGGTGGAATTTCGCTACTGAAGTGTAAAGCCTTGCTTGTGATCGGGTGAATGAAACCCAGTTCCGCCGCGTGCAATGCCTGCCGTTCGAATGACAAACGGTTAAGCACTTCGCGATGTTCCGATTTTGGCCGGCCATAAACGGGATCGCCGATCAGGGCATGGCCAAGCGATGCCATATGCACCCGCACCTGATGCGTGCGCCCCGTTTCCAGGGCGCATTCGACCAGCGCCGCGCCGGAGAGCTTCTGAATCGTGCGGTAATGGGTGACGGCGCGTTTCCCGCGGCCATCGCTGACAATCGCGATCTTCTTCCGATTGGTCGACGACCGCGCCAGCGGCGCATCGACAGAGCCCGCGGCCGGATTGGGCCACCCGTTCACGATCGCCCGATAGCGTCGGTCGATATCGTGCCGGGCAAATAAGGCGGCCAGCCCGACATGCGCAGGATCGGTTTTCGCGGCAACCATCAGCCCCGAAGTGTCCTTGTCGATGCGGTGGACGATGCCCGGCCGCTCGACACCACCGATACCCGAAAGGCTGCCGCGGCAATGGTGAAGCAGGGCATTTACGAGGGTCCCATCGTAATTGCCGGCGGCAGGATGCACGACGAGCCCTGCGGGCTTGTCGATCACGATCAGATGCTCGTCCTCATAAGCGACGATGAGCGGAATATCCTGCGCTTCGTTATGAGCGGGGGTCGGATCGGGGACGATGACGTCGAACGCTGCGCCGCCACTCACCTTCTGCGCCGGATCGCGGGCGAGCTGGCCGTTTCCGCCGCTCACCTGACCGGATGAAATCAACGCCTTCAGCCGCTCGCGTGACAGGGTCGGCAGCGCGACCGCCAACGCGCGATCGAGCCGCCAGCCCAGCGCTTCGGCCGGAACGATTGCCCGCAATGTCGACTTACCCCCGGTCATCAGGCAAAGGATGTGGCAATGGAATTGGCGATATCAAGAGCGCTGCTCGACGAAATCCGGGCCCATGCCGCCGAAGAGCCCGATCGCGAGGTTTGCGGGCTACTGCTGGGGCATGGAGCGCAGGTCTCGCAGATTTGCCGGTGCCGCAATGTCGCCGCGGAGCCAGCGTGTAGATTCGAAATCGATCCCGCCGCACTCATCGCAGCCTATCGCGCGGCCCGATCGGGGGCTGCAGGCCCGATCGGGCATTATCACTCGCACCCAAATGGGCGGGCTATGCCATCGGCCTGCGATGCGGAAATGGCCGATCCGGGCAGCTTCTGGCTGATCGTCGCCGGCCGGGAGATACGCTGCTGGTGGTCGATTGACGGCGGCGAAGTCGAAAATATG
Organism: Sphingomonas sp. YR710; assembly: GCF_900101455.1. Taxonomy (GTDB): domain Bacteria; phylum Pseudomonadota; class Alphaproteobacteria; order Sphingomonadales; family Sphingomonadaceae; genus Rhizorhabdus. The sequence continues at coordinate 128,506 of NZ_FMZJ01000006.1, read as the reverse complement.
TTCGCACCTGTAAGCATTCGTTAACCATTTCGGCGCGAGGAGGGCCGGATGCGCGGCGCGGCCGGGGTTGCGCAAGCGGCGGCCAGCCGTCAAGGAGTTCGGTCGACACGTTGGTTTCGGGGATGCGAGGTTTTATGGCGAGTCGATCGGCCGATTTTGCAAGTCTGCTCTGCTCACGCCTCTGCCATGATATGCTGTCGCCGATCGGTGCGCTGAACAATGGCCTCGAATTGCTTGCCGACGAAACCGATCCCGAAATGCGCGCGAAGTGCATGGAATTGCTCGCGGATAGTGCCAAAGCCTCGGCCAATAAGCTGAAATTCTTTCGCCTCGCTTTCGGCGCGGCGGGTGGCTTCGGTGAGCATGTCGCCACCGACGATGCACGAGCCGTGCTCGAGGGCCTGTATGAAAGCGGCAAGATCCAACTCGGCTGGATGGTCGCCGAGCCGACCTTGCCGAAGAATGCGATTAAGGTTTTGCTGAACCTCGCATTGATCGCAGGCGATGCGCTCGTCCGCGGCGGACGGCTCGATATCGGAGCCGAGGGATCGGAAATCGTAATTCGCGCCGAAGGGCCGCGGCTGATTCTCGATCCGGAGATTCGCAATGCCGCGCTCGGCGAAGCCGACGCCGATCTGATCAGTCCGCGGGCTGCGGCGGCTTGGCTGGTGCACTTGCTGATCGCAGAAGCAGGTGGAAAAGTGCAGATTTCCGAGCCGGAGCCCGGCATGCTCATGATCGGCGTCAACCTGCCACAAGGTTAAATTTCCACCCGACCACTTTCGGTAAACCTGTTGTTTACCAATACCCTGCCATCACGCCCTGCAAGCTGACGCGGGATAGTCGATGATGGATGATCTGCTGGGCGATTTTATCGCGGAAACGCGGGAAACGCTCCAGGCTCTGGCGGGTGAAATCGTGGCGTGGGAAGCCGCCCCCGGCGATCGATTCCGGCTCGATGCGATTTTCCGTTTCGTTCATACCGTGAAGGGAAGTTGCGGATTTCTCGATCTACCGCGGCTTGAGCGGCTGAGCCACGCTGCCGAGGATGTGCTGGCCGATCTGCGCGCGGATCGGCGGCAGCCAGATGCGCAGGTCGTGACGGCGGTGCTCGCGATTATCGATCGCATCGCTGAACTCACCGATGCTATCGAAAGCGGGCGGCCGCTGCCCGATGGCGAGGATCAGACCCTGATCGCCGCGCTATACGCGCAATCCAGCGAAGATGCGCATGTCGAGGCCGCCGCGATCAACGTGCAGGCCAGTGTGCCGCGTTCGGTGGCGCGCAGCATTCGTCTGCCGGTTGACCTGCTCGATCGCATGATGGCGGGTGTCTCGGACATGGTGCTGGCCCGTAACGAGGTCGCGCGCAAATTGCGCGATTCGGGGGCCTCATCGCCGGTCGAACTCGCGTTCGAGCGCTTGTCCTTGTGCATTGGCGAAATGCGCGATTCGATCACGCGGACGCGGATGGCCCGGATCGAACATCTGTTCACGGCGCTGCCGCGCATGGTGCGCGACATCTCGGCCGATCTTGGCAAGCATGTCGTCCTTGAAATCGATGGCGGCGATGTCGAGCTCGATCGCGAAATGATCGAGATGATCCGCGATCCGCTGACCCATATCGTCCGCAACGCGATCGATCATGGCATCGAGATGCCCGAACAGCGCGCGCTGGTCGGCAAGCCGCTCGCCGGACGTCTGCACGTCAGTGCACGGCAGGTGGGCAATCATATTCTCATCGAGGTGATCGATGACGGGCGCGGCATTGATGGCGACCGGCTGGTGGAAAAGGCGCTCGCCGTCGGCCTGCTGACGCCGCACGCCGCCGCGGCGCTGACCCATGACCGCAAGTTGCAACTGATCTTCGAACCGGGCCTGTCGACGGCCGACGCCGTTACCGCGATTTCGGGCCGTGGCGTCGGCATGGATGTCGTTCGCGCCAATGTCGACCGGATCGGTGGCCATGTCGATATCGATAGCCGGCCAGGGCAGGGGCTGCATTTGACGATGCGGGTTCCGCTGACGCTCACCATCATCCCCGCGCTCACAGTCAGCTGCGGTGGTCAGCAATTCGCGATCCCGCGCTCGGCGATCGACGAGATCGTCCGGACCGGGGGCGAGGCCGTCCGTACCGCATCGCTGGGCGGGGCGCCGATCGTCTTCATCCGCGACGTGCGGCTTGCGGTGGTTTCGCTGGCGACCATGATCGGCGCGACGCACCACGATGGCCCGTTGAATCTCGTCGTCCTCAAGCTGGCCGGCGGCAATCGCTATGCACTGGCGGTCGATGCCGTCCACGATCATGAGGAACTGGTGGTCAAGCCGGCGGCGCCGGTCGTGATGGCCTGTGGGATTTATGGGGGCACGACCTTGCCCGACAATAGTCGCCCGATGCTGCTGCTCGATGTCGCCGCGATCGCCGAGCGGGCGGGGATCGGCTGGAAGCAGGCGAATGGCGATGCGGTGGAGATCGTTTCCGGTGATATTGTCGCGGCGGGGGAGCCTGTGCTGCTGTTTGCCGACCTGGATGGCGTGGAACGCGCCGTGCCGCTGGCGCTGGTCGAACGGATCGAGGATTGCGACGGGACAGCGGTGTGCCAGAGTGCCGGGCGACTGCGGCTGTCGCATGAAGGACGCTTGCTGCCACTGATGAGCTGCGGCGTGCCGATCGAGGGTGATCGGGTACGCGTCCTGCGGATGCACGATGGCGAAACCGAATTGGCTTACGCGATCCGCAGCGTTATCGATATCCTTCCGCTCGAGATCCGGCTGCAACCGGCGTCGAGCGAGGGCCTTGTCGCGGGCGTGATGCTCGTCGACGATCATCCCGTCGAATTTCTCGACAGTTTCTGGATCTTCGCTCAGGCGTTGGATTGGCAGCCAGTCGAGCAGGGGCAGCCGGTTTGCCTGTTGGCCGATGATAGCGCCTGGGCGCGGCTTGTGCTGGCGCCGCTGGTGGAAAGCGCCGGTTATGCGGTTGCCTTTACCGGGGGCGGTTCGATCCGGCCCGATGTCACAATCATCTCCGAGGAAAGCCACGCCGCTGCCGTCGATGGCAAGGTATTGCGGCTGCGTCGCGACGTGGACGCTGCCGACGCAGCGCCCGACAGCTTGTGGCGTTATGATCGTGCGGCATTGCTCGCCGAACTGGGCCGGTGCCGCAGCAGAAGGAGCAATGGCTGATGGAAGGCCTGTATCTGCTGATCGAACTGGGCGGCGAACGCGCATTGCTGCCCGCGGAAATCGTCGAGTCGGTCGTCGAGATCGACGATGTTACGCCGGTCCCGTGCGCGGCGCCGCATGTCCTGGGCCTGTTTGCCCTGCGCAGCCGGGTGCTGACCGTGATCGACAGCGCTGTTGCGCTCGATCTCCGAGCGCGTGATCGATCGGGCCTGATGTATGCCGTGATCGTCACCCTTGACGGTCATCTGTACGGGCTGCTTGTGGATGAGGTCGAGGATGTGATCGCGGTTGTCGGCGAACCCGCACCGCCGCGCGCCCTGCTGTCGCCCGGCTGGATACGGATGATCGATGGCGTGCTCGAACATGAGGGCGAGCCGCTGCTCCTGATCAACGTGCCGGCGCTGATCGGCGGGGCGGTGCCCGTTGCGGCATAGCGGCAGCCTTACGCATCAGGGCCATTAACGTGGTTCTAACCGATGGTCGCTAAGCCGGTTGAAATCTGTTCCAGCGTAGTTGCGAGAATCTCATGAAAACCTGCCTTGTGGTCGATGATTCAAAGGTGATCCGCAAGGTTGCGCGACACATATTGGAGGGGCTCAAATTTGCGGTTGAGGAGGCCGGCGACGGCCGCGAAGCGCTCGATCGGTGTAACGCGGGAACTCCGCCCGATGTGATCCTGCTCGACTGGAACATGCCGGTGATGAGTGGGATGGAGTTTCTGCGCGCGCTGGGGCAATCGGCGATCCGCCAACGGCCGAAGGTCGTCTTCTGCACGACCGAAAATGGCGTTGCGCATATTCGGGCCGCGATCGATGCCGGTGCCGATGAATATGTGATGAAGCCGTTCGATCGCGAGACGCTGGAAAGCAAGCTGCAGATCGTCGGCGTCGCCTGATCCGATGCAAATGGAACGGGTGGTGAGCCCGAGGCGATCGACTGTCCGGGTACGTGAGGGGGAAGGACAATCTCCCATCCGCGTGCTCATTGTCGACGATTCGCTTGTCGCACGCACTGTGCTCACGCGGCTCCTGGAGGCGCGGGCGGAGCTGGAATGTGCCGGTGCTGTGGCAACGGTGGATCAGGCGCTGCAGTTTCTGGATGGGCGCCGTGTCGACATCATCGTTCTCGATGTCGAAATGCCGGGTAAAGACGGGCTGACGGCGCTTCCGGAGATATTGGCCGCCAGCCATGGTGCACGCGTCCTGATCGTCTCGTCGGCGGCGGAAGAAGGGGCCAGCGCGACGGTCCGGGCGCTGACGCTGGGCGCGGCGGACACGCTGTTCAAGCCGTCGGCCGGCAATTTCGCCGGCGAGTTCGCGGGCAAGTTCGTCGAATCGCTGCTGCGTATCGGGCATGCCGGCGTGGATATCGATCAGGCCGTTCAGGCTTGGACCGCCTCTCCCCGCAGCAGCGGAGAGAGGGCGGTTGCGCTGCGCCCGGCGGTCAGCGGCGCGATAGCATGCCTCGCTATCGGCGCGTCGACGGGCGGGCTGCATGCGCTGGCGGCGTTTTTGCGCGGGCTCAAGTCGGAATTTACGGCCCCGATCCTGATCACCCAGCATCTGCCCGCCACATTCATGCGATATTTTGCATCGCAATTGGAGGATCTTACTGGTCGACCGGCCGCTGTCGCCGAAAATGGGGAGGTGTTGGTCGCCGGGCGCATGCTGATCGCGCCGGGAAATGCCCACATCAGCCTCGAACGTGATGCATCCTTGGTGCGAATCAAGCTCGATTCAACGCCGGCCGCCAGTCGATGCCTGCCGTCAGTCGATCCGATGTTCGAAGCGGTTGCCCGCATTTTTGGCTCGGCGGGCGTGGGCGTGGTTCTGACGGGTATGGGACGCGACGGCACTTTGGGGGCGGAGACTCTCGTTGCCGCCGGCGGCGAAATCGTGGCGCAGGATGCGATGACCTCAGTCGTGTGGGGCATGCCGGGATCGGTTGCGCGCGCCGGTTTCGCTTCGGCGGTGCTGCCGCCCGAAAGGCTCGCGGCCAAAATCTGCGCGCGGGTGGGCCTATGCTGATTCCTCCCAGCGCGCCGGAGGTTCGCTTCATGGCGGGGCTGTTTGAGGAGGCGACCGGCCAACGCCTCGGTGAAGATCGGGTGTGGCGTATCGAAATGACGCTTACGCCCTTGTGCCGATCCCGCAACATCGATTCGCTGACATCGCTCGCGAGCCTGCTCGACCAGAGTGGGGAGGATGTCCTCCGGGGCGAAGTAATCGACGCATTGCTTAACAACGAGACCTCCTTCTTCCGCGATCCATCGGCATTTCATCACCTGACTGCGATGGTGCTGCCGCAACTGCGCGAGCGGCGCGGGCAGGCGCGGAAACTGCGGATCTGGTCGGCCGCCTGTTCGACGGGGCAAGAGGCTTATTCGCTGGCCATGCTGTTCGCCGAAGATCGCGCAAGCTGGCAGGGCTGGACGATCGATATCCTCGGAACGGATATCTCCCGTACGGCCATCAACCGCGCGCGAAGCGGGCTATACTCGCAGTTCGAGGTGCAGCGCGGCCTGCCGATCCGGCGGCTCGTCGACTGGTTCGATCCAGTGCTTGATCAAGGGTGGCGGGTTCGTCCCGATCTTGCCAGCCTGGTGACGTTTGGCCGTCAAAATCTTCTCGGGCCGCCGCCCGCCGGTGCGCAGTTCGACCTGATCCTGTGCCGCAATGCCTTGCTCTATTTCTCCGCTGATCGGCGCAACGAAGTCCTCGACCGGTTGGCAGCCGCGATCGCCCCGGACGGCGCGCTCGTGCTGGGAGCCGGGGAGACGCCAAGCAATGGCGATCGCTTCCGGGCCGATCCCGACCTGTTGACAGTCTATCGCCCGGGCGCCGCCGCAAGCCGGTCCAACTGATCGCCAAATCCCGTTTGCACCATCGATCGAACGCGCGGTAGGGTGATGGGATGAGCGAGATCATCGACTGTCCATCGCCCAATCATGACGAACGGACGCTCCCCATTTCGATGGTCGTGCTGCACTATACCGGCATGCAGGATGCATCCTCGGCGATCGAAAGGCTCACCGATCCGGCGGCCAAGGTGTCGAGCCATTATGTCGTCGCAGAAGACGGCCAGGTGCTCCGGCTCGTGCCCGAGCCATTGCGCGCCTGGCATGCCGGCAAATCCTTCTGGCGCGGGATAACCGACGTCAATTCGGCGAGCGTCGGTATCGAGATCGTCAATCCGGGCCACGAATTTGGCTATCGCCCGTTTCCGCGCGCGCAGATGGATTCGGTGGTGCCGCTGGTGGCGGATATCGTCCGGCGTTACAGTATTGCGCCGATCAACGTCGTCGGCCATTCGGACATCGCGCCACAGCGCAAAGACGATCCCGGCGAACTGTTCGATTGGGAGATGCTGGCGAAGGTCGGGCTGGCGCTTGCGCGGCCGCGCAAGGGTCTGGCCGATCCGCACTGGACGCCGGGCGGCTTCCTGCTCGCGCTCGAACGCTTCGGTTATGACGTGAGTGACGGCCAGGCCGCGGTCCGCGCGTTCCAGCGGCGGTTCCGGCCAGGTACGATCGACGGAATCGCCGATGGCGAGTGCCGTGCGATCCTGCTGCGACTGTTGCTCGATATTTGATTTTGCCTCGGGCGAAAAATCCTCTACCGCGCCCGTCGGCCAGAGGGTCGGGCGATCGCTGCGCATCGTTTATGCGGTGCGGGGAGGAAAGTCCGGGCTCCAAGGAGTGAAGGTGCCGGGTAACGCCCGGCGGGGGGCGTAAGCCCTTCAGGGATAGTGCCACAGAAAACATACCGCCCGGCGGGCCGGCTTGCCGGTTCCGGGTAAGGTCGAAACGGTGCGGCAAGAGCGCACCGCGGGCCCGGCAACGGGAACGGCATGGCAAACCCCACCTGGAGCAAGATCGAATAGGGACGGCGCATGGGCTACTCCGCCCAGTCGTCCGGGTTGATTGCTGGAGGCCGTGCGCAAGCCCGGTCCTAGAGGAATGATCGCCCATCCGGTGGCAACACCGGTGGACAGAACCCGGCTTACAGACCCTCTGGCCATTCCGATTGCATATGCCTCTTTCCGCCCTATTTATCCCTCGACAGTTTCGAAAGGACGATGATGGCGGAAGAGATCGCAACCCTGGCCGGCGGATGCTTCTGGTGCGTCGAGGCCGTGTTCGACGATGTGATCGGGGTCGGCTCGGTCGAGAGCGGCTATATTGGTGGCAAGGTGGTGAACCCGACCTACAAGCAGGTCTGCGGCGGCGATACCGGCCATGCCGAGGCGATCCGCATCGCCTTCGATCCCGAGGTCATCGGCTATGGCGACCTGCTCGATATCTTCTTCCACGTTCACGATCCGAGCCAGCTCAACCGGCAGGGCAATGACGTCGGCACCCAATATCGATCGGCGATCTTCCCGCATTCGCCCGAGCAGGAGGCGGAGGCCCGCGCCGCGATCGTGCGCGCGCAACCCGATTGGCCGGGGCCGATCGTGACGACGATCGAGCCCGATGCGCCCTGGTATCCGGCCGAGGACTATCACCAGGAATATTTCGCGCGCGAGGGGATGGGGAACGGCTATTGCGTCGCGGTGGTCGCGCCGAAGCTGGCGAAGTTTCGCAAGAGCTATGCGAACCGGCTGAAGGCGAATGCGGGGGCGTGAAAATTCCTCCCCGAGCTTAATCGGGGAGGTGGCGGCGCGAAGCGCTGACGGAGGGGTATTCCCGACGGTTCCGCAGACCCCACCACCACCCGCTATGCGGGCGGGCCCCCTCTCCGAGACGAGCTCGGGGAGGAGTTTTATTGCTTCTGCGCACGATACCGGTCGAACCATGCGATGATCGCGGAGGTTTTCGCCGCCGATTGTGACGGCCGGCCGGCCAGCCAGTGGTGCGAGGCCTCGGGTACTTTCACCAACGCTGTCGGGACGCCACGCAACTGGAGCGCGGCATAATATTGTTCCGCCTCGCTGTCGGGTGTCCGATAGTCCTCGCTGCCGACGACCACCAAAGTTGGCGTCTTCACATTGCCGACCAGTGACAAGGGCGAGCGTGCCCAATAGCCCTGCGGATCTTCCCACGGGAATTTGGCGAACCAATATTTCGACGTGAACGGGGTCATGTCCATCGTCAGCGCCTCGCTGGTCCAGTTGATCACCGGTTTCTGGGTGGCGGCGGCGCGGAAGCGGTCGGTTTTGCCGACGATCCAGGCGGTAAGCAGCCCGCCGCCCGATCCACCGGTCACGAACAGATTGGCCGGATCGACATGGCCGTCGGCGATCGCGGCATCGACCGCGGCCATCAGGTCGTCATAATCCTGGCCCGGATAGGCGTGGTGGATGAGGTTGGCGAACGCGTCGCCATAGGATGTCGATCCGCGCGGATTGGCATAGAGCACGATATAGCCCGCCGCGGCATAAAGCTGGTCGTCGGTCGAAAAGGACGGGCCATAGGCCGCGAACGGGCCGCCATGGATTTCGAGGATCAGCGGATATTTCTTCGCCGGGTCCATATCCGGCGGCGTGATCATCCACGCGTCGATCGCGCGTTTGTCCGGTGCGGAGACCGGCAGCTTGTAGACATTGCCGAGCGCCTTCGCCGACAGAAGATCCTCGTTGAGGCGGGTAAGCCGTCGCGCGGCGCCAGCGGTCGTCAGCGAGATATCGGCCGGCCGGAGTGCGGTGCCGCTGGTGAAGGCCACGGCGCCTGTGTCCGATACCGAGAAGTCGCCACCGGTATAGGGCCGATCGAGTTCGGACTGGACGAGCCCTTCGGCGACGGTGGCGATCCTGCCATCGAGCGTGACGCGTGCGACGCGGGTGGCGCCATGATCGTCATATTGGACGTAGATCGATTTTCCGTCATGGCTCCAGACAGGGCTCTGCAGCGATCGATCGAACGATGCGGTGATCGGGCGGGGATTGCGGCCGTCAATGTCCATCACCGACAGGACGGCATTCTGATAGCCCATATATTTGTCGTCATAGCCGACGAAGGCGATGCGCTTGCCGTCGGGCGAAACGGCCGGTGCTTCGTCGGGACCCATCCGCGTCGTCAACTGCGTGAGCGCACCGCCGCCCGCGTCGACCGCGTAGATATCGTCATTGGCGGGATTGCGTTCCCAATCTGCGGCGCGGCTGGCGCTGAAGATCAGCGCGCGGCCGTCGTGGCTCCAGCTCAAAGGGCCGCTGTCGTTATACGAGCCGAAGGTGAGCTGGCGCGGTGCACCGCCATCGGCCGGCACGACGAAGACGTGATCGAAACCGGGCTTCAAATAGCCTTCGGAATCGGCGCGATAGGTCACCGCTGTGATCACTTCGAGCGGGGGCGCCCATTTCGCGCCTTCGGGCTTGGCCGGGGCGGTGCCGAGTTTGGCGCCTTCGTCGGGCACGGTCATCACATAGCCGATCCGGGTGCCGTCGGGCGACCAGCTTATCGCCGACGGCGTGTTCGGCAGGCCGGTGATGCGCGCTGTCGTATCGCTGCCGATCCAGCGCACGAACAGCTGCGCCGAGCCCTCGGCGCTCGAGATATAGGCGATGCGCGTACCGTCGGGCGACCAGCGCGGGCTGCTGTGCGATCCGGTGCCGGCAACCAGCGGCACCTGCCTGCCGGTCTTGACGTCGATCAGCCAGATCGTCGATCGCATACGATCGATCATCACGTCGCCCGATCGACGGACATAAGCGATCATCTGCCCGTTGGGACTGATCTGCGGATCGGCCGCCGCCTCGAGCGAGAACAGGTCGCTGCCTTCGAGAAGCCGCGACGGGCCGGCGGGAGCGGCAGGCACCGCCGCGGCGGAAAGCAGAAGCAAGGCAGCGAGGCCGGATCGGAACATGAGCGCACCTATAGGAAATCGATGCCGTTACTCTGTCCTTTTTCCGGCCCGTGGCAATCCCCGCCCAGTCAGTCCAGCAGCTTGTCGAGGCTACCCACAACCACGGGATGGTAGGTCGGCCGCGCTTTGGCGTAGAGCCGTTTGGCGATCGGCATGCCCCAGTCGCCCTGCGCCTTCAGCCCCTTGTAGAGCGGGCTGATCAGGATGCCGCGGCCCACGCTCGTCACGAACTGTTCAAGCGAGGGCAGGGCAGGTTCGTAGCGGTTGGCGATCGCCAGTTCGAGCCAGGCCGATCGGACATAGGCGTTGGTCGACGCCGACAGGCCGTAGGCACGATCGAGATCCGCCAGCCGCTCCGTCTGCTGACTGCGCGGCAGACCCCGCAGGAAGCGCTGCCATTCCTGGGTGGTCCAGCCCTTCGCTTCGAGCGTCCTGGCCGCCGCGCCCGCGGCGAACGCTGTGACCTGCGCGTCGATCCGTTCGAGTTCGGGTGAGCGAATATGGACGGCATTGTCGGGCAGGCCCGGCTGATAGGCCCAGCGATCGAGCTGCAATTTCGCCTCGAGCGCGGCGTCACCTTTGACGAGATTGGCGCGCAGGTCGGCGAGGAAGCCGGCGGTGGTTTGCGGCTGGAAGGCATGGCGATCGAAATAGGAGGTGAGATAGGCATCCCAGCGCGCGCGGCCGACCGTCTTTTCGATCGTCCGCAGGAAGGTCGATCCCTTGAAATAATCGAGCTGGCCAAACGTACCCTCGGGATCACCGTGCAGCCGCGTCGACGGCGCGGCCGGTCCGCCGGCATCCTTTAAGTCTTTCTGCAGCCCATCCCACACCAGATCGGCCTCGGTCGCGGCGCGCGCCGGGCTGTAGAGGCGTTCCATAATCCGGTTTTCGAAGTAAGTGGTGAAGCCCTCGTTGAGCCAGGCATCGGACCATGTCGCGTTGGTGACGAGATTCCCCGACCAGCTATGCGCGAGTTCGTGCGCGATCAGGCTGACATTGGCGCGATCGCCGGTCAGGAAGGTGGGTGTCGCGAAGGTGAGGGTGGGATTCTCCATGCCCCCGTAGGGGAAGGACGGCGGCAGCACGAGGACGTCGTAGCGACCCCAGCGATAGGGGCCATAGAGGCTCTCGGCGGTCGTCACCATCTTCTCGGTGTCGACCAGTTCGGCGGCGGCACGGTCGATCGTCGCGGGCTCGGCATAGACGCCGGTGCGTGGGCCCAGCGGTCGGAAAGCGATATCGCCGATCGCGATCGCGATCAGATAGGGCGGCACCGCATGGGGCATCGCGAAGCGATAGGCGTGGGTGCCGTCGGGCAGATCTTCGCCCTTCGGGGTCAGCCGCTCGCCGCTCATCACCGCGGTGAGATTGCCCGGAACGACGATCCGCGCCGTCCAGCTCTGGCGGATGCCAGGGCTGTCCTGGGTAGGTATCCAGCTGCGATTGTTGATCGATTCGCCCTGGCTCAGCAGGAAGGGCAGCTTCTTGCCGGCGGTGAGTTCGGGCGGCAGCCATTGCAGCGCGCTCGCCTCCGGGCTCGACGCATAATGGATGACGATCCGTTTCGCGCCGCCCAGATCGATGGTGAGTGGCGCGCCGATATAGTCCTTATAGGCGCCGATGCTCCAGTTCAGCGGCCTGCCGGCGGCATCGGTGATCTTCGCGATCGTCAGATGGTTGGTGTCGAGGATGATCTGTTTGGCGCCGGGGGCGGCGAGGATGTCGAGCGCGGCCGTGCCCTGCATCGTCCTGGTCGCGAAATCGGCGACAAGATCGAGATCGACATGGGTGACGCGGGCGATCTGCGGTTCGGCAAAGGATAGCAGATCCTTCGCCTCCGGCGTCGTCAGGATCGGGGCAGGACCGGCGGGCGGTGCGACGGCGGCGATCATCGGCGCGGCTCCTGCGAGCAGGACTGCGCAGGCGGTACGAAGCATGACATGCATAGGGACTTCTTCGGTAAAATGGATGGTTGCCGAAGGTGCTAGACCAGATCGTGGGCGGGGGGGAAGTGGGATGTGGCGCCGATCGCCTCGGCCGCAGCATGCCGGAGTGGCACCACCAGATTAAGCACCACGGCGATGATGGCGGCCGGCAGCACTCCCGACGTCAGCATGACGCGCAGCGTTTCCGGCAGGTGCGAAACGGCGGCGGGTTCGAGTTCCAGCCCGACGCTGACCGACAGGGCCGCGCCGAAGATCAGCATGTTGCGCTGCGTCCAGTCCACGCCGGAGAGGATCGAGACCGCGGCCGAAGCGACCATGCCGAACATCACGATGACGCCGCCACCGAGTACCTCGATGGGGATCGTCGTGATCAGGGCGCCGATCTTGGGCGCCAGGCCGCATAATATCAGGAACACTGCGCCGATCGTGACGATATGACGGCTCATGATCCCGGTAATCGCGATCAGCCCGACATTCTGGCTGAACGAAGTGTTGGGCATCGCGCCGAACATGGCCGCGAGTGCGGTGCCCAGGCCGTCGGCGCAGGTTGCGCCGATCAGCTCGCGGTCGGTCGCCCGGCGCCCGGCGCTGCCCTCGCAAATGGCCGAGACGCCGCCGATCGATTCGATATCGGAGATGAAGCCCATCAGGCAGAAGCCCAGGATGGCCGCGGCCGATATCGCGAAACCGAAATGGAACGGCGACGGCATCATGATCCATCCCGCCGTTGCGACCGGGGCGAGCGAAACCCTGCCCATAGCGGCGGCAACCACATAGCCTGCGAGCAGACCGAGCAGGACCGCGGCGGTCGACCAGATGCCGCGCGCGAAGAAGCTGAGGCCCAGCGTGGTGACCACCACGATGCCCGCCAGCAGCCAGCTCTCGCCCGCGCCATAAGCCGGCGTCCCCTGCGCTGGCACGCCGCCGGCGGCATATTGGATCCCGACGCGCATCAGCGACAGGCCGATCATCAGCACCACCAGCCCGGTGACCATCGGCGGAAGGGCGAAGCGTATGCGCCCGACGAAGAAACTCAGCCCGGTGTGGAGCAACCCGCCGATCATCGCGGCGGTCATCAGTTCGGCCATCGCGGCGACCCCGCGCCCCGCGACGATCGGCACCATCACCGGCAAATAGGCAAAGCTCGTCCCCTGCACGATCGGCAGGCGGGCCCCCGCCGGGCCGAGCCCGATCGTCTGCAGCAGGGTTGCGATGCCGGCGAAGATCATCGACATCTGGATCATGTAGATCAATTCGGCCGGATTCTCCGATCCGAAACCGAGACCGGCGGCTCCCGCGACGATGATCGGCGGGGTGAGATTGCTCACGAACATCGCCAGCACATGCTGGATCCCGAGCGGGATCGCGACCGCGAAGCCGGGGAAATAGTCGGGATCGCGCGCCTGTTCCGGCGTCATGATGTCGGCGTGGCGAGCCGAAGGCGCGGCGGCGGTGGTCATCGGCCGCTCCACGATCGAAGGGTGCGGCGAGAGCATCCTGATCCTCCCCCGCCAGGGGGAGGTGTCAGCCGCAGGCTGACGGAGGGGGTGGAGAGGAATACGCCGGAAAGGCGGCAAGCCGGCAGAAGGCCGGTCGCTTCGCGCCCCCTCCGTCGCCTTCGGCGCCACCTCCCCCTGGCGGGGGAGGATGAACGAGGGCGGTCTATTTCCTGATGGGCGCCGTTGCGGGGGCTACGGGCAAGGAGAGGCGCGATCCACATCACAGGTTTTTCAGCCGCGTCAGCGAACGATCCGCGGCCCGCAGGATGTCGCTGCGCCGCGCTTGTACGAGGTCGCCGTCGCGAACGACAGCGCGGCCCTCGACGAACAGGTCACGCACGCCGGCGGGGGGGCTCAGGATCAGTGCGGCGACCTTGTCCCACGCACCGAGCGAAGCGATATCCGACATCTGCCAGATCGCGATGTCCGCCCTTTTGCCCACTTCGATAGACCCGCAATCGCGCCGCCCGAGCATCTCCGCGCCACCGCGCGTGGCGAGGAACAGGGCGTCGCGCGGATCGAACGCCGAAGCGCCGCCGATCGCGCGCTGGAGGAGGAGCGCCTGCCGTGCTTCGAGCAACAGATGGCCGCTGTCATTGGATGCCGATCCATCGACGCCGAGCCCGAGCGGAACGCCCTTCGCGAACATCGTCCGCAGCGGCGCGATGCCCGATCCCAGCCGGCAGTTCGAGCAGGGGCAGTGCGCGACGCCGGTTCGCGTGCGCGCGAACATGTCGATCTCCCGGGCATCGAGCTGCACGCAATGGGCATGCCACACGTCCGGCCCGGTCCAGCCCAGCCGTTCGGCATATTCGCCCGGCCGGCAGCCGAACCGTTCGAGCGAGAAGGCGACGTCGTCCGCGTCTTCCGCCAAATGGGTATGCAGCATGACGCCCTTGCCCCGCGCCAGCAGCGCCGAATCGCGCATCAATCCCTCGCTCACCGAGAAAGGGGAGCAGGGCGCCACGGCGATCCGGACCATCGCGCCGGGCGCGGCATCGTGGAAGCGGTCGATCACGCGGATCGTGTCGGCAAGGATTGCGGGCTCCGCTTCGACGAGACTGTCGGGTGGCAGGCCCCCGTTGCTTTCGCCGACGCTCATCGCGCCGCGCGTGGCGTGGAACCGCATGCCGACGCCCTGCGCGGCCGCGATCGAATCGTCGAGCGTGACGCCGTCGGCGAACAAATAGAGGTGATCCGAACTCAGGCTGCAGCCCGACAAAGCGAGCTCCGCCAGCCCGAGCTGGGTCGCGGCAAAGATGTCCTCGGGCCGATATTGTCCCCAGATTGGATAGAGGCATTTGAGCCAGCCGAACAGCGATGCGTTGATCGCGCCGGGCAGGGTGCGGGTCAGCGACTGAAACAGGTGATGGTGGGTGTTGACGAGGCCGGGCGTTACCACGCAGCCGCGCGCATCGATGATGGTGTCGGCGTCGTCGATCAACGCAGCGAATTGGTCGACCGGGCCGACTTTCTCGATCACGCCGTTCCGGAACGCGATTGCGCCACCGGCGAGTTCGCGCCGGGGATCGTCCATGCAGACGATGATGTCGGCGTTTTGGATGACGGTGAGGCTCATGCGCGCTCGCCGGCGCTCGCGAACGTTTTCGCGCGTGTCAGGAGGCGCATGGCCGGGTTCTTTCGGTAATCACATTTCAGGAAGGAGCGCTGGCCGGACCAACGCCCCTCATGACATCAGAACTTGTATTCGAGCGTCGCCTGGAAGCTGCGCGGCTTTTCGGGAAGCACGATGGTGCTGCCGAACAGTTCGGTGAAGTTGGCGCGGTAATATGTCGCATCCGTCGCGTTCTTCACGACAACGCGGAGCAGCCAGGGGCCCGTGGTGAAGGATGCGCTGAGATCGACCAGCGTGTAGGCGGGCAGGCGCACCACCTGTGACTGGCCGGAGAAAACCGACTGGACGTGCGTGGCGCTGGCCGCAAATGCGAGGCCATTGTCAAATGCGTAAGTTGCGGTTCCCGCAAAGGTGTTTTCCGGGATACCCGCGCGGCGGGACGCATTCTTGTTGGGGATCGGCACCAGACCACCGGGCTGCCCGCCAAGGAACAGCGTCGGATTGGTGACGTTCTTCAGATCTGCTATGCCGAAGAAGCTGAACGTCGAGCCGGCGTCGAGGAACGTCAGGTTGTAGACATTGGTCTTGGTATAGGCACCGGTGATGAGCAGATGCTTGTTGACCGACCAGCGCATCTCAGCCTCGATCCCCTTGGTCTGAACCGACTGGTTGACCGTGGACGACTGAATATTGTGATCGGTTCGTTCCTGCTTATAGACCGAAACTGCGGCGTATAATTTGTTGTCGAGGAACGTACCCTTGATGCCGCCTTCATAGAGCTTGGACGCGGTGACAAATGTCCCGGCCAGTACGTCACCCGGAGCGATTTCTGCGCCCTGCCCGGCAATGACGGTCGATTGCCGCGACGCCGTTACATAGGGAATAAGGCCGAACGGCAGTTTGTACGAGGCGCTTGCCGTCCAGGATGTCGCGCCCTTGCTGCCAGATGCCGTCAGCAGCGTCGGAACCACCCTGACCTTGGTCGGATCAGTCGTCGATTTGGCGTCGATGCTATCGTAACGCGCACCGAGAACCACATCGAGCCCGAAGTTGAAGTCCAGATCCGCCAGGCCTGCGATGCCATAATCCGTATAATGGCCCTTCACGTAATTCGAGAAGTTGCAGTTGCACTCCGTCGACAGAAGGCGGTCGGAAAGCGGGGTATATCCCTGCGTCAGATCGACACGGTGGAAATATTCGAAGTTGAAATCATCGCCATGGAGAAATTTCGTGTAGCGAATCGATGGAGATAGCTGCGTTGAAAGTTTGCCCATCGAAGTTTCGAATGACTTTGAAAGAACGATCTTGTCTTCAATGACATAGGAATTGTGGAACTGTGAGAAACCATAAGCATTTTCGTTGAGGTTTTTGAAGCCATCGTAGAACAGCTGATTTTTCACTTCGAATCCGCTATCTGGCGCGAATATAATATCGAAATAGCCCGTTTTCGCAATGTTGTTGAGAACGTCGTTCTTGCCCGTCAGCACGTCCTTGCGGCTCAGAGTCGTCGTTCCGGTGTTCTGGAGTGCGAGATACGGGTAGGTGGACTTGAAACAGGCGTCGGTGAACGAGGCGGCGGAGGTGCTGCCGCCGCCGCAGGCAAAGGTACCAAACGGGTTGAGATTTTTGCCATTGGCAAGGATCTCAGCCGGCGAGATCTGGCCGTCTCCGTTCGTATCAATCGGCTGGGCGGTGCCCGTGATATAGGTACCATTGTCGACGAGCGCCTGCGTCAGGCGGTTCCAGCCGCCATTTTGCTGGCCCTTAAAGTTTTGATACATCCCGCCGAATTCGATCCGCAGCGTATCGGTAAGGTGGTTGTCGAATGCGGCCTGCAGGATCGTCTGCTTGGTCGACATGTTGCGATAATAGCTGCCGGAATTCTCGACCTCGCCATAGAGGCTGTATCCGAACTCGGATCCCAGGACTTTCGCCGGTCCGCGTATCTCCCCCTTCAGGACACTCTTGGACCAGCTTCCCGTGGTGTAGCTGAGGCTGCCTTCGGGATGATCCAGCAGTGCGCCACCCTTCACCCGCGCCGATTTCGGCACGAAATTCATGTAACCGCCAGTCTTGGAGGGGCCGAAGATCGGCGAGGCCGGGCCGCGAACGATGTCGATCCGTTCGGACGCGCCGATCGGCGTCGGATAGTTGCCCGGGTTGTCGAGGCGGCGGACGCCCCTGAAATATACTTCGCCCGGCGTGCCGCGAATGTCGAGCGCGCCGCCGACGCCAAAGAATGAGTTGGTGAAGGTGCCCGGCGCCTGTGCAACGAGATCGTAGATGTCGCTGACGCCGAAGCGTTGCATCTGTTCATCGCTGATCGTGGATGCGGAGCGCGGCGTTTCGACAAGCGTCTTGTTGAAGCCGAAGATCGTGCCAACGTCCTTGCTCGGGAGTGCGCCGAGCGAACCGGTGACGACGATTTCATTGTTTGCGGCGGCATCGCCTGACGCATCGGCATCCGGCGCAGTTTTTGTCTGTGCGGCAAGCGGGCTCGCGATGCCGAGCGCCAGTGCTGATATGCCGCCCATGAGCGCGGCGGAACGTGTGACGATTCGAAGATTCCCCATCTTAACCCCCTGTTTATGTTCGGCGTCCCTCTCTCCCGAAAACCCGCCTTATGTCTGGCGGCGCAATGAAGCTATCAGCCTTTGTGCGACGCACAACCGGGAAGTAAGAATATTTTTACCAAAATGTTAAAATGTGACTTTTTTGACGCAATTTTGCCCGAAGGTTTGGCATAAGCGCCGGTCTCCCGGCATAATCTCGCATCGCTATCAAGGCTGTGGTGCGCTGCACTCGGAAGCGATAGGCTGGCGACGAACAAAGCGGGGGCATTCATGCGGTTGAAGATTGTGCTGGCCATGGCGATCGCGGGCCTGTTCCTTATTTGCCCAGCCGAAGCTTCGCGCCGCAAGGTCATCATCGATCAGGATGCGTTCGAGGGTCCGGGACTGCAGCCGATGCTGATGATCATCCAGAACCCCGATGTCGACGTGCTGGGCATCACGATCGAGAGCGGCGACGGGTGGCAGAAGGAAGAGGTGTCGCAGACGCTCAGGATGCTCGAACTGATCGGCCGCACCGACATTCCGGTCGCGGCCGGCGCGACCTATCCGTTGATCAACAGCCAGGCGACGCTCACGCTGCGCGAGAAACTCTATGGCGCGGTGCCCTATAAGGGCGCGTGGATGGATGAGTGGCCGAGCTACAATACGATGCAGCGCCGCGCCGCGCACGGCCCCGATATCGTCCCGCCGCGGCCGGAAGGGGCGCCGTCGATCCGGCCGATCGACGAGAGCGCCGCCGATTTCCTGCTGCGCAAGACCCGGGAACTCCCAGGCGAGGTTGCGATCGTGGCGCTGGGGCCGCTCACCAATATCGCGCTGGCGCAGCGGATCGACGACGGCTTTGCGGCCCGCGCGAAGGAAGTCGTGCTGATGGGCGGCGGCCATCTGCTCGGGGTCGATCTCGACAAGCCGCAGGATGAGTTCGCGATGCAGCTTGCCTATAATCCGCGGCAGAGCTTCAATTTCTACTGGGATCCCGAGGCCGCGCATATCGTGCTGACGTCGCCCTGGCGGCATGTCACGCTGGTGACCGACGATGCCCCGGTGCCGACCAGCGGCACCGCCGAACTCATCGCCCGTGCGACCGCATCGCACCGGCCGGTGGCGCGCTACGTGGCGCAGATCGCGCAGGCGGGCTTTCCCCTGTGGGATGAGAGTGCGGCGGCGGCGTGGCTCGATCCGCACATCGTCACCCGGCGCGGCACGCTGGCGATCGATGTCCAGACCGAGCCGGGCGCGCATTATGGCGGCGTGCTGACATGGCCGGCGGGGAAGGGGCCCGGACTGGGCGAGCGAGACGTCGACGTGGTCTATGGTGTCGACGTGCCGATGCTCAACCGGATGTTCGTCGATCTGCTCGGCCGCTGACATGCTGCGATGCGATCCGCCACGACTTGCCTAATCGGGCTTCAACGGTTAGGGGACCGCCGACTTTCCAATCCCTCATCATATGGAGCCCGCTCGGCCATGTCGACCGAACGCACCTTTTCGATCATCAAGCCCGACGCCACGCGTCGCAATCTCACCGGTGCCGTCACCGCCAAGCTCGAGGAAGCGGGTCTCCGCGTCGTCGCGTCGAAGCGCATCCACATGTCGAAGGAGCAGGCCGAAGGTTTCTACGGCGTGCACCGCGAGCGCCCGTTCTTCAACGACCTCGTCTCGTTCATGATTTCGGGCCCGGTCGTCGTACAGGTTCTTGAAGGCGAAAACGCCGTCCTCAAGAACCGCGAAGTGATGGGCGCCACCAACCCGGCCAATGCCGATGCCGGCACGATCCGCAAGGAATTCGCCGAATCGATCGAGGCCAATTCGGTCCATGGTTCGGACAGCGCCGAGAATGCGGCGATCGAGATCGCCTTCTTCTTCAAGCCTGAAGAAATCGTAGGCTGATGAGCGAGATCGTCGTCCGGCGGGCAACCCCGGACGATGCCGCCGCGCTCGCGCTCGTCGGGGCGGCGGCCTTTCTCGAAAGCTATGCGCACATGATCGGCTCGGCCGACATGATCGCGCATATCGGCCGGCACTATGGTCCTGATGCCTTCGGCCGCTTTCTGGCCGATCCCGATTGCGCCCTGTGGATCGCCCAACTGGGCGAGGCCGGCGCACCTATTGGCTTCTCCCTGCTGACCCCGCCCGATCTGCCGCTCGCCGATATCGGCCCCGGCGATGCCGAACTGCGGCGCATCTACAGCCTGTCGCGCTTTCATGGCGGCGGACTGGGGTGGCGGCTGCTCCAACCTTTGATCGATCACGCGCGCGCCGCGGGCAGGACGCGCCTGCTGGTTGGCGTCCATGACGGCAATACGAAGGCGATCGCTTTCTATCGCCGTGCCGGTTTCGTCGACGCCGGTCGCCGCACCTTCCGCGTGGGCGTTACGGATTATGACGACCTTGTGATGGCGATGCCGTTGGCCTGACGGTGCAGCGTGGTGTGAGACGGGTGTTCCATGTCGCCGTCGAAGCGCTGATCTCCCGAGTCATTTTCGCTGAGTGGCTGGGGCCGACCCTCGGGTTGCGGCATTAAGCGGGGCGATACGCCCGATTCTTATACGCAGGCCTTTATGTCGGTCGCGGCGAAGTCGTCACCCTTGAACAACAAGGGCCATTCCATCGTTTTGGCGAGCGCATAGGCCGCGCAATCTGAGAGGTTGAGTCGGGCCTTGGGGGCTATCCCTTTTCCGTACCGCCCAAAGGCAAGTAGCGCTTCACGCGCTTGTGCCTCGTCAAAGGGGACGATTTCGAAGTCATTGTCTTCGAGCAGAAAGCCCCACATCTGGCGCTCAGCCGCCTCGCCGCGCCGTGCGCGCATGACCATCCCGGTCTCGTGGACGTTTACGGCCGAAATCATCAGCCGATCAGCCTGCAAAATGGCTGTAGCGTAAATCGTAGCATCGGGCTCCCGCTCAAAGATTGCGATGAGGGCCGAACTGTCGACGACGATCATAGCGCGTTGACGTCGTCCATGATCTGGTCGGGAGGACGCCGGTCGAGGATCGGCATGGCGATAATTTCAGATCCGAAAGCCAACATCTGCTCGACCGTCATCCGCCGGCGAGAAGCCGCGATAGGCGCGATCCCGGAAGCGCGCGCTGCATTCTCCAGCGCATGCTGTATGGCCGCCTCGACTGGCACTTGCTTCGCGGCAGCCAGCCGGAGAGCGAGTGCCTCAAGTTCATGCGACAGATGGATCATGCGCCACTTCTATCACGGCCGGATGCAACAAGCAAACCTGACCGCCCGGAAGTTTGATTGGCAACCGGCTCCGTCGCCTGCACTTCACTGCAGTCCCGGTCTTGAGAATATGCGACTATGTACTATAGTTTCCAGCGTTGGGGGAATGCGCATTGCGGACTTTCAAAACCCGACGGGTGAAGCGGTTTATCCGTCGCGAGCGTTAGTGTTGGTTTGGCTTCACGCGACAGGTCAGCAGATCGAAATGGCAATTAAGAAGGTGTTTTGAAAGAGGTTTTCGATGACGACGAAGAAAGCTCCTAGCCGCTTGACGCAAGAACGTCTCGAAATGGCGGACGATTTGCGCCGGATCGGGATCATGGACGAAGCGACACATCATCAGATTACCGTCCGCCATCTTGGTCGCGACCGCCTTCCGACGGCCACGCCTATCAGCGGCGAGGAAATCCGCTCGGTGCGCGAGCAGGCGCATCTGAGCCAGGCGGCGCTTGCCCGGCATCTCAATCTGACCACCGGCTATATCTCGCAGCTCGAGCGCGGCACCAAGCAGGCCAAGGGGCCGGCGCTGGCCTTGTTGAACGTGATTAAGCGCAAGGGGATCGAGGCGCTGCTGTGAGGTCGGGCGCTTTTGTCCAGTGTCACGTGCATCCGATAGCAATGGAGACTTGCTGACATGCTTCAGCTTGGGTTCCGCAGTAAAGTGGTTGCAGCAGCACTGGCCGGAGTGTTCGGAATCGTCGTTGGATTGACGGTCGCAGTCTGGTGGACGTCCCGCCGACCCATTTCACCGCTCACTGAAAATCTCGGTCACACTTGGGCGATCGCCTCATCCCATTTCGATACCCGGATTCGGAGGCGATTCCCGATCGGTACGGCCGTTACCAAACTTGCCAGCGAACTCGCAGCGGAGGGATTTGTACCGACGTGGTTTGAAGAAAATGGCGAACATGTAGCCGTCAGAAACGAAGGTGACTTCGTTTGCAATATCGTGGCTCAAGTCTACTGGAGAGCTGATAAAGACGACAAAATCTTATCTATACGCGGCGTTTATCGGGAACTCGGCTGCCTTTAATCGAGCTGGCTTCCGCAGGCGATGGATTCCGATTTTCTTACCTCAAACCCCCATCATCGCCGCCAGCCTCTTCGGCGCCGCTAACTGCCAGCTAACCGCCAACCGGTGCGCCACCTGGTACCAATCGGGCTCCCCTTGATCGAGGCGCAGGCCGATCCAGCCCTGATGCGCGATATAAGCCGGGCGGTAATAGATGTTGGGATCGGCCTCGATCAGCATCGCCTGTTCCTCGAGCCCGCTGGTCTTCACGCAGACCGAGGTGATGCCGTCGCCATGATGATCGTGGAGGAAATAAGCGAACATCTTCTTGCCCGCGACCTGGAACGAGGCCGATCCGTGCGAGAGTTTCTCGCTCGCCTCGGGCAGAGCCAGAGCGAGTTCGGCGATGCGCGCGTGGAGGGCGGTCGCGTCGATCGTCATGCGTCGGGCTTTTTCGGGTGGCGCGCCTTCCAGATCGCGTCGACCCGGGCAGGGGCTGCCTTGGCCGACACATGCTCGATCAGCGACAGGCCGCGCAGCCGCACCGACGTGCCCATCAGGAAATGGCCTTCGGTCGCATAGCCGATGTCGTAGAGCGCGGTATCCTCGGTCATCGCGCCGTCGACATAATAGCGCGTGGTGACCGCGACCGGCAGCCTCTGGTCGCCGCGGCCCTCGGCGGTTTCACCGGCCGCCTTGCGGGCGGATTTAAGGCCGCTGGCGAACCAGCTCTGTTCGATGCGCGGGCTCGTGGTGTCGACGGGATCGAGGCCCAATGCGGTTGGGAAGCGGATCGTCTGGCCCTCGATCGCCTGATCGCCATGTGCGGTGATCGCCAGCCGGTCGCCATCCTTTTCGGGCGTGGCCTTCAGCACGAGCGTACGGGCCTTCACCTTCGCATGGGCGTCTTCCTGCGCCTTGTCGGCCCTGCTGTCGCGGCGGTCCGAATAGCTGTTCCACAAGGTCAGCGCCGAGATCAGCACGGCGACAACCGCCAATATCTCGCCCAGATTGATCCAGCGGCGCCGGACGGCTGCGGCCTCGGCTGCCTGCGCTGGTGTCTCGATATCCGCCATCAGGCGCTCCTCAGTGTGTGGAGCGGATATAGGATGCGAGCGTGGCGGGATAAAGGCGGTGCTCTTCGACGAGCACGCGATCGGCAAGGCTCTCCGGCGTGTCGCCGGGCAGGATCGGCACCTCGGCCTGCGCGAGCACCGGCCCGTCATCGAGCGTCGCCGTGACGATGTGCACCGAGCAGCCGCCGGCCGGATCGCCCGCTTCGATCGCGCGGCCATGGGTATCGAGGCCCTTATATTTGGGGAGCAGCGACGGGTGGATGTTGAGGATGCGACCGGCCCAGCCATCGATAAAGGCTTCGGACAGGATCCGCATATAGCCGGCGAGCGCGATATATTCGACGCCGGCCGCGCGGAGTTGCGCATCGATCAGCTGGTCGAACTCGGCGCGCTTCATGCCCGTGTGCGGATGCGCGAAGGTCGCGATCCCGGCTGCTCGCGCGGTGGCGAGGCCGGCGGCTTCGGGGTTGTTCGAGGCGACCAGTACGATCTCATACGGGCAGTCGTCAGCGCGCGCGGCGGCGATGATCGCCTCCATATTGCTGCCGCGACCGGAGATCAGGATGCCGATTTTGGCCTTGGTCATCATCTTGCTTCCTCAGTCCTCCCCCGCCAGGGGGAGGTGGCGCCATAGGCGACGGAGGGGGCGGACCGAGACCAATGGTTGTCGTGCGCCTCCCCTTCAAATGCGCCGCCGTCCTCCCCCTCCGTCAGCCTTTGGCTGACACCTCCCCCTGGCGGGGGAGGATTGGAGAGAAACGTGTTCGTGCCCAAACCGCTCAGCCGTTATGCGTGGCAGACCAGGGCGCGCGGGCGCTCCATGTCTCGGTGCTGCCCTTGACGGTGCAGCCCTTGGCCCGTTCCGATATGCTGCCGATCGTGAACACGGTTTCGCCGGCGTCGACCAGTGCCGCGCTGACAGCGGCGGCATCGGCTTCGGCGACGATCACGGCCATACCGACACCGCAGTTGAAGGTGCGCGCCATTTCCTCGGGCTCGATATTGCCCTGCGCCTGGAGGAACGCCATCAGCCGCGGCTGTTCCCAAAGATCGGCATCGACATCGGCGTGGAGATGATCGGGCAGCACGCGCGGGATATTTTCGAGCAGGCCGCCGCCGGTGATATGCGCCATCGCGCGCACCTTGCCCGAGCGGACGAGCGGCAGCAGCGACTTCACATAGATGCGGGTCGGCGCGAGCAGCGCCTCGATCAGCAGCATGTCCTGATCGAACAGGGCCGGGCGGTTGAGCTTCCAGCCGCGATCGGCGGCGAGCCGGCGGACCAGCGAGAAGCCGTTCGAATGGACGCCGGACGAGGCGAGGCCAAGGATCACGTCGCCGGCCTCGACCTTGTTTCCGGTCAGTGCCTGATCGCGCTCGACCGCGCCGACGCAGAAGCCGGCCAGATCATAGTCGCCATCGGCATACATGCCGGGCATCTCGGCGGTTTCGCCGCCGATCAGCGCGCAGCCGGCGATCTTGCAGCCCTCGGCGATGCCGGCGATCACGCGCTCGGCGACGCCGCCGACCAGCCGGCCGGTTGCGAAATAATCGAGGAAGAAAAGCGGCTCGGCGCCCTGGACGATCAGATCGTTGACGCACATCGCGACCAGATCGATGCCGACGCCGTCATGGCGATCGCTGTCGATCGCGAGCTTGAGCTTGGTGCCGACGCCATCATTGGCGGCGACCAGCAAAGGATCGGTATAGCCCGCCGCGCGCAGATCGAAGAAGCCGCCAAAGCCCCCCAGATCGGCATCGGCGCCGGGCCGGCGCGTGGCCTTGGCGAGCGGAGCGATGGCTTTCACCAATGCGTTGCCAGCGGCGATCGAAACGCCGGCCTTGGCATAGGTGTAGGTTTCGGGTTTTTCGTTCTGGTCGGTCATGGATGATGCGCCTAGCCACATCGCGCTTGGATTTCCACGCCCAAGTCGCCAAAAGGCGATCGTGACCATCACCGACCGCCTTTTCCGTCCCCTTCCTGCTGCGATTCTTGCCCTCGCGCTCTGCGGGGCAGGGGCCTTGTGGGCGCAACTCGAACATGCCGACCTGCGCGGAGTAGCCCCAATCGACGGTTCCGGCAGTTATGAAGTGAGCGGCGTCCATGTCGATGTCGAGTCGCGCACCGCCGATGCCGCGCGGTCGGGCGGCTGGCGGGAGGCGCAGCGCAAGGGCTGGAAGATGCTGTGGGCGCGGGTCAACGCCAAGCCGATCGAGAATGCGCCGACCCTGCCCGATTCGACGCTCGATTCGATCGCGAGTGCCATCGTCGTCGAAAAGGAACAGATCGGGCCGAACCGCTATATCGCCAGCCTGGGGGTCTTGTTCGATCGCGCGCGGGCCGGCGAACTGCTCGGCGTGAAGGGCACGATGCAGCGGTCAGCGCCGATGCTGCTGATCCCGGTCGAATGGAACGGCAATGCGCCGCAGAGCTTCGAGGTGCGGACCGACTGGCAGAAGGCGTGGGCGCGCTTCCGTTCGGGCAACAGCCCGGTCGACTATGTCCGCGTATCGGGCACCGGCGCCGATCCGGTGCTGCTCAACATGGCGCAGACAAGGCGGCCCGGGCGCGCCTGGTGGCGGATGCTGCTCGATCAATATGGCGCGGCCGATATCGTCGTGCCCGAAGTGACCTTGTACCGGCAATGGCCGGGCGGCCCGGTGATCGGCCGGTTCGTGGCGCGCCATGGGCCGGATGGTACCGTCGTCACCGGCTTCACGCTCCATTCGGATAATGCCGACGGGCTTGCCGCGATGCTCGATGAGGGCGCCGCCAAGATCGACGCGGCCTATACGCAGGCACTGCAGGATGGTGCGCTGCGCGCCGACAAGTCGCTGGTCGCCGAGGCGCCTGCGCTCCCGGCCAGCGAGGCGAACGGCATCGACGATGTCCTCCAGCAGATGGCGGCGGCGGCCGCCACCAATATCAGCATTCAGGTCGATACGCCCGATGTTGCTGCGCTTCGCAATATCGAGGGCGGGATCAAGGCGATGGCCGGCGTCACGACGGTGCAGACCGAGAGCCTCGCCATCGGCGGGGTTTCGATCCTGCGCATCGGCTTTTCGGGGCCGGCGGCGGCGCTGCGCGAGGCACTGGCGGCGCGCGGATGGCGGGTCGAGGATGCCGGCGGCGGCCTGCGTATCCGGCGGGCCGAAGCGGCGGGGCAAAAGCCCCAGTGAGCCAGATCGCGCTGCCCTTCGCATGGCCGGCGGATGAGGACGAGCGCGATTTCATCGTTTCCGATGCCAACCGGCTCGCCGTCCGTCATCTCGAACATTGGGCCTTGTGGCCGGTGATGGCATCGGTGCTGACCGGCCCGCGCAAATCGGGCCGCAGCCTGCTCGGCCGGATCTTTGCCGCCAAGACCGGGGGGCGATTGATCGACAATGCCGATCGCCACAATGAAGAGGCGCTGTTTCACGCCTGGAACGCCGCGCAGGCCGATCGCAAGCCGCTGCTGCTGGTCGCCGATGCCCCGCCGGCGCATTGGTCGATCCGCCTGCCCGATCTGCGATCGCGCCTGCTTGCCACCCCACAGGCCATCATTGGCGATCCCGATACCGTCCTGATCGGCGGGCTGATCGAAAAGCTGCTGATCGCGCGCGGATTGAACGCGCCGTCCGAAGTGATCCGCTATCTCGTGCCGCGGATCGAGCGGAGCTATGTCGCGGTGGGAAGGGTGGTCGATGCGATCGACGAGCTCGCGCTCGAACGGCGCCAGCGGATCACGGTGCCGATCGGACGAATGGCGCTGGCCGCCATCGGTGTCATCGACGATTCATAAATATTGCTCTAAACTGTCCCGATGGACCATATTGAACCTCATCTGGAAGAAGAGCTGGTCGGCAATATCGCGCCGAACGATCCGATCAGCCTGAGCGAGCGCTATTTCAATCGCGAACAAAGCTGGCTGGCGTTCAACCAGAGGGTGCTCGACGAAGCCTGCAATCCGGCGCATCCGCTGCTCGAACGGCTGCGGTTTCTTTCGATATCGGGCAACAATCTCGACGAATTCTTCATGGTGCGCGTGGCGGGCCTGAAGGGGCAGTTGCTCGAAGGCGTCGATACGCTCTCGCCCGACGGGCTGACGGTGGCGCAGCAGCTCGATGCGATCGTCGAGCGCGCCGATCGCCTGATGGCCGCGCAGCAGGACGTGTGGGACGTGATCCGGCGCGAGCTGGCCGACGCCGGAATCCATGTGCTCGACGAGACCGAGATCGGCGGCGAGGATGCCATATGGCTCGAGGCGCATTTCCGCGAGCAGATCTTCCCTGTTCTGACCCCGCAGGCGCTCGATCCCGCGCACCCGTTTCCGTTCATCCCGAACAAGGGCTTCAGCCTGTTGTTCGATCTGACCCGCAAGTCGGACGGGATGCAGATCCTCGAACTGCTGATGGTGCCGACCACCTTGCCGCGTTTCGTGCGGCTGAAGGGCGATCCGGCGCGCTATATCGCGATCGAGACGATGATCCGCTATTTCACGCCGGTGCTTTTTCCAGGCTATACGGTGGAGGGGCGGGGCGCCTTCCGGATCATCCGCGACAGCGATATCGAGGTCGAGGAAGAGGCCGAGGATCTCGTCCGCTATTATATGACCGCGATCAAGCGCCGCCGGAAGGGGCGGGTGATCCGGCTCAAGCTCGAAGCCGGCATGCCCGAAGATCTCAAGGCGCTGGTGCGCGACCAGATCGATGCCGTCGATGCGATCGTATCCGAATCCGGCGCGTTCCTGGGCGTCGCCGATCTCGAACAACTCGTCGAGGAAGATCGCGCCGACCTCAAATTCCCGGCCTTCTCGCCGCGCTTCCCCGAACGGGTGCGCGAGCATGGTGGAGACTGCTTCGCGGCGATCCGATCGAAGGACCTTATCGTCCACCATCCCTATGAGACGTTCGAAGTGGTGATCGCCTTCCTGAAGCAGGCGGCGCTCGATCCGGACGTGGTGGCGATCAAGCAGACGCTCTATCGCGCGGGCAAGCAATCGGCGATCATCCGGGCGCTGGTCGATGCGGCCGAGGCCGGCAAGTCGGTGACGGCGGTGGTCGAGCTCAAGGCGCGGTTCGACGAAGAGCAGAATCTGTTGTGGGCGTCGCAGCTCGAACGCGCGGGCGTGCAGGTGGTCTATGGCTTTATCGACTGGAAGACCCACGCCAAGGTGTCGATGGTGGTCCGGCGCGAGGGCACGACCTATCGCACCTATTGCCATTTCGGGACCGGCAATTATCACCCGATCACCGCGCGGATCTACACTGATCTGAGCTTCTTTACCGCCGATCCGCGCGCCGGCCGCGATGCCGCGCAACTGTTCAACTACATCACCGGCTATGTCGAGCCGCAGCAGCTCGAACTGCTCACGATGTCGCCGCATGGCCTGCGCGACCGGCTGTGCGACCTGATCGATGCAGAGATCGATCATGCGCGGGCAGGGCGCGAGGCGGCGATCTGGGCAAAGATGAATTCGCTCGTCGATCCGGCGATCATCGAAAAACTGTACCGCGCGAGCGCGGCGGGGGTGCAGATCGATCTGATCGTGCGCGGCATCTGCTGCCTGCGGCCCGGCGTTCCTGGGCTGTCCGACAATATCCGGGTCAAATCGGTGGTCGGCCGCTTTCTCGAGCATAGCCGGATCGTCTGCTTCGGCAACGGCGCCGCTTTGCCGAACCGCGACGCAAAGGTGCTGATCTCCTCGGCGGACTGGATGCCGCGCAATTTCGATCGGCGCGTCGAATATCTGCTGCCGATCGAAAATGCGACGGTGCATGCGCAGGTGCTCGATCAGGTGATGGTCGCCAATCTGATCGACGACGAACAGAGCTGGCGGCTGCTGCCCGATGGCAATTATGAGCGGATCACGCCCGGCAAACGGCCGTTCAACCTGCACCGCTATTTCATGACCAACCCGTCGCTGTCGGGCCGGGGCGCGGCGCTCCAGCGCAGCGGGCAGGTACCGAAATTGTCGCTGCGGCGTGGTGTTTGACAACCTCAGGCGAAGCTGTGCGAGGCTACCGATTACGCAGGCCCGCCACCGAACGAAGTGCGGCATTCACCCGCGATTGCCATCCCGGCCCGGCGGCGCGGAAATGTTCGATCACGTCATGATCGAGGCGTATCGTCACCTGTTCCTTAGTTGCGGCCTTCTGCGGGCCACGCCTGCGGCGTTCCGCAAGCGCGGCTTGCAGTTCCTCTTCGGTAACGTCGAAATCATCCGGATCGCTCGGGTCCGCCTTAAGCGCGATAATAGGCACGTTCTTCGCCATCGTTGCTTCTCCTTACCGAAATGAACCGAACCGCCGAGCCGCGCAGCACATGCACGGCGGTATAGAGCTTGCTGTCGACCATGCCGACAACCTTGATCCGGGTTTCGCCATCGATCTCGCGAAAGGTGCGGATCAACAGGTGCCGGGGATCTTCGAACAAGCGGACACCGAAGGCGAGGCTGATGCCGTGTTTGGCGATGTTCGCTTCGTCTTTGGCGCTGTCAAATTCGATGGCCATGAACTTGTAACTACAATTTGTTCGCCGCGATGTCAATTTTTTTGGCGTTACAATTTGCTATTTTTTTTGAGTGAACGAGCCCCTTTTCGACGGCGCCGGTACGCTATGTGCAGGCCCTTTCGGATGGCGCGGCGCTCCAGCGCAGCGGGCAGGTGCCGAAATTGTCACTGCGGCGTGGTGTTTGATGGCCGCGAGCCGATTTTTGGCGCACTTCCGGGGAAAGCCGTTCAGTCTCAGGACATGATCGGCATGTCATTTCACTGGCATTATAGTGTTGAGCACAAAGCGCGATGCAACGCCGCCACGCTGGTGCAGGCACCATAGGCGCTGACTTAAGCCCTCTCCCGCTTGCGGGAGAAGGTTGGGTGAGGGTCTTCTTTCCTTCTTCTGCAGGCGGAACCTCAGAAAAAGAACAAGAAGAAAGACCCTCATCCAACCTTCTCCCGCAAGCGGGAGAAGGCAAAAACCTAAAGTCAGCGTCCATGGCGCCTTCGCCGGAACGACGAAAGCAGGCGGGATCTTGCGCTTGATGCTTTAGCCCGGTGAGGCACGGTTGATGACGGCTTCTCTCGTTTACAGGTTGCGCCCCGTCGGATGGGTCATGCTGGCCCTTCTGAGCAGCGGCACCTCGTCCGCCGCCGCGCCTTCGCCTTTTGCCATGGCCAATCGCCTGACCTGGGGCGTCGCCCGGACCGGGATATCGGGGGCGGATGATGCCGGCACCGCGCGGTGGATCGAGCAGCAGTTGCATCCCGGGCCGGACATCGGCCTGCCACCGGCCGTCCGGGCGCAAATCGCCGGCTTCGAGATCAGCCAGCGCCCGGTAGCCGATATCGTCGTCGATCTGGACGCGCAGAACAAGGCGGCGCGCGCGATCGCCGATCCCGATCAGAAGCAGGCGGCACAGGCGGCCTATTTCAAGCGCCGCGATCAGCTTTCGCGCCAGGCGATGATGCGTCTCGCGCTGCGATGCCTGTACGGGCAGGATCAGCTGCGCGAGCAGATGACATGGTTCTGGATGAACCATTTCAGCGTCTTTGCCGCCAAGGCCGATGTCGGCCCGATGATCGGCGATTATGAGGATCGCGCGATCCGGCCCTATGCACTGGGCCATTTTCGCGACCTGCTGGAGGCGACACTGCGCCATCCGGCGATGCTGCGCTATCTGGACAATGCCCAGAATGCGGCGGGGCATATCAACGAGAATTACGCGCGCGAGATCATGGAGCTCCACTCGATGGGGGTCGGATCGGGCTATAGCCAGAAGGACGTGCAGGAACTGGCGCGGATTTTGACCGGCGTCGGCATCAACCTCAATCATGACGATCCGAAGCTGAAACCGGCCTGGCAGCCGCTTTATCGCCGCGCGGGCCTGTTCGAATTCAATCCCGCGCGCCACGATTTCGGCGACAAGATCTTCCTCGGCCATGCCATCAAGGGAAGCCGCTTCGACGAGGTCGAACAGGCGCTCGATCTGATCGCCGCCTCGCCCGCGACGGCGCATCATGTTTCGGACAAGCTCGCGACCTTCTTCCTCGGCACGGCGCCGTCGCCCGCGCTCACCGCGCGGATGGCCGCGACCTTCACGCGCAGCCAGGGCGATATCGCGGCCGTGCTCAAGACCCTGTTCGATTCGGCGGAGTTCCGCGCGTCGCTGGGCCACGCCTTCAAGGATCCGGTCCATTATGTGCTGTCGTCGATCCGGCTGGCTTATGGCGATCGCCCGGTCGACAATCCTTCGGCGGTGATAGACTGGATCACGGGGCTGGGCCAGGGCCTGTTCCAGCGCGACACGCCCGACGGCTGGCCGCTCGAGGCCGATGCGTGGAGCGGACCGGGGCAGATGTCGGCGCGGTTCGAATATGGCCAGAAGATCGCCCATGGCTATATCGGCTTCTTCACGCCCGCCGATCCGGCAAAGCCGCGCGCGGTGGCGCCCGATTTTCGATCGTCGGCCTATGTCGCCGCGGTCCAGCCCGGTCTTTCGGCGCAAAGCCGGACCGCTCTGGCGCAAGCCGCCAATGATGGCGACTGGAACGCGCTATTTTTGTCGTCTCCCGAATTCATGCGGCGCTGATTGGAGATTGACATGGATCGTCGCGATGTTCTGAAGATGGCGGCGGCGGTGCCCTTGCTGGCGGCGGGGCGCGCGTTCGCCGCGCCGGCGGTGGGCGATACCAGGCTGCTCATCATATTCCTGCGCGGTGCTTATGATGCCGCCAATATCGTCGCGCCGACGGGCAATGCCTTCTACCATGCCGCGCGGCCGACGATCGCGCTCGCCAAGCCCGATCCCGCCAATCCGGATGCGGCGATCGCACTGGATGGCGACTGGAGCCTGCATCCGGCGCTGAAGGATACGATCCTGCCCCTGTGGCAGAAGAAGCAGATCGCGTTCGTGCCGTTCGCCGGCACCAACGATCTGAGCCGCAGCCATTTCGAGACGCAGGATACGATCGAACTCGGGCAGCCGATCGGCGGAACCCGTGACTATCGATCGGGCTTCCTGGCGCGGCTGGCCAGCGCGCTCGGCCCCGATCGCCCGATCGCGTTCACCGATCAGGCCCCGTTGATCTTCCGGGGCGGGCAATCGATCCCGAACATCGCGCTCAAATCGGTCGGCAAGCCGCTGGTTAGCCCGCATCAGGCGCAGGTGATCGCGGCGATGTACAAGGGCCAGCGCCTCGGCGAGGTCGATCTGGGCGACTCCGTGACCGAGGGATTCCGGGTGCGCGATACCGTCTATCAATCGGTCGCGCAGGAAATGGCCGCCGCCAATCGCGGCGCGGTGAGCCCCAAGGGGTTCGAACTGTCGGCGCGGCGGATCGGCCGGCTGATGCGCGATCAGTTCAATCTGGCCTTCGTCGATGTCGGCGGCTGGGATACGCATGTCGGGCAGGGCGGGGCGCAGGGCTATCTGGCGAACCGCATCGGCGAGCTTGGGCGCGGGCTGGCGGGGTTCGTCGACGAGATCGGTGCCGATGCCTGGCGGAACACGGTGGTGGTCGCCGTGTCCGAATTCGGCCGGACCTTTCGCGAAAATGGCGACAAGGGCACCGATCATGGCCATGGCAGCACCTATTGGGTGCTCGGCGGCGGGATCGCTGGCGGCCGGATCGCCGGGCCGCAGGTCGCCTTGTCCGAAGCGACGCTCAATCAGGCGCGCGACCTGCCGGTGCTGACCGACTATCGCGCGCTGATCGGCGGCCTGCTGACGCGGCTCTATGGCTTCGATCGGCAACGGATCGAAACGATATTTCCCGCAAGCATACCCGCCGATCTCGCGTTAGTGTGACGCTCAGCGAGGAGCGGGCATGGCGGCAGCGGGCGGAATTGAGACGATCATGGTCGCGGCCGGACGATCGCGGCGGATGGGGGCGGTGAACAAGCTGCTGCTGCCCGTCGACGGCGTGCCGATGGTTCGCCACAGCGCGATGCTGCACCTGCGGATCGCATCGCCGGTCTCGGTGGTGATCGGCGCGGACGACCATGCGGCGGCGGATGCATTGGCCGGGCTCGATATTCGCCTGATCGCCAACCATGATGTCGACGCCGGGCAGCAGCAATCGGTCCGCATCGGCCTCGCCGCCGCAGACCTGAACGGCCGCGGGCTGATGATCGCGCTGGCCGATCAGCCGCTTCTCGACGCGGCCGACCTAGAGGCGCTGATCGCCTTTTTCGATGCACAGGGCGGCACCCATATCTGCGTGCCGCGGCACAAGGGCGTGCGCGGCAATCCGGTGTTGTTTCCGACAGCGTTGATCCGGCCGTTGCGGGCCGAGGCCGGGGCGCTGTCGCTGCGGCATTTCATCGATAGCCACCCCGAACAGATGGTCTGGTTCGAGGCGGGGAATGACCATTTCACCCGCGATATCGATACGCCAGAGGATGTGGTGCGGATTTTGGGTGTCGCGGTGTCGGGGGACTGAAGGGGGCTATTTGATCGGGCTCCGCTTTCCGGCTGAAGCTGGGCCGGAAGCTGACTGGCAGCTTTCGAGTGCAGACCGCCCGATGCTGCCTTAAAATCACGGATCGTGCCGTTGGATGTAGAAGGCCATGGGCACCATCGGCAGATGGTGCTCGGAGCTCGACATCAGCAGCAGCCGGTTGATCGTATTATCTTGGATGCCGGTGGGCGCGAACACGCAAGACATCCTGCCCTCGTTCCCCGGCTCGCCGCGCTTTCGGAGCGCCGCCTGAGCCGGCGCATGCTCACGCGTAAAGCGGCCGGCTAGGCCCTCCTCGAAATTTGGCTTAGGGCCTCGATCGCCGACGGACGCCAGATAGCCGAACATGTTCCCCAACAGCTGCGGGTAGGCATCGAGCGTTCCATCTCGCGCCAGTCGGATGATGCGGTCCGGATCGTCTGGGAACAGGAAGGTCGCGTCTGCGATCCTACCGGCCAGCCCGTGGAACCGTGCCGGCGGGGCACCGACGCGCGGCCGAGCCGCGCGCAAGATTTCCTGCCAGCGGAAGGCGCTGTCCGTGACGATGGCGGCCCCGGTTGCTTGCGCGAGATACATGGCCATCTCGAAGTTTGGACCCATCTGCATCATCCGCATCTGGCCCCGATTCTGCCCGCCGTCGAAGATCCCTTCCTGCAGAGCGGTCAGCGAGTCCTTCTCCTTCATCTCTTCCAGCCCCCGCCACAGCTCGGTGAACCCTGTCTGGTCTAGATGCGGGAAGTTTTTGCGGAGCCGGGCCTCTTGAGCCTCCCGGGGCCACATTAGTACGTCGCGCAGGAAGTCGAGCCGAGCCAGTTCCTTTAGCCGCGGCTCGTCGTCGAGACTGATGTTGAGCGCTCGGGCGCGCGCCTCGGCCATCGCGATGGTCTCCTGGCGAAGGTGGTAGTCGAAGATCCACGGGTCGGGGATGAGGTTGATCCGGCCGGCGTCGACCAGCGGTATGACGTTGAGCAAGAACGCCACCGACTTCAGAAACTCGAGGTGGTAGCTGCCGGGGTGCTCGGTCGGTCTGAACTTCTCTGCGATCGTGCCGGAGTGCAGGAATGGGCTCTGGACGATCAGCTCACCGAAGTAGAGCGACGCGCCCATCACGAACTCGACGATCGAAACCGGATGGAGCGAGCCAGCGTAGACTGCTCGCGGCCTGCCGTCCGGCTTGGGTAGGAGCGACAGCAAATCGGTCTCCAGCGGCCAGAGCGCCTCATAGAGGAAGTAAACCTCCTTGATCTGCTCCTCGGTCAGCTCCCGCCTGACCGCGACCCAGTCCTTGCCTCGGTCAATGCCCAGAATCGACCTGATGCCCCGGTCGAGCACCAGATTGCGCTCGCGGATGCTCTTTTCGGTCCAGCTGGGCCTCAGAGCCGACGGTCTTGACCGGCAGCATAAGCGGTAGGGATGTCCTGAACCGCAGCCGCAGGGTGCTGCCGGCGCCAACTCTTTCGGAGGCACCTTCTTCAGGACCTCCCGCTCCCTCTCGGTCCGACCGAAGGCGTCCTGGTAGTGGACGCTGCCGTCCTCGTATCCCACGAACGTCTCGCCGCCGAAGTTCCAGAGCTCGTCTTGTGGCGGGAGCAACGTCGTGGCGAGGTCGAACCACGAACCGGTCGCCACCTTTTCCGGGTGGAGCCATTCTCGCCTGCCAGCGGCAATGTGGCGCTGCGCGCGCGCCTTCAGCACCCTGTTGATCGTCGAGACTTCGATATCGTCGAGCTTGCGGGTCCGGATGATCCTGTCAGTGCGTACTATCGACTGGCGGAAATTGCGGGCGAACGTCCGCTTCTCCAGCGGTGGTTCTGACGGGTTCTGCGCATATTCGAGGTTCGTCAGGATTAGGCAGTAGTCCCGGCTCAGCGGAAAAAGCGTCTGCGACGCCCTCAGCGCGATCCCCGGATCGTGGGGATAGGCGCACTGCCGCGCCTCTGGCGGCAGGGCGTGGTTGTAGATTGTAACCGGATGGTCGGTAACGATGAATTTCACGCCAGCATTCTCAGCCGACACGATCTCGCGGACGGACTCGGTCCAGATCGTCGTGTGGAGCATGCGGATGCCCTGCATCTCCATCATAAGTTCGTTCTGGTGGAGTGTCGGATACTGTGCGCTTAGCCACGCCAAGCCCTTCGGGGTGCGCAGCTTCTGGATGTCGATGTATTCGAAGAACGCCCCGAAATGCTCGTGTCTGGCGGCCACGTCGGTCCCGGCAAAGGCTTTCACCGCCTCAGAGCCGCGCGCGTCGATGTCACCGAACAGCTTGCGCTCGATCTCGTCGTTCACCGCCGTGCCGAAGAAGGTCGAATACAGGTCGGTCCGGAAGAAGCAGCGTTTCGTGGGCGCGTCGAACAGCGAGCGCTCTTGGATCACCCGGCCGTCGGCGAGCCTCTTGGTCGTAGGGTCCAGATCAAGATACGCCAACGTCGAGCGACCGGGTTCGAGGAAGCCCCTCTGATGCCATTGCGGAACGAAGTGGTTGTCTTTTGTAATCGCCATCTTGATTCAGCAGGCTATAGGCAAGCCGCAAAGGTGACAACTTGGAGCCCCGACCCCGCCGCAATGCCGATCTTCACCCGCCGCCGCATCCAGACGATGCTCGACGATCTGATCGGCATCGCCGCTCCTTCGCAGTTCATCGGACGCCTCAACGACAAGCGCTTCGAGAACGCGCTTCCCGCCGAGGCCGAGCTTGCGCTAGTATGGGCGACTAGCCGCCTCGGCGGATTTGAATCCGAGCCGGTTTGGTATTCGCCGGAAGGCCGCCTGCCGGAAGGGATCTCGACAGCTTTGTTCCCCGGGCACGACACAGTGTTCGACGTGAAGGCCGTGTCCGACAGGGTAATCCCCGGCGTAGTAGGCATGCGGACGATCAGCGCGAAGCTCGTCGAAGCTGCGAACAAGGCGCGCAAAGGAGCGGGCAAGAATTTGCGCTTCTTCTTCTACGAGCGCAGGGACTATCAGAATCCGAAGCTCCACCGTTCGATATACGCTCCGCCGGACCACGTGCTGGGCGAAGCCGCGCTGAGAACGCTCGCTCAGTTCGTCTGTTCATCGCCCGAGGAAGGCGCGAACGTCGACATCGTGGACGGCGAGATGGCCGTCAGGGTGACATGGAAGCCGGGAACGCACAGCATTTTCAATCACCGATCTTCGACGGTGAACGAGATCTTCGATGCCGACGACAACTACATCGCGGCCGCGTTGCGGGAGAAGGCGAAGCAGTTGCGATCACCGAACTTCGCCGGCCTCAAGGGGGTTCTTCTCGCGGACATCGGAAGCGCGACGCTCAAGGCTATAACGAGCATCGACCGGCTCAGCCGAAGCGCATCCGGGCAGCAGATAATCCAACGGCATCTGGACAAGCCAGACGGCGGACTCGACTTCGTCTGCGTCTTCTCCCCGCGACGGGAAATGAACTCGTGGGGTGATGATCAGCGCTACTGGAAGGTGACCGCGTTCTCGCGGAACGGTCTGATCCTGCCCCTAGATGGACTGAACGCACTTGCCGAGCAACTTCCGAAGCCACGCTTCGACGGCTGGCAGCTAGAACACCTGCACGAGCAGCGCCTGTTCGGCGAGAAATCCCATGGGTGGCATCTGGGTAGCAGACTGACTTCCAACATGGCGGACCATAAGATGACGTTCACCTTCTCGTCACGGGCACTTCACGAATTCCTGGCAGGCCGCATCGACGGCGATCGCCTGCGCAACAACATGATCGGCCTCACCAGCGCGTTCGAACATCAGCTTGCACGCGGGCATACAATCCAGGGCGCCAGGATCGTTCCCGGCGGCATCGACCAGGACGACGATCTGATTGAGCTGACGTTTGCTCCTGACCCCGCCGCTAGCCCGTTCGAAGACCGAAGTCCCCCGAAGACTTCAATCTCCGAATAGCGCAGCATCGCCCGGTCCGGCATTGCGAACTGTTCCGGTGAATGCCTGAATAGACGACAGATTACAGGATTGGCTGTGCTGGACCGGAACGGCCGAAACGGGGCGCGAAGCCGTCGATCGTCCCTGCTCCCGAAAACACGCGTTTCGGCAGAGCTTCCCTCCTGAGGCGTACCAATTGAACGCCATCCCTCTGCCCGGAACTCCCGTGATACCAAGCCGTTGTGGACCAACGTGTTAAAGCGAGATCAGGCGATTCCTGACCGAAATGCCAGGGTGATGCCATGCATATGTCGAGCGAAAGCCTGTTGGTCATAGTGTTCGTCGGCCTCGTCGCCGGCTGGTTGGCGGGGCAGATCGTGCGAGGGGCGGGGTTCGGGATGGTTGGCGACATCCTGTGCGGGATATTGGGCGCCTTTATCGGAAGCTGGCTGTTGCCGCGGCTGGGCATTCATCTGGGAACGGGATTGGTCGGTGCGATCGTCAACGCCACGATCGGTGCGATCGTGCTGCTGCTCGTCGCGAGGCTGCTGGGCGGCGGCGGCGGTTGGGGACGCCGGTGGCGCGGCGGGCGGCGCTGGTAGCGCGGAGGAGAAGCCCCACCCCCGGCCCCTCCCCTGAAGGGGAGGGGAGAAGAGTTGTCCTTAGCGGCTTTGGCCTCAATCCCCCTCCGTCAGAAAGCGATCGAGCGCGTCATGCGCCGCCGTCACCTCGGCCCAGAGCGCCGGATCGGCGAGGTGGCGCGCGTCGATGGCCTCGGGCCAGTGCGCCTCGACAAGCCGCCACAGCGCCGACCAGCGCCGCTCGTCGAGCAGGAAGCGCGGATCGATCGCGGCGCGCGCGGCGGCGTCGACGGGCACGCGCAACCTGAGGCAGGCCGGGCCGCCGCCGTTGCGCATGCTTTCGCGGACGTCGACGACGATCGCCTCGTTCACCGGATTATTGCCGGCGACAATCGCCTGCACCGCCGCCCAGACGCGCGGTTCGGCCTGGACCTCGGCGGGCAGGATCAGCGCCATGCCGCCTTCGGGCAGGGTGATCAGCTGCGAATTGAACAGATAGGATCGGATCGCCTCGTCGAGGCCGATCGTGTCGATTTCGATGGGAATGAAGCCGGGAACCGCCCGGTCGAGCGCGGCCATCAGCGCGTCGCGGTCCGCGAAGGCATCGGCGTGGGCGAGCAGCACCTGCTCGTTGGCGACAGCGACCACATCATTGTGGAAGGCGCCGGCCTCGATCGCGGCCTGCGACTGGAGGACGTGCAGCCCGTTCGTGCCCGCCAGCCGGGCGACCGCCTCTCCGGCGCGGCGGGCCTGCCGTTCGGGAAAGCGGCTGCCGCGCGATGCGCCATGGACGAAGACGTTGGTGCCGCGTGTCCCATGCGCCGTCGTCAGCCGCATATGGTTGGCGGCGCCCTCGTCGCTGAAATGCGGGGTGGCGGGCAGCGCCGGATGCACCGCGAAATGGCGATCGTCGCGGAAAATGCGGCGCAGCATCGCGAAGGTTTCGGGTGCTTCGAAGCTGCGATGGAGCATCGAGGCGAGATTGGCGGCGATCAGGTGGACGCGGCCGTCGCCGCTGTCGGCGCCGGCTATCACGGTGGCGGCGTTGGCCGCCCACATCGACGATGCAGAACAGATATTGTTGAACAGCACGGCATCTTCCGCGGCCGCGCGCGCCAGCACCGCATGATCGTCGCCGGTGAAGCCGAGCATCCGGAGCGCCGCGACCCCGGGCCGGCGCAGCGGCGGGAAAAAACCCTGCACCAGCCCGCGATCCATCAGTCGCTTCATCTTGGCGAGGCCCTGCAGCGCGGCCTCACGCGGGCGGGAAATCGCGCCGGCATTGCTGGCGCTGGCGATGTTGCCGGGCGAGAGGCCGGCATAATTGTGCATCGGGCCGATCAGCCCGTCGAAATTGATCTCGATCGTCGCCATCGCGGATTCCGTTCAGAAGGCTGTGTGGGTAACGACGTCGCCGACATCGACGCCGATCATGTCGGCGGTCGCGCGGCTCAAGGTCACACCATTCTCGTCGACGCCGATGGCGCCGCGCGTCGCCCGGAAATCGGCATCAAGGCCGGTGGCGATCAGCGCCTCGCCGGTGCCGTGCAATGCTCCGTCGGCAATCGCGGAGACGATCGCGGTGCCGGCCTGCGCCACCGCCTTCAGCCCGTCGATCGGCGCGATCATCGTCGGGCCGGCATCGAAAATGTCGACATAGCCTTCGTCGCGAAACCCTTCCTCGATCAGCAGCGCCTGCGCGCCGCGCCCGTCATCATGGACGCGGCCGATCGCGGCCTGTGCCTCGGGCGAGAGCATGTTGACGTAGATCGGATTGCGTGGGCCCAGATCGGCGATGAACTGGTTGCCGGTGGTGCCGTTGATCCGGTCCGCCTCATCGAAATCCATCGCATAGAAGCGCCCGCCGACCGCATCCCAGAAGGCCGAGCGGCCATCCTGCAGATAGCCGCGCAGATCGGCGATCAGGCGGACACCGAAGCGCGGACGATGCTGGGCGATGAACAGATAGCGGCTGCGCGCGATCGCCCGGCCATGGCCGCCCTGGCGCAGCGCCGGATCGATGACGAGCCCGCCCACCTCGGCGCAATCCTCCAGATCGTTGGTGAGCGTGAGAACGGGAAAGCGCAACATGCGCCGATCGATGCTCGATCGCTGGGTGGTATGGCTGATCCGGTAGCTGTAAAACGGCCATTCGACGCCGATCCGCGGAAAGATCATCCCGCATCCGCGCACCTCGCCCGCCATTTCGAGCACGAGCATGATCGCGCCGCCTTCGGCCTGCTGGTGCAGCAGGGCGTCGCTGCGCGCGATGCGGGCGGAGAGGGCATCGCGATCGGGAGGCAGGTTGGTGAGGCCGGGGCCGGCCTGTTCGGCGAGTTTGAGAAGCGCGCCGGCATCGGCCGGGTTGGCCGGGCGGATGCGGATCGGGGATGGCGATGGCGCTGCTGACATTCCTTACTGTCTCCCAGCGGGGGGTGAATGTCGAGGTAGCTGCAATCCATGGCCTCCCCCCTCCATCGTCATTCTCGCGAAAGCGGGAGCCCACGATCAAGGCACGCTGGAATCGGTCGGTCCCACTATCCATGGGTCCCCGCTTTCGCGGGGATGACGATGGAAGAAAGGCGGCTTGGACCGCGTAACGACGAGGGGAAGACGCGCAAAAAAACGCGCCGGTCCATCTAACCCGCCGGTGGCGCCTTCGTGCTGGCCGAGCGGATGCTGGCGGCGTCGAAGCCCGCCGCCCAGCGCGCGGATGATCGACACAGTCGCCTGCAGCCGGCGGGTATGAAGATCGAGCGCGGTGCGTTCCGCGGTCAGCGCCGCGGTTTGCGCGATCACGACTTCGAGATAATCGGATGCCCCGTCGCGATAGCGCGTCAGCGCGAGATCGCCGGTGCGTGCGGCGGCGGCATCGTCCCGGGCGCTGTCTCGCCTCAGAAATCTGGTCGCCTAAAGAAAGGCAGCCGACGCGCGATGGGTATTCCGAGCAGAGCCAGCATGCCCCATTGCGCAACGAAGGCGCTCAGGATTACCGCCGCGGCGCTGACTATGGGCATGACCCAGGCGAGACGGCGTTCAACGACAACAGCTTGCTGCGGCACGCCGGAGCTGATCAGTTCGGGGCGCAGGGCGACGAGCGTCAGCCGGGTCTTGAGCAAGGCTGCGATGAGCAGGGATGCCGAATAGAAGACGTAAGGCACTATCGACAGCGATCCGCGGCTGAGCAAGGCCGTGGAAAAGGGCAGGAAGGCGATCGCCATCAGCATCAGCATGTTCGGCCAGATCAGGCTGCGATCAAATTGCGATAACATCGACAGCGTAGCATGATGCGACGTCCAGATCGCGCCGATCACGATGAAGCTTAAAGCAAAAGCGGAGAAGCTGGGGAACAGATGGAAAAGCGCCGCGATCCACTGCGCATCTGTCGCCGAACCCTCCAACTCCGGTACATGGACTTCGATGATCAATAAGGTGATTGCGATCGCAAAGACCGCATCGGAGAAAAAGATCAGGCGCTCGAGCCCATGATCCGGTCCGTGGCTGCCATGCCGATCCGTCATCCCGCGACCCCGTAAACAATCCCGCGCCAGAATGGCGGGCGCTCGAGCGAACCGCAACCGAAGAGCGTCAACCGCCGGGTTTTTGCACGGCCGGCGCCTGGCCAGCGGTTCGCAGGCTGGCGGCATCGAAGCCGCCGCCCAGCGCGCGGATGATCGAGACCGTCGCCTGAAGGCGGCGGGTATGAAGATCGAGCGCGGTGCGTTCCGCGGTCAGTGCCGCGGTTTGCGCGACCACGACTTCGAGATAGTCGGATGCCCCGTCGCGATAGCGGGTCAGCGCGAGATCGCCGGTGCGGGCGGCGGCGGCGGCGGCATCGTTCTGGTCGCGTTCGGCATCGGTAAGGTGGCGGGCGGCGGCGACGCCATCCTCGACATCGCGAACTGCCGTGAGCACGGTCTGGCGATAATCGGCGGCGGCTTCGTCGAACGCGGCACGCACACGGCGAACGTCGGCGCTGCGGCGGCCGCCATCGAACAGGGTGGTGGCGACGGCCAGCGGCCCCAGCGCCCAAAAACTCGCCGGCGCCGTCAGCAGCGCCCCCGCGGTCGTATCATAACCGCCCGATGCCCCCAGGGTCAGCGCCGGGAACCATGCCGCCCGGGCAACGCCGATCCGCGCATTTTCCGCCGCCATTCGCCGTTCGGCGGCGGCAATGTCCGGCCGGCGCTGGAGCAGTTCGGCGGGTGCGCCGACCGGCACCATCGGGATCGCGAAGGCCGGCGTGGCAGGGGCGATCGTGAAGCTTGACGGCGTTTCCCCAACCAGAACCGCTATCGCATGTTCGGTGGCGGCACGTTCGAGCAGCACTTCGGACAGGCGCGCCTTCGCGTCGGAGAGTTGCGCATGGGCGCGGTTGATGTCGAGGCCGGATGCGATGCCGCCTTCATGCCGGACATTGGTCAGATCGGCGGCGCGCGCATAGGCATCGATCGTCTGGCGCAGCAGATCGGCCTCGGCATCGAGCCCGCGCAAGGCGAAATAATTGTCGGCGATGGTCGCGTGCAGACTCAGCCGGGCTGAAGCCAGATCGGCCTGGCTCGCGCGGGCATCGGCGCGGTCGGCCCGCGCGGCGTTACGCAGCCGGCCCCACAGATCGATCTCCCAGCCGATCGCGCCTTCGACCGTCCGATCGGTGAAGGTGCCGCCATTGCCGCGCGCGAGCGGGCGTTCTTTCGAGAAACGCTCGCGGTTGATGTCGGCCCCCGCCGTCACCGTCGGATATAAGGCTGCGCCGGTGCGGCGGGCGAGCGCCGCGGCCTGATCATAACGGGCGACGGCGGCACCGATCGTCGGGCTCGCCGCCTCGGCGCGCGCCTCGAGCCCGTCGAGGGTCGTATCGCCGAAATCCTGCCACCACGCGCCGCGCGGTGCCGCGTCGAGCGGGGCGGCCATCGTCCAGCCGGCCATTTCCTTGTACGACATGGCGGTCGGCGTTGCCGGCGGGCGGTATGACGGCGCCATCGAGCAGCTGGCAAGCACGGCCAGGCACGCCGACAGGGCAAAGGCATGGCGCATCGTCATCCCTTTGCGGGGGCCGCAGCCGGGGCCGTTTCGACGCGCACTTCGTCACCCTCGGCGATCGCGTCGGGCGGGGAATCGACGATGCGCTCCTGGCCAGTCAGCCCTGTCGCGATCTCGACAGTGGCGCCGTTATCGCGGGCGATCGTGATCGGCTGCAGGTGGATGTGGTTGCCGGCGCCGACGATGGCGACGGCCATCCCCTTGTCCTGCGTCACCAGCGCGCTCGATGGCAGTTCGACGATGCCGGCCGCCTTCAGCGGAAAGCTGACCTGCGCATAGCCGCCCGGCTTGAGCAGGCGATCTTTATTATCGGCCTGGAGTTCGATCAGCATCGTGCCCGATGCGACGTCGACTGCGCCGGCGGCGCGGGTCAACACCGCATCGAAATCGCGGCCCGGATATTCGGGAACCTGCAGTTTCGCGTGCATGCCGGCATGGACCTGCGCCGAATAGTTCTGCGGCACGCGCACATAGATGCGGATCCGGTGAACGTCCGACACGGTGAACAACGGCTGCGACGCGGCATTGCCGGCGACGATCAGCGCGCCGATCTGTGCGGAGCGGCTGGTGACGGTGCCGGCGAACGGCGCTTCGATCCGGGTAAAGCCCTGCAAGGTGCCCAGCCGTCGGACGTTGGCGGCCTGCCCCTGTGCGAGCGCGGACTTGGCGGCCAGATCGCCCCGCTTTTCGTCGGCTTCCTGCTTCGACACCGCATCCTTGGCCAGCAGGGCATCCCAGCGGACCGCGGTTGTCCGCGCGAGCGCCTGATTGGCGGCCGCGGTCTGATAATCGGCGCGCGCCTGGGCAAGCTGCAGGTCGATTTCGGGCGCGTCGATGATCGCCAGCGTCTGGCCCGCGCTGACATGATCGCCGATATCGGCCAGCCAGCGGCGGACATAGCCGTTGGTGCGCGCATAGAGCGCCGCGCTGTTGAAGGCCTGCAAGGTGCCTGGCAGCACAAGATTCTGGCTTCCGTCGGACTGCTGGAGTTTCGCCAGGGTGACGGCGGGCACCGCATTTTCCGCTGCGGCCGCTTTCAGGCTGTGATCGGCGCTGACGCGGGTGGCGATACCGGTGACGACGACGATCAGCGCCAATATGCCGGCACCGATCCCGTAGCGGGCGAGGTGGCGGGGGGAGGGGGCGTCAGACAAGGGCTGGTTCCAGTTCCGGGGCAGACAGGGTTTTGGTCCGCTTCGCATGGACGAAGCTGAAGACGACGGGGACGAACATCAAGGTGGCGATCGTCGCGAAGATAAGGCCGCCGATCACCGCGCGGCCTAGCGGCGCATTCTGCTCGCCGCCTTCGCCCATGCTGAGCGCCATCGGCAACATGCCGATGATCATCGCGAGCGCGGTCATCAGCACCGGGCGGAAGCGGACGATACCGGCTTCGAGCGCTGCAGCGACCGGATCGCCGAGCACATCCAGCCGCTCCCGTGCAAAGCTGACGACGAGGATCGAATTGGCGGTCGCCACGCCCATGCACATGATCGCGCCGGTCAACGCCGGCACCGACAGCGTCGTGCCGGTGGCGAACAGGGTCCAGACGATTCCCGCCAGCGCGGCCGGCAAAGCGGTGATGATCACGAACGGATCGAGCCAGCTCTGGAAATTCACGACGATCAGCAGATATATCAGCACGATCGCACCGACGAGGCCGAAGCCCAGCCCCGAAAATGCGGTGTTCATCGTCGAATATTGGCCGCGCATATCGACCGACACGCCTTTGGGGCGATCCTTCTCCAGTTCCTTGAGCGCGGACGCGATCGCGGCGGACACGGCGCCCAGATCGCGG
The DNA here is from genome assembly GCF_900101455.1 of Sphingomonas sp. YR710. Lineage (GTDB taxonomy): Bacteria > Pseudomonadota > Alphaproteobacteria > Sphingomonadales > Sphingomonadaceae > Rhizorhabdus. The sequence goes on along the minus strand of NZ_FMZJ01000006.1, from coordinate 83,854 downwards.
CCCTGCGGGGCTGCATAGATATCGATCAGCGGCGCCAGGTTATAATGGCTGACCACCGTCGGCGAAGTCGAACGGCTGATCGTGCTGATGCCGCCCAGCACCTGATTCTGCCCGGTGGCGCCCGCCACGGGGATGTTGGCAAGATCGCTGAGCGATCCGATCTGATATTCGGGCGTCTGACCGACCACGGGATAGGATACGCCGTTTTCGGGGCTCAGGAAGAAGACGGGGGCGGTCTGCGCGGTGCCGGCCAAAGTCGTCGCGATGCTGTTGGTGACGTCGCGTTCGGAAAGGTTGTACTGGCCGATGCGCGAGCGATCGACATCGACGTTGATCTGCGGATAGCGGGCCGACTGCTGCATGCGCGCGTCGGCGACGCCCGGGATAGCGCGGATCCGGCGCAGCACCTTCGCTGCGAAGGCGGCGTTGTCGGCCATCTTCCGGCCGGTGATCTGGATGTCGATCGGCGCCGGCGATCCGAAATTCAGGATCTGGCTGGTAATGTCGGCCGGCAGGAAGGAAAAGGTCGCCACGGGGAAGGCGCGCGGCAATTCGCGGCGCAGCATCGCGATATGATCGGCCGTCGGCCTGTGATGCTTGTCGAGCTGGATCAATATGTCGCCATCCTGAGGGCCGACCGTGCCGGAATTGGAATAGACCGTGTTGATGCCGCTGGTCGGCAGGCCCATATTATCGACCATCGTGGTGATTTCGCCCGGCGGCAGCAGCGCGCGAATTCTGTCCTGGACATTCTGCATCAGGATCGATGTCGATTCGATCCGCGAGCCGATCGGTCCCCGCACATGCAGCGCGATCTGCCCGGAATCGACCGACGGGAAGAAATTGCGCCCGAGGAAGGGCGTCAGCAGGAAGGACAGCAGAATGACGGCCAGAAAGCAGATCATGAACGGTTTGCGCCTGCCCAACGCGCGCCGGAGAAGATCGGCATAAACGAGCCGGACCCGCTCGAAGCGCGTTTCGAATCCACGCTGGAAACGAACGAAGCGATTTGGAGGCGACGCGTCATGATGGTCGTGGCCGGTGTGCGGACGCAGCAGGTACATAGCCATCGTCGGCACCAGAGTGCGCGACAGAATGAACGACGCGATCATCGCGAACACCACCGACAAGGCCATCGGCACGAACAGGAAGCCGGCGACGCCGGGCAGGAAGAACATCGGCACGAACACGATGCAGATGCACAGCAGCGAAACGAAGGCCGGCGTCACGATTTGCGCGGCGCCGTCGAGGATCGCCTGTATCACGCTCTTGCCCTGCTCGAGGTGCCAGTTGATATTCTCGATCGTCACGGTCGCGTCGTCGACGAGAATGCCGACCGCGAGCGCGAGCCCGCCCAAGGTCATGACGTTCAACGTCTGTCCGAATGCGGCGAGCGCGGCGATCGCGGCGAACACCGCCAGCGGGATCGATATCGCGATGATCGTCGTCGATCGCCAGGATCCGAGAAACAACAGGATCATCAGTGAGGTGAGCAATGCCGCGATCGCGCCTTCGCGGATGACGCCCGACACGGCGGCCTTAACGAAGATCGACTGATCGCCGACGGGAATGATCGTCAGGCTGGACGGCAGGCCCTCCTTGATCCTGGGCAACTTGTCCTTGACGCTCTGCACGATCGCGAGGGTGGAGGTGGCGCCGTTCTTCAGCACGGTCATCAGCACCGATCGGCGACCATCGACATGAACGATATTGGTCTGAGGCGCGCTGCCGTCGCGGACATGGGCGACGTCGCGCATATAGATGGTGGCGCCGTTCACTACCTTCACGGGAAGGTCGTTCAGCGCATCCACCGATGACGGCGCGTTGTTCAGCTTGACGCTATATTGGCGCGATCCGATTTTGGCGAAGCCGGCCGGGTTGATCTGGTTCTGCGCCGCCAGCGCGTTGCCGATATCCTGCGGCGCCAGGCCTTCGGCCTGAAGCGACTGCGGATTGATATCGACCTGGATCTGCCGTTGCTTGCCGCCCGAAGGAAAGGGCAAAGCGGCGCCGGGCACCGTGATCAGCTGCGGACGGATCTGGTTCTGCGCAAGATCGAACGTCTGCTGCTCGTTCAGCCCCTTGCCCGAAACGGCGAGCTGGATGATCGGCACGGTCGACGCGCTGTAGTTCAGGATCAGCGGCGGCGTCGCGCCCGGCGGCAGCTGCTTGAGCACGGTCTGCGATATCGATGTGACCTGCGCGGATGCGATGCGGATGTCGGCGCCCGGCTGGAAGAAGATTTTGACGATGCCGATGCCGGGCAGCGACTGGCTTTCGATATGCTCGATATTGTTGACCGTGGTCGTCAGCACGCGCTCATAGGGCGAGATGATGCGCCCGGACATCTCATCCGGCGGCAGGCCGGTATATTGCCAGGCGACCGCGACCACCGGAATCCGGATCTCGGGAAAGATGTCGACGGGGGTGCGCAGGGCCGCGAGCAGGCCGCCGATGAAGATGAGGATCGCCATGACAATGAACGTCAGTGGCCGCTGCAGAGCGATTCTGACGAGGTTGTTCATGCATTCGATCTCCGATCACCGCCCGACGAAAATGGATCGGGCACGGCGCATGGCCGCTTATCCGCCAGCGGGCACGAATGATGCACTGCACCAATCGACCGACGCCCGTCTAATATCGATTGCCCATGAATTGATATGTTGTACGACCTGATTGATGGAGTTGCGTCATCTGCGATATTTCGTCCGCGTGGCGGAAGAACTGCATTTCGGCCGGGCTGCCGAACGGCTTGGCATGTCGCAACCGCCGCTCAGCCAGCAGATCAGGGCGCTCGAGGCGGAACTGGGGGTCGACCTGCTCGAACGCACAAGCCGGCGGGTGAGCCTGACCGAGGCGGGTGCCCTGTTCCTGATCGAGGCGCGCAAGACATTGGCGCAGGCGACGCATGCGATCGATGTCGCCCGCCGCGCGCGCCATGGCGAACTTGGTGAACTTTCGATCGGCTTCGTGCCGTCGGTGCCGTTCACGACATTCGTGGCCGACGCGCTGGCGGCGTTTCGCGAAACCTATCCGGCGGTGCGGCTCAATCTCGCGGAAATGTCCCGCACCCAGCAGATCCGGGATATCCTCGCTGAGGAACTCGACATTGGCTTCATTCGCAATTTCGATCGTCCGCCCTGTCCGGCTGAAATCGAGGTCAGCCTGTTATTTCGCGAGCCGTTGCTTGTGGCTATGCGGCGCGACAACCCGCTGGCGGCCCTGACGCGTCCGCTGGTGATCGAGGATCTGCGCGAACAGCCGTTCGTATTGTACCACCCCGATGTCGGCGTGGGTTTCAACGAGCATCTGGTGTGGCTGTGCACGCAAGCGGGCTTTACTCCATATTGCGTGCAGGAGGCCACCGGCGTGACGACCTTGCTGGGGCTGGTCGCCGCCGGCATGGGTATCACGGTGATCACCCGATCGCTGGCGGCCTTGCAGCCCACCAACATCGTATTTCGCCCGCTCGAAAATTCCGAGGTGATGAGCGGGCTGTGGCTGATTCACCGCGCCACATTGTCATCTGCGGCGCGGCGTTTCGTCGATCTGCTCCACGAGCCCGCCGAAGCGGGCATGGCCGATGAAGGCTTTATCCGAATTTAGAGCCCCTCCCGCTCGACCGACATCTATCTCTGAAGATATTGGTCGACCATGCGGTGGAGGTTCCGGCAGCGCATCTCGAGATATTTGCTGAAGTGCAGGACTTCATCGCCGAGCGCCTCAAGCCCCTGCTGGAGCGGTTCCATATTGGAATAGTCCTGATCATAGACCGGTGCGAGCGCACCCAGTTCGGGGGCGTCGGTCCATTTTTGATCTTCGCCCAGCATGTTCAGCTTTGCCGGCTTCGGTTTCGGTCCGTCCTTGGGTGCCAGCGAGAACAGGAAGACTTCCATCAGCGTCCGATCGTGGCTGATCGGGCGAAAACGATAGGATATCTTGTCCTTGAAGCCGCCCCAGAGATGAAAGTTGGGGAAGATGTCATAGGCGATGCCGTCGAGCACGTCGGCATCGCTATTCTCGCTGAGATCATATCCCGTGCGCGCGCCGACCAGCTGGCGGACCGATTCCGCTGCGAAGGCGCGGGCGCTTATCCCGGCCGGAAGCGCGATCTGCTGCGAGTGATCGAACGCCCGGTTGCCCGCTGCCAGCATGAGCTGGACGCGCCGATTGTCATCGATGCCACGATCGAGAAACGGTCCCGGCGTGATGCCCGTCGGCGCGAGAAAGCGCGTTACATGATCTGACAGGACATCGGTCTGGCAGGAATCATAACCGGAAAACAGATTATATTCCGGATGCGTGCAGATCACATGATGGGCCTCGAGAAAGGCCTCGGCACACACCTTCCAATTGGCATGCGCGACCTTGGCGACATGGACCGACTTGTAGCAATTTTCGATCTTCCAATGCGCGAAATGCTCGGGCATCGGTGCGATCACCTCCAGCAGCGGCGCCGCATCCTGATCGAAGTTGAGGAAGATGAACCCGGCCCAGGTTTCGCAGCGTACCGTCAGCAGCGGAATCTCATCTGCGGCGATCTGAGGAAAGTCCCAGGCGAAGGGATTTTCGGTCAACTGGCCATCGAGGCCCCAGGTCAGCCCGTGATAGGCGCAGCGGAAGGCAGATTTGCAGCCGGAAGCATTGACCAGTGTGCGCCCGCGATGGCGGCAGACATTCTTGAAAGCCTTTATCGTCCCGTCTCGCTGCCGCACGATAAGGACGGTCTGGTCGAGAAGTTCATAGACATGGGTGTCGCCGACGTCGGGGATATCGTCGCTCAGGCAGGCGAACTGCCAGGTCTTCATCCAGACCTTTTCGACCTCGCGTGCGAAGAAATCGGGGCTGGTATAATTGGTCGCGGGAATCGGGGCCGTGCCCAGATCGCAATCCACCGGCGCGAAGAACGCCGGCGACGGACGTGCATCCGTCTTCAGCAGTTCCTGATAGGAGACGGTGGGGGCTGTGCCCTCCTTTAGCAGCTTCCGTTCGATATTCATGTTAGCCCCTCCTCGGCAAAGCTGCACCCGGCGTCCGCCCGTTTCTGCAAGGCAGGCTGCGCGTCGACGGATGCTGCGTCGATATCGGCCTAGGCGCTTGCCGGGCGCACATCTTTGATCCCGGTCAAGATCAAGGTGCTGGGCCTGTCGGGGCGGCGGCGCTACGAGGTCCGGCGCAGCCTGGGCACGGGGCAATGGTCGCCATTTGGCGGAAGCGTTTTTCGGGAGATCCCCAAAAATAAGGGCGTGGAGGCCTGAGCCCGCACGCCCCGATAGATGCAAGAAGTACCCTTGTCGGGTCTTCAGGCCAGGTCGGTGCCGTGGCCCGTCTGGACGATGAAGCGGTTATCCTTGGCAGGAATGAAGAAGTCGACGGTGTTGATCGCAACGGGCGTGTTGTTCTTGCGATCGAGCATCGACACCCGCACTTCGGCGAACAGATACCAATCTTCCATCACGCGGTGGAGGAAGTTGGCGGCGCGCACCTCGAATTTTTCGAAGAATGCCGTCAGGTAATCGCGATAGTCGCTCTTGCTCTGAATCGGGATAAGCGTGCCCGTGTCGTTTACATAGTCACGGATGTTCGCCTGAACGCCATCGTTCATCGTTTCCAGAACGGCTTCGACATCGTTCGCGCGCAGCGCAGCCAGATACTGGTTGTGGAGCTTGAGAAGCTGGCGGCGACCGGCAACCCCTTCGAGCGGCGGCTCGACGGGATCCGGCCCGGTGCCCAGTTTCGAACGGGGTGTCTTGACCCATACCAGTTCCCCGGTGATCCCCTTGCCGGTCGAGACCGGGAAGAGGCCGATAACGGCATTGTCATTGATGACGTCGCCGCCTTTCGGGCGCCCGCGGCTGATATTTTCCTGAAAATTGTACCAGCCGCCATTGAGTTCGACCAAGGGCTCGGCGCTGACCATGTCGCTGCGCCCTCGCACGAACTTGTAGCATTCGCGGATCTCGTCGAAGGTCGAGATGATCGGGGATTTGACGCTGCCGTCGGGATGGACCTGCGGAACGATGGTGTAGGCATAGGGGCCTTCGGGGACGAGCGTCTCCATCAGGCCGTCGATGTTGCCGGCATATTCCGCTTCCATGTGTGTCCAAGCTTCGGTGCTCGAATGGATCGACGCCGTCGCATAGGCATCAAGAAGCTTTGGATCGATATCGATTACACGCATGGTCAGTTCCGACTCCTAGTTTACGCTTCCCGTTGACAATAGACCAATGGGTCGGCGAGCATAGTGCTTTCCCCGGTCGTATTGTCGACACCGGTAGCACCGTCGGTGTGATTTGCGAATGCTATCGGAGTTCTGCATCGCTCGGATTTGCACCTCTAATGTTGATTTTGCGCGATCTTCCGGTTTTTCCAATGGCGGAAATGGCTGGCCGGGGCCGAGGGGGCCGGGCGCTATTTCTCGTCGCCATCGGGCTAGGTCATATCCGCCTGCTTGCTGTTGGGGCGCCCGGCGTCGGGGGGGCCGCGCAAGCGACTTCCCCGTTTTCGTGCAATCGGAAAAATCTGTCTGCCCTGCGGATATCCCGTTACTCCAGGTTCGCTGGAAGGGGGGAGCGCTATAAGCGTCCAGGGGCTGGCATCATGCTCGGCATGGATCGATGATGGACCACTTTCTCAGGCAGCGTGGACGGGCGCTCATCGATTTCGAAGTTGGCGTCAGGCGCGCCGCGAACCGCATGCACATGGCGGTGGAAGGAATATTGGCGGCGAAAGGCGCTCTCGCCGAAACATTGCCCCAAGACATGGATGCCCGTCATGCCTTCGTCGATGATGTGCTTGCGGGCGCCCTAGTCTATCAGGCGCGTGCGCTGTTCGGCGAATGGAGTGCCTGCCAACATGGGCAGGTATGCGAAGCCGCTTTCGAGGAAATTTGCGACGATATTGCGCCGATGCTCGATGCCCTTGCCGACGGCACGACCACGATCGAAGAATTTCCGCAGTTTGTGCCCCCGAGATATTGGTCCGAAGTGTGGTTTCACCGGACTACGGGAGGGTGGGATGCGGGCCCGTACAGCGGTTTCGTGCATGGCGAACTGGTGCATAAACGTTATGTCTCGCGAATCTTTCCGGGGGATATCTATGCCCAGCGACGGACCGTGCTCGACGAATTGCCACGACACGATCATGCGCGGATCCTGGAATTCGGGACGTCGAGCGGCCATTATACCGTCGCGCTCTCGGAGCGGTTTCCCCGGGCCATGATAGTCGGCATCGATCCGTCGATCCGCATGCTCGAACAAGCGCGGCGTGTCGGCAATGCCCTGGGTCAGGCCTGGCAATTGCGCGTTGGCGTCGGCGAGGATAGCGGACTGCCTGATGAGAGTTTCGATCTCGTGACCTCATATGCGATCCACCACGAACTGCCGCCGCAGATCATCGCGCGCTGGTTTGCGGAAGCGTTTCGCTTGCTTGAACCGGGCGGCGATCTGCTGATGGTTGATGTGCCGCGTTATGCGGATCTCGACAGGCTGGTGGCATGGCGGTTCGACTGGGCGGCGAAATGGGGCGGGGAGCCGTTCTGGCGCGCATCGGCCCAGCTCGATCTGGCCGAAGGCGCGCGGGCGGCCGGGTTCGTGGATGTGCATGCGGGCGGAATCGCCCCGGCTGGCAATCCATATGTCGTCTATGGACGCAAACCGGAGCAAGCCCATGGCTGATATTACCCCGCCCCGCCGGATCTTGACCCCGGATCGGATCGACGACGTCGCCAAGGCTGTGCTGGCGTTGGCCCGTGAGCTCTGGGTGTTGCGCGATCGTCAGATCGTGACCGAGGCGGTGTTAGCCACGCGGGGAATCGACATCCGGGCGGAAGTCGACCGCTTCCAGCCCGATCCGGCCCTGCAGGCGGGGCTCGATCGCGAACGCGACCGGATCATCGCCGCGGTCGCGGCGGCATTGGGCGGGTGACACTGTTGCCAGGAGCTATCAGCGGGTGCTTCGCATCAAATTGACAGCCTCGCCTTCGCTGACGACCTCCGCCATCTTTGCCGCCATATCGAACAAATTCTGCTCGTGCGGCCGTACGTCGCGGTCTCCGCAAGCTTCGCGCACGACGAATGGTGCAAAGCCATGGCACAGCGCGTCCAGCGCCGAGGCACGAACGCAACCCGATGTCGAAAAGCCGGTGATCAGCAGCGTGTCGATGCCCGCGGCGTGGAGGGTCGACGCCAGCGACGTGCCGAAGAAAGCGGATGGATATTGTTTCGATACCACAAGCTCGCCAGACAGCGGCTGGAGCGTGACCGGGAACGCGCCCTGCGGCGACCCGCGTTCGAACGCCTTCAGCGCGGGCACCTTACGGAAAAACTGGCCGCCATCGATTCCACCTGGTTCATAGACGACATTGGTGAAGATTACCGGCACGCCGGCAGCGCGGGCGGCATCGACCAGCCTTTCGTTGGATGCCAGCGCATGCTCTACGCCGGCATAAAGCGGGGAGGCCCGATCGAGGTAAGCCATTACGACATCGACGATCAGCAAGGCGGGGCGCGTACCGAAAGCCAGGCGGCCACCAAACCCAGCAGCGGCATAATCGGCGTTGAGATCAGTCATAGCCCTTGCCCTGTTCGATGAGATCGGCCGCGCCGGTGATGCGATTCATGTCGGCGAGGCTGGCGATAGCCGGGTGAAGGGCGATGGTTGAGCGTTCGGCCCGCAAATGGGCCAGCAAAGCGGGTGCGGTCGCCGAAAAACCATGAAGAAGAAGGAGCGGGTGGAGCGCGAGCGCGAAGCCCATCGCCTCCAGTTCTTCTCCGCTTTCGGTCGCGCTCACGCCACCTTCGACAAGATTATGGACAAGCGGCACCCGGCTGCCTAAGCGCGCGCCGATCGTGCGCGTGTCCTCGATCGTCTTCGGTCCTTCGATGAAGATCATGTCGGCGCCGGCTTCGAGATACGCTTCTGCCCGGTCGATCGCCGCATCGTAACCTTCGACCGATACCGCGTCCGTGCGGGCGATCACTAGCATATCGTGACGGCTATCGAGTGCGGCTTTCAGTTTGCCGACGGCTTCGGCGACCGGGATCACCGTCTTGCCCGCCATATGGCCGCAGCGTTTTGGAAAGCCCTGATCCTCGATCTGGATCGCACTGGCTCCGGCACGCTCGATCGATCGGACTGTGCGGACCATGTTGAGCGCATTGCCGAAGCCGGTGTCGCCATCAACGATCAGCGACAAGCCAACGCGATCGCGAATCATCGCGACCGTGTCGACAAGCTCGCTCATCGTCACCAGACCCATGTCGGGCCGCCCGAGCCGCGCCATCGAGAGACCTCCGCCGGTGAGGAAAGCCACCTCGAAGCCCGCCTGCTCGATCAGCAGCGCGCCCAGCCCGTCCCAGCATCCAGGCACAGAGCGGAGCGTGCGTCGCCCGTCCGGGCCCGGCGCGACAGCATCGCGCATTCGCCGGACGTGATCCGTCATCCGAGCTGGCCTGGAATATGGCTCTCATGGTTCTCGAGATACCAGTCGGCAATCTCCTCGCGCGTCGCCCACCAGACGCCGGGCAGCGACTTGGCATGCGCGATGAATTCGCGCAGCGCTCGGATGCGGTGCGCGCGGCCCGAGACGTGCGGGTGAAGGCCGACATTCATGATCCGGCCGGTCTTGCCACCTTCCTCATAGAGGACGTCGAGCTCCTCGATCAGCGCGTCGCGGAACTGATCAGTGGTGAAATTCTTGCGTGTTATAAAGGTGAAATCATTGATTTCGTTTGAATAAGGGGTCGATACGATCGGCCCGTGCGGTGTGCGCAGCAGATAGGGTTGATCGTCGTTCATTATGTCACAGTAGAAGGTGCAACCCTGCTCGGCGAGAATGTCGGCGGTTTGTAGGGTGCCGCGCAGCGACGAGGACAGCCAGCCTTTCGACTTGCGGCCGGTATATTTTTCAAATTGATCGAGCGTGCGCAGCACGATCTCGCGCTCCTTAGCCGGATCCCTGGCGAAATCGGTCAGCAGCTCGCCCTGTTCCCAATTATGGGTCAGCAATTCCCAGCCGCGGACCAGTACCGCGTCGGTCATCGCCTTGCGCCGCTCGAACGTCACCGCGTTGGTCGTGCAGCTCGCCTTGACGCCCATCTCGTCGAACAGATCGAAGAGTCGCCAGATGCCGACGCGCTGGCCATATTCGCGCCAGGTATAGTTAGGAAAATCGGGGGTATGGCCGGGGAGAATATCGGGCAGGATCGCGGGGCCGCCAGCATAATAGGGTTTGTCGGTGTCCTTCGTCAGATCCCATGTTTCCAGATTGAAGGTGAGGATCAGCGCAACGCGCGCACCGTTCGGCCAGATCAGCGGCTTGCGGGCGGGAAGCGGGACATAATCATATTCCATCATCGTCTCCGGTTAAGTCGGATCAAAATTCGGACAGAAGGCGGCCGAAGCCATCCATCTGATCGGCGATGCCCATCGTTCGCAGGGCATGCCAGTAGGTTGCGGTGTTGATTGCGATCACGGGCTTCTCCAGCCAGAATTCGGCGATCGCCGCAACCTCGGCAAACGCCAGATTGGTGCCGCATTGGATGATCGCCTCGACATCTTCGGCCACTTCGATCGCGGCACGCTTCAGCACCTGCTTGCTTTCGTGCGCAATCATCATCGGGGAGGGAGATTTGAGGCCGATGAGGTTGACAACTTCATAGCCTTGATCCTCGAAGAATTTGCGGACGTTGTTGTCACCCACCGGCATGTAAGGCGTGATGATGCCGATCTTGCGGATGGGGCCCTGGCTGCGGGCATAGGCGCGGATCGCGGCGTCCACTGCGGTTGATCCCATGATAACCGGTACGCCGCCGGTCCGCTCCAGCATTTTCTTGTGCAGCCGTTCAGCCCCCTCGGCGCCGTCCCAGAAGGTTTCGGCCGACATTCCCATGATTACGCAGCCCGGATCCATCGACATCGAGATGTCGACGGCACCGAACGTCGCGTCGCGGATCGATTGCAGCATCACCATGAAGCTATCGTCGTCAGTGACTTTCGTATCCGGGATGGCGATGCGCGAGAAATGGTTGGTCACGCCGCGCGGGCGCATATCGTCATATTCAGGCTGGACGCTTGTATTGGTGGATGGCGCGACCACGGCGAACTTCATCCTGTGCCCGAGTGAATCCACCATTTTATAAAGTCCTTTGATTGAACTGAAGTGGGGCGTTTCTAGCCTCCTCACCGGGCGCCGACAGCGGCCAAGGCCGGTTTTATCGACAGGTGGACATTTTCACCAACAGGCGACGCATGGCGGCTGGCGGGCGGTAGGTTGGTTTCGAACAGGGACCAGGGGACGCCTTTATGCCAGCCTATATCGTCGCGACGGTAAGGATTACCGATCCGGATCGCTTCGCTCTTTATTCCATGGGAATTGCCGGTCTCAGCGAGCGGTTCGGCGGCGAAGCGGTTGTCCGCGGCGCCGTGACCGAAGTCTTCGAAGGCGCCGGTGTGATCGGCGAGCGCGTGGTCGTAAGTCGATATCCTGATGCGGAGGCCGCGCGCGCCTATCTGTCATCGCCCGAATATCTGGCCGCTGTCGAGCACCGCATCGGCGCCGCGGAGGTCATCATGCGGCTGATCGATCTGCCGGCCTGACTACCGCCAGTGCCGATTCACATTCATTTTTTTCGAGAGCCGAAATGACAATCAGAACACGCGTGCTCGTTGCAGGGGCCGGCCCGGTGGGTGCGGTCGCGGCCTATCGGCTGGCCGAAATGGGCATCGACACGATCCTGTTGGAAGCAGCCCCGGACTGCCCCGAGGACATGCGTGCCTCGACCTTCCATCCACCGTCTCTGGAGATGATGGAGCAGCTCGGCATTGCCGAAGCGCTGATCGCCGACGGACTGAAGGCGCCCCTTTATCAATATCGCAATCGCCGCAGCGGCAGTATCATCGAACTGGATCTTGGCGAGATCGCCGACGTCACCAACCATCCATATCGGCTGCAGTGCGAACAATATAAGCTGGCCCGCATGCTAGCGACAAAGCTGGACTCGCATCCGCACGGCCAGTTGGTCTTCAACCGCCGGGTGTTGAGTTACGAGCAGGATGGCGACGGCGTCACCGTCAATGTCGAAGGACCGATTGCGATCGAGACATATCGCGCCGATTATCTGATTGCGGCCGACGGCGCCAATTCGACGGTCCGCAAATGGACCGGGGTGGAGTTCGAAGGTTTCACCTGGCCTGAGCGGTTTCTGACCCTGTCGACGGCTTATCCGGTCGAGGAGCATTTCACGCGGCTCGCGCAGGTGAACTATATCGCCGATGCCGAGGAATGGTGCGTTCTGCTTCGCGTACCAACCCTGTGGCGTGTGCTGGTGCCGACTCCCGAAAATGAGCCGGACGAGCGGCTGCTATCGGACGCGTATAAGGACCGCGTCTTTTCGGGGCTTCTGGGGGTGCAGGAGGAATTGCGGACCTATCACCGCACGCTGTACCGCGTACACCAGCGCGTCGCGAAGAGCTTCCACCACGGCCGCGTGCTGCTGGCGGGCGATTCGGCCCATCTCAACAATCCGCTGGGCGGATTCGGGATGAATTCGGGCATCCACGATGCCTGGAACCTCACGGAAAAGTTGCGCGAGATCCTGCTGGACGGTGGCGACGCCGAAGCCCTGCTCGCGCGCTATGATCGTCAGCGGCGAACCGTTGCGAGCGAGTTTGTCCAAGCGCAGACGATTCAGAACAAGCAGGCTATGGAGGGCGGATCGAGCGACGGCAAATCGGATCAGGAGCGCCGCATGGATGCGTTGGTGGCCGATCCTGTGTTGCGTCGCAACTATATGCTGCGGCAGGCGATGTTCACGAGCCTGGAGCGCGAGGCGGAGATCGACTGAGGCAGGCGACGTCCTCGACCGGGGGGGGTACGGCTCTAGCGGCAATGCTGCGTGGACAGTCGTAGATCGCCGTTGAACGTGGTGTGGTGTCCGCGCGATCCGCGGCCGGCCAGCTTGGTCAAGCATTTTGCGGCGATGAAGTAGATCGAGGCCGACCTTGCCCGTCGGAAACCCCAGCCGAAGCCTGCCGCGAAAAGGCTGTGTTGCGCTGGATCGAAGCGGAGATCATTCGCCGGGAGCGTCGGACCAAGGTCGAGCTTCTCCTCCTCGCGGGCATTCGAAGGCCGGAGCCTACTTAAATATCCTCCTGGATCGCCAGTGCAGTATCGCGCAGCGGCCCTGAAAATTGCGCAACCGCATCGGCCATCTTCGTCGACGATGAGAAGAAGGCCAAGGTCAGCGTGCCTGCTACACCCTTGTCCTTGGCGAAGATGGGCACCGCGATCGACGATGTCTTGCCGGGATTGTGCGTGAATCGGTTGTAGCCGCGCGTCGCATAGCCGTCGGCCAGGATCTCGTCGACCAGTGCGCCATTTTCCAGCAGGTCGATTACATGCATGTTAGCACGTTTCGGCAGCAGCTTGAGTGCGTTCAGTAGGGCAGCCCGTTCGTCGGCCGGTATGTTGGACAGATAGACGAGCCCGGCGGCACATTCGAGCACTGGCAAGGTATAGCCCGGATAATAGTTGTTGAAGGTCAATGCGGTCAGCGCGTGGGTGGAATCGCGGATGATCATCGAATGGCCGACATGCGTTGCCAGCGAGATGGGCCAGCCGACCCGTCGGGTGAGATCGACGATATGGGGCCGCGCCGCCACCACCAGATGGGAGTCGCCGTGAAAACCATGAGCCAACGTCTGCACCAGGGCGGTCGGGCGATAGCGCTTCCGCGCCGGCTCGCGTTCGATGATGCCCTCGTGCAGCAATGTCTGCACGATGCGGCAGGCGGTAGGATAAGGCACTTCGGATGAGCGCGCGATCTCCATCATCGACAGCGATGAGCCGCGGTTGATCGCCTGCAGGACAGCTAGGCCCCGGGTGAGCGAACGGATCGGTACTCCCTTTTCCATGACGGATGCTCGCTCCAGAATCATCGCCGTACCTCCTCTATATCCCGAATTGACCACCAAGCGATCAGAATGGGATGGAGGACAGCGTCAATTCATACGTAAGACCATCTCAGGACTTTGATTTATCCACTGTGCGGATAATATCGCGGGCCGGTGCGAGCCAGGCACCGGGCTGGGCCGTCAACCAACCGAGCAATTCTTCGAAAGCGCCGATCCGATAGGGCAGCCCCAGGATATAGGGCGTGATATGGAGCGGCAGCATGCGGCCGCCATGTGTTTCCGTTTCGGTTGTCAGCCAGTTATAGGCGTCGCGGATCTGCGTCGCGTAGCTTTCGGCGGACTGCTGCTGCACCGTGATGATCTGCCGGTCCGACAATTCGTGATTGAGAGGCAGGTTGAGGATGGGGCCGGCGGCCGTGCGCATCGCGTAAGGCAGGTCGTCATTCACCCAGTCGAGCATATAGGCGACCCCCGCCTCGGCAAGCAGACGCGGCGTGTTCCAGCTTTGCGAGCGGGCGATCGAGAGCCAACCCGTCGGGCGTGTGCCGGAGACGCGCTCCAGCGCGTCGAGCGAGGCAGCGATAAGCGCGGCTTCCTCGGCCGGATCGAGCCCGGTTGCGATCGTGCCGTTCATATCGGTGGAATGGGCGACGATTTCATGCCCCGCGTCGACGATATCGGCGATAATCGAGGGATAGCGATCCGCGATCGCCGCATTAGCGGCAACCGCCACCCGCGCGCCGACCTTCGCGAAGGCGTCGAGCAACCGATAGAAGCCAACGCGTGTGCCATATTCGCGCGACGTATAGTGGCGATAGTCCGGATAGGCGGTCTGCATATGGCCGGGCGCGCGGAACGGTTTGTCCGTAGGGACGATCGGGAACCATTCGAGGCTGACGACGATGGGCACCGCGACGGTCTTGCCATCCGGCCAGATCATGGACTCGCGATCGAACAGGTTCGACCAGTCGTACAGATCGTGGTCCATGCCGCGTGCGCGGCGCGGATATGCAAGATAGGCAGGATCGAGCGCCATCATGCAGTCTCCCGATCATAATGATTGGCCAGATAATGATCGGCGATATCGCCGCTGCGCGTGATCCAGGCACGGCCATCGGCGGCGATGTGGCGCAGCACTTCCTCGAACGGGCCGATCCGGTGCGGCTGGCCGATCAAATAGCTGTGAAGCGGGATGCACATCACTGTGCCCGATGCCTCACCTTCGGCAGCGAGCCTTTCATATTGGCGGATCAACGTCTCGGCATATTCGCGTGGTGACATGTTATACACGAAGAAGCCGTAATGATCGTTGACCTCGAGGCTGTACGGCATCGAGATCAGCCGGCCGTTTGCGACGTTCACGGGCCCTGGTTGATCGTCATGATAGAGATCGCAGGTGTAGTTCAACCCATATTCGGCGATCAGATCGAGTGTGCGCGGGGTGTGGGTAAGCGCAGGAGCGAGCCAGCCCTTGATTGTCTGGCCGGTCGCCGCCCGCACGGTGCGGATCGAATCCTCGATGATCGCGCGCTCCTGTGCCTCGTCCATGCCGTAGCTGTAGCGGGTGTTGTAGATGCCATGGCTGAAGAATTCCCAGCCGCGCAGATTGGCATCCTCGACGACCTCGGGAATGTGATCGCACAGGGCCACCGACAGGCTTACCGATCCGGGGAAGCCATGCTTGCTCATCACGTCGGCCATTCGCCAATGGCCGACGCGATTGGCGTAGTCGCGATGGGCGTAGCCGACGACATCGGGATGCGGCCTGTTCCAACTCTTGCGGTGTGGATTGGCCGCCGGATCGATCTCATAATATTCGAGGTTCGGCGACACCCATACCGCGACCGTCTTGTTGCCGGGCCAGGCGATTTTCGCCCGGTCGCGATAGGGGGTGAACTTATAAAGGCCAGGATCGGCGGAGCCTTCAAGCATTATAGGTCTCCAGCCAGTCGACTACCGCCTGCACCGGTTCGACATCGGCATATTTCAGCTGGAGATCGGTCAGGTTCGCGAAATGGAAGCTTTCATGCTTGTCTGCGCAGGTTTCGATCGGGACGATCGTGCGATAGCCGCGGCTGAGCGCCTCGACTGCGGTCGCCCGCACGCAGCCAGATGTGGAACCGCCGGTAATCACCAAAGTGTCGATCCTGTGCCAGACAAGCAGGCTCTGGAGTGGCGTCTCGAAGAAGGCTGACGGCATGCGCTTGTCGTAGATCACGTCGATAGACGGATCGATTTCGCAGCGCTCGTCGAAATCGTGGCGGCGCGAACCATATTTGATATTTTGCAGGCTGTCCGGCGTGTTGGTGCGCGTACCCCAGACGCCGGCATCGGCGGCATTGCCCAAATAAGCGACATGGGTCCAGATCACCGGCATGCCTTTACGCCGCGCGAGATGCGAGATGCGGTTCACATGCTCGATCTGGCGTGGATCCGTCTCATAAGCGGTCTTGAACTCGTCGATCCTAGTATAGGCATTTTGGAAATCGACGTTGACGATGGCGAGCTTGGTACCGAAGCCGAACTTGCTGCGGGCGGGGTTCGCCATCACCTCTTCGAAAATCTGCCTGGCGGTTTTGCCGTCCGAAACCATCTTCGTGCCGACGATCGTCATCGTGTGCGAACTCCTTATACATCAGGCGGCCGCGGCAACCGATCGGAAGCCCCGCGGCAACCCCGCATCGGGCAGAAAGCCGTATAACGGTTCGCCGGGCAGTGATTCAGCCAATATTGTCCGCACAGCGATCAGTTTCTGCAGGTCGATGCCGGTATCGATCCCCATCGCGTCGAGCATGAACGCCAGATCTTCGGTGACGATATTGCCCGTTGCGCCCGGCGCGAACGGGCAGCCGCCGAGCCCGCCGAGCGAGGAATCGAAGGTCGTGAGCCCTGCGTCGAGCCCGGCGAGCACATTGGCGAGCCCGAGACCGCGCGTATTGTGGAGGTGGATGCCGGTCAGCCGGTCGTCGCCGACGACGCCTCGAACGAGCTTTACCAGCCGATGGACGGCGGCTGGATCGGCATAGCCGGTCGTATCCGACAGGCCAATCTCATCGCATCCCGCCGCAGCCAGTTCGCCGGCGAGCCGGGCGATCAGCGCGTCGGGGATCGCGCCCTCGAGCGTGCAACCGAATACCGTCGAGAGGCTACCCTCGAAATGCGGGCGCTGTTGCCGGGGCAAAGCCGCAATCGTTGTCGCGATGGCGCGCGCCTCGGCGATCATCTGCGCATGCGTCCGGCGCAGATTGGCGAGGCTGTGGGTTTCCGATACCGACAGCGGCAGTGTGATCTTGTCCGCGCCTGCCGCGATCGCCGCCTCAGCGCCGCGCGCATTGGGCACCAGCACGGCGACGGTGAGTCCAGGGATAGTCCTGGCGAAAGCGACGACCTCGGCGGTGTCCGCCAGTTGGGGGAGATGCTTGGCGGGAACGAAGCTGCCTACCTCGATCTCGCGGACGCCCGCAGCGGCTTCGGCGGCGATCCAGGCTTTCTTGGCCGCCAGCGGCATGATCGCGGTGATACTCTGCAGGCCATCGCGGGGCCCCACTTCGCTGATTAGGACGTCCATCTCGATCTCCGACTTGGCTTTATTGTTATAAATGTATATCAATTAAATTACGCCTGTCGAGACGGGGCATGAAGGGGATCGATAGATGAGTGACGACATGCAGCCGTTGGCCGGCATAAAGGTGATCGAGTTCACCCATATGGTGATGGGGCCATCGATCGGTGTTATCCTGGCCGATCTGGGTGCCGATGTGATCAAGGTGGAGCCCGTCGGTGGCGATCAGACGCGCAAGCTGCTGGGGTCCGGCGCGGGTTATTTTCCGATGTTCAACCGCAACAAGCGCAGCATCTGCCTCGACCTGAAGAGCGTTTCGGGACTCGAAGTCGCGCAGCGCCTGTGTGCCCGCGCCGATATCGTGATTGAGAATTTCCGCCCCGGAACGCTAGATCGGCTCGGTCTCGGTTATGCAGCGCTTAGCAAAATCAATCCGGGCCTGATCCATTGCGCGGCCAAGGGCTTCCTCAAGGGGCCTTATGAGAATCGCACAGCTTTGGATGAGGTCACCCAGATGATGGGGGGGCTGGCCTATATGACTGGTCCGCCCGGTCGGCCGCTGCGCGCGGGATCGTCGGTAATCGACATCACCGGTGGCATGTTCGGGGTAATCGGCATCCTTGCCGCGCTCGAACGCCGTCATCGCACAGGCACGGGCGGTGAAGTGAAATGCGCGCTGTACGAGACGACGGCCTTCCTGGTCGGCCAGCATATGGCGCAGATGGCGGTGACTGGTAAGGCCGCGCAGCCGATGCCGGTTCGGATCTCGGCCTGGGCGATCTACGACGTGTTCGAGACAAAGGCCGCGAATGAACAACTGTTCGTCGGCGTCGTCAGCGATGGCCAGTGGGTGACTTTTTGCCGTGCCTTCGGGCTCGACGATCTCGGCAACGATCGGGCTTTCGCGCTCAACAATCAGAGGGTGCTGGCGCGCGATGTGATCCTGCCGCGGGTGCAGGCTCTGTTCGCGGGGATGGACCGTAGCGATCTGGTTGCGAAGCTGGAGACGATCGGCCTGCCGTTCGCGCCGATCGTGCGCCCCGACGAGCTGTTCGACGATGTCCACCTGAACCAGGGGGGCGGTCTGATGGACGTCACCATTCCTGGCGGTGCCGCAACCCGCTTGCCAGGCCTGCCGATCGAATTTGACGGAGCGCGCGCACCGCTGCGCCACGATATCCCGGAGGCGGGTGCCGATGGTGACGCGATCCTGAGCGAGCTCGGCTATAGCGCCGATGAGATCGCGGCGATGGCGGCCTGATCAGACGCCGGTGGCGGAATGTGGCCCACCCTGCAGATCGAGCACCAGCCGGTAGCGGTCGCCGCGATAGCGCGCGATCGTGAACAGGAGGGGCGTGCCGCCGCGATTGTGGACGACACGCTCGATTTGGATAATCGGCGCGCGCGGGTCGGTTTCGAGCAGGGCTGCGAGCGAGGGATCGGCGGCGATCGCCGATATCGTCTGGGTGCCGCCGCCGATCGTATGGCCGGCGGCGCGAACGATTTCGAGCAGGGGCGCTGCCGTCAACCGTTCGCGGGTCAGCGCTCCCGCGAAATGCGCAGGGACATAGCTTTCGACCGCGCCGAGCGGCGTCTGGTTAAGATAGCGGATGCGCAGCGCGCGCACCGTGGTCGCGCCTTCTGCCAGACCGAGCTGGGCCGCGACCGCTGCATCGGCCGGCTGCTCGTCCAGCGAAATCACTCTCACCTGCGTATCGCGGCCAAAGGCGATAAGCGATTCGATTGCCTGGTCGATATTCGCCTCGATCGGTGTGGCAGGCGCCTTGAAGATCACGCGGGTGCCGACGCGCCGACGCCGCTCGACCAGCGCATGTGCTGCGAGTTCGTCGAGTGCGCGTCGGGCGGTGATACGCGAGACGCCATAGTGTGCGATCAACTCGTGCTCAGTGGGCACGGCCGCGCCGAACGGCCGGCGGCCGGACAATATTTCGTCGCGCAGCCCGAGGAAGATTTGATGATAGAGCGGGATCGCGTCGTCCCGGCCAATGCCCGCTTGTGTCGCCATGGGCCATTCGTGCCCGATTCCCGCCTCTCCGCCAAGCGGATGATTTGATACATATGCATAGCAAATAAGACGGCCGGCAGTGAGATGCGGCAAATGGACAAGGGTGACGACCGTGGGACGCACGATTTTTGAGAAGATATGGGATCGGCATCTCGTCGCCGATCTCGGCGGCGGCACTGGCCTCGTCCTGATTGATCGGGTGCTGCTGCACGAACGCACCGGGGGCGTCGCGCTCGAAAGCCTTGCCGCAGCGGGCCGGGCGGTGAACGCGCCCACACAGGCGTTCGCGACGATGGATCATATCGTCGATACGTTACCTGGCCGTACCGATCGCACGATCATGCCGACCGGAACCGCATTCATCACCGCGACACGCCAGGCGGCGAAGGCGGCCGGCATCACTCTGTTCGACCTGGGAGACGCCCGGCAGGGGATCGTCCATGTGATCTCGCCCGAACAGGGTATCGTGCTGCCGGGCCTCACCCTCGTCTGTCCTGACAGCCACACCTGTTCGCAAGGGGCGCTAGGGGCGCTCGCCTGGGGTATCGGATCGACCGAGGCCGAACATGCGCTGGCCACATCCACCCTGCGCGTGATGCGGCCGAAGATGATGCGTGTGACGGTGAACGGGCAGCTCGCGCATGGTGCCACTCCGAAGGATCTTGCACTGCACCTGCTCGCCCGCTTCGGATCGGCGGGAGCCAAGGGCCATATTGTCGAATATGCGGGTGAAGCGGTGCGTGCGCTGGATGTCGAGGGGCGGCTGACTCTCTGCAACATGGCGACCGAATTTTCGGCCTTCTCGGCGATCGTCGCGCCCGACGAGACGGTGTTCGACTATCTAAGGGGCCGCCCTTTTGCCCCTGCGGGCGATGCTTGGGATTGTGCGGTGGTCGAATGGCGGCTGTTGGCGAGCGACGAGGATGCGGCATTCGACGCCGAGCTGGCGATTGATGCGGGAGATGTCCGGCCCATGGTCACATGGGGCACCAGTCCGCAGCAAGCGGTGCCGCTGATGGGCCAGGTGCCGCCCGGAACATCCGAGGCCGATGCGCGTGCGCTCGAGTATATGGGGCTGCATGCCGGTGCCCGCACGCTGGGGCAACCGATCGATGCCGCCTTCATCGGATCGTGCACCAACGGCCGGCTGTCCGATCTGCGCCGCGCTGCGGCGATCCTGCGCGGGCGCCATGTCGCCCCGCATGTCCGGGCGATCTGCGTCCCCGGATCGACGAGTGTCCGCGCTGCCGCCGAAGCCGAGGGCCTGCACAGGGTGTTTCTTGATGCCGGCTTCGAGTGGCGCGAGGCGGGCTGTTCGATGTGTTTCTTTGCCGGGGGCGAAAGTTTCGGCTCGCAGGAACGGGTGATCACCTCGACCAACCGCAATTTCGAGAGCCGGCAGGGGCCGGGCACGCGCTCGCATCTCGCTTCGCCCGAGACGGTCGCGGCATCGGCCGTCGCCGGGTGTATCGCCGATCCGACCGTGCTGGAGAGTTTGTGATGGAACAATTCACGACTCTGACGTCGGTTGCCGTCCCGCTGATCCGCGACAATATCGATACCGATGCGATCATCCCATCGCGTGAGATGACGTCGGTTTCCAAGACCGGGCTGGCCGACGGCCTATTCGCTGGATGGCGCTACACCATGATCGGCGGGCGCGATCCCGACCCCGATTTCGTGTTGAACCAGCCGGCTTATGCAAACGCGCGGATCTTGCTGGGGGGAGCCAATTTCGGGTGCGGATCGAGCCGCGAACATGCTGCGTGGGCGCTGGCCGAATACGGGATCAGGGCGATCGTAGCGCCCTCGTTCAACCCGATTTTTCGTGGCAATTGCGTGCGCAACGGCATCTTGCCGATCGCGATCGATCCGGTGCCGCTAGCGGCCGCCGCGCAACCGTTGACCATCATGCTGAAGGATCAGGTTGTCGTCGACGTGGCGGGTGCGGTCTGGTCGTTCGAGATCGACGAGGAGGCGAAGGCGATGCTGGGCGGCGGGCTCGATGGGATCGATCTGACCCTGCTGCGCCGGGATGCGATCGAGGCATTTCGCGACGCCGATCGCGTGGCGCGGCCGTGGGCATATTTGTGAAACCGTTTTTGTTGTTCCCCGACACGGGAAGATCTGAAACTTTCAAAAGGACAGGCCGATGACCGACACTCCCCACATTGCCGTCGTGATCGTCGGCGCCGGCGGCACCGGCCTGTGCGCCGCTTTGGCAGCGGCCGACGCTGGTGCGGAAGTGCTCGTGATCGAACGGGATCCAACGCCCCTGGGCAGCACTGCCATGTCGACCGGGCTCATCCCCGCCGCCGGCACACCCGAGCAAGCTGCGGCCGGGATCGAGGATAGCCCCGCGCGATTCGCGGCCGATATCCTTGGAAAAACCAAGGGTGCTACCGATGCCGCGATCGCGTTGCGCCTGGCCGAGGAATCGGCAGAGACGATCGCGTGGCTGCGCGACACGCATCATGTCCCACTCGCGCTCGTCGATGGCTTTCTCTATCCTGGGCACAGCGTGCGGAGGATGTACGGCACGCCGAACCGCACCGGCGGCGAACTGATGGCCGCGCTGGAAGAGGCGGCGGCCAAGGCCGGTGTGATGATCCTAACCGACGCCGCGGTCGTGGACGTCATCGCCGAGGGCGATCGCGTGAAGGGTGTCATGCTGCGGCGGCCGGATGGGGCGATTGAGACGATCGGCTGCGATGCCCTGATCCTTGCCTGCTCGGGATTCGGCGGGAATGCCGATCTTGTCGCGCGCTGGATCCCCGACATGATCGGGGCGGTCTATCACGGCCATCCTGGGAACAAGGGCGACGCGGTGCGCTGGGGCGAGGCTTTGGGTGGGGCGGTCGCGGATATGTCTGGCTATCAGGGCCATGGTGGGCTCGCGGCGGGGCACGGCATCCCGATCCTCTGGCCGGTCATCATGGAAGGAGGCTTCCAGGTGAACAGCGACGGCCGTCGTTTCTCGAACGAGGCGACCGGCTATTCGGAGCAGGCCACCAGGGTGAATGCGCAGGCGGGCCATGTCGCCTGGTCGATTTTCGACGAGAGGCTCCACCGCCTGATGCTCGATTTCGACGATTATCGCGATGCTCTGCGCGCCGGTGCGGTGATCGAGGCGGAATCGGTCGCTGACCTGGCCGAGGCTGCAAGGCTCCCGGCGGATGCGCTGGTCGAAACCGTGGCGCAGGTGGCTGACTATGTGGCTGGGGCCGCCGATCCGTTTGGTCGCGACTTCACGGGAAAAGCGCCTCTGGCCGGTCCCTTTTTTGCGGTGAAGGTGACGGGTGCTCTGTTTCACACGCAGGGCGGTCTCGTGGTCGATAGCGATGGCCGTGTGTTGACCGTCGATGGCGCGCGCTTGCCGAATCTGTTTGCCGGCGGCGGCGCGGCGCGCGGCATTTCGGGCCCGGGGGCCGACGGCTACATGGCGGGCAACGGGTTGCTGACCGCGACCACCTTCGGAAAGCTCGCGGGCCGTGCGGCAGCGGCGCAGACGCTGCCCAGCTGATTCTCCGCGGATAACGATGTCCCCCCCCGGTTTGCTCCAGGGTCATCTATGATCTATTCCAGTACGTTAACAGATGTGGCGTCATGCTGTCGGCATGGCGCCGCTGCGTTTTCGGGTGATTTCACGATGATCTGTGTCAGCCGAAAATACTCGACTGGTGGACAAATTCGATGTGCGACTCGATCCGCTCAGCCTTCCATAAGATTGTTTCAGGGCAAGGTCGCTGGCCCGAAAGCGATAAAGATCGCCGGCGGATGGCCAGACCAATCAAGGGGGTATTCGACGATGCGCACCTGCCAGTCCAATTTTTACACCGTTCCGTCCATGCTCGCCCTCGGCACCGCATTGCTCATGATGGCCACACCCGCTGCCGCACAGGTCGATGCGACGGCCGCTACGCCGGCTGACGCTGCCGACGCCAGTGATGCTGGCGCGGGTGATATCGTGGTGACCGCCCGCAAGCGGGGCGAGAATATCATCGCCGTTCCGCTGTCGATCACCGCCATCGGTGGTGACACGCTGAAATCGCGCAACATTACCGACCTCAACAGCCTCAACGGCAATGTCCCCGGCCTGCGCTATCAGAATTCGGGAGCCAATCGGAACGATCGAGGCTTTGTCAATTTCACGATCCGCGGGATGTCCGTCCCGGTTACCGTCTTCATCGACGGCGTAGCGATCCCGACCGGATCGATCCCAGGCCTGAACAATATTGAACGCGTCGAAGTCGTTAACGGCCCGCAGAGCGCCTATTTCGGACGCGCGACCTTTGCCGGTGCGATCAACTTCATTACCAAGACGCCGTCGCTCACCGATTATTCGGTGGAGGGCCAGGCCTCATATACGAGCCGCGACAAGGCTGAGATCAGCGCCTCGGTCGAGGGGCCGCTGATCCAGGACAAGCTCGCAATCCGCGTTTCGGGCCGCTATTATGACAAGAAGGGCGAATATAAGAACTTCAACGGCACCGGACGGCTTGGAGACGAGCAAACCAAGTCGATTTCGGCTTCGTTTCTCGCCACGCCCACCGAGACGCTAAAGATCCGCGGTTATTTTGCTGCCTGGAAGGACAGCGACGGACCTTCGGCACAGGCCGCGCTCACCGAGGCGGACTATAACTGCAATCTTGGCGGCTCGGGCCGTGCGGTGAACGGCCTCAACTATCGTTGCGGCGAGATCTCCAGCGTTCCCGCCAATCGTCTGTCGCAGAATAACACGCCGCCGCTGGCTGCTCTGCTGCTCGCGCAGGGTCAAAGCGCCGTCTCACAGGATTTGATCGACCATCTGGGCCTTGAGCGGCGCGCCTATCAGGCCAATCTGCTCGCCGATCTTCAGCTGGGCGACTTCACGCTGTCGAGCGCGTTGGGCAAGAGCCACAATCAGTGGGGCGCGATCACGGACACCTATAATCGTGGTAATGACGGCACCGGCTATTCGTCGACCGTATTCATTCCGAACAACGACAAGAGCACGTCCGCCGAGTTGCGGCTCGCTTCGTCCAAGATGAGCGGCTTCAGCTTCCTTGTCGGGGCCAACTATCTCAAGCTGAGCAACACGTTCGTCGGCCGCGCCTATCGTCCAACGTCGAGCACCACGATCTCCGAACTCAGCCGCCTGACGGTGGGTGCGTCGCGCACGATCGGTATCTTCGGTTCGCTGAACTATGATATCGTATCGGGGCTCTCGATAAGTGCCGAAGGCCGTTATCAATGGGATCAGGTGAAGCAGGACATCGACTTCTCGAACACCCATCTGGAAAACACGTTCAAGTCGTTTACGCCGCGCGTGATCCTGAACTATGAAGTCCGCAAGAATTTGAACGTTTATGTATCCTATTCTGAGGGCCGGCGTCCGGGTACCTTTAACGGTGGCCTGACGACACTGACCGACTTCCAGCGCCAGCAGGTGCTTGCCCAGTTCGCGGTGCCGGTGAACGTGCCGGAAGAGAAGCTCACCAACTGGGAAGCGGGCGTCAAAGGCCAGTTCCTCGATCGGCACCTGACCGTTCTCGCGTCGACCTATTACGGCAAATGGCGCGGCCGGCAGATCAGCCAGAATATCGCCTATAGGCCGACGGCAGCAAGCACGACGACCCAGACCAACACCTTCCTGCTGCCGAGCGGCAAAACCGACCTGTGGGGCATCGAACTGCAGGCGACCGGCAAGATCACCGACGAGCTGACGGTCGATGGCACCTTCGATTGGGCGGCGACGAAGATCAAGTTCACGAGCTGTACCGAATGTCTCGCTATCAACGGCGTATTGAATCCGGTCGGCAATCGCATGGAACGTTATCCAGCCTATACGGCCAGCCTGAACGTCAGCTATGAAAAGCCGATTAACGACAAGTGGACCGGCTATGTCCACGGTCAATATGTCTATACGGGCAAGATGTACGAGACCGCGGCCAATGTCGCCTGGACGGCGCCGGCCAATGTCGTCCATGGCGCGATCGGCGCGCATAATGATGTCTATTCGATCGAACTTTTCGCCCGCAACCTGTTCGACGACAAGACTCCGACAAACATCCTGCGCAATGCCAACCCGAACAGCAGCGCGGCGCAGGGCCTGAGCCTGATAGTCCTCGCGCCGCCGGAGCGGCGGGCCGTGGGTGTCCGCGTCGGCTTCAAATACTGATCGAGTTACCAACCCCCGTACCGCAAGGTGCGGGGGTTCTTCTTTCAGGAGCGCGATGATCAAGTCGCGTCCAACCGTTCCCCGCTTTCTCCACATCGATCGTCGGAGCCGCAAATTCGGTCCGGACCATCCCTTCGGGGCCAATCCCGTCTTTCGCACTGGAATGCCGCGATGATCCTGCCGTTGATCGCCGTGCTATCGGCTGCTGTCGCCCCGGCAACGGCTGCGCCCGACTATGATAATTCCGCATCCTGGGTGCCCGGCCGGATGATGCGGGCGGCTGCACCCGGCACGTTGCCCGTCGCGCGGTATCCGAAGGTGGATGTCTTCTATGTCCACCCGACCACCTTCCGCGACGCGCGCTGGAACGCCGATCTGACTGAAGAGTCACGTGCTGATGGTCCGAATGTCCCGCTGATGGCGCGACAGGCGGGCGTCTTCAACGCTTGCTGCCGCGTGTTAGCGCCCTGGTTCCGCCAGGCATCGTTCCGTGCTTTTGCCGATCGCAACACCGGCGGCGAGGATGCGTATGATCTGGCTTATGGCGACGTATTGCGCGCGTTTGATCATTATATAGCGCATGACAATCATGGACGGCCGTTCATGCTCGTGGGTCACAGTCAGGGGGCGCTGCATGTCCTGCGCTTGTTGC
Organism: Sphingomonas sp. YR710; assembly: GCF_900101455.1. Classification (GTDB taxonomy): domain Bacteria; phylum Pseudomonadota; class Alphaproteobacteria; order Sphingomonadales; family Sphingomonadaceae; genus Rhizorhabdus. Next base: position 57,540 of record NZ_FMZJ01000006.1, on the reverse strand, counting down.
GCGAACGCATCGATGGCATGCCGGCTGCCGCGCATATGGTCGCCGCTTATGCGATCGGACTTGGCATATCCGAAGGCGACTTCGGTACGACCTATAAGCATCTTCAGCCGTGCCGCGGTTCGATCGAGACCGGATGCGTTATCAGCTGGGCGAGTTTCCTCGAGGGATCGGAAACCGCCAGCTATATTGCGCGCAACGAGGCCAAATATCGCAAGGTGCACGACGGTGGCGATCCGAAGCTGCTGTGCGTCAATCCGCTGACCTTCGATGCCACACAGCCGTCGGCGGGGAAGGACTTGAATCCCGGCACCTTGCCTATTGGAGCCGGCCTGACGCCCCCGGTCGTAGCCGGCGCCGTTGGCGCGCGATGCGAGAATGGGGTGTTGTTGGTGACGCCACCGCCTGCTGCGCTTGGGCTCGATCCGATTCCGGGCGGCGGCAATATGCACTATCACGATATTGCCCTCTTCTACGCAGCGATTCGCACCAATGCTGTCGCTCGGGCAGACGCCTTCCTGAAAGGACATCGATGACGACCGCCACCCGTCGAGAGACGATCGGACTGTTTGCCAGTATGACGGCGCTGGCGACGGTGCCGGCCCGCGCCGCCACGGCGGATGCGCCATGGACCGGGGGAGGGCAGGTTGCGGTCGGTGGCGGTTCGATCAACTATGCGACCCTGGGGGCGGGCGCGCCGCTGGTACTGCTGCCCAAGCTTGGTGGCTGGATCGCCGACTGGCGCGCGATCGCGCCTCTGCTTGCGCCGGGCCGACGGCTGATCGCGATTGATCCGCCCGGCCATGGCGAGTCCCGCATGAACGGCCCCGCGCCGCATGTGATGACTGTGCCAGAGGCCGCGGCGATGATCCTCGCTGCGCTCGACGCGATCGGCGTCGGCCGCTGCGACTTTCTCGGCAACAGCTATGGCGGCGTGATCTCGCTTTTGATCGCGGCGACCTATCCCGGGCGGATCCGCAAGCTCGCGTTGATCAGCACGGCGATGGGCAAAGCCATGCACCGCGCCGATCTTGACCGTCAGGATGCCGAGCGCGCGGCTGCCGGCGTCGGGCTGATCCGTTCGTCGGCCGAGCAGCAGGCGCGCTTTGGGACTGTCGATCCGCGTATCTCGACCGAACAGGCGGCCAGCAACGCGCGTGCCGGTGACTGGAAGCTGGCGAGTGAGCGGGGCGTTGGGTTGTTGGGCGCGGCAGATTATCTGCCCAGGATCGAGGCGCCCACTTTGGTGGTAAGTGCTGATCGCGGCGCTTATCTGCGCTTCAACGCGGTGGCGCAAGCAAAGATCAGGGATGTGCGGGTGGTGACGGTGCCGGGATCGGGATCGTTCGTCCATCAGGAAAAGCCGGTGGAGGCGGCAGCGCTGATCGGGCCGTTTCTGGGGGCCTGATGCCCCTATCCATCCAGGAATTTCACGATCAATCCTGCGATCTTCGTGGGTTCCAACTCGAACAGCCCATGTTTCAGATCGGGCAGCTCGATATAATCAGCATGCGCCACGCGCGGTGCATTTTCGCGCGTCGGAATCCACAGATCGTCCTCGGGATTGAGGATCAGCGCCGGATGGGCGAGCCGGCCCAGTGCCGCCTGCAAATCATACCGATAGACCGCGTCATAGCCCCAATGCGCTCGAGCACCCGATCGCAGATTTTCCGTGAGCGATTCATGCTTCCAGACGGTATCGATGCGCCGGTCAAACAGGCCCTGCATCAGGGTCCACAGCGCGCCGAGATGGGATCCGTCCTCCTTCGGCACGGGCCAATGGCGCAGTCCCTCGCGCTTGGCCGCGCGGACCTGGGCCGGATAGGCGGCGAGCGAGACCAGAACCAGCTTGCGCACCGCGGTCGGCGCCAGTTCGGACATCGCCACAGACGTTACTGATCCGGTATGATAGCCGAGCACGTCAAAAGGCCCCGCTGGCACATCGCCCCGTTCCGCGAGCTGCGCCATAAGCGCCGCCATCTCCCTCGCGAACTCCTCGATGGACGCTGGCACCGGCGGGGGGTCGCTCGCGCCATAACCGGGCGTATCAGGGGCGACGACGGTGCGGTTCGACATCAATGCAGCCATCAGGGGCTCGTAGATCCAGCCCGATTTCGGCGTGGGATGGAGCATCAGCAAAGGCGGGCGGTCGTGCGGGCCGGCGCCGATGCGGGTGTGGATCTGGCCCCAGCGGCCGTCGATATAGGAACGGCGGATATGCGGCATGGTCCCTCCTGATCGCCTATCGATGCGCGCCCGGCACCGATTGCTGCCAGCGCGACGCCTGGTTTATCCGATCGGTGGATAATGGCCCCCTGTGGATAGGCCGAAGCGCCAACCATGTTAGGCTCGCGGCTTCATCGGGAGCGCATATGACCGTTTCGACGACCGCCGTGCCAATTGCCGTTCCTGCCGAACGGGAGGTGCATCTACCGCTGCGATTGTGCCTCGGCTTCGGCATCGGATCGTTCGGTATCGCCATCCTGCTCAACGTCGTGACCGTCTTGTTTCCGGCGATGATGACGACAGTGCTCGGCCAATCCGCCGCGGTGGCGGGGTTGTTGCTCACCTTCTCCAAACTCTACGATGTCGGTGCGGATGTCGCGATCGGCACGATCAGCGATCGCACGAAGAGCCGGATTGGTCGCCGCCGACCCTTTCTGCTCGCCGGGGCAGCGGTCGGCGGCCTGTCCTTCCTGATGATTTTCATGCCGCCCAAACTTGGTGAGACCGGGCTGCTGATCTGGATGGGGATGGCGCTGGTGATCTATTCGACCGGTTATTCTTTATTTTCGGTGCCCTATGTTGCGATGGCCGGTGAGATGACCGATGGCTATCATGAGCGGACCCGTCTGCTATCTTTCCGCACCTTCTTCATCAGCCTTGGTCAGATCGCTGCATCGGCGGGCGCCGCGGCGCTTATCGGCTGGTTCGGTGGCGGATCGATGGGCTATGCGATGATGGGGGCAGTCGCTGGCGGACTGCTGAGCCTAAGCATGCTGATCAGCTTCTTCGGAACCCGAAACGCCCGGATGATGGTTGCCGCGCCGCGATCGCATTTCACGCGGCGCGAGATGATCTCGACCCTGGCGTCTAACCGGCCGTTCGTGCTGCTGATGACGATCAAGCTGTCGCAATATGCCGCCATCGCGATGATCAGCACAACCAAGGTGCTGTTCCTGCTCAATGTGGTCAAGATCGGATATGGCGGGCTAACCCAGTTGACCCTGGTGCAAAACCTGGTCGCGGTGGCCGTAATTCCGGTTTGGGTGTGGCTCGGCCGCAAGATCGGCAAGCGCCCCGCTTATCTGCTGGCCACTGGCTTGCTGGCGATTACCTATATCAGCTGGTTCTTCACAGATGCCGGCATCACCATGCCTGCCATCTGGGTGCGGGGCGCTATCAACGGCATCGCGGCGGCGGGAACGACGCTGATGAGCGTGGCAATGCTGCCGGACGTGATGGAATTTGATCGGCTGCGTACTGGTCTGCGCCGCGAGGGAATCTTCTCCAGTATCTACACGATCGTCGAGAAGCTGGGCTATGCGTTGGGCGCTGGCATTATCGGCGTCGTGCTGTCGGCCGCTGGCTTCATCTCGACGACGCAAGGCGCGCTGGTGGCGCAGCCGACCTCGGCGACGTTCGCGCTATATGCCGGTGCATCGCTGATTCCGGCGGCTCTTGTGACGCTCAGCTGGTTGCTGATGCTGTCATATCCACTCGACGAGAAAATGCTGCGGCAGACGAAGCTGCTCGCGGCTTGACGATGTTCAGAAGGAACGAGACGATGCGCTTTGCCAGGACGATGCTTGCCGCCGGTTGCGCGTTGATGATGGCGGTGCCCGCCGCCGCGGCGCCGGCGCAGGCTTATCGCGCTTATGTCGACGGACGCTGGGGCCAGATTCATGTCCGCGTGGATGGGCCGACCGCCGGGCCGACGGTGGTGCTGGTCCATAAGATGGTCTGGTCGTCGGTGGAATTCTCCAAGGCACAGCCATGGCTGGCCGCACGTGGCATCAGGTCGATCGCGATCGACCTGCCCGGCTACGGTTTGTCGGATAGCCCGACTGAGCAGCCGCACGCGGACGATTATGCCGACGATCTGATCCCGGTGCTCGATCGCTTCGGCGTGGAGAAGGCGGTAATGGTAGGCGCCAATACCGGAGCGACCCTGGTGGCGGCCTTCGCGCTGCGCCATCCCGATCGCACCCGCGCGCTTGTGCTGGATGGGCCGCCGATCTTCGGGGGCGAGCAGCTCAAGACGTTCCTCGCCGAGCCCGAATTCGATCGGACGGCGAAACCAGGCGGCGCAACCTTGCTCGCACGCTGGAAGGAAGTCGCTGCACTGGGCGCGAATGGCAGGCTGACGGACGAGGCGATCCAGACGGGCATCCTGCAGTTCTTCCAGGCCGGGCCGCATTATCTCTACGGCCATCAAGCGATTTTCAGTTATCCACTCGGGCCTGCGCTTGATGGGGTGAAGCAGCCGGTGATGTTGATAACCTATCCCGGCGACCAGCTGCGCGCGGTGTCGCTCGCGACGAAGAAAGTGCATCCGGGCTTCACGTTAAAGGAAATCGGCTGGACCGGGATGACGGCCGATTATCAAGCGCCGAAGGCTTGGGCGGATGCGGTGGCGGATTATGTTCTGGGGCTGGGGCGGTGAATTCCGTCCTCCTCATGAAATGAGGACCATTGCCGCAACGCTCGGGCTCTAGCGAAAGCGATGCGGCAATGGATGCAGAATCAAGTGTGACATGACAAATTGGAGGACTTTCAGGCGCCCGGCAGCACCCTGAGCGATACGTCGCAGCTCGTCAGCGGCTCGACTCCATCCCTGGTGACGAGGATCTGGTCTTCGACATGCAGATTGCCCCAGCCAATTTCATAATAAGGCATGTCGAGCGAGAAAATCATATTCTCCTCGAACACGAACTCGCCATAGCCGCCGGGCAGGATCGGGCCGACCGGAATTTTGTGATCCGAATGTTCGAGCCCGATCGAGTGCGGCGTTGCGAAGAAGAAGCCCTCGAAGCCGGCCGAGCGCACCGCGTCGATCACCGCATCGGAAACTTCGCGACCGGTGATGCCGGGCTTTACGACTTCAAGCACGCGGGCGCAGCCGACCTCGAGTGCTTTGGCGCGGCGGGCGAGTTCGGGCTTGGGATTGCCGCATACCGCGATGCGACCAAGATCGCCGAGATAGTTCTGATAATCGCACAACCCGTCGAACGTGATTGATTCGCCCTCCAGCACGCGGCCCAGATTCTGGTTGGTGCCGTTTTGCCCGGTCGCCAGATAGATGCCGCGGGCGCCGCGCTTGGCCAGTTCGGTATTGTAGATGATCTCCAGATCGGTACGCGGCATACCCACCTGCAACGACGCGATCGTCTCGTTGAGCGCGGCCTCGTTGATCGTGGCGACCTGCCGCATGATCGCGATCTCGGCCGGCGTCTTGATCATGCGGATGTCGCGGAACGTCGTATAGGCGTCGCGGACCTGAAGGTTCGGCAGGCCGATCTCGTTGAGCCACGGCCCGACGCGGGGATCATCGGCGCCGACGACTGCATCCGACAGGCCGGCCTCGACCAGAGCTTTTTTCAGCGCATAGGTGGCGTTCACCGAGGCGTTGCCGCGATTTCCCTCCATGAACTTCAGATATTCGGTGTCTGTCGGGCTCAGTGTGTCGTGGCGGATCGGCCATTTCATGCCATATTCGACATGCTCCGCATCTTCGACATCGGGATCGAAATCACGCCTGTCCTGATAGACCGGATGTACGTAGCTCTGGATGCTGGGCATCCATGTCGAATCCGGCCGGTGGAAGAAGCGCAGGTGCTCGACGCCGGAGACGATCAGCGTCGCAGGCGCGCTAGGATCGCGCGGCAGCACGGCATAGTTGTAGAACAGTCGGTTCATGCGCATCAGCGCACCGTAATAGTCCGAAAGATAGCGCACGTTGATCGGCGCAACTGCGATCAAGCCGTCGAGGCCCTCGCGATCCATCACCGCATAAGCGCGTTCCTTGTTGAGAAGCATGTCCGAACGACTCCACATCATGATTGGCCCGGCGACGGCGCGGGCGGTGCGACTGGCTCACCATCTGTTCGCGTGGCGGGATTGCCAAACAGGCAGGCTCGAATGATCGACAGGCGGCGAATATGGAACGGCGATGATCACGCCTTCCGTCCCAACGCCGCTCGTCCCGAACAGGCATTGAGCCAAGTCGAAATAACGGAAGGAAGGGGGGCCTCTCGCCGGGCCCTTCAATACGAGGCCGCGACGGGCTCAGCCTAACAAGGGCAGGCCCGCACGCGGCCAAGGGATGGCGATTAGCCGACCGGTCGAGGCGAGCGTGACATAGGCCGTGCGCAGATCGCGGCCGCCGAAGCCCAGGCTTGTCACCAATATGTCGTCAAGCGGATAGCGTTCGACGATCCGGCCATCTTCGGGCGCGAACACTGTGAGCCCGCCAGGCACGCAACAGGCCGCGATGATGTTGCCACCGGCTTCCACCGAGATATTGTCGATGGGCTGGCGATCGAGCCCGGCGACCAGACGCCGGCGAGGCCGGGCGCCATCCATTGCGAGCCTGCCGGGCCCGGCAATCTCATAGGCGATGATCATGCGCTGTTCGTTGAGTACGACGTACAGCGTTTTGCGATCGGGTGAGAGCGCGATGCCGTTCGGCTTCTGAAGTGGGAAGACGACTTCGCGGATCTCCGATCCGTCGATCTTGGCCCAATAGACCCCACCATTGTCGCGTTCGCGGGCCCGGTCCTTGCCGGTATCGGTGAACCAGAACCCGCCCGAGCCGTCGAACACGAGATCGTTGGGAGCGTTGAGCCGATAGGATGCGGCATGGGTGTAGAGTGTCGTGACTGCGCCGGTCGCCAGATCGACTCGCTGGATCGATCCGCCCCGATAATCTTCGGGTACGCCGAGCACGCGCAGCGCGCCATCGACGCGCTGGAAGGTGAGCCCGCCATTATTGGCGACATAGGCCGCGCCGTCGGAGCCGATCGCGAGTCCGTTGGGGCCGCCGCCGAGTTCGGCGATGATGCGCGTGCTCCCGTCCCGAGCGATGCGGGTGAGTGTCTTACGCGCGATTTCGACAATCAGGATGCTGCCATCCGGCATCTCAACCGGGCATTCTGGATAGAGCAGCCCGTTCGCCACCACGCGGTACGGCGCGGCGGCGGCGGCTTTTGCCGCGAGCGGCAGGGCAGCGGCGGCGGCGATAAGGGTGCGGCGGTTCATGCCGTTATGCTCTGCCATCGAAAATCTCCTTCGAATTCATCCATGCCATCATCGTCTGGCGGAAGCGGCACCGCTTCGTTGGATGATCGCGGGGCGGACAAAATGCAGGCATGACTTTGGTGTCGGGCGAAGTCGATCCAGCCTCCCTCGCGGAAGGAAATCTATGGCTCGTCATGTTCAATGCGCCTTTGTCGATTCGCTGCTGCGGATCGTGGGGGCTATGCTGATCCGGTTCGGGTTGGCGGCGCTGCTGGCGATGGCCGCCGCGGGGTCCGCGCAGGCAAAACGGCTCTATGTCGACGGGCCTTATGGCCAGATCCACGTTCGGACCGAGGGGCCGCAGGACGGACCAAAGCTGGTGCTACTCCACAAAATGTTCTGGTCCTCGGTTCAGTTCGAGCGCGCGCAGGGTCTGCTGGCGAAGCGCGGCATCTTTTCGATCGCGATCGATCTGCCCGGTTATGGCTTTTCGGATGCTCCGTCGGCCGAGCCTGGCGCCGCTGACTATGCGGCTATCCTGGTTCCTGTGCTCGACGCGCTGAAGGTGAAGCGCGCCGTCGTGCTGGGCGTCGATACTGGTTCGAGCATCGCCTTGGCCTTTGCCGATGCCCATCCGGATCGGGTAAGCCGGTTGATCTTCGATGGATCGCCGATTTTCGATACTGCGACCGCGCGCAAACTGATCGAGGCACCGCATTTCGATCGTACACCCTTGCCCGGCGGCGCACATCTGCAAAGGCGCTGGGATGCGGTGCGCGCGATTGTCGGTGCCGATCAGGCGAGCGATGCCAACGTGCAGACCTCGGTGCTGCAATTCTTCACTGCCGCGCCGAACTGGTGGTGGGCTCACGACGCGATCTTCAAATATGATTTCGCGAGCGTGCTGGCGCGCGTGAAGCCTACCGGCATGCTGCTGTCTTTCCCGGGCGGCGCTCTGCATCCACAGGAGGACATCTTCATGAAGATCCGTCCCGATTACCGGCTGCATCCGATCTCTGTCGGCGCCTTTACGACGCCGAGCTATGATGCGCCCGAGGCCTGGGCCAGCGCTGTGGCCGATGATGTGCTGGAGAACGAAAAATGATCGATCGCCGTCGGGCTTTGGGCCTTGGTATGGCCGGACTTGCCACAGCGTTGTTGCCGCGGGCTGCCTTTGCCGATCCGCCGCGAATTCTGGCATCGGGACTGGGCTTCCCGGAGGGCCCGGTGGCGTTGGCTGACGGCAGCGTGCTGTTCGTCGAGATCGCACGGGGCCGACTCAGTCGGGCGTGGCCGGATGGCAGGGTAACGGTGGTGGCGGATCTGGGCGGAGGCCCGAATGGCTGCGCGATCGGCCCGGACAAGGCCGCTTATATCGCCAATGACGGGGGAATTGCTTTCCGGTCCACCGATGGGCGAACGATGGTCGCGGGGGTGCCGCCGACCTATATTGGGGGCTCGATCCAACGGGTAGATCTCGAGACCGGCGCGTTCCGAACGCTTTATGACGGGCTGGGCGGTAACCGGCTGAAAGGGCCGAATGACATCGTCTTCGATGAATGGGGCGGCTTCTGGTTTACCGATACCGGTAAGGGCTATGCCCGGTCGCGCGATCATGGCGGCCTCTATTGGGGCAAGGCCGATGGCTCCGAACTGCGCGAGATCGCTTACCCCTTGCTTACCCCGAACGGCATTTCGCTGGGCGTCGATCGGCGGACCTTGTTTGTGGCCTTGTCCGAGAAGCGGCAGATCGTCGCGTATACATTGATCGGGCCGGGGCAGGTGGAAATGGTCAACGGCGCCCCGAAGACCCGGCTGGTGGCAAGCCTTGGCGGTGACATGTCCATCGACAATATCGCGGTCGAACAGAGCGGCAACCTCGTCATCGCCGCAGTCCGCCAGGGTGCGGTGCTCACGGTCAATCCGGCGGGTGAGGTGATCGAGACGGTGAAGCTACCCGATCCGGTCGTGACGGCGATGGCTTTCGGCGGGCCGGATATGCGGACCTTGTTCGTCACCTTGTCGAGCACCGGGCAAATCGCGATGTTGCGTTGGCCAAGGCCGGGGCAGAAGTCGGTATTTGGGGGATAATGCCGCGTCGCTCCCCGGCCCTTCCCATGAGCTTTGACGACGACTTCGCGTCAGATCCCCTTCACCCGCAGACGGGTATCCATTGAGGTAATTGCTTCGCAGCCATCCTTGCGTACGATCATCATGTCTTCGACATGCGTCGTACCCCAACCGAACTCATGGTAGGGCATGTCGAGGGTGAAAACCATATTCTCCTCGAAGCACAATGGATGATGCCCCGGCATTTGATCGCCCACCGACACGGGGTGGTCGGTATGCTCGAGGCCCACCGAGTGCGGACCGGCGATCACGAAGCCGGGGAAGCCCTTATCATGAACCGCCTTCAAGGTGAGGTCGACGATCTCCTTGAAAGTCTTCCCCGGGCGGATATTCTCATAGGCTATCGCGAGCGCGCTGCCGACCGCGGCGAACCGGCGAAGCATCTCGGCGGTGGGTTCGCCGAAGAAGACCGAGCGGCCAACATCGCCGCGATATTGCTTGTAGCTTCCCACCGAGTCGAGTTTGATAAGCTCGTTCGGTTCGACAGAACCGGTCGCCAATCCTCGGATATTGGCGATGATCCATTCGGAGGTGCCGCCCTGGTCGGCCATCGCCAGCGCATGGATTCGGCCGATCTCGTCGAGCGCCATCCCCGGTTCGATCGCGTCGATCACCCGGTTGATTGCCGTCTCGCTCATCCGGCCCGCAACCTTCAGCAGTTCGATCTCGTCGGGGCTCTTTACCATCCGGATTTCCTTGAAGATGTTGAGCGCGTCGACCCCGCTCAGCTCTTCCAATCCGATCGCCCCAAGCCAACCAAGCACGCGTGGATCGTCGAAGCCCAGTCGCGCCTTCTCCAGCCCCGCCGTCCGGATCGCCGCCGCCAGCGCGCGCGCCGCGGTCGTCTCTGCTCCGCCACGGTGCATGGCGTAACGATCGAACAATTGTTGGTCGCGCGGCGCCATCGCGGCGCCCTGGCGGGTGGGGTAAGGGGTGAGCGGAGCGTCCTTGATCGACTCCGCGGTTACAGCCTGGTCCCCCACTTCGTCGATCGCCTCGGTCGAAAACTCAAAGTCGCGCGGCGGGATCGCCTTGGGCGCGATGCGCGTGATGAACGTCGCGACATTGGGCATCCAGGTCGGCTTATGCTCGAGATGATAGACGCCGGTGCCGGGCATGATCAAAGCCGCCGGCGCGCTCTCATCGCGCGGCAGCAGTGCATAAAGCGTGTAATTGCGGGACATCAGGAACATCGGGCCCCAATAGTCAGAGAGATAATAGATATTTTCGGGAAAGGCGGCGACGAGACCCTGCAGTCCGTGGCGGTCCATCACGGCATTGGCGCGTTCGCGGTTCAGAAGCATGGCGGGTCTCGCATGTCGGTGTCGTGGATTATCGAAGGTCGCGGCCTAGCTGCCAAGCCGTGATCGCCGCTCGGCATTGGCCAAAAGTGCTCGACAGGTGGATAGAATGCCGGCGCGACCTGACAATGCAGGCGGGACGCTGATGTGATAGGGCATCTTCCAGGAGTGCCACGCCGATGTCGATTGCGAAAAGCTGGTTTCCTGCGTCGCCCACGGCAAAAGCCGATCGGCTGCCGCTGAGCCTGCAATTCGGCTGGGGGCTGGGGACACTCGGGCTCACCGCGTTCATGGTCGGAAGCTATCTGCTGCTGCGCTTCATGACCGATTATATGGCGATGCCACCGGCGTTGGCGGGCACAATCTTCGCGCTTGCCAAAATCTATGACGGTGTCGCCGATCCGATTTTCGGTGCGCTCAGTGATCGGGCGCGCAGCCGGATCGGGCGGCGGCGGCCGTTCTTGCTGGCTGGCGCCATTGCCTGCGGGCTTACCTTCATGCTGGCCTTCAACGCACCGATCGTCGAAAGCCGGGGCGCCGCGATCGCGATGCTGGCAGGACTGCTGATGCTTCATGCCACGTCATACGCAATTTTCGCCGTGCCCTATATGGCGATGCCGGCCGAGATGACCGACGATCCCCACCAGCGATCGAAGCTGATGTCGTTCCGCACCGTCAACGGTTCGATCGGTAATCTGGTCGGTGGATCGGCCACAGCCTCGCTGATCGCCTATTTCGGCGGTGGGCTGGCCGGCCATCGCGCGATGGGGATCGTGATCGGCTTGTTGCTTTTCGCAATCCTGTTCGCTTGCTTCCTGATGACGTCGAAGGCGCGGATGCGTGAGGTCGATGCCAAATCGCACGTTCCTTATCTGCAGCAGATGCGCAAGGCATCGCAAAATCGCCCGTTCATGGTCCTGCAGGGAGCTAAGCTAATGCTGCTCAGCGCAGCCGCGCTTCACACCGCGTCGGCCGCATTCTTCGTACAGCGCCGGCTGGAAATGTCCGACGCGTGGCTGGGCACGATCTATGGGACGCTGACGATCGGCACCGTTGTGGCGCAGCCTTTCTGGCTGTGGGCGGCCCGCCGGTTTGGCAAGCGCCGCGCCTTCCTGATCGGCGGAGCCTTCACGGCACTGGTGTGGCTGTCCTGGCTGCCATGGGGGCCAGGAACGCCGGGCGCCGTGGTCATAACGATCGGGTTGCTAGCCGGGCTGGGTAATGGCGGAGTAGTTATGATCAGCCAGTCGATGCTGCCCGATACGATCGAATATCAATATCGTCAGAGCGGTCTCAGGATCGAGGGTAGCTTCGCGGGTGTCTATATCATGGTCGAGAAGCTGGGACAGGCAATCGGCGCTTCCATGACCGGGTTGCTGCTCGGCTGGTTCGGCTATGTGCAGGCGCATGCTGGCGCGGTCGTCGTTCAGACAGCACGTTCCATCATGGGAATAACACTGTGTTATTCTGTATTTTCTACAATTTTCCTGCTCGCCAGCATGGCGGTTATGTTCTTCTATCCGCTCGAAGAACGGACGATGACGCTGCGCGGCGCTCCGAGAGGCCGACAATGACCAAGATCGTGAAACGCAGGCTGGAGATCGCCGGTCAGTCGGCGAATGAGGATCGGATGCTGGCGATGATCGCGGCACTCGCGTCCGAACTGACCGTGACGCGCGAGCGGCTGGATACCGTCGAGCGGCTCGCAGAGGCTGCGGGCTTGTTCGACCGCGCGGCGATCGAGGGATTTTCTCCGCAGGCCGGACAGGTGGCGGAACGTGATGGCATTCGCCGACGGATCATCGATCGTGTGTTCCGTCCGATCAAGGACGCAGCCGCGACCCTCGCCGAAGGAGCCTGATCATGGCCACCGCCCATCCCATGCTGCCTGACGCCACCCATGACGAGTTCGCGGAGCAATGTTTCGTCCGCGATCTTAAGGTCTATCTGACCGAGCAAATCGAGCCATTTCACCGCAAGGTCGCCGAGGTGCGCGACCCGGGTTCGCAGAGCAATGCGCGGGTCGAGGCCGTTTATGAGGCGCTCCATGCCGAGCCGGCATTCCGCGCTTGGGCGAGCCTGCGCCGCACTTCACAGGACATGCTGTGGCATGCCGTCGGCGCCAGTGTTGCGCGTCAGTCGGAGGTACTGGCCGGAAAGGCTGCGGTCGCCGAGCCAAAGGGCAGCGTCAAGCTCGATCCCCATTTCGTGGCGCCGGCCTACCTTGCCGATCGCGACGTCCATCTGATGCCTGGCGGTTATGCGCTGGATGATGCCGGGATCGATCAGGGCGCGATCATGGATCGCGGCGGTGCCGTCTATATGCTCGGACGCAACGGCGGACAGATGAACGACGTGCGCGGTCATACGGTGCTTTCACACCTGTTCGCGCGCTTCCCGAACTTCGAACCAACGCGTATTCTCGAACTCGGATGCGGCATCGGCGCGAGCGCCGTGCCGGTCGCCTTGGCCTTTCCCGACGCCGAAGTTCATGCGATCGATGTCGGTGCTTCCGTACTCCGCTATGCGCATGCCCGCGCCGAGCATCTGGGTGCCGTGATCCATTTCTCGCAGGACGATGCCGAGCATACGCGCTTCGCCGACGCGTCGTTCGATCTCGTTTTTTCCTGCGTGCTGATGCACGAAACGTCGGAAGCGGCGATGAGTCAGATCATTGCCGAGAGTCTGCGGCTGTTGCGGCCCGGTGGCGTTGCGATACATCTCGAAGTGCCGCAGCGTTACGCCGAACTCGATCTGTGGGGCCGCATCCGTGGCCAGATCGAGATGGACTATAATAATGAGCCGGCGTGGAAGGCGGCTATCAGCGTCGATTTCGACGCGCTGATGCGCGCTGCCGGCTTCGCCGATGTCGAGATCGGTTTCCAGGATGCGACCTCGACGCCGATGCGCGGGGAGGGTGGCTTTTCGGATCGGTCGAGGGGCGTGTTCCGCTCCTGGTTCGTGGCTTCCGGCCGCCGATTCTGATCGCATGAGCAAGATAGACGGCAAGGAGCGCCGCCGATCGATGATCGCGGCGACGGTGGTGGGTTGCGCGGCCTTCATGCAGGCGTTCGATACGAGCGCAGTCTCGATCGCGCTGCCGAAGATGGCGGCTTCGTTCGGCGTGCCGGTGCTGTCGCTCAACATCGTGGTCACCGCTTATCTGATCGGCGCGACCGCGATCCTGCCCTTGTGCGGATGGGCGGCTGACCGGTTCGGCGCGCGTGCAATGTTCCTGCTCGCGGTCGCGACCTTTGGGCTGAGCGCGTTCGCTTGCGGGCTGGCGACCAGCCTGCCGGTGCTGCTGGCTGCACGGGTGCTCGAAGGTTGCGCAGGGGCTTTGCTGCTGCCGGTAGGGCGTATCATCGTGCTGCGATCGATCGATAAGAGCGAGTTCGTCCGGGCGATGTCGATGCTCACCCTTCCGGTGATGCTGGGCCCGGTGATCGGGCCGCCGATCGGCGGGCTGATCGTCACGATTGCATCGTGGCGCTGGCTGTTCTTCGCCAATGTGCCCATTGCCGTGATCGGCCTGCTGCTGGTTTGGCGCTTCGTGGGTGAAATACGCAGCGATGAAAAGCATCCGATCGATCTGGTTGGTGCGATCCTGATCATCACCGCGCTCGCCGGCCTTACCTTCGGCATCGCGGCCGCCACCCGCGCCGATCTGCCACCGTGGCTGATCGGGGGCGTGATCGTCGCGGGCGCAGTATGTTCCCTGCTCTACATCGTCCACGCGCGCCGAAGGCCCAATCCGATCCTCGATCTCGGCTCGCTCGACGTGCTCACCTCGCGCGTCAGCAGCGTTGGCGGCATGTTCGTGCGGATGCTGACCAGCTCGGTACCCTATCTTCTGGCAATGTTGTTTCAGGTCGGTTTCGGGATGAGTGCAGTCGAGACGGGCGGGCTCATTTTTGCGGGCGCGATCGGTTCGTTGTTAAGTCGGGGGGTGATCAACCCCGTGCTAACCTTGTTCGGCTTTCGCCGCTTCCTGATCCTGAACACGGTTTTGATCGCGCTTCTGGTCGCCGCCTGCGCCTTGCTGACGCGCGGGACGCCACATGTCGTGATCCTGGCGCTGCTGTTCGCGCAGGGGCTGCTGCGCTCGCTGCAACTGATGGGCCTCAACGCGGTCGGCTATGCCGATCTGCCCCAGCGCGAGTTCGCGGCGGCCAGCACGATCGCGAGCGTCAGCCAGCAATTGTCGCAGAGTCTGGGTATCGCCGCCTCGGTGATCGTCGTGCAATTGCTCCAGCGGATGATCGGCGTGGCGACGCTCGATGCGACGGTGATCGCGCCCGCTTTTGTCGCCATTGCGGCCCTGTCTATGACCTCGCTTCACTGGATGCGCCAAGTGCCGGCTGATGCCGGCGCCGCGATGATCAAGCCGCGTCGCACGAGACCCCTGCGATGACGACATTGATCGACCGCGCCTTCGTCCGCATTGCCGAAGGCCTGATCCACATGCGTCGCATCGACGGAGGGCGTATCGACGCGCCACCGCTGGTGATGATCCATCTCTCGCCAGGTTCATCGCGGGGCCTGGAAGGCTTGATGACCGCGATCGCGGCGCGGGGCGGCCGGACGCTGATCGCGCCAGATACGGTCGGCAATGGCGATTCCGCGCCACCGGCGCCCAGTTTGCCCGATATCGCTTATTATGCCGATACGCTCGCCCGCCTGCTTGAGGCAATGGGGCTCGACCGCGTCGATCTGTACGGCACCCACACTGGCGCGCGGATCGCGTGTGAGATGGCGGTGTTACATCCCGATCGGCTGCGTCGTGTGATCATCGACGGCATCATCGAATATGCCCCCGACGCGATCGCTGAGATGATCGAACATTATGCGCCACAGATCGCGCCCGACGATTATGGGTGCCAGTTCGCCTGGGCATTCAACTTCGTCCGCGATCAGGCGTTGCACTTCCCCTGGTACAAGCGCGATCCCGCGCACCGGCTGATGAGCTATGCGGTGCCGTCGGCCGACGAACTCCATGCCAAGACGCTAGAAGTGCTCAAGAGCCTGCGCACTTATCACAAATCCTATCGCGCGGCCTTTGCCTATCGGGCGAGCGAACGGCTTCCGCTCGTCGCGTTGCCTACCTTGTTCCTGATCGGTGCGACCGAATTGCCGGCGATCCGCGATCGGGCGTCTGACTATGCGGCTATGGTGGCGGAGAGCCGGATCGACATCGTCGGGCCGACGGTGGAGGACAAGGCGGTCGCGATCCAGCGCTTTCTGGAGGCGTAGAATCTCCGTCAAGCGAGTATTCCGGCGCGAATGATGGCGCCAGTACCGATGATCCCATTTTCTGGAGCGGATACCCACTGATCTACCCACCCCGCTTGTCCAGAGTGAGGACAGGTTGGCGTTGTTATAGAGCATCAAGGAGCCGCCCAATGCGTCACGGATATCTGGCGGCAGCCATAGCGATCACGGGAGTGGCCCAGGCTGCGCCCGTCGTAACCATCGATACCGGCACGCTCCGGGGTACCGAAACCGCGACGGCCAATGTCTTCAAGGGCATCCCCTTTGCCGTTCCGCCGGTCGGCCCTTTGCGCTGGACATCGCCGATGCGCCCGGTCGCGTGGAGCGGCGAGCGCGACGCAAGCGCCTTCGGACCGCGCTGCATCCAAGCGGTCGGCATGACGCGCGGCACGACGCCGCAGAGCGAGGACTGCCTGACGGTCAATGTCTGGGTGCCGAAACTGGAGAGTGGCGGGCGGCCGGTGATGGTGTGGATCTACGGTGGATCCTATCTGACCGGCGAGGGCTCCGATCCGGTATTCGATGGTAGCGCGTTCGCGCGGGACGGCATCGTGCTGGTGACGTTCAACTATCGGCTCGGGGGCCTCGGTTTCTTTGCGCATCCGGCGCTCACTGCCGAATCGAACGGGGCGCCGCTCGGCAATTATGGGCTGGAGGATCAGATCGCGGCGCTCGAATGGGTGCAGCGGAATATCGGCCGGTTCGGCGGCGATCCGGCGAACGTGACAATCTTCGGCGAGTCCGCTGGCGGCAGCGCCGTGCTGCTGCTGACCGCGCTCGAACGCGCCAAAGGCTTGTTTGCCAGGGCAATCATCCAGTCGGGTGGCGCGGGCATGATGATGGAGAATCTTGCCCAGCGCGAGGCGCGGGGCGTGGCGATCGCCGGCCACGGCGTGCTCGATAGTGCCACGGCTACGCCGGACCAACTCCGCGCCTTGCCGGTGTCGGTGGTCGCGCAGGCAGGCGCGGGGCTTGGGCCGATCATCGACGGCAGGCTCGTGCCCGATCCCGCCGCCAAGGTCTATGACCGCCGCGCGCAACTCCCGGTGCCGATCATGATAGGGGCGACCAGCGGCGAGGATTCGCTGCTGAACTTCGTGCCGTATCGTTCGGTGCTCGACTGGTACGATCCGAATCAGCTTGCCGAATTGCGCGCACTTTACGGCAACGAGCCCGACGAAGAGAAGTTCGCCCATCGCATCTTCGCCGACGCGCGGATGCTCGGGCCGGCGCGGTTCCTGGCGGAACGGGCGGTGCCCGGCGTGCCGGTCTATCTCTATCAGTTCGATCATGGCCCGTCGCCGCACGGCGGAGAGATCGCTTATGTGTTCAAGACGCTCGATAAGCGGCCAAATGCTCGGGCCGCGACCGCGGAAGATTGGTCCGTGGCGCATTATGTGCACCGGTGCTGGACGTCGTTTGCGGTCAATGGCGTGCCGGTATGTCCGGGAGCGCCGGCATGGCGGCCTTTCACCACGGCGGACGATGCGATCATGCTGCTGGCATCGGTGCCCAGGATCGCAAACGGTTATCGCAAGCCATTGCTCGACTGGCATGGGGCTTATCTGACGGACCGGCTGGCGCATTTCGTCCCGGGGCCGACGGTGCCGACGAAGTAGGCCGATGCGGCAAACAATCGTCACGCCAGCCCTTGCTGGCAAGGCGATCATGGTTGGAGGGGGGGAGGTCCGATGTGGACCTCCCCGATCCTCAGAAGTTGATGCTCGAATGTACCCCGATGATCCTTTTCTGCGCGGGCGCGAGCAGAATGGTGTTGCTTGAATTGAACGTATCGGCGCTGCGCCCGATGTTCAGCGGCGTATCGTCGTTGAAGAGATTCTTCACATAGAATTCCAGCGACACCGTATCGGTCCGCGCGCCAATGCGGAGGTTCACAATCTGGGACGACGGGACGTAGGCAATGTTCGCCTCGGTATCATATTGCTTGCCCGTATAAACCCAGTCGAGCCGGGCGATCCCGGTCAGGCGGCTATTGAGTTCAGGATGGAAATCGATCGATGCGGAGCCGGTGAAAGCCGGATAGCGGGGCAGGCGCGTGCCTACGGGCGTGGGATTTCCGGTGATGCTGCGGCAGTCGGCGCAATAGGTACTGCGGATGTCGGTTTCCGCATAAGCGAACGTGCCGTCGAACGACAGCGCGGCTATGGGCGTATAATGGCCCTCCAGCTCGATGCCATAGATATTCACCCGCCCGTTCGGCAGAAAGACCAGCAGCGACGTCAGGGTCGTAGGGGTCGGATGATATTGCAGGGTTTGCTGGATCTGCTTGTTGCGCCATTGGCCATAATAAAGCGCGGAGAGGAGGCGGACCTTGCGATCGAAAAACTCGCCCTTGAAACCGAATTCGCCCATCTTCAGCTTCTCTTCGGGCACCACCAGCGGGATATCGGCCTGCGTCGCCAATTCGGCCTTGGCCGCCGCGCTCAACGAGAAGACGTTCGAGTTGAACTGCGCCGGGCGCGTCCCTTCCGAATAGGATGCGTAAATGTTGGCGTTGCGGGCGAGCTTATATTGCGCGATCAGGCGGGGCGTGAAGCTGTTGGTAGTGCCGCTGATATCAATGCCCCCGGTTGAGAGGACTTGGGAGCGGATCTTGTCCTTCTGGTAACGGCCCTCTGCGCTGAGGCTCAGCGCATCGGTTATGTCGTAGGAGATGGATCCGAACAGGCCATAGGTGTTCGCACTGCCCTTCTGGAAAGGAAGGCCGGTGACAATCGCGCCGCCGGTGCGCGCGGTGTTCGATCCGGTGTGGGAGATCTGCTGGAAATAGTTGCTGCCGACGACGACCTTCAACGGCTTGCTGACATCGGTCGCCAGCCGAAGCTCGGCGCTCTTATTCTCAATATGCCACGGCGTCAGCGTCACCGAATACGTGTTGTTGGTCAGATAGCGATTGGCATTGTCGGCGAGGACGGCATAGCGATTGTCGCCGGTCGATCCGTTTAGACTGACCGTCCATTTATTGCCCATCTCATATTGGGCTGAGATATAGCCGAAATGGGCGCGGCGGCGGAAACCGAAATCGTCAATGAAATCGCTGCCAAGCGTCTGGTTACGCGAGGCGAGTTGATCGGTGATCGCCGATCCGACGGCGGTATTCTGCGAGATGCGGTTCGCGGGCGCCCTGCCGATCGATCCGCACACATAGTTGAGCGCGCCCGCGACGCCGGCGCCCGCGTTGCAATTATAGTCTGCGCTGGTCAGCAGGGAGGTTGCGAATGGCGCATCCTTGTCGCGCCAATAGGTGAAATAGCCGCGCATCGAGAAGTTGGGAGCGGGGGTGAAGCTTACCGTGCCCGATACCGAATTGGTCTGGCGTTCGCCCAGTTCGCCGCCATAGCCGAAATTATCGTACTGGCTACCCGCATGATAATGTCGACCGGAGACGCGTATCGCCAGCAGATCGGGGACGATCGGCCCTTCCAGCGAGATGCCGATTTCGCGATTGGCATAGGTGGCCAGATCAACGCTGCCGCTGACCTTGTAGTCGTTTCCTGGGGCGGTGGTGATGAAGTTGACCGCGCCACCGAAGGTTGACCGGCCAAAATAGGCACTCTGCGGACCTTTCACGACCTCTACCTGGCGGACGTCGGTGAGGCCGGGCAGCGACCCGGCGCCTCCGATCGGGATCCCGTCGATGAATAGGCTCACATTCTGGCGATCGGGATGGTCGCTGCCCGAATAGGTGCCGCGGATCACGAATGTGTTAAAGGTACGTGCGGTGTTGCTGGATCCGCTCGGGTTCCAACGAAAGCCGGGAACGAATTGGTTGAGCCCGGCGAAGTCGACGATGCCGCGCGTCGACAGATCGGCGCTGGTGAGCGCGGTAACGGCAGTGGGCACGTCGACGATCGACTCTGCGCGCTTGCGCGCGGAAACCACGATCTCGCCGCCGTCGGCATCGGTCGATGTCGTGGCGGGTGCAACGGGCACGTTCTGCGCCTGGGCGGCCGAGGTCAGCACCAGAGCGGTGCCGATGAAGAGAAGTCCCCTTGCGGTCATTGTCGTTCTCCGAGAGATATGGGCGTTAGGTTCCCTGCAAACCTGCGATCTTCTTTTCGTGTTCGCGCACCGCCCGCTCATTCTCATGCGATGGCGCCGTTTCGTGTCGCGATGGCTAATGATTGCCGAATGCAGGTTCGCGGCCATTCGGTTTTGGCGATCTATCCGCTACGCAACCAAATGCGCGGGCCTCGTACGCTTGAGCAGCAGCAGCCAAAGGCAGCTTCCGCCGACGAATGTGGCAGGCAGCAGACCGAAGGCGGCCATTACGGCGCGCAGGCCGTCGCCATTGAGAATTCCGCCAGTTTTCGGCGCGACATAGCCGTACCAGGCGAGCAACGCGCCCACGAGCGCGAGGCCCGCGGCGTGGGCGAATTTCTCGGCAAAGGCGAACAGCGATGCGAGCGTACCTTCGCGATGGATACCGGACAGACGGTAATCCTCCTCTATCGCCTCGGGCAGCATGGATTCGCTGACCAGCAATATGCCGCCGGCTCCCATTCCGTTGACAGTCGAGAGTACGAAGAACAGCCCGGCGGGCAGGTGTGCCCCCATCATCGCCCAGGCGATGCTGGCGATCGTATAGGCGCCGGCCGCAACGATGAAGCAGCGCACCCGGCCGATGCGTTTGATCAGCCACAGCCATAGCATTTGCGACAGGACCATACCGGCCGAATAGACTGTCAGGAAAAGGCTCAATGTCGCATCACTCGCACGCATCACATGGTGGACATAATAAGCCGCAGTAGCGGTATGCGCGGTCGATCCGATCAGAAACGTCGCCTTTAGCAGCAGCAAAGTAACGTAAAGCCGGCTGCGAAACAAAGTGGGCAAAGCTGCCCAGAAACGCGAACGCATCTGCGCGGTCAATTGGGTGAAAGGCGCCTTTCGGGTTGATATGAAGGCAATCATCGCTGTACTCATGATCAGCGCCGCAAGTGCGACCGCCATCGCGCCATAGGCGCTGCGGCCGCCGCCGAACGCCATCAGCACCAGCGGCGCCAGCCCGCCTGCGATGAACTGCGCGATCGCAAGCGCGTAAATGCGAAAGGAAATTAGCCCGGCGCGCTCGACCGACGAGGTCGTCATTTCGGCCGGCATCGATAGATAGGAGACGTTGAACGCGGTATATCCCACCGAGGATAGCATCAGCATCACCAGCGCTACGGTGGTCGCGGTCCCAGCCTGGAGACCGACGGGCAAGTTGAACATGCCGAGCATCGCGATCGCGCCGATGCCCGCTCCGATCAGCAGGTAGCGCCGCCGCCGGCCGCCTTCACCCCTCGATCGATCGCTGAACAGGCCCATCAGCGGGTTTATCAGAGCGTCGAAGATTTTGGTCGACGCCAGCAGACCCCCGGCGACCGCCGCGCCGATGCCGACGAAGTCGGTCATGAAGCGCAAGAAGAAGGTGGTCGTCACGAATACAAGGGTGCTGGTGACTATGCTGCCCGATGCCCAGCCGATGCGGACGCTGAGGGGAAGAGGTGGCGATGGTTCGGTGGTCGTCACTTTTAAAGCCCCTTATATGGTTGTCGGAGGCTGACATCGCGGCGGCCCACCGGACATGGCCGCGGGCCGCGTGACCGACAGGCGGATGAATCGTGCGGAAGCGGACGATTCCGTGCGAAATAGTCTTAGTCTCGTCCCATAATTTCCCGTCACCCCAGCGACGGCTGCGGAATCTCCGGAGCCTTTGCGTGCGGAGAGACGGGGGAGGCTCTCAGCCTTCGCTGAGATGATGGGATCAGCGCGATCCGCCACTTCAGGGAGAAACCGATGCTGCTCAACAGGGATCGCGCCGACGCGCTGATGGATCGGGAGGGGGTGTCGGCGATCGTCGCCTCAATCAATACCAATGTCTATTATCTCAGCGGCTGGGCGACCTATGCCGCCTGGCATTTCGGCGACATGGCGCTCGTCGTGTTGCCGCGTGATCATGATCGCGCGCCGGCGATCATCACCACCGAGACCGATTCGGGACAGCCGCAGCAGTTCGACGGGCCGTGGATGCAGATTCTGCGCACGTACCGTCGCAAGGTCGGCATGGGCGTTGCTGGCCGTCCCGTCTCCTTGTCTGTCGAGCAGGAGCAGAAGCCGCTGCCGGCCAACCATGCCGAGGTGGTCGCAGCGTATCTGCTGGAGATCGGCCTGACCGATGCGACGATCGGCTTCGACGATCGCGGTTTAGGATATGACGTTGCCGAAAAGCTCGGGTCGGGCCTTAAGGTCCGCGATGCGCGCGACCTGATGCGCGATATCCGCATGGTCAAGACGCCGGACGAGATACGCTTGATACGCGCCGCCACGCGCAAAACCGAGTTCGGCATGGAAGCGGTGGTTGAGGCGTTGGCGAGCGGGGCCACATGCAACGAGGCCGAGCGCGCCTTCTGGTCGGTTGTGCCGCTTGTCGGGGGTCGACCGGTCTTCCTGCTGATCACACCCTATCGTCCCGGTGTCGGCAAGATCCCCAAGGACTGGAAGCTGGAGCCTGGCGATACGGTCACGCTCGATACGACGGCGGCGGTACGGCATTATACCAGCGATGTCGGGCGTACGGTCGTGATCGGCGAGCCGACGGCGGCGCAGATCGCATCCTATGATGCCGTGCGGCGCGGCTGGAGCGCGGCTCTGTCCGAATTCCGGGCGGGGGCGATGTCCGACGCGGTCGAAAGGGCGGTGGTGGCCTCGATCCAGGCGCACGGCAATATTGCCTTTACCGGAGCCTCGATCCACTCAGTCGGGCTGGAACATACCGATCATCCCCACCCCGGCAATTCGCTGGGGACGTTCGAGATGGTCGACGGATCGGTGCTGAGTTGCGATCTGCCCTGGGTAGATCCGGTTCTGGGCCGCTTCCACCTCGAAAACCTGATCTATCTGAACGGTGGCACGGTCGAATTGCTCGATGCCTCCGGTACCAGTCTCTACTCGTGCGTCGACGGGCGCGCGATCCGTGTCGAATAGGAGCCCGGCAAATGCCATCCCCCCAGCAGATGCACCTGATGCTGTTCCCGATGTTCACCGGCGCGCATGTCGCGGGCTGGCGCCATGAAGGCGCCGATCCGGGGCGCATGCATGACATCGATTTCCACCGTGAGATCGTGCAGATGGCCGAGCAGGCGAAGTTCGATGCAGTCTTCTATTCGGATGCGCAGGGCTTCCGCACGATCGTTGGCCGAGATGTCCATAGTCGCAACGACGTGGCGCGAATGGACCCCCTGATCCTGCTCTCGGCGCTCGCTATGGTGTCGCGCCGCATCGGTCTGATTGCCACGCTTTCCACGAGCTATAACGAGCCGTATTCAGCGGCGCGACGGCTGGCGAGCCTCGATCATGTCAGCCATGGGCGCGCCGGCTGGAACGTCGTTACCTCGACCACGAAGAATGAGGCGCGCAATTTCGGGCGCGAGGCTCATTTCGGCCACGCGGAACGCTATGCACGTGCTGAGGAATTCGTGGATGTGGCGAAGGGGTTGTGGGACAGCTGGGACGACGATGCCTTCGTCGTCGACAAGGCCGAAGGGCGCTTCTTCGATCCAGGCAAGCTCCACGGTCTCGATCATAAGGGTAAATTTTTCAGCGTCGTCGGGCCGCTGACCACCGCACGATCGCCGCAGGGCCATCCCGTGATCGTGCAGGCGGGCGCGTCCGAGGCCGGGCAGGCGCTTGCGGCGCGTACGGCCGATGTGGTTTTTACGTCGAACCCCAATCTCGAAAGCGCTCAGGCCTTCTACAAGGCGTTCAAGGCGAAGGTCGTTGCCGCGGGGCGCGCCCCGGCCGATTGCAAGATCCTCCCCTCGATCCAGCCGATCATCGCCGCTACCGACGACGAGGCGCGCGCGATCGCCGACAATCTCGTGTCGCTGATTCACCCCGATGTCGCGATCAGCATGCTCGAACTGGCACTGGGTGGAGAGATCGATCTGCGTGCGTTCGATCCCAATGGCCCATTGCCGCCGATTCCGTCGACCGAAGGATCGAAGTCAACCCAGGCCAAGGTGATCGCGATGGGCGATGGGCTGTCGATCATGCAGCTTGCCCGCCGCATTGCCGCTGCGCGGACGAGTTCCGCGCTCGTCGGTTCGCCCGAGCGCGTGGCGGACGAGCTTGAGGCTTGGTTCCGCGCGGGCGCAGCGGACGGCTTCGTCATCGCGGCGCCCTATCTGCCGGGTAGCCTCAAGGCATTTTGCGACGGCGTCGTCCCGATCCTTCAGCAGCGCGGCTTGTTCCGCACCGATTATGCCGGTGTCACTCTGCGCGATCATCTGGGCCTCGATCGGCCGGAAAATGCGCGTACGGGCAGACCCGATCGTCATGCGGAGCCCGAGATCTGGCAGCCCGATTGATCATCAGTCGGACAGAGGGCAGTCGCGCCTTGTCGCTGCGGCGGCCGCGCCTTTTCTGTGGTGGTCTTGATGAGGGGAGTTGTTCATGCGCGGCACGATCGGAATTCGGCGGATCATAGCCTTGGTGACGCTGTCGCTTGCGATTGCGCCACTCGCCGCGCAGCCGGCGTTGAAGCTCGATCCTGATGGCACGATCCATGCCGACGGGCTTGCGATACCTCCGTCGAGCATGCTGAGCCCGGACGCCCGCGCGCAATTTGTCGCACGGCTGCACCAGGGGCCGCCGCCCGCGGCCGCCGATGATGGCATTGTCAGCGCGCGGGCGACATCGGACCGCCAGCAGAAGGCGATCCTCGCCGAATGGCTGGCACTCCATCCGTCGCGGATCGAACCGGTGACGATGAACGGGGTGCACACCGACGTCGTGACCCCCGACAGCGGCATCGCGCCGGAAAATGCGAAGCGCGTGCTGATCAACCTGCACGGTGGTGGCTTTTACGCCGGTGCGCGCTTCGGCGGTCAGGCGGAATCGGTGCCGCTGGCGGCGCGTGGCCGGATCAAGGTGGTAGCGGTAGATTATCGGCTAGCGCCCGAGGCCTTGTTTCCCGCCGCCAGCGAGGATGTCGCGCAAGTCTATCGCAAGCTGCTGGAAACCTACAGGCCCGAGAATATCGGCATTTTTGGTTGTTCGGCGGGCGGCACCCTCGTCGCGCAGGCGGTGGCCTGGTTCCAGAAGCACAATCTGCCGCGCCCTGGTGCGATCGGCATTTTCTGTTCAGGTGCCATGCCGACCTTCTGGTATGGCGGCGATTCCGCGGCGATCGGCCCGACCGTTAACGCTATCCCGCCGCAGACCGATCCCTCCAAGGCCAAGTCGAGCGCCCCGCGCTTCTATCTGGCGGGTATGGATCAGAAGGACCCGCTGATCACACCAGCACTGTTCCCCGAGGTGCTAGCCCACTTCCCCCCGACGCTGATCGTCACCGGCACGCGCGATATCGCCATGAGCAATGCGCTGGTCACCAACGTTCGCCTGCTCCAAGCCGGGGCCGAGACCCAATTGCTCGTGATTGAGGGGCTAGGCCATGGTCAGTTCAATGCCTTTGCCGGCAGCCCGGAGGCGAACGACACCTATGATATCATCTGGCGCTTCTTCGATCGCCACTTAGGACGCTGATCGCTGTTCCCGTTTGGCGACAGCCTGAGCTATACGGCATTCGACTATTCCAGTCTGTCTCTCAAGGTGGGAAGGCTCTGGCAGCCAGCTTCCGCGTCACGAACAGCGGCAAGCGCGCCGGCGCGGCCGAACCCCAACTCTATCTGGTTTCCGCAGCAGGCCAGCCGTTGGAGAGACTAATCAGTGCGGATCCATTCTCATCCTGGCATCCGGGGCCGCCGATGGTGCGGCGATCCCCCCGCTCAACGACCTTCTGCGCTGACAGTGAGTTGCTTCAACGACGTGCGGACACGTCGCAGCAGGTAAACCACTAGCAATCCGATCCGAATTTTGAGCACCTTGATGTCGGGAGCCAGGCAGGCGTGATCCTTTATGACTCGCCCCACGGGTCGGAGGCTGCGAGCGCGCAGAGATCCTCTGCCGTCAGCGTGGTCGGCGGCGACAGCGGAAATTCGCCCGCCGCTGTCAGCTTCAACAATTCGGCGATGCGCAAGCTGACGATCTCGGCGGAATAGGCCGAGGGGAAGGCGTCGGTTGTTGCCTGCGCGGTGGGTGGAAAATAGCGGGCCGGAAAGCCGGGCCGGAACACTGCGTCCCAGATGTTGAGCGATTGCCCCCCTGTCTCCGATTTACCGCTGAAGATCGCGTAGCTTGGCAGGGCCTCCGGGCGATCGACGAGCGCCCGATGAACGAATTCGTCGACCTTCTCAAGCACGATGCTTTCGGCGCCGCTGTCGCGGACCCGCCGCGCGGTGGCGAACAGAGCATAAGCACCATCGAGCGAACCGCCGATCCGACCGCTCTCGGCGCCCTGCGGCGTATAGCCGAGATGGGCCATCACCCGAAACCCTTCATGTGCCAGCCGATCGATGATGCCGATGACTGCCGGTGAATGGACCTCGAGCTTGATCACGTCCGCCCCGGCCGCGCGCATCCTGTCGGCGCTGCGCAACGCGGTCTCGGCGGTCGCGGCCGATCCGTCGGGCATGTCGCCGACGATATAGGGCCGATCGCTCGGGAAAAGCCGTTTTGCGCGATGGGCGACATCCCGCACCAGCGCCGTCATGATCTCCAGGAACAATCCCTGTTCGCCCTCGCCGAGCTTCGTGCTCGATCGGCCCAGATGGGTCATCAGGTAGGAGTCCGAAACCATCAGGCAATCGATCCGCACACCGATCGGAAGGAGCGGATTGTCGCCGATCGCTTGTGCGACGGCATCGACCTCATAATCGCGGTAGAGGTTGAGCTTGATCGGCCGACGGGAGTCGGCGACTGGGCCGAAAGGGTTCATGTCAAAATATGGCATCGACATCGGCAGTCTCCTTCTCGATCGGCAACGATGCTTCGACGAAGCACATGGCGGGCGGCGGGTGCCGCAGGAAATCATGATGAGAAATCGTCCAGGCATAGGCGCCGGCGAGCAGGAAGAGGACGGTGTCGCCAACCCTGAGCTCCTCGACCGGCACGTCCTGCGCCAGCCTGTCGGTGGGCGTGCAGAGCTGCCCCACGACATTCACCCGCGTGCCGAAGATCGCGGGGCGATCGTCCGGGGCCGGCGGGCGATCGCGTGGCAGGATGATCAGCGGATGGCTGTGGCGCTGCGCCGACGGCGTGCGAAAATGGTGGCTGCCGCCGCGACAAATCGCGAACCATTGGCCGTGGCTCGATTTCAGATCGACGACTTCGGCCGCATAATAGCCGCTCGCACAGGTCAGATAGCGTCCGAACTCGAACCGCAAGGCAAGATGCTGCGCCCGCTTGCGCTCGATCAGCGCTGACAGTCCGGCGGTGAAGGCTGGCCAGTCGATCTGATCGTCGGGATCGCGATAGTTGATTCCTATCCCGCCCCCCATGTTGAGATGACGGATCCGGCGCCCGTACATCGCGTTCCACGCCGCGATACGGTCGAGATAGATTTCGATGAGCGCGAGGTGCGCTTTCATGTCGAGCTGATGCGAGAGCGAATGGATATGGAAGCCTTGCAGGTCCAACGCCGGTTGGCCGTCGATGAAGGCGATGCACGCAGCCAACTCGGCTTCTTCGATGCCGAATGGCGATGCACCGGCCATCATCAGCCGCGTTGCCGCAGCGCTGCCGAGGCCGAGGTTTACGCGCAGCGCAATCGGAGCGGTTCGCCCCATGTCGCCGGCGATCCGGGCCAGTCTGGCCAATTCGCCGAGGCTTTCGACATGGATCAGCTCGATCCCGAGCGCGAGCGCCTGGCGAATCTCGTCGTCGAGCTTGCCCGGACCACTGAAAATCATGGGCTTGCCCGGTGCATGCTCGTTCAGCCAGGCGAGTTCACCGCCCGAAGATGCCTCGAACCCGTCGACAATGGGGGCCAGCGCGCCGAGGATTGGCACCTCGGCATTGGCCTTGATCGCGTAGAACATCTCGCAATTGGCGGGCAGCGCGGCCCTGGTGGCGCGGACATGCTCGGTCAGCGCGCCCAGATCGTAGAGATAGGCACAGATTGGTCCGGTGGAACGGGCCCGTTCGTTCCGAATTGCCGCGAGCAAGCCCGGGGAGGGAAGGATGCGCACCGGTCAGGCCCCCATCGGATTAACCAGGTCGACATAGCCGGATTCGCGATCGGCACGCCGCTGGAAGCGCGTGGTGAGCATCGTCTTGGCCGGAAATGGCGCGCCGCGCAGCAGCGGAATCAATCGATCCTGCGACTCTTGCGTGCCGTAATCGCGCTGGAACGCCGCGATCGCGCTTGCGACCTCGTCCCATAGCAAGGCGACCAGCGTCCGATCGCCCTGCGACAGCTGATGGATCGCTTCGCAGAAATTATTGACGAACAGGCAATAGGCAATGCGGCACCAGCCCTGGTCGGCCGTATAGCTAAGCGCCTCGCGGGCCCTTGCGCCAAGGTCGTTGAACGCCGGAACCGCCGCAAGGCCAGTGATCTTCACGCCCTCGAAATCACGCAGATAAACGTGGCTGGGTCGGCGCAGGCGCAGCCCGACCACGACATTCTGGAGATGAGGTTCGAAGATAACGCCCTGGTGGAAATAGCCGTATAGCACCGGGGGCAGCAGAAGCCGCACATAGCTTCCGAACCAGTCCGCAATGTCGGTCGCCGGGGTCGCGCCCCTTATGATCCGGATTCCGCTATTCTCGTTGCCGATGCCCGGCGAAAACAGCGCGCCGGCCACTATCGGCGTCACATCGGCCGGCGTGAACGGCACCAGCGACTGGCGCAGGATCAGCCCGAGACCTTCGATCAATGTGCGGCGATCCTGCGCGGACCATGAAGCAGGCGCCTCGGCCGAAAGGCTCGCCGGCTCCTCGAGGATGATGCAGTCGGGAAAGGCCAGTGCGAATTCCGCCTTTCGCTCGCGGATCAGGCACGTCGCGGCGACAGCGCCTTCCAGCTCATATTCGGCATTCTTGCGGACGCAGTTCGTCATCCGAATATCGAGCGACAATTTGAGGAAGAAGGGATCGCCGGGGTCGAACAGCGTCCGGACCGATGATGTCGCGTGATAGGCTTTGGGGATGACGCCGAGATCGCGCAGCCAGCCCGATCGGATCGCCCGCGCCATGGCCGACGTGCGGCGCAGCTTTTGCGCCTGAATCGGATGGACGGGGAGCGAGACCCATTCGTCGTCGATCAGTCCGGGCGGCAGGCAGCGCGCGATCCGCTCGACTGCGGTCGTGGTGTCGGCGGCCCGCGTCCAGAGCCGGTCGCGGCGGACGGCGACATAATTCAGGTCGAAGGGGCAACCGGTTTCGGGCGAATAGCGTGCCATCAGTCCGATCTCGATGCCCTGGCGGCTCTTGGGTGTTGGATGCAAGGCATGGCCGAAGATCAGGCCACCTTCGGAGCGAAGATAGTCGGCCATGCCACGGGTGCCATCGATCGCCACCGGATGAGCGAGGCGATGGGCGACGAGACGCGTCGTGATCGCGACGCTGTTGGCCGTCTGGTCCAGGATCTCCTCATTTGCGGGAGCGTCGAGCAGCCGCGCCGTCGTCGCGTAGATCATCCGGGCAAGCTGCCGCCAATCGATCGCCTCGAAGCGGCGGCCATGCCGACGATAGGGGCTCGTGCAAAAAAGATAATCCTGCGTCGCGGAAGCCGCCTGCACCCCGATCAGGATCGTGTCCCGGGCCTCGGTCATGACGATCTGGAGGATTTCCGGCGCCCGTCGCAAGGGCGCGGGAAAGGGGCCGTGCGGTTGCGGGGGCAGCATGGCGACCAATGATTGCCGGACCCCGATCTCGCGGCAGAAGGATCGCAACAATGCCGATATCGCCGCGCGCTCGGCAATGAGGTGCGCATGGGAATCAAGCGAGGGAAAGGGCGGCTTCTCGTACAACATGCTTATCTCGTCATGATCGAGGGGGCGGAAAGGACGGGCCGCCGCGCGGTCAGCGCGAGCGCGGCGGTAAGGGCTGCGCATCCGGCCGACGCCGCCAACAGGCTGGTCATGCCCGCCTGCAAGATGATCTGCCCTGCCGCGACGCTCGCGGCGATGGTCGCGAGCTTGGCGCCGCTGTCGAACCATCCGAACGTGCTGCCGGCGCTGTGATCGTCGATCACGTTCGCGATCAATGCGTTGAGCGCGACGTAGCTCAGGGTCATGCCGATGCCCATGGCAAGCCGGGCGACGGCGAAGACGACGAGCGATGGGGCGAACGCTTGCGCCAGCAGGGTGACCGCGAGCGTCAGGCAGCCCAAAGCCAGCCATGGCGCCGGATCGCGAGCGCGGATGCGCTTGCCCAAGGGCAGGCAGAGCAGCAGATAGATGATGTGCGGAAGACCGAAAATCCAGCCGGCGGTACTCGCGCCGATCCCGAATGTCGTCATGCTGTAGGGCAGCAGGAACGGGAAACTCGCGATCAGCGCCAGGGTGAAGCCGGTCTGTCCGGCCATGATGATCCCGCGCGGGAGATGGTGACCGGGGCTTGGCATCGGCCGGCTCGCCATCGGTGCGCCACGTTGCGGGCCGGTTCGGGCCGGCAACGGTAACAGCAACAGCGTTGCCGCCAGCGGAAGCAGTGCGAGCACCAGATAGACGCGCTGTGGTGCGAAATGCCGATCGACCAGGAAGCCCACCGCGACCGGAGCGACGATCAGCGACAACCGCGCCGTCCCCTGGGTGAGGTTCAGGCTCCGGGCCAGCGCCTCGCGCGGCAGGGCCTCGGCAAGATAGGCGTTGCTTGCGGAGAATGTTCCGCCGAGGAGTCCCTGGAGGCACAAGGCGGCCACGAACAGGGGGAGTGACTCGGCCCAGCCAGCCACCAGGAAGCTGGCCGCCAGGCCGATCTGCGCCCGCATCAGCAGCCATTTCCGGCCCCAGCGGTCGGCGAGCCTGCCCCAGAAAGGCGCCGAAATGGCGAGGCAGGCCGTTGGCGCGATGTACAGCCAGCCGGTGAGGCGCGCATCGGCGCTCGGTGCGATATCCATGAGGATCAGCGCCAGGAAAGGTGGCATCCCGACGGCTCCGAACGCTCCGGCGAAATGGCACGCGAGCACCGTGGCTGTGATTCGACGCTGGTTCATGGCCGCGCCGGGGCGGTAAGAAAATTGGGGGCGCTACGCCCGTAGAATTTGTTGACGTCCACGGCGCCCGTCGCCGTACGCGTCTCGAGGCTTGCCGCGCGCAACAGATATTTGATCGGAAAATGGGGGGACTCCAGCAGAGCGGTACGCAACGCAGCGATCGCAATTCCCTCACCGGCGAGAATGTCGAGATGCCGCTCGACCGCCGCGCGCAGCATGTGGCGATAGTGCGGGAGTTTGCCGGCATTCCTGCCGAGCCCCTCGACCACGAAGCCGATGTTGAGCTGGATCGTGATCGTGATCAGCATCTGCGCGACCGCATCGGCATCGGCTGCTGCGATACGCTCGTCCTGAAGCCGGCCGATCCAGTGCGCCACCCGGGGGCAGGCGTCACGCAACGCCGGGCCATCGATGCGCGGGCCGTCATTGTCCTTGAGCAGCAGTCGCAGCCCGGCGCGCCGATCGAACAGCAGGATCGAATTCTGCTGGTTCGCTTCGAGCGCGATCCCGTAGCGTGCGGCGAGCCGCAGATGGATCCCGAGCAGCAAATCGAAAAACGCGGCGAGAAATACCTCGGTGTCGCCCTCATAATAACGATCGACCAGATGGACGGCATAAGGGCGCCTGTCGCCCATCGGAGCCATCAGCGCGGCAACTGGCACCGGTTCCGCACCGTCCAGATCCGCCGGATAGCGCCGGACGATATAGGACAGGAAGCGATGGTTCGAATGGCATGCGCCACCGCTTTCGTCGGTCAGCAGCAGGCGGCCATCGATTGCGGGGTCCGCTGCGACGAGATCGCTCAGCAGCGACTGGACGATGTGGCCATCGTTGATCGTGCTTGGCTTGATCGCGCGCAGGTTGAGACGGCCGAGCGTGCTGATCGCCAGCGGCAGCTTGAGGTGCAGCCCGGGCTCATCGACCACGGCCACCGCCCGCACAGACAGTGTCGGAACGACATCGAGATAATCGGCAGGAGCGACATGCGCCGTGGCCGTCAGGCCTGCCTCGCCGAGGACATGTTCGATCCGTTCACCGCGCATGAAGGGGTGGAATGGCAGCAATGCGTGCGTGCTGGCCAGGGTCGGGTCGAGCCCGACATCCTTAAAGGACGGCCAGACTGCAGGCCTGCGCCCCTGAGCCGCCAATCCTTCGACGGGAAGAGCGAACCATGCCAGGCGGAAGCCCTTTCGATATTCGGGGCCATAAGCGATCAGGTCGTGCGCATCGAAACCGAGCTTGGCACGCGCCGTGGGATAGAAGGGATGGTCGGCGAACGATGCCAGCCGGTCGTTGTCGAGCATTGCGCGGTGCCACTGCGGATGATCGGCAATGCGCGCATCGGCGGGCGACGCACGGCCATGGGCGTCCGCGCATAAGGCGCCATGCTCGATCGCCGCCTGGCATTCGGCGAGATAGGCGGTGATATTGGCGCAATCCTCAGCCCCCAGGCCCGCCCCGAGAATCTCGAGCAATTCGGTGACGCTGTCGACCGGTCGCATCGTTTGCCTGGCGATCCGCACGAGCGGGAGCGCCGCTATGCGCCAGCCATGCATGAAGCCGTCCCGCTCGACAGGCAGATAGAGCTTGCTCTCGTCCGGCGCGTTCCATCGTATATAATGCGTCGCATTTGCAATAATGCTTCCAAAAAAAGGCACGTCGGCGACCTCCAGCAACTCACCGTCGCGCGCCAGTCCACGATAGTCTTCGCGCAGCAGGCCATCGGCAACCCGCTTCAGGATATAGCGCGCCTGATCGCGGACCGAAGTTCGGCGTTCGACGCGCGTAACGATATTCATCGAAAATCCTCCTTTTGATTCTGTCGCGCGAAAGTGGCGATCGCTGCTTCGATCGCGGACCTCTCGGGCGCCAGGAATGACAAGCGCCCGCGATAATCACGGTTGGACAGGACGGGGCTCTCCCGGCCGTTTTGCGCCAGGCGTTCGAGCCGGACGCGGCAGCCCGGCATCTCCCGCGTCGGCGGCAGATGCGCGGCGGGTTCATCGAACAGGTAGCGGATTGCAGCATGTTGCCCTTGCACGGGCATGGCGGGCAGCGGCTGGCCAAGATGGAGATGAAGTACCGCGGAAAAATAATCGAAGCCAAGCGCATCGGCCATCAGGAAGTCGGCTCCGTCACCGATCGAGCGATAATTGACCTCGATCAGGCGAGCCCGGCCGTCAGCGCCCAGCACATATTCGGTGTGGCAGGCCCCGAAGCCGACGCCGAGGCTTCGAAGCTGGCCGACGAGCGATGCCCGGACGGGTTCTGGAGGTTCGGGAGTCCAGCGCATATCGTCGATGACGAAGCTCGGCGGTGGGGTCAGGCCGCAGCGATAGCCGCCCAGAACCAGGAGGTCGCGCCCGTCGCCCAGCGTCTCGAGACTGAAAAGCGTCCCTTCGAGAAACTCCTCCACCAGCATTGGCGCGCCCGGCCGATCGCGCCAGACATATTCGCAGAATGTACGCAGCGCCCTGCTCTCCTCGACCAGCGCGACATGTTCGCTGGCAACGCCTTGGCGCGGCTTGACGACGCAGGGATATGGCGGCGCGAGACGATCGAGATCTCCGACGCAATGGACGGTCTCGGCCCAGACATGGTCGAGCCCCGCTGCGGCGATGGCGGTACGCATCACCGCCTTGTTCTTCACGCGATGCGCTCCGCGCCAGTCCTTGGCCGGCAGATCGAACCAGCTGGCGGCGAGTGCGGTCGCCACCTGGAGGTGATCGCTGTTGCTGAAGATGGCCGCGGGCCGTTCGCCGAGCTGCAGGATCGTGTCGATGATCGCGGTCGGAGCGAACACATCGCATTCGAACATGCGGATCGTGGAATCGATCGGTGCGATCGCCGCCAATGACGCCGCCTGTAGCGCCAGCCGGTCGGTGAGGATCACGGTGCGCAGGCCAAGCCGCAGCGCCGCCGGCAGGAAGCCTCGATCGACCGAGGCCGTCGGCGTGTGCGCGACGATGACGAGGAGCGGCTCAGTTGATCGCATAGCGTGCGGTCAGCACCGCCGAGCGCGGTGCGCCTGGCATGTTGAGATTGGGGCTCGTGCCATGACCGGAGACGATATAGTCGCGATCGAAGATGTTGCTCACGTTGAGCTGCAATTGCAGCTTTCCGAACCGCACCCAGGCGGTGGCATCGGCCGTCACATAGTGCGGCAATATGACCGTATTGCCCGGGTTCGCCCAGCGATTGCCGACATAATTGGCGCCGCCGCCGATCCCGATCCGGTCGTGGAAGCTGCGGACCACCCACAGGCTGGCGCTGTTCCGAGGTGTCAGGGTGGCGCGCTTGCCCTGAATCGGCCGGCCGCTGTCGAAGGCCGGGGAGCTGATCACCTTCGCGTCCAGATAGGCATAGCTGACGATCGCGCGCCAGCCGTCGGCAAGGCTCGCCTGCCCGCTGAACTCGATCCCCCGCGTGCGCTGGACGCCGATTGGTACGATCGTCAGGGTCAAGGGATCGGTGGCCTTGATGCCGGAGCGCTTGAGGTTGAAGGCCGAGACGGTCGCCGAGATGCGGCCGTCAAACAATTCATATTTGGCGCCGATCTCGCGGTTGATCGTCTTTTCGGGGCTGATATCGGCATTGGCCGCCGACAGTGCGAAGGCTTCGCCCGACGGCTGAAACGAGCGATTCCAGGAAATATAATAGGATTGGCTGCGAGTTGGTTGCCAGACCATGCCGATGCGCGGGCTGAAGACCTTATCTGTGCGGCCGAGCGCCCTCTGTCCGGCGATACGGGGATGGCTTTCCTGACGGAACCGATCGTAGCGCAGGCCCGCGAGCGCTTTCCAATGGCTGCCGAGCGAGATGAGATCCTGCGCATAAAGGCCGATCGTCGTGAAGCTCGCCCGCGTATCGGTGGCGGGTGCCGCGCTTATCGCCAGCGGCAATATGGGCAGTTCTGGATTGAACAGGTCCACCGTCGCGACATTGGCCCGGTTGACGCGCCGCTCATTCTTGATCTGGCGGCCGCTTTCGAAGCCGATCAGCAGCTGATGTCGAAGAGGGCCGGTCGGCAGGATGTTGGTAAGTTCGAGCTGATTGAACCAGCCATGCTCGGCCCGGTCCGTGCTCTGTCGATTGAGCGTGACCGTTCGCGCGGTTTCGTTGACGATGTTGGGGATCGTATTCTGCCGGTCGAGCGTGAAGTCGTAATAGCGCAGCGCGTCATGAAGACGGAAGCCGCTCCCGAAATCATGATCGATCGTAGCGGTCGTCGACCAGACCTCGGACTGGCTGAAATCGACATCGCGCGCGTTGGCGGCCCCATAATAAGTCGAAGGCGCGACATCGACCGGCCGGCCCTGGAACGCCGGGATGCCATGATCGGTCACCCGTCGGTCGCGCAGATAGTCCGCCTGCAACAGGATCGTCGTGCGCTCGTCCGGCGTGAAGGCGAGCGAGGGCGCTATTGCCTCGCGTCGCAGGAATTGCTTGTCGCGATAGCTGTCGGATCGCTCTATCGCGCCGGTCAGGCGGGCGGCGATGTTGGCGTCCGTAAACATATGGCCGAGATCGACCTCGCCACGACGATCGTTCCAGCTGCCGTAACTCGCGACGATCTCGCCGCCTTCGGTGCCTGGCTTCTTGGTGACGCGGTTGATCAGGCCGCCGGAAGATCCGCGGCCATAAAGGACCGAAGCAGGCCCCTTGATCACCTCAATCCGATCGACATTGGAGAGATCGCGAAAATAAAGAGCGTCGTCGCGCAGGCCGTCGACGAACAGGTCGGACTGGGCGGTGAAGCCGCGGATCGTTGCCTGATCCCGCTGGCCGTCCCCCGTGGCGAGACCGATACCGGCGATATTCTTGAGGACGTCCTGAACCGAAAGCGCGCGCTGATCGCGGATCACCTGATCGGAAATAACATTGACCGTCTGGGGAATGTCGCGCAGTGGCGCGTCGATCTTGAGTGCGCTGGTCGTCGGCGTGCGATAGTCGATTTCGGCGGCGGTCACGGTTATATCGCCAGGCGTGGCCGGGGCTGCCCCGCCGGCGTCGCCCGAGCTATCCGTGTTGGCGGCGGCCACCCGGACGGGCGACAAGCGCATCTTGTGCGCCTGGCGCGCATGCGTCAGCATGATCATGTCGGGTCCGATATGGCTGTAGCTCAGCCCCGAACCCTCAAGCAGCATGCCAAGCGCCGTGTCGCGGTCGATCCTGCCCGAGATCGCCGGACCGATACGGCCTTCCAGCAACGCGGCCTCGGCGGTGATCTGCAGGCCCGATTGCTCTCCGAATGCAAGGATCGATCTTGACAGGGGCTGCGTCGGTATGGCGAAGGTCCGGCTTTCTTCCCCGGGATTCGCGGCCTGAGCGGCATTGGCCCCAACGCCTCCTGCGGCAGCCAGCGCCATCAATATTGCGCACGACGATGTCAATGATGTCTTACGAACGACCCTTTTAACCAAACCCACGTCAACACCCCCGGAAATCCGCCCACGGCGCCCATTATTGCTAATAATTCGCATTAGCTTTCAATAAGACGAAGTCGGGCGCACGATTTTCACAATGGGTGCGGATTTTCTGACGAAATACCTTTCAACTATCTGTTATATATACGAAATAATCGGTCCAAATCGTCACCCCGCCGTGATGCGCGATAACGATATCGGCGATCGTTTGAAGCGGTCGGTCGAGATGATAGACACCTGTTACCCGCCGGGAGGCGAGCTTTGGGGCATTCAACAGGATGATGCCCTTATGATAGCCGCGAAGTTCGCCGATCAGATCGCCAATAGGGCGGTCGACCGCGTAGATCTTCCCGTCGCGCCACGCCGCAATCCGCGACGGATCGACTGCCGCGCGTCTGGCCGATCCGGCCGCGTCGATGATGAGCCGCTCGCCGATCGAAAGCTCGACGGGCTGCATGCCGTTGCCGCGGTCGACCAGAACCTTGCCGCGCGCCACGTCAACCGAGAGGCCATCGGCCTTATGTTCGACGGCGAATGCGGTGCCGAGGACACGCACCGCGATGTCGCCGGCCGTAACGACGAACGGCCGGTGCATATCATGCGCCACGTCAAAAAAAGCGCGCCCCTCGATCAGCAGGACCGACCTCCGCCCGGCGTCGACCGCGACATTCAGCGACGATTGACTGTCCAGATCCACCCGAGTTCCATCGCCGAGCGACAGGCGCTGGCGCTCGCCCGCGCCCGTGCGATAGGCTTCGGGACGCATGAGCAACGTCGTCGCGAGACCGATGGTTGCGCCTGACATCGCCAGCGTCAGCAGGCTTCGGCGGCTGGGCAGGCGAGAGGTTGGCCTGAGGGGCGGGTTGGAGTGAACCGCACCCGCCAGACCTTCCATCGCCTGCCAGCTATCGTGCGTGCGCGACCAGGCTTGCGCATGGGCATCGCTGGCAGAGATCCACTCCGCGAAACCGACGTGTAGTTCGGTATCGTCGGGATGCTCGTGCAACCGCAGCAGCCAGTCGCGTGCGGCGGTGCGTAACGCTGCTGTTTCGGCATCGTCGATGGTCATCGGTCTGCGGTCATGCGCTTTCGGGTCATCGGGCCCTTGTGGAAGAAAGACCTCATGACACAAGGCATTTTCATCAGAGGGACCGGTCTGGAGACGGCGCCTCGAGCGCGTCCTCGCACCGCGCCATGACGTCATGAATGAGACGGTGCACCAGGCCGACCGAAATTCGTAATCTTCTGCCGATCTCCTGCATTTTGAGGCCTTCGAAGCGATAGAGCATGAACACGGTGCGATGACGTTCGGGCAGGCCATCGAGCACTTGCTGAACGATTGCGAGCGCTTGACGCGACATCGCGTTTTGCTCGGGATTGGGCTGTTCGCTGGATATGTCGTCCATATCGTGGATATCCCCCGATATGACGTGCCGCACTCTGGCACTCCGTTTCTCGTCGATCGCCAGATTGCGCACAACCCGGTAAAGATAGCGGATCGGGTGGGTAACCGCATCGGCCGTGCTGCGGGTGTCGGTGTCCTGGACGCGCAGCCAGGCCTCTTGCACGATGTCCTCGGCGCTGCTGGCATCGCCCATGAGCGATGTCGCATATGACAATAGCGCGCGTCGTTGGGCCAGAAAGGCGGCGAGCCCGCCAACCTGCGTCACGATGTTGCGCTTTCTGGCAATTCGAAGGTGACCGGCAGGATGATCTCAAGCGGAGCAATGTCCGGAGGTGGTGGCGGAAACGGGGCGGTGCGGCTGACGAGGTTGACGGCCTCGCGATCGAGTCGTGCATGGCCGGACGACACCGCCAGCGAAACGACGTCGACCGAACCGTCCGCAGCAATCATGAATCTGACTTCGGCCGTTCCCGCCTGCCGCTTTCGCCGCGCTTCTTGCGGATAGCGCCGATTCGCGGAGAGTGCAGCTTCAAGGCGAAGCCGATATTGATCGAAGAGCGGGGTTTTGCGGTCACCCGCTTCGCGCGCGCCATCGGCAACCGGAACACGAGCATCCGGCAGGTCAACATAGGCCGGTATCGTCGGCCGGGTAGCGACAATCAACGGGGCTTGTCGCTCAACGACTGGGGCGTCGCGGGGCCTGACAGCGGTCGCGCGCGATCTCTCGGCAAACGGGGGCGATAGGATAACAATCACCGTTTCCCGCGCCTTTGACGTGACCACCGACATGCTCGGCCATAGCAGCGCAAAAAAGCCGAGATGAACGAACATGGTAAGCGTTCCCAGGACAATCGGCCGGACAAGGGATCTCCTAAGGTTATGGGGGGCGCGATTCCCCGAAGAGGGCGACGGCCTCGCAACGCGTTCCATTTCGCAACTTGCCGGCCACACGAACACGGTTGCACCGATCCTGTCTCATTCCGCCATCAGGCAAAGTTGCTTATGATAATCATTTGCAAATATCAATTGGAAGCCCGACTGGTTTGCGAATGCCCGGGGGACCGGATTATTGGTGGCTTGCGAGAACGCTAGAGATGAATCGGTGCGCGCAGCTACAGAGCCACCACGCCAAGTGCCTACGCCGCGTGCATCGGTGTGATGTTGAAACAGTTGACAGGCTGCCCCCCCC
This sequence comes from Sphingomonas sp. YR710, assembly GCF_900101455.1. Classification (GTDB taxonomy): domain Bacteria; phylum Pseudomonadota; class Alphaproteobacteria; order Sphingomonadales; family Sphingomonadaceae; genus Rhizorhabdus. Next base: position 18,518 of record NZ_FMZJ01000006.1, on the reverse strand, counting down.
CCCCGGGCGGCAGCTCACCGTCGGCATGATCAATCGCGGCCTTCGATGCAGGCACGGGATTCGGTTTAGCTTTTCCTCCGAGAGAGTGACGTGAGTGAGATTGCCAGAAGGTCGTGCCCCGGTTGGTGGTGTAGCTCGACGGTAGCGAAGCTGACCGGGCGCGCGCCCGCCAACAGCGCTGTAGCGTCCGGTCAGCTTCGCGGGTGGCGATCGTCGTATTGTGGTTTGTTCGCGAAGCCCTCGATAGGCATTCAGTCGGGGACAAATAGCTTACCCCAACCCTTGGATGCGCCATTTTCCGTTAAACGACATGGCGGTTCGTGAAAGCGGTGCGATGTCGATATTGAAAACACATTCGACAGGGCATCGAAGAACGATGGCGATCGCCGCGCGGATAATCGCCGGATGTGTCACGGCCAGAACGCGGCGTGCTGATCGCCGTTGCTCTTCTATCCAACTGCCGACGCGAGCGATCACGTCGCTTAACGGCTCGCCGCCCGGTGTCGTCCGGGTAGCGTCCGCCAGCCATGCGCCAAGCCGTTCGGGTTCGGCAGCGTGTATCGCATCCAGAGAAAGCCCCGCCCAGAGGCCATAATCGATGTCGCGAAGCGCTGGCTCGATCGCTGCATCGAGCGTCATGGCTGCAGCAGTCTGTTGCGCGGCAGCAGCCGGGCTGGTCAGTGCCGTAGCGCCGCGAATGCCGGGATGCGCCGCGGCACGGGCTTTCTCCAGGCCGGGGCCGTCGAGATCATCCTGCGAGGTGGGAAATGCCCCCACACGCATGGCGTGGGTGGGCGCGTGGCAGATCCAGATGATGCGCGCGGTCAAAGATGCATTCCTCATACGATGATTGACAGCAGCCCCGGCCGATCCCAAGAGGACAGCACGATCTGACGGAGAAGCCGGTGAGAACCCGGCACGGTCGCGCCACTGTATATCGGCACATGCTCATATGTGTCGAGAGTCAGACCTCCCGAAGACGCATTGATCCAACCGGGACGCGCAATCCCCAGGGAGACTGAGACGATGGCAAACTCTGCCGCATATTATCCCGATAGCCGCTACATCAATGTCGCCATACCCGTTGGCGATATCCTGCCATGGGCGATTTTCGGATCGATCATCGCGCTGATCCTGCTGTACTTCGTCAGCACCGAACAAGGCGCCACGTCGGTTTTCTCGGGCACCGCCGTGCATGAATTCGTCCATGACGGGCGGCATCTGCTCGGCTTTCCCTGCCACTAGAAGGGCACGCACATCATGGTGAAGCACCTGCTGCTGCGCGGGATGATCGCTGGCGTCCTGTCGGCAATCCTGGCGATGCTGTTTGCCCGTCTGTTCGGCGAGCCGGGGATCAACCTCGCGATCGCTTATGAACATGCGCATGAGGCCCATGAGGCGATGGGCGGCGAGCCGGAGATCGTCAGCCGCGCGACCCAGGCCGGGCTTGGCCTGCTGACCGCGCTGGCGATGTATGGCGCCGCCATCGGCGGATTCTTTGCGTTGATATTCGCCTTTGCTTATGGCCGCATCGGCAGGCTCGATCCGCGGAATCTTGCCATATTGCTGGCGATAGGCGGCTTCGTCGCCGTCGCCCTGATCCCCGCGCTCAAATATCCGCCGACGCCACCGGCGGTAGGCCAGCATGAAACCGTCGCCTTCCGTACGGCGGCCTATTTCGGCCTGATCTTATTGTCGCTGACCTGCCTGACATTCGCGGCGAATATGGCGATGCGGATCAGGCGAAGCCATGGAACCCTGAACGCCATGCTGGCGCTGATCGGCATCTACGGAACGACGGCCTTTATCGCGCAGTGGTTCATGCCGGCCATCAACGAGGTGCCTGCCGATTTTCCTGCGGTCGTACTGTGGGATTTCAGGGTGTCGGCGATCGGCATGCAGGCAGTGCTTTGGGCTGCGCTCGGTGTTGGGTTCGGCTTGCTGGCGGCGCCGGTCCTGCGATCTGTCCGCCGTTGACGGCTTTCATCCTGTCTGACGGGCGATGGCGTGGAAGAAGGTGCCTGTCACCAATTTTCGCTGTCCGCCCGCCGCGCCGAGTGGCTGGCCCAGGCCGTCCGCCAGCATCGCCAGCGGGGCATCCTCGCCGGGGGTGATCGTCGCATAATGAAATTCATGTCCGCGCAGGACGGTGCCTTGCGGTCCCAGCGGGCAATCGATCAGCAACGTTGCCTCGCGATAGCCCAGGTTGAGCTTGCGCCGCGCGAAGCTGGTCCTGTGGTCCATCAGCCCGGCCATCTCATGGGCCGTTCCCGCGGCATCTTCGATCGACTGTCCCAGCACCATGAAGCCGCCGCACTCCCCGTGAACCGGACGATGTTGCGCAAAGCTGCGCAAGCCGGACAGGAAGTGCGATGCGGACGCGAGCCTGCCGGCGTGCAGTTCGGGATAGCCGCCTGGCAGCCAGCAGATATCGCAATCGTGCGCGGGGGCCTCGTCGGCGAGCGGCGAAAACCGCGCGATCTCCGTGCCCGCGTCTCGCCATTCGCGCAGCATATGCGGATAAACGAAACTGAACGCCTCATCCCATGCCAATGCGATACGCTGGCCGGGCGGCGGGAGCGCGGCAACCGGGGCGAGGGGCGGGGTCACGGCAAGCGGCGTCGCGGCGTCGAGGATCGCATCAAGATCGAGATCGCGCTCGATGGCGTCGGCCAGGCTCTCCAGCAAGACCTCGAGATTGGCATGCTCGCGCGCCTGTACGAGGCCCAAATGGCGCTCGGGAAGATTGGGCGCGCCGTCGCGCATCAATGCGCCGAGCAGCGGCAGGCCGATGCCGCTCACCGATTGCTCGGCGAGGTTGCGGTGACGGGTGCTGGCGACGCGATTGGCGATCACCCCCGCAATGCCGACGGCCGGATCATAGTGGACGAAGCCGCAGGCCACCGCGCCGACGGTTTGCCCCTGGCCGGTGACATCGAGCACGAGCGCCACCTTGATGCCGAACCGTGCGGCAATATCCGCCGCCGCGCCCCGGCGTCCGGCGACATCGCCAACGCCGTCGAACAGCCCCATCGCGGCTTCGATCACCAGGAGGTCGGCGCCTTCGGCCGCCTGTCGCAGCAGCGCGCCCAGATATTCGGGGGGCATTGCCCAACTGTCGAGATTGACGCTGGCGGTTCCGGTCGCCGCCGCATGAAAGGCCGGATCGATATAGTCCGGCCCGGCCTTGGCCGCGCGCACGACAAGGCCGCGCCGGCGAAACGCGCGCAACAGGCCCAGCGTGATCGTCGTCTTGCCGGAGCCCGACCGCGGCGCTCCGACGATAATGACACGGGCGGTCATCGGATCATGTCTCCAATCGATGGGAAAATCGGCCCGACCGGCCTAAAGGCTCGGTGATGCAGTCCGGTGATGCTCCCTTGCGCTATGGCTGGACCACGGGCGCCTGTGCGACGGCCGCCGTCAAGGCGGCCTGCACGGCGCTGGCGACCGGCCTGTTTCCCGATCCCGTGACCATCCGCTTGCCCCGCGGGCAGGAGCCGGCGTTCGCGCTGGCGTTCGACCGGATGGAAGATGGTGTCGCAACCGTCGGCATCGTCAAGGATGCGGGCGACGATCCCGATGTCACCCACGGCGCGCTGATATCGGCAACGGTTCGCCCTTTGTCGCCGGGCGCGGGCATCCGCTTTCGTGCCGGCAAGGGGGTCGGCACCGTCACATTGCCCGGCCTCCCGCTGGCGATCGGCGAACCCGCGATCAATCCGGTGCCGCGCCGGATGATGTGCGACGCGGTGGCGGATGTCGCGGCGGCGCTGGGCGGACCGGCCGATGTGGAGATCGAGATCGCGGTTGCCGATGGCGAACGGCTCGCCGAACGCACGCTCAACGCGCGCCTCGGCATTCTCGGCGGTCTTTCGATCCTCGGGACGACCGGGATCGTCATTCCCTATAGCTGCGCGGCCTGGATCCACGGCATCCATCGCGGCATCGACGTGGCGCGTGCGGCGGAGCTGCCGCATGTCGCGGGGGCGACCGGAAAGACATCCGAACAGGCGGTGCTCGCACATCACGAGCTGCCCGAACGGGCGCTGATCGACATGGGCGATTTCGTCGGCGGAATGCTCAAATATCTTCGCACCCATCCGGTACCGCGCGTCACCGTCGCCGGCGGCGTCGCCAAGATGGCGAAACTTGCGCAAGGGATGCTGGACGTGCATTCGAAGCGCGGCGCGGTCGATTTCGATGCACTGGCGCAGCAGGCGATCATCGCCGACGGATCGCCGGTCCTCGCCGACGCGATCCGCACCGCCAATACCGCGGCCCAGGCTTTCGCGCTCGCGCAGGCCGAAGGCATTGCGCTTGGCGACACGGTGGCGCGGGCGGCCTGGGTGACGGCGGCGGCCGTGCTCGATGATCCCGCGATCACGCTCGATATCCTGCTGTTCGATCGCGACGGCCAGTTGGTAGGCCATAGTCCGCCCGCTGCGGCTCATAACCCGTCCCGGCCCCGGAACCTGCGCTGATAGCCGACGTCGTAGAGCGCGCTTTCGCGGAAATCCTCGCTGCCGAGGGCCGGGCCGACCAGAATGATCGCCATGCGCTCGACGCCGTGCGCCGCGACCTGGCCTGCGATCGTCGCCAACGTTCCGCGCAATACCGCCTCGTCCGGCCAGCTCGCGCGGATCGCGACCACTGCCGGGCAATCGGCGCCGTAGAATGGGGTCAGGCGCTCGGCGACCTCGTCGATGCGGTGGATGGCAAGGTGGATCGCCAGCGTCGCGCGGCTCGCCGCGAACTGCTCGAGTGTTTCGGTCGGCGGCATCGCCGACGCCCGGCCCGACAGGCGCGTCAGCACCAGACTTTGCGCCACCCCCGGAACCGTCAGTTCGCGGCCGACCAATGCGGCGGCGGCGGCGAACGCCGGGACGCCGGGTGTCATCGTATAGGAGATGCCGAGCCGTTCGAGCCGTCTGATCTGTTCGGCGCAGGCCGAGTAGATCGACAGGTCTCCCGAATGGAGGCGTGCGACGTCCAGCCCGGCGGCCTGCGCCGCGACATATTCGGCCTCGATCTCGTCGAGCGACAGCGGCGCGGTGTTCACCAGCTGTGCGCCCGGCGGGCAATGCGCCAGTAGTTCGGGCGGAACGACCGATCCCGCATAGAGGCAGACCGGGCAACGCGCGAGCAGGTCGCGGCCACGCACCGTGATGAGATCGGCGGCGCCGGGGCCGGCGCCGATGAAATGTACGGTCATGCGGGGCGTTCTCCAATGGCGATGGCGCAGGTCACCGACCCGGCGCCGATCCGGCGGACGAGCAGGCGGCTGCCCGGTCCGGCGGCGGCAAGTGCCGCGCTTTCGGCGACCGATGTCAGCCCGGTATGGGCGAACGTTCGCGCGCTGTGGGTTTCGGCACGCAGGCAGGCTTGCTCGAGCGCGGGCTGGCCGATGATCGCGACGGGCAGATCCGAAAGCGTCGTTGCGGCTTCGGCGGCCCGAAAATGAGGGAAGGCCACGCAGGCGAGAGTGGAAGCATCGCATTGTGCGATGTTCAGCGCCTCGGCGAGCGCGGACAGGAAATCGTCGGTCGCGGCACCGGGCCGACAGCCGAAGCCCGCGACAATCATGGCTTGCTCCACGACCAGATCGTGACGGGTATCGCGCTGCGCCAGCCGGTCATGGTCCCGACCGGATCGGCCCGCGACACGGCGATGCGGGTCAGGCTGCCGCCGAGACGGGCATGATGGTCGAGCAGAACGGCCTCGGTCTCCAGCGTTACCGCATTGATGACCAGCCGGCCGTCGGGGCGCAGCGCTTCGATCGCTGCGGCGACGGCCCTCGGTACGGTCGCGCCGCCGCCGATGAAGATTGCGTCCGGGCGGGGCAGATCCCGCAATGCGTCCGGTGCGCTGCCGGTGACGATCGGCAGGTCGGGCACGCCCATCTGTGCGGCATTGCGGGCGATCCGCGCCACACGTTCGGGGCGTGGTTCGATGGCGATGGCCCGCATCGACGGATGGGCCAGCATCCATTCGATGCCGATCGCACCCGATCCCGCCCCCACGTCCCACAGCAGTTCGCCGCGCCGGGGCGCGAGCATCGACAAGGAGACGGCGCGGATCTCGCGCTTGGTGATCTGGCCGTCATGATCGAACAGGTCATCGGCGCGGCCGGCGCCCAGCGGGATGACGTGCGCCTGTTCGTCGGCCACGACCTCTATCGCCAGCAGGTTGAGCGGATCTATCGTGTGGAGATCGAACCCGTCCGCACGCGTATGACGGATGCGTTCGCGCGGGCCGTCGAGCGCTTCGAGCACGGTCAGATCCGATCGGCCAAACCCTGCGCCGGTGAGCAGTGCGGCTATCTGTGCCGGATCGTCCGCGCCGGAGGTCAAAGCGAGAATGCGGGTGCCCGGATGAAGCAACGGGCGCAGCCGAGCGCGCGCGCGGCCGTGCAGCGATATCGTCTCGATCTCGCCGAGCGGCCAGCCGAGCCGGGCGGCGGCGAGGCTGAAGGCCGAGGGCGACGGCAACACGTCCATCTCGTCGGCGGGGATATGCCGGGCCAATGTCGCGCCGACGCCGAACAGGAAGGGGTCGCCGGAGGCCAGGACACAAACCCGGTGACCGCGCACCGCGCGCACCGCCGGCATCAGCGGATCGAAAGGCGAGGGCCAGGCGAGGGCGCTTCCGGTAATGACCGATGCCGCCAGCGCAAGTTGGCGTTGGCCGCCGAACACCCGCTCCGCGCCGGCGATCGCCGCGACCGCACGGGGCGACAGGCCATCGATGCCGGCTTCGCCGATGCCGACGATGGTCAGCCAGCGGCCGGGCGTTGCCGAAACGGGGGAGCGGTTGCTAGGGGCTTCAGCCATGCGATCGATCCTGATTCTCGGCGGCACGACCGAGGCCCGCCTGCTCGCCGGCCGGCTCGGCGCGCAGGCCGATGTCGCGGTGACGCTGTCGCTGGCCGGTCGCACGCGCATGCCGGTCACCATGCCCGTTCCGGTTGTGAGCGGAGGCTTTGGCGGTGCGGACGGGCTTGCGCGCTGGCTGGTCGAGCGGCGGATCGACCTGCTGATCGATGCCACCCATCCGTTTGCAGCGATCATGTCGCGCAACGCCGCCGAAGCATCGCGCCAGTCGGGTGTTCGCATGATTGCGCTGCGGCGCCCTGCCTGGGAGCGTCGACCCGGCGATCGATGGACCGACGCCGCCGACCCGGCCGGTGCGATCGCCGCGCTTGGGCCGAACCCGCGCCGGGTGTTCCTCGCGCTCGGCCGGCAGGAGGCCCATGCCGCCAATGCCGCACCGTGGCACGATTATCTCGTGCGCTCGGTCGAGCCGATCGAGCCGCGGCTGACGGTGCCTTCGGCGCGCTATATCCTCGATCGCGGTCCCTTTGCGCAGGCCGACGATCTCGCGCTGCTGCGCGATAACGGGATCGACGCCATCATCGCCAAGAATAGCGGCGGGGCGGCGAGTTATGGCAAGATCGCCGCCGCCCATGACCTCGGCATAGAGGTCATATTGGTCGCGCGGCCTCCCGCCCCCGACGTGCCGACGCTCGGCACCGTGGATGAGGCCGTTGCAGCGGCGCTTCATGCACTCGGCCTCACCGAACGGGGCGAATAGACCAACGCTGGCCCGTCCGGACGCGCGATAATACGGGTGTGCGCCGATCCGATGATGACGCAGGTCGCCATGTCGGCCATTGCAGCGTCGGCTTCGCAAAGCGGCACGATCGCGATCCGTTCATCCGGCCGGCCCGCCGCCCGGCCGAAGATCACGGGCGTCTCGGGCGGCAGCAGATCGGCAAGCAGCGCGAACGCCTCGCCCAATTGCCAGGGGCGGGCCCTGCTGATCGGGTTGTAGAGCGCGATCACGAACCCGGCCTGCGCCACCGCCGCCAGTCTTTGCCGCACCAGATCCCAGGGCTTGAGATTGTCCGACAGCGATATCGCGCAGAAATCGGCCCCGAGCGGTGCGCCCACCCGCGCCGCGACCGCCAGCATCGCCGTGATGCCGGGCAGGATCACGACGTCGATCGCGCGCCATTGCGGGGGGCCATGCTCGATCGCCTCGCACACCGCCGCCGCCATCGCGAACACGCCGGGATCGCCGCCCGAAACCATCGCCACCCGATCGCCGGCGGCCGCGGCCATCAGGGCAGCCGAAGCGCGCGCGATCTCCTCGCGATTGTCGGTCGGTTCGCGGCGTTGGCCGGGCCGTTCGGGCACCCGTGCCAGATAGGGCGCATAGCCCAGCAACAACTCGGCATCCGCCAGCGCGGCCGATGCTTCGGGCGTGATCTGCGCGGCATGTCCGGGGCCGAGCCCGATCACCGTCAGGCGGCCCGTCATGGCTGTCCCACCCAGCCGGGAACCAGGATGATCGAGAAATAGGGCGCGCGGTCATCCGGCCGATCGGAGAGCCGCATCGTCAGCCCGTCCGCCATCGTGCCGCGTTCGACATAGATGGCGCGGTCGAGCCGCCCGGCCGCCGCCAGCGCCCGGCGGATCTTCGGCAGGTTGCGCCCGACCTTCATGATCACGACGGCATCGGCCCCGGCGATGCGGCGGGCGAGCTGATCCTCCGGCAGCGTGCCGGGCAGGACGCTGAGCACATCGTCGCCCTGCGCGATCGGCGTCGCGGCGCTCGACCAGCAGCCCGCCATGCCGGTGACGCCGGGCACGATCTGCGTCCGATAATGCGGTGCGAGGCGGATATGGAGGTGCATATAGGAGCCGTAGAACAAGGGATCGCCCTCGCTCAGCACGACCACGTCGCGCCCCGCGTCGAGATGGGCGGCCAGCCGGTCGGCCGATTCCGCGTAAAAGGCGGCGATCCGCTCGCGATAGTCTGCACCGTCCTTCGGGCTTTCGGTCGTGACCGGGTAAAGGAGCGGCAGTTCGACGGTGCCGGGGCGGACATGCGCGGCGGCGATCCGGCGGGCATGGCTGTCATTCCCGGCCTTGGCGAAATGGGCTACGATATCGGCGGCACCGATCAGGCGAGCCGCCTTCAAGGTCATCAGTTCGGGATCGCCGGGGCCTACACCCACGCCGATCAGGCATCCGGGCGCGCTCATATGCCGGCCCGCGCGATGGCGTTGACGGCGGCGGCGGTCATCGCGCTGCCGCCCATGCGTCCCTCGACGATCGCCCATGGGACACCGGAGCGATGTGCCGCGAGCGCCGCCTTCGACTCCGCCGCGCCGACGAAGCCGACCGGCATGCCGAGGATCGCGGCCGGGCGCGGGCATCCGGCGTCGAGCATCTCGAGCAAGCGAAAGAGCGCTGTCGGAGCGTTGCCGATCGCCACCACCGCGCCTGCCAGCCGGTCGCTCCACAGTTCCAGCGCCGCTGCCGAGCGCGTATTGCCGATCGCCGCCGCCAGCGCGGGCACGCCCGGATCGCGGAGCGTGCAGACGATGTCGTTATGGGCGGGCAGGCGGGCCTGGGTGATGCCGCGCGCGACCATTTCGGCATCGCACAGGATCGGGGCGCCGGCGTTCAGCGCCGCGCGGGCGGCGGCCACACAGCCTGCGCCGAACCGGATATGGCGCGTGGCTTCGACCAGCCCGCAGGCATGGATCATGCGGACCGCGACATCGGCTTCCTCCTCCGAAAAACCGGTCAGATCGGCTTCCGCGCGGATGATGGCGAAGGAGCGCGCATAAATGGCCCCGCCATCGCGGACATAGTCATAGGCCAGGGCCGTCATATCTTGCTTTCCAGAAGGGTGATCCGCGCGACGAGCGCGGCCGGGTCGAGATGCGGCAGGACCGCGAACGGGATGGCGTCGGCGCGACCGTTGATGACGACGCCGATGCCATCCGCGTGCCCGACGATGGTGATCTCCGCCGTGCTGGCACGAGCGCACCCCTTGGCGCAGCCGGAGATATGGACCCGCCGCCCGTTGGCCACGAGTATCGGCGCATGGGTGGCGATGTGCCGGGCGACGGCCCGCGTATCGAAATGGGCCGATGCACAGGCCGGCTTGCCCGTGCAGGCAGCGATCCCGAGCCGCGGGTCGGTAAGGTCGACGATGATCCCGAGCGCGGTGGCGCTTTCGGTCATCGTGTCGATATGATCGGCGGACAGGCCGGTGACGAGCAGTGCGCGACCGGGGGCAGGGCAGATGCTCTTGGCCTCCAGCCTGTCCGCCGCCTCCGCAAGCCGGACCAGCCTTGTAGCATCGATCTGGCCGAAGGGGAGCGCTATCCCCAAAGCTTGCTGCGCATCGTCAAGGGCGTGGCGTCCAACATCCGGGACCGGCGGACGAATGACCATGGCGGGCGGCGGCGCAAGCGGAATTGCCGCCAGCGCGGCCTGAAACGGTCCCGGTCCGGCTTGGTCCAACAGATCGCGAGCGCGCATGTGCGACCCGCGCCACGCCAGCAGCGCGAGCAACAGCAAAACCGCCTGTGCGGCATTGCCCTTATCCACCATCCCGAACGGCACGGAAGTCGAAGCGTCGCCGGCCAAAGCGAGCGACCATCGATTCCCGGCCGCGACCAGCCGGATATCGGCGGCCAGCGCGTCGAGCGGCAGCGCGCCGCCGCCATCGATGACGATCGTCATCTTGGGCGCGAGCGTCAGGGCCGGTCGGCATGCGGCGATCAGGGCGCGCAAGGTTCTGGCGATGGTGAGCGGATCGCCCTCGATGGCCGGGTCGACGCCGGCCAGCGGATTGACCGCGATGGCCGGATGATCGGGGGCGAGGATATCGAGAGCCTCGAGCCGGGCGGTGAGGGCGGGCAGGGATGCAGCGGAGATGCCGCGGATCTGGATATTGCCGCGTGCGCTGACGTCGATCAGGCCGTTGCCATGATCGGCGGCGGCCCGCGCAATCTCGGTGAGGGTTGCCGGAGATACGCCCGGCCGTTCGAGCGCGAGCCGCACGAGCAGGCCATCGCCCGTCGCCATCGGCGCGGCTAGCGTCGGACAGGCGCCGCGCCGGTTCATCGCGCAGGCTCGATCATGTCCATCAGGCCCTGTTCGATGTCGTTGCGGCGCGGATGCCAGAGACCGCGACGCAGCGCCGACCGGAACCTTTCCGCCATCGCGCGCGCGGCCGCCGGATTCTGGTCGATCAGGAAGGCGCGAACCGCCGGATCGGCGACATAAGCGGTGTGGACGAGGTCGATCAGATGGTCCGGCACGGCGGCCGCGGTCTCGGCGAAGCCCAGCAGCCGATCGACCGTCTCCAGCAATTCCGATGCGCCGCGCGGCCCGTGGCGCATCTGCCCGGCGATGAAGCGCGGATCCACCGCGCGGCCATGGATGATCCGGGCGAGGGCCTGATCGAGCGGGCGGGCGCGGGGCCGGGCGGGATCGGTCGTGTCGAGGACGATGAGTTGCGGCGCATCCCGCCGATCGGCAGTCGCAGCCGCGAACCCGCCGATGAAGGCGACGTCGGCGTCTCCTTCCAGCAGGTCGCGATCGGGATTGTCATGCGCGTGCACCAGCGCGTCTGCGGTCCGCAGCCGTTCGGCAAATGCTCCGTCCGCCCGATGCCCGATGCCCTCGCCGTCCGTGTCCCGATCGTCGCCATAGCTGTGCGATCCTGCCGCGACATAGCGGGCCGCCAGTTCCGTCCGGTCCTCCCAATCGCCAGCGGCCAGCGTCTCCTCGATCCCCGCACCATATGCGCCGGGGGCGGTGCCAAAGATGCGTGTGATCGATGCGCCGTCACGGCGTGCTGCAGCGAGTGGATTTTCTTCGTCCGGCTCGTCGCGCGCCGCCACCGCGCGTACCGCCAGCGCGAGCAGGGCGATCTGGGCCGGAAACAGATCCCGAAACAGGCCGGAGATGCGGAACGTCACATCGACCCTGGGGCGGCCCATCGTCACCGGGGGCAGCACTTCGATCCCGGTCACCCGGCCGGTGCCATGATCCCAGATCGGCCGGCATCCGAGCAGCGCCAGCCCCTGTGCCATCTCCTCGCCGCCGGTGCGCAAGGTCGCGCTGCCCCACAGATCGAGGACCACCGATCGCGGCGCCTCGCCCTGCTCCTGCATATGGAGCCGCACGACTTCTTCCGCAGCGAGCCGTCCGAGGTCCATCGCCGTCCGGGTCGGCAGCATCCGCGGGTCGGCGGTGCTCAGATTGCGTCCGGTGGGCAGGACATCGCGCCGTCCGCGCGCGGGCGATCCCGCCGGCCCGGCGATGATCCGCCGCCCGTCGAGCGCAGCGAGCAGGGCGGCGCGTTCGGATGCAGCGCTTGCCAGCCGATCGGCATCACCGTCCGGTGCGCGGCCATAGATGTGCAGCCCGTCCTTGACGGTCAGATCCTTGAGATCGCACAGCCACGCATCGATCCGGCGCAGCGTGTCGCCGGTCTCCGCATCGGGCGAGAGGCCCAGCGTCGTAGCGAGGCCGCAAGTCTCGGCTTCGTCGAGGATCAGGCGCGCCAGCCGCTCGCGGCGGCGCGGGTCCAGGCCATCGGCGGCGGCATATTCATCCACCAGCCGTTCAAGATCGCGCATCGCGCCCGCCAGCCCGTCGTCCGCGATCGGCGGCGGGAGATGGCCGAGGGTCACCGCCGCAATCCGCCGCTTCGCCTGCGCGGCTTCGCCCGGATTGTTGACGATGAAGGGATAGATGACCGGCACAGCGCCCAGCACCCGTTCCGGCCAGCAGGCGGCGGAGAGCGCAACGGCCTTGCCGGGCAGCCATTCGAGCGCGCCGTGCGCGCCCATGTGCACGATCGCGTCGGCGCCATAGCCCTTGCGGAGCCATAGCCCGAACGCCAGCAGCGCATGGCGCGGCGGCAAAGCGGGGTCATGATAATCGGCGCGCCGATGCTGTGCGCGGCCGCGATCGGGCGCGAGCGCGACCATGATATTGCCGAAGCGGCAGGCCCGGAAGTGGAAGGCGCCTGCCTGCACATCGGGGTCGTCGGCCGGATCGCCCCAGGCGGTCATGATCGCGGCATGGGCATCGCCTGGCAGCCGGGCGAGATGGTCTCGATAGACGGCGAGAGACATGCCTTCGATTCCGACGTCCAGCGCGTCGAGCAGCGCACGCGCGTTGGCAGGGAGAGCGCCGATCCCATAACCCGCATCGGCCATGTCGATCATCGCCAGCCTGACGCTTTCCGGCACGTCGAGGCCAACCGCCCATCCGGTACGCCCCGGGGCTCCGGGATAGTCGGGCAGGATCATCGCGATACGCCGTTCGGATGCCGGTGTCCTGCGCAGGCGGATCAGCCGCTCTATCCGTTCGGCGGCCTGCTCGACCCGATCGGGTTCGGCGCGGGCGAACAAGCCGCCGAAACCGTCATCGCCGGCGACATCCTTGAACGCGATCACGCCGGCCAGCACACGGCCATCGAGTTCTGGCAGCACCACGTTCATCGCCAGATCGGCGCCATTGAGCCCGCGGGAGCTGGCTTCCCAGCCGGCACGCCGCGTTACGGCGGACGCCACTTGCAACACCGGCGCATCCCCCGCGTCGAACAGCGCACCGCCGGCGGCGAAGGCCGTCATCGTCACGATGGCGGCCGGCGCGGATCGGGCCAGTGCATCGCCGACGAAGGCCACCGCACGGGGATCTTTCAGGCTCGTGACGAACAACGGCAGCGGGGCGATGCCGCGCGATGCCAGTGCCGCACACAGAACCGAAACGGGCTGGAGATCGTCAGCCAGCAGCGCCGACCGATAGAAGAGGATCGGCAAGACCGGCACGCCATCCGCACATGTCGCCAGCGCCCGGTCCAGCGGGACGATGCCATGATCGGGCAACCATGCTCCGGCCGCGCCGACCTCGGCCGGCGGGGGTACTTGCAACATGGCGCCCGCGTTCTCGCCAGGCAAAGCATGGATCGCATTGTGACGCCGAATTCCTCCCTGGAACGGGGAGGGGGGCCGCTCGACGAGCGGTGGAGGGGCCTGCGGGACGGTCGCGCATGCCCCTCCGCCATGCTGCGCATGGTCCCCCTCCCCGAGCAAGCTCGGGGAGGAATTTAACGACAACGCATATCCCGCCGCGATCCGCAGCAGCGCGCGCATATTGTCCGGTCCGCCCTGCCGGAAATATGCGAGCATGCGATCGAGTTCGGGGGCGGGCAGGGTTGATGCTTCGCCAAGCCGCGGATCGTCGCGGTCCTCGCCCGGCAATATGGCCAGCGATATGCCGCGCGTCCGGGCGAGCATCCGCAACTGCTCGATCCCGTAGCGCCACCAGTCGAGGCCGCCGAGCAGCCGCACCACGATCAGCCGCGCGTGGTGGGCCGTCTGTTCGATCCACAGGTCGACCGACATCGGATGGCGCAGATTCTTGAGATGTGTCAGCCGCACCGCAGGCAGGGCGCTGCCTTCCGCTGCGATGGCGCGCGCGAGCGCGATCAGGTCGCTGTCGCTGAACGATAGCACCAGCACGTCAGCGGGCGCCTGGCGCAGGTCGATGGGTTCGACCGCGTCATCCAGGCTTGCCGTGCTGGTGTTGAGCAGATGCATCGGACGGGGAGGGTGCCTAGCCGCGCAGCGCCTGCGCGACCGCCGCCTGATCGAGCCCCTTGAGGCCGATGACGACGAGCCGGCCTGCGCGAGCCTCCTCGCTGGTCCACGCGCGATCGAACTGGTGCGACACGCGCTGCCCGACCGCCTGCACAAGAAGGCGCATCGCCTTGCCTGCGACCGCGACATGGCCCTTGACCCGCAGCACCCCGAGATCGCGCGAAAGCGCGGCGATGCGATCGGTCAGGTCGACGGGCGCCGAGATTTCGGGAAGATCGAGGATGAAGCTCGCGAAATCGTCATGCTCATGATCGTCCTCGGCATCGTGCAGCGTTTTGCGCTGGCCGATGCTGTCCTCCGCGGCCAGCCCGAGGCCCAACAGCACCGATGGATCGAGCACGCCCTGCCGCGCCGCGATGACGCGGACGCCCGCCGGGAGCGAAACGGCAAGATTCGCGCGCGCCCGATCGAGGGCCGCATCGTCGATCATGTCGGCCTTGGTCATCACGACCAGGTCGGCACAGGCGATCTGGTCCTGGAACACTTCCTCGACCGGATCCTCATGCTCCAGCGCGGGATCGGCGGCGCGCTGGGCCGCCAGCGCGGCCGGATCGGCCGTCACCCGACCCTCGGCCAGCGTGGCGCCATCCACGACCGCGATCACGCCGTCCACCGTCACCCGGCTGTTGACGCTCGGCCAGTTGAAGGCCTGCACCAGCGGCTTGGGCAAAGCGAGGCCGGATGTTTCGATCAGGATATGATCGACCCTCGGTTCGCGCGACAGGATCGCATCGAGCGCCGGCACGAAATCGTCCGCCACGGTGCAGCACAGGCAGCCATTGGCCAGTTCGACGATATTCTCTTCCGGGCAGGCGTCGATGCCGCACCCTTTCAGGACTTCGCGATCGATGCCGACATCGCCGAACTCGTTGACGATCACCGCCAGACGGCGCCCGCCGGCATTTTCCAGCACATGACGAACCAGGGTGGTCTTGCCCGCGCCGAGGAAGCCGGTGACGATCGTGCAGGGCACGCGGGCGAGCGAAACATTTGTCATGCGGGATCTCCGGTGAAATCGAGGGGCGGAATGCGGGCGATCAGGCCGCGTTTCAGACAGTCGGGGCGCCCTCGCCAGGGCATCAGCCCATCAGGAGCGCCGGCGAGGAGGCGGGCGCCTTCGATCAGCGAACCGGCGTCGCCATCCGGATCGATGCCGCCGAATATATAGCTCCACGCACCCGCATGGCGCATCGCCACGCTCGGCCCCCGGCTGCAATTGGCGAGGCAGCGGACGCGGATGATCGCGACATCGTCGCAACCGTCCAGCGCCTGCGTTACGTCCGCCAGCCGGGTTCCGGCGAGCGGGGCGCCGGCCTCGCCCGCGGTGGAGCTCCCTTTGCAATTGGTGCAGATAATCAGGGTCGGGCGATCGGGCTCGCCATCGCATTTTTCCAACATTCGACATCCCACGCTGGCCGGCAAGGCCGAAAGCGGGTGCCGGAATCACGACAGAATGAAGGCGCCGGCCTCGCCGGTCCTGCATCATACCGCATGCTCAGGGGCACCCCGCCCTTCGCACGGATCGAACGGAAACCTGGCGGGTGTCCTGGCTCGCGGTTCAGGCATCTCGGCCGCCTTCCCAGGGCATTTTGCCCCAGTGGCTATTGGCTTCGACTCGCCGCTTACAGTTGCGGGGGCAGCCGCAGATTGGAGCCGACAAGGCCCGTCACTGCATTCCCCTTTAACCTTCCCACAGAATGGGAAGGACCAAATATCCGGTCGCGCTTAAACGTCGAAAGCGGGCCGGGTGTCAAGTTTGCGAGCGGATATTCGAATTACCTCGCGGAAAGGCCTGGCGGAGGCGGATCGCTGGTCATGTTCCATTTGCTGGCGCAGGTTTGCCGGCACGTGGCCAGTCTGTTCTATCGTTCCCGGGCCCGCTTCGGCGGCTGGTTCCGGGGGCGCTTGAACCAGAAGGTCCAGACGGTGAGAGATCCGAGAAGGCCGAACGCAAGCCCGGAGATCGTCATCAGCAGGCGTAGCGGAAGGCCGCCCACTTCGGCGGCATGCAAAGGATAGAGCAGGTTATAGGCGCGCACCGTGCGCGGCAGATCCGCGGCGTCGCGGGCGGCGATCGGACGCCCGTCTGCGGCTGCGAACCAGATCGTCGTGCGGCCATTGGGCAGCCATTCCGACGGCCGTTTCATGCGCAAGGTGATCAGGCCATTTCCCTTGCGCGGCAGCGACAGGCTGCGGATCTCCGTATCGGGAAAGCGGGCGCGGGCGATGCGGATCATGCCCGGCCAGTCGAGCGTATCGGAAAGCCGGTCAAAGCGGGGCGGGGGCCCCTTCAGGCTGGCGGCGATCGTGCGGGGCGCGGCGGGGCCGAACAGCAAGGCGGACAAGGGGCGAAACACCAGCACGGCCCCCGTGACCAGCGACAGCAGGAGCAGCGGCGCCACGACGATGCCCAGATCGCGGTGGTGGCGGACGATCGCCGGCCGGCTCATCCGCTGCGGCCACAATCGCAACGCGAACGTCCGTCGCATTCGCCACCACAGGATCGCGCCGGTGACGACGAACCCGATTCCGACGAGCGCGGCAAGGCCGATGGCCGTTTCTCCGGTCTCGCCGGCGAACAGATGCTGATGAAGGTCGAGCAGCCACAGTTCGGGGCGCTGCCACTGGCTCGACCAATGCGCGACGATATTGCCCGCCTGATCGGCATAGGCCCCGGCTGCGCCCTTATAGGCCAGGCGATCGAGCCCGAAATCGCGGTCGCCGAAGACTATCATCTCCGGCCGGTTCGCCGCATCCCCCATGAGCCGTCCCACCCGCGCCGCGACGGCTTCGGTCGTCTGGCGCGGGGCATCGGCCGCATGCGGCACCATGATCCACAGCCGGCGGTGAACGAGGATGGCGCCCGTCAGGCCGAGCATGGCCAGCAGCAGGCCGATCAGCCCGCCGAGCCAGCGATGCAGCGTATCGATCACCCCCATCATGTCAGAACCTGTAGTCCCATCCCAGGGTAATATTGCGGCCGCGCCCCGCGAAAAAATGGGCATTGTCGGTGAGGCGGACCGTGTCGCTGTAATAGTCGATATAGAATCTGTCGAAGAGGTTCTGGGCGCTGAGCGTGATGCCGCCGAAGTGCGACTGATACCGGAGCCCTTGCCCGGGGCTGGCGTGATGATTATCGCCGCCAGCAGCAGATGAACGGCAAAGGCACTTTCGTGCCGCTGTCGTTCGCGCCGGGTGAGGCGTTCCAGTTTGACTGGAGCGAGGACTGGGCCATCATCGACGGCGTGCGCACCAAGCTGCAGGTAGCGCACTTGAAGTTCAGCTATAGCCGGGCCTTCTTCGTACGGGCCTATCTCCTGCAGACACACGAGATGCTGTTCGATGCCCATAATCACGCGTTCCGCGTGCTGGTCGGCGGCCCCGGCACTGGCAAGACCCACATCGCCACGGCGCTGGGCGTCCAGGCCTTCGAGCATCATCGCAAACGGGTCCAGTTCTTCTCGACGGTCGAACTGGTCAACGCCCTCGAACAGGAGAAAGCACAAGGGAAAACCGGCCAGATCCGCCGGGAGGTTGGCCCACTCCGACCTCGTGATCCTCGATGGCTTGGCTACCTGCCGTTCAGTGCCTCAGGCGGCGCGCTGCTGTTCCATCTGCTGAGCAAACTCTAGACGCCAAGATGACCACCGCGCTCCTTGATCGCCTCACCCATCACTGCCACATCCTGGAGACCGGCAACGACAGCTTCCGGTTCAAGAACAGCTCGGCTCAGCAACCCAAAACCAGGAAGGAGAAACCCCATCCTGACCCACGCATGACATCCGAAACATTATCGCACCCTGGGTCACTTCTCGATGAAAACCCCGGGTCACTTCTCAGCGGCAATCAACAGCGTGGCCATGCCCATCGCTCACTGCCATCCGCGAACCGGCGAGACCATCCTCTATGTCTGCCAACAGATGACCAGCGACACCGTCGGACTGCCCAAGGATGAGAGCGACGAACTGCTGGAGGCGCTGTTCGAGCACCTCTACGCGCCGGAGAATGTCGTCGTCCACGATTGGCGCCGCGGCGA
>NZ_FMZJ01000042.1 GCF_900101455.1 Sphingomonas sp. YR710 | reverse complement strand
ATGACCGATCGCCCTGTCACCCCATTGCTCGACACCATATCCGTTCCGGCGGATCTGCGGATGCTCAAGGCATCGCAGTTGCGGCAGCTGGCGGACGAGTTGCGGCAGGAGATGATATCGGCGGTTTCGGTGACCGGCGGGCATCTGGGGGCCGGGCTGGGCGTGGTCGAACTGACGGTGGCGCTCCACCATGTGTTCGAGACGCCACGCGACGTGCTGATCTGGGATGTCGGGCATCAGGCCTATCCGCACAAGATCCTGACCGGCCGGCGCGACCGGATCCGCTCGCTGCGGCAGGGCGGCGGCCTGTCGGGTTTCACCAAGCGTTCCGAGAGCGAATATGATCCGTTCGGGGCGGCGCACAGCTCGACCTCGATTTCGGCGGCGCTGGGTTTTGCGGTGGCGAACAAGCTGGCCAACCAGCCGGGCCGCGCGATTGCGGTGATCGGCGACGGCGCGATGTCGGCGGGCATGGCCTATGAGGCGATGAACAATGCCAAGCAGGCGGGCAACCGGCTGATCGTGATCCTCAACGACAATGACATGTCGATCGCGCCGCCGGTCGGCGCCTTGTCGGCCTATCTCGCGCAGATCGTGTCGTCGCGGCCGTTCCTGTCGGTGCGCGATTTCGCCAAGAGGATCGCGCGCAAGCTGCCGCGGCCGATGCACGATGCCGCCAAGCGTGCCGAGGGCTATGCGCGCGGCATGGCGACCGGTGGCACATTGTTCGAGGAGCTGGGCTTTTATTATGTCGGCCCGGTCGACGGCCACAATCTCGATCATCTGCTGCCGGTGCTCGAAAATGTCCGCGATACCGATGAGGGGCCGATCCTGGTCCATGTCGTCACCCAGAAGGGCAAGGGCTATGGCCCGGCCGAGGCGGCGGCCGACAAATATCATGGCGTGCAGAAGTTCGACGTGATCTCGGGCGTGCAGGCGAAGGCGCCGCCGGGGCCGCCAAGCTATACGAGCGTGTTCGCCAAAGCACTGGCCGCCGAGGCCGCGCGCGACGACCGGATCTGCGCGATCACCGCGGCGATGCCCTCGGGCACCGGGCTCGATATCTTCCAGAACGCCTATCCCGATCGCAGCTTCGATGTCGGCATCGCCGAGCAGCATGCCGTCACCTTCGCCGCCGGGCTCGCCGCGCAGGGCTTCCGCCCGTTCTGCGCGATCTATTCGACCTTCCTGCAGCGCGCATATGATCAGGTCGTCCATGACGTGGCGCTCCAGAACCTGCCCGTCCGCTTCGCGATCGACCGCGCCGGGCTGGTCGGTGCCGACGGGGCGACCCATGCCGGCAGCTTCGACGTCACCTATCTGGCGACCCTGCCCAACATGGTGGTGATGGCGGCGGCCGACGAGGCCGAGCTCACCCATATGGTCCACACCGCCGCGCTCCACGACAGCGGGCCGATCGCCCTGCGCTATCCGCGCGGCAACGGCACCGGGGTGGCGATCCCGGCCACGCCCGAACGGCTCGAGATCGGCAAGGGCCGGATGGTGCGCGAGGGCAAGACGGTGGCGATCCTGTCGCTGGGAACGCGCCTCGAGGAGGCGCTGAAGGCGGCCGACCAGCTCGAGGCGCTGGGTCTGTCGACCAGCGTCGCCGACCTGCGCTTCGCCAAGCCGCTCGACGAGACGCTGATTTCCCGGCTGCTCACCACCCATGAGGTAGCGATCACGATCGAGGAAGGCGCGATCGGGGGCCTCGGCGCGCATGTGCTCACCCTCGCTTCCGATCAGGGGCTTATCGACAACGGCCTGAAGCTCAGAACCCTGCGCCTGCCCGATGTCTTCCAGGATCATGACAAACCCGAAAAGCAATATGCCGATGCCGGCCTCGATGCCGAAACGATCGTCGCCACCGTATTGGCGGCGTTAAGGAAGAACAGC
>NZ_FMZJ01000010.1 GCF_900101455.1 Sphingomonas sp. YR710 | reverse complement strand
TTGGCGCGGTTGAGCCCCATGATGTGCGGGATGACTTCCTGCATCTTGTCATAGCCGATCACCGGATCGCCGCTGCGATGGAACACATGCGGCGCCACCGCGACATATCCTTCCGCGGCAAGCCGCCCGCACACATCCATGATGTGGTCGGTGATGCCGAACGCCTCCTGGATCACGATGACAGCGCCCTTAATCGCCCCTTCGGGCTTCACCTCATAGAGCTTCATCTGAGCCCCGGCACTGTCGATCGTCCGAGTTTCGGCCATCAGTATCTCTCTCCAGAATATGTCAGTCAACTGACAGAATAGTGCGACGCCCTATTCCTGTCAATGCGACTCCCGTCCGCTTTTGCGGGCTGTCATTGCTCTATATCAGATTTTGGGAGTGCGGCGGGCGCATTATGCCATGTGCAACGCCCCTTGCCCAAGGAGTTCAGGGCGCGATCAGCCGCCTATCAATCATTCGTACAGCATGAATGCCGCAACCCGCGGTCGCAAACAGCGACGCCGCCTTGGCACTCGGCAGCAACGTCACTCTCACAGCGCCCATTGTCTTGCGGGCGATCGCCCCTGAGCGGCGACCGGCACGACCGATTCTTCGAATCGAATGCGATCGCCCGCCCCTGCATAGCCATCTCGGACGGCGGCAGAGGGTGGCGATCGACTGAACCGACCTATCTTATGAGCAGTCGATCAGCGCGTTTCATAGCCATAGCGCTTGATGATCGCGATGGCCTGCGGCGATTTAAGGAATTTGACGAAGGCGAGCGCGGCGGGATTCTTCTGCCCCGTCTTCAGCAGGATCGCCTGCTGATCGATCGGCGCATGGAGTTTTGCCGGAACCAGCCAGCGCGATCCGCCCGGTTCGCCGACAACCTGGCTTTGTGCCACGAATCCGATCTCGGCAGCCCCGGTCGCCACGAACTGATAGGCCTGTGTGATCGAACTTCCCTGCACGATCTTCGGGGTGAGCGCTTCATAGAGGCCCAGCTTCTTCATCACCTGGACCGCGGCGACCCCATAAGGCGCGGCCGCCGGATCGGCGATCGCGATCTTTTCGAACCCGCCGCGCTTCAGGATGGCGCCAGCCCCGTCGACGACACCGGGCTTGGCCGAATATAAAACGAGCCGGCCAATCGCATAAGTGAAGCGGCTGCCCGGTACGCCCAGCCCTTCCTGTTCCGCGCGCATCGGCCGGTCGGCATCGGCCGACAGGAACACTTCAAACGGAGCCCCGTGTGACATCTGCGTGTAGAATGCCCCGGACGATCCGAAGCTCAATATCGCATTGTGCCCCGTCGCCTTGGCAAAGGCCGCAGCAATTTCCTTGGCCGGTTCGGTGAAATTGGCGGCGACGGCGATCTGACTTTCGGCCGCCGCGACGGGCCCCGCAAAGGCAAGCGACAGGAAGCCTGCCACCCCGATCCATATGTGGCGACGGGTAGGGTTCCGCATGATCATTCCCTCATTACGCAAGCTGCTAACGCACTATGGCGCGTCGAAGATTCTAACACGCCCGCTTTGGCATCGCTATATCCTGTAATATACATAGATCGGTACAGAAATCTGACCTGTAAGCAACCCTTCAGGTCAATTCGACTTCGAATTTTCAGCGGATTCTTGACGTCTATGCAGGCTGCGGAAGCACCACAACTAACCGCGGAAGTCCGGTTCAGACACCGAGAGTCTGTCTGATCGCGCTCACAAGTTCGGCACTGCTGAAGGGCTTGAGCAGCTTGAGCGTTTCCTGGGGGAGTTCATCGACCTCGGTGACGTAGCCGGTCACCAGCAAGATCGGCAGCCCTGGCCACCGGCTTTTTACCGCACGGATCAGATCGCTTCCGGACCGATATGGCATCACGAAATCGGTCACGATCACGTCGAAATCCGATCGGCTGCTCAGGATATCCAGGGCTTCGTCGACGCTGCTTGCCTCGACGACCTCCTGCCTGATTTCCCTTAACATATCGGCTGTCGACCGCCGAACCGCCTCGTCGTCGTCGACCAGCAGAATCCGTCCCGGCGGCAAGCCGAAATCTCCGGCCGGCTCAATGGCATCACGAAAGGCCTCGTCGCTGGCGGGAAGGATGATCATGGCCGAGGTGCCCTCGCCCGGCCTGCTCGTCAGCTGCAGCGTACCGCCGGACTGGGCTGCAAAACCGTGCACCATCGACAACCCCAGACCCGTGCCCTTTTCCGCCGATTTTGTGGTAAAAAACGGCTCTGTCGCCTGCCGCATGGTCTCCTCGTCCATCCCCGCGCCCGTGTCGACGATCTCGACATAGACATAATCGTTCGCGACAAGGCTCGTGATTCGCGCAGCGGTCGGGACACCCGCGGAAATGCGCAACAGCCCGCCCGATGGCATCGCGTCGCGCGCATTGATCACAAGGTTCAATATCGCCAGTTCAAGCTGCGCCGGATCGGCGCGCGCCGGCCGCAATAGCGCCGGCACCTCAATCTGGAGCCGAATCGAGGGAGTCAGCGACCGGTTGATCAGATCGGCCATGCCATGCAGCAATCGGGCAATATCGACAGGCTTTGGTGTCAGCGATTGCTTTCGCGAATAAGCGAGAAGGCGGGCGACCAGCGATTTCGCCCGCTCCGCGCTCGTCATCGCATTTTCGACATAACGCTTCAGGCGTTCATCCGTCGTGCGTCTGCCGATCAGTTCGAGGCCGCCCAGGATCGGGGTCAGCAGGTTGTTGAAATCATGCGCGATACCACCGGTGAGCCGCCCAAGCGCCTCCATCCGCTGGCTTTGCAGCTGCGCCTGCTCGGCCCGGCGCGCCTGTTTCAAATCCTGCGCCAGGATCCGGGCGAGCAGCGCGATCAGCAGCACGCATATCAGCGCAGCGGCGACCAACAGCAGCAGCGCATGTTCGAGCGGAGCGGTAAAGTCCCGCGCAGGGGCGGTTATGCGTACGGCCCACGCCGTTCCCGCCACGGGCGCCCAGCTTTCCACTGGCGCCGCATCGCTGTCGGCCACTGACGGGCTGCCCTGCGAGACTGCCGCCGTCTGGCCCGCGGCATCGACCACCGACGCCCCCCACCCCGCGGGCAACGGCTCGAACCGCAGCAATTCCCGCAGGCTGGCCGCCGTAACGACCGCGGAAACGACGAATCGGACCTTCTCATGGTCGGGCACCGGCGCCCGGACGGCGAAGGCAAGCCTGCCTTCGGGCCCCTTTACGACACTGCCGATCGCCGGCCGGCCGGTGGCGACGACCCGCACCAGGCTCGCCGGCTCGACGACAGGCCCGTGCGGCTTCCGGCCGATCACCAAAGGCGCGTCGATGATCCGCCGGCCCTGAGGGTCGGCAACCGAGACGGTCCACCAGTCCGGTTGCGTCCTGATGATGTGCCCGACGACCAGCCTGAAGCGCGGCACATCGACGTCCCCGCCATCGAAGACCGGCGAGCGTGCCAGCATCTCGACGGCGCGGACATGGCTCTGCAGCTTGACGCCGACCAGCGCGGCGGCAAAACGGGCGTCGGTACGGGCCTTCTGCTCGACCGCCTGCCGCTCGTTGCTCAGCATGATGGCGCCGAACGTTCCCCCCAGCGCGATCACGGGCAGCAGCCCGGCGGTCACCAGAAGCAGGATCGAACGACGCACCGGCTAAAACGCTCCTCTAAGAGTTTGCAAATGCGCCCTGGGCGCTTTTGCTGGCACGGGCCCGTTCCCCCCCTGCCGATGCTATCCGGTCGGGCACCAATCGGCCAGCCCCGGCATTCCCCCCGTCAGCGGGACGATCGAACCAGCAGATCGTCGATCACCGTCATGGTGAAGATGGGATCGGCATCGGCCGGCACCTCCGCGATCGCATCGACGAACGCCGCCCGCGTCGCCGGATCGTCATAGACCATCTTCTGATCGAACGCCGCGCGCCAGGTCGCCTCGTCCGGCCACTCGGCATAGCCCACGAACCGCCCATCGGCATCGCGGTGAAGGCGGGGACCCAAGCTGCCATAGCGCTCCCTGATCAGGTCGGTGCCACGACGCCAGGCCCCGCGAAATTGCTCTTCCTTGCCGGGATGAACCCGCCACCAGTAAACCGCGACGAACATCTGGTTGCCCTTCCTCTCACAAGATCGGCTGCCCGCGCGACGGTTCCGCGATCGCCGGTCCCTGCTGCAGCACAGCCTCGGCGATCATCGATCCGATCGGCAGCGCGGATGTCGCGGCCGGCGACGGCGCGTTGCAGACGTGGATCGAACGGGCGGTGTTGCGCAGCAGGAAATCCTGGACGATGCTTCCATCGCGCATCACCGCCTGGGCTCGGATCCCGGCCGGTTCGGGCCGCAGATCGGCCAGCTCCAGCGACGGGCAATATTTGCGGCACGCTTCCAGATAATATCGCTTGAGCAGCGAATTGCGCATCTCGACAAGCCCCGCACCCAGATGGGTGCCGATCATCCGCCAGAAGCCGGGAAAGCGCAGGTAATTGGCGATGTCGCGCCAATCGATCGCGAATTTGGCATATTTCTCGCGCGCCAGGCCCAGCACGGCGTTCGGCCCGACCGTCATGCCACCGTCGATCATGCGGGTCAGATGGATGCCGAGGAACGGCAGGTCCGGATCCGGCACGGGATAGATCAATGTCTTGGCAACGCCCGCTTTGGCGGCAGGCAGCCGATAATATTCACCGCGAAAGGGGATGATTCGGAAGTCCGGCTCGATCCCACCCAAGCGGGCAATCCGATCGGCCTGCAATCCGGCGCAGGCCACAAGCTGGCGCGCGCTCCATGATCGCTCGCCGGCATGCACCATCACCTGGGAGTCCGTCTCGACGATCGCCGTCACCGCTACGTTCAGCTCGATACGCCCGCCAAGGGCCAATATGCGCGCAGCCATCGCGCGGCACATCGCCGGATAGTCGACAATGCCCGTCGAGGGGATGAACAACGCGCCGAGCCCGGTGATGTCGGGTTCACGCCGCATCAATTCCGTGCCGTCGATGCGCTCGCATGCGATGTTGTTCGCGCCGCCCCGCACCTGCAGCATATCCAGGCGGGACAATTCGAGCGCATTGGTCGCGACGATCATCTTGCCGCATATCTCATGCGCCACCCCATGCGCCCGGCAGAAGGCGACCGTAGCCAGCGCACCCTGTCGGCACAGCTTCGCCTTGAGGCTGCCCGGCGCATAATAGATGCCCGAGTGGATCACGCCGCTATTATGGCCGGTCTGGTGGCGTGCGACCCCCGCCTCCTTCTCGAGCAACACCAAGGCTGCACCGGGGCGGCGCTCGAGCAATTGCAGTGCCGTCGCCAGCCCGATTATGCCGCCACCGATGATGCAATAGTCATCCATCGCGCCATGATAAGCGGCGCTCCACCGGCGGGCAATGAAGCGCCCCGATCCGCAACCGCCACCATCGTTCGGACCACACATGCGGTGGCGAGATTCGACAAGAGATTCGGCCGATATACCAGCCTGCGTCCAACGGTTGCGTATATCTTCGTATATCGGCGCTCCAACGATCCGGAGAAAAGCCGCTGACCAGGATTTCCGCTGCGGGAGGCCTTGGGGGGGCATCGACAGGCTGATCCTTTGATCTGGCGCAATGCCGCTCCGAGCCAAGTCGAGCATTGCGGCGCCGCATGATCAGACGAGGGTGACGATGGAAACTATAGTGATGAAGGCGGGGGCGTGGCTTTTGGCCCTTGCGCTCGCGGTCGCCGGGGCGGCCGTCGCGGTGGATGCCGCCTTCGCTGCGCAGATGTGGATCCTTGCCGCGGCAGCTTTGGTCGGTTTATGCGTGATGCTCGCGCGTACCGACTATGATGCGGCGCTCGGCCTCGTGGTGCGGCCCAAGGCTACCGGCTATTATGACGACGTGATCCGCTGGGGCGTGATCGCGACCGTGTTCTGGGGTTTGGCCGGCATGCTCGTCGGCGTTTATATTGCGCTGCAGCTGGCTTTTCCGCAGCTCAACCTCGGCCTCGAATATACCACCTTCGGCCGGCTGCGGCCGCTGCACACGTCGGCGGTGATCTTCGCCTTTTGCGGCAACGCGCTGATCGCATCGAGCTTCTGGGTGGTGCAGCGGACATGCCGCGCGCGGCTGGCCTTCCCCAAACTCGCCGATTTCGTGTTCTGGGGCTACCAGCTCTTCATCATCCTCGCGGCGACCGGCTATCTGCTCGGCATCACCGAGGGCAAGGAATATGCCGAGCCCGAATGGTATGCCGATATCTGGCTGACGATCGTCTGGGTCAGCTATCTCGCGGTGTTCCTGGGCACGATCGTCCGGCGCAAGGAACCGCATATCTACGTCGCAAACTGGTTCTATCTGTCGTTCATCGTGACGATCGCGATGCTGCATCTGGTCAACAATCTCAGCATGCCGGTCAGCTTGCTGGGGTCGAAGAGCTATTCGGCCTTCTCCGGCGTGCAGGATGCGCTCACCCAATGGTGGTATGGCCATAACGCGGTCGGCTTCTTCCTGACTGCCGGCTTCCTTGGCATGATGTATTATTTCGTGCCCAAGCAGGCCGAACGGCCCGTGTACAGCTACCGGCTGTCGATCGTCCACTTCTGGTCGCTGATCTTCCTCTACATCTGGGCGGGCCCGCACCACCTTCATTATACGGCGCTGCCCGATTGGGCGCAGACGCTCGGTGAAGTCTTCTCGATCATGCTGTGGATGCCCAGCTGGGGCGGCATGATCAACGGCCTGATGACGCTCAACGGCGCGTGGGACAAGGTCCGCACCGATCCGATCATCCGCATGATGGTGGCGGCTTTGGCCTTCTACGGCATGAGCACGTTCGAGGGACCGATGATGTCGGTCAAGACGGTCAACTCGCTGTCGCATTATACCGACTGGACGATCGGCCATGTCCATTCCGGCGCGCTGGGCTGGAACGGCATGATCACCTTCGCCACCATTTATTATCTGGTGCCGCGCCTGTGGGGCAGGACCCGGCTTTACTCGGTACGCATGATCAACTGGCACTTCTGGACCGCGACGCTGGGGATCGTGCTCTACATCTCGTCGATGTGGGTGGCGGGCATCATGCAGGGGCTGATGTGGCGCGAATATGGGCAGGACGGCTATCTCGTCTATGCCTTTGTCGACGTCGTCGCAGCGATGAAGCCTTATTATCTGATCCGCGCGACCGGTGGCCTGCTCTACCTCAGCGGTTCGGTCATCATGGCCTGGAACGTCTATCAGACGATCCGCGGTCGCCTGCGCGACGAAGCCCCCCTTGCCGCCACTCCCTATGACGCTGCGCTGGACCGTCCGCTCCAGCCGCAGGCCGCGTGAAGGAACGCCCGATGGCCACCAAATTCTTCGACCATGGCAAGATCGAGCGCAACGTCACGCTGCTGCTCGTCCTCGCCCTCATCACCGTCGCGATCGGCGGCATCGTCGAGATCGCCCCGCTCTTCTGGATCGACTCGACGGTCGAAAAGGTACAGGGCATGCGCCCCTACACCCCGCTCGAGCTTGCCGGCCGCAACGTCTACATCCGCGAAGGCTGCTACAATTGCCACAGCCAGATGATCCGTCCGTTCCGCGACGAGGTCGAACGCTACGGCCATTACAGTCTGGCGGCGGAGAGCATGTACGACCACCCGTTCCAATGGGGATCGAAGCGCACCGGGCCGGATCTGGCGCGGGTGGGCGGCCGCTATTCGGATGAATGGCACGTCCAGCATCTCACCGACCCGCGCTCGGTGGTGCCCGAATCGATCATGCCGCCTTATGCGTTCCTGAAAGATCGCGAACTCGATGCCCGCCACCTCGACGATCATCTGCGCGCGTTGCGCAAGGTCGGCGTGCCGTACACCGATGCCGATGTCAGCAAGGCGGTCGAGGATGCGATGGCGCAGGCCGATCCCGATGCCGACAGCGCCGATCTGAAGAAGCGCTATCCCAAGGCGCAGGCCCGCGATTTCGACGGCGATCCGAAGAAGGTCACCGAAATGGATGCTTTGGTGGCCTATCTGCAGATGCTGGGCACGCTCGTTGATACCAGATCCGCCGAACCGATGGAGAAGGCGCGATGATGTACGACGCGCTGCGCCATGCCGCCGATACGTGGGGCATGATCTTCCTCGGCCTGATTTTCCTGCTCGCGCTCTGGTTCGCCCTGCGTCCTTCGGCACGATCGCGGCACGAAGACGCAAGCCTGATCCCCTTCCGTGACGAAAGTCCTCTCGATGACTGAGCGCAAGATCGATGAAGCCACCGGCGTGCCCACCATGGGCCATGAATGGGATGGCATAGAAGAACTCGACAATCCGATGCCGCGCTGGTGGCTGTGGACCTTCTACGCCTGCATCGCCTTTGCGATCGGCTATTGCATCGCCTATCCGGCGATCCCGCTGCTGCATCGCTCGTCGGCGGGCATGCTCGGCTGGACCAGCCATGGCCAGCTCGCCGCCGAAACCGCGAAGGCCGAAGCCGCGCGGGCGTCGACCCGGGCCGCGCTCGCCACCGTCGACATCACCACGCTCGATCCGCATTCGCCGCTGATGCACGCGGCGATCGAGGGCGGCCGCGCGGCGTTCAAGATCAATTGCGTGCAGTGCCACGGATCGGGCGCCGCGGGCGGCAAGGGCTATCCCAACCTCAACGATGACGACTGGCTGTGGGGCGGCAGCCGCGCCGCGATCCACCAGACCCTCTTGCACGGCATTCGCCAGCCCGGCGACGATGCGACGCGGATGTCGCAGATGCCCGCTTTTGGTCGCGATGGCATTCTCAAGCCCGAGGAAATCCAGGACGTCGTTTCGTTCGTGCGCACCGTCTCGCACCAGCAGGCCAATAACCTGTCCGCGCAGCGCGGCGCGGCGCTGTTTGCCACCAACTGCGCCGTTTGCCACGGCCCGGATGCGAAGGGCGGCCGCCAATTCGGCGCGCCCAACCTCACCGACGGCATCTGGCTTTATGGCGGCGATCGCGACACGATCACCGCGACTGTCACCAATGCGCGCTATGGCGTGATGCCGGCCTGGAGCCAGAAGCTCGATCCGGCGACGATCAACATGCTGACGGCCTATGTACATTCGCTGGGCGGCGGCGAATGAACATGATTCCGCCCAACCTGCCTCCAAAGGGTGGGCGGCTCTACGCCAGCCGCGCGGATATCTTTCCGCGCGCCGTCGACGGTTTTTTCCGGCGGCTCAAATGGCAGGTGATGGCCTTCACGCTGGCCGTTTATTATCTGACGCCGTGGCTGCGATGGAACCGCGGCGCTTTTGCACCCGATCAGGCGGTGCTCGTCGATCTCGCCCATCGCCGCTTCTATTTCTTCGCGATCGAGATCTGGCCGCACGAATTCTATTTCGTCGTCGGCCTGCTGGTGATGGCCGGGATCGGCCTGTTCCTCGTCACCTCCACCGTCGGGCGTGCATGGTGCGGCTATGCCTGCCCGCAGACAGTGTGGACCGATCTGTTCCTCCACATCGAACGCGCGATCGATGGCGATCACAATGCCCAGATCCGCCTCAAGAAGGCGCCCTGGACATTATCGAAGATCGGCCGTCGCGTGCTCAAGCATGGCGCCTGGCTGACGGTCGGCCTGCTCACCGGCGGCGCCTGGATATTCTATTTCGCCGACGCGCCGACGCTCGCTTATGATCTGTTCGCCGGTCACGCCGCCTTCGTGGCCTATGCCACGATCGCGATCCTTACCGCGACGACCTATATATTCGGCGGTTTCATGCGCGAGCAGGTCTGCAACTATATGTGCCCCTGGCCGCGCATTCAGGGCGCGATGCTCGACGAACGTTCGCTGGTCGTCACCTATAAGGACTGGCGCGGCGAACCTCGCAGCCATGGTCTCAAGCGCAGCGATCACAGCGCGCCCAGCGGCGACTGCATCGATTGCCAGGCCTGTGTCCAGGTTTGCCCGGCCGGCATCGATATTCGCGACGGCAACCAATATGCCTGCATCACCTGCGCCTTGTGCATCGATGCCTGCGACGAGATGATGGCAAAGGTCGGGCGCCCGCGCGGCCTGATCGACTATGCCACCCTCGAGGACTGCAAGGCCGAGGCCGCCGGTGCGCCGCCGGTCCCCGTCATCCGCACGATCCTGCGGCCGCGGACGATCGCCTATTTCTCCGTATGGGGTGCCGTCGGGCTGGCGATGATGTTCGCGCTCAGCGCGCGCACCCGGCTCGATCTGGCGGTCGGCCATGATCGCAATCCGCTGTATGTACAACTCTCCGACCGGACGATCCGCAACGCCTATACGATCAAGCTGCGCAACATGGAATCGCGCCCGCGCAAGGTGCATCTCGCCATAGCCGGACTGCCTGGCGCCACCATGTGGGATTCGCTCGCCGACGACCGCACGGCGACGCCCGCGCTCGACTTCACCGTCGCGCCCGATCAGGTCGACATTCATCGGATCTATGTCCGCGCGAGCGCCGATGGCGAAGAAGCCGCCCGCTTCACCTTCATATTGACCGCGATCGACGGCGAAAAGGCCATCGCCCGCGACGAAGCCCGTTTCGACCGTCCGGAGAAATAGCCATGACCCGCACCTTTACCGGTCGCCACATGTTGATGCTCACGGTGAGCTTTTTCGGCGTCATCATCGCCGTCAACATGGTCATGGCGACCTTCGCCGCCCGCACCTTCGGCGGCACGATCGTCGACAACAGCTATGTGGCGAGCCAGCAATATAACCACTGGCTCGACGAAGCCCACGCGCAGCAGGCGCTCGGCTGGCAACTGACCGCGGAGCGTGACGGCGATCATGCCGTGGTCATGCTGCCTTCGGTTCCGGATGCACGGATCGATGCGACCGCTATCCATCCGCTGGGCCGGCTGCCCGACATGAATCTGCATTTCCAGCCGATCGCACCCGGGCGTTACCGGTCGATCGAAGCGCTGCCTGCAGGCCGCTGGCGGCTGGAACTGCGGGTCCGCCAGGGCGATCGCGAAGGCCGCTTCATCGACGAGGTCCCGGCATGAGCGCAGTTGTCGAACATAGCGAGTTCAGCTTGCCCGGCATTCGTTGCGCGGGCTGCATTTCCAAGATCGAAAATGGTCTTGGCCATATGCCCGGCGTGGTCGGCGCGCGGGTCAATTTGACCGCGAAAAAAGTGGCGATCGACCATCGCCCCGATGTCGACGTGCCGGCATTGCGCGAGGCGTTGATATCGCTCGGCTTTACCGCCGAGCCGGTGCTCGTGCAGAGCGACAATGCGAACGATCGCGCGGAAAGCCGCCGGCTGCTGAAGGCGCTGGGTGTCGCCGGCTTCGCGGCGATGAACATCATGCTGCTGTCGGTATCGATCTGGTCTGGCGCCGATGGCCCGACGCGGCAGCTTTTCCACTGGCTGTCGGCGCTGATCGCGATGCCGACCGTCGCCTATGCCGGCCAGACCTTCTTCCGCTCGGCCTGGGGGGCGCTCAAGCACGGGCGCACCAACATGGACGTACCGATCTCGATCGGCGTCCTGCTCGCCACCAGCCTCAGCCTGTTCGAGACGATCACCGGCGGCCCGCATGCCTATTTCGACGGCGCGGTGTCGCTGATCTTCTTCCTGCTCGCCGGCCGTTTCCTCGACAGCGCGATGCGCGATCGCGCACGTGACGGGGCAAGCGCGCTGCTGCGCCAGACAGCACCCGGCGGCATGATCGCGCAGGCCGATGGCACGACGGCCTGGCTTGCGGCGGAGGCAATCAGGCCCGGCATGAATCTGCTGGTCAGCGCCGGCGAGCGGTTTGCCGCCGACGGCACGGTCGAGCAGGGCGCGAGCAGTGTCGACCGGTCGCTCGTCACCGGCGAAAGCCGAGCCGAGCCGGTCGAGCGCGGCACCAGGGTGATCGCCGGATCGCTCAACCTCACCGATCCGCTCACGGTGCGCGTCACCGCCGCCGGCCCCGATACCGCCATCGCCGGCATGGCGCGGCTGATGGAAGCCGCAGGCCAGGGCCGTTCGCGCTACGTGCGGATCGCCGATCGCGCCGCGCGTTATTATGCGCCGGCGGTGCATACGCTCGCCGCCGCCAGCTTTATCGGCTGGATGATCATGGGTGCGGGCTGGCACCAGTCGCTGCTGATCGCGGTCGCCGTGCTGATCGTGACCTGCCCCTGCGCGCTCGGGCTCGCGGTGCCGGTCGCGCAGGTGGTCGCGTCGGGCGCGCTCATGCGCCGGGGCCTGCTGGTCAAGGACGGCTCCGCACTCGAACGGCTGGCGGAGGCGGACCGGGTCCGTTTCGACAAGACCGGCACGCTCACGCTTGGCCGTCCCGATCTGGTCGGCACCATCGATCTCGATCCCGGCGAACAATCGCTCGCGCTCGCGCTCGCCCGCGCCAGCCGCCATCCACTCTCGCAGACATTGGCGCGCACGCTCGAGCAAATGGGCGTGCGGCCGGCGGAACTGGCCAACCTGCGCGAAACTCCCGGCTTCGGCATGGAGGCGATGGCCGACGGCAAGAGAATCCGCCTTGGCCGGCCGCAATGGGCCGGCGCTCCCGCTGCCGCCGACGATGCGTTGAGCTGCGGTTTCAGCGTCGAAGGCGGTACGGCGCACCGGATCCGCTTCGCCGACCATCTGCGCCCCGATGCCGTCGAGGCGGTCGCACGCATGGCCGGCATGGCGCTCGATCCGGTAATATTGTCAGGTGATCGCCGCGAAGCGGTCGCGCCGATCGCGGGCGAACTTCATGTCCCCGCCGTCGTCGGCATGACCCCCGATGAAAAACTTCGGGCAATCGAACGCCTGACGAGGGCCGGCCACCGCGTATTGATGGTGGGTGACGGGCTCAACGACGGCCCGGCCCTCGCGGCCGGCCATGTCTCGATGGCGCCGTCTTCGGCAAGCGACGTTGGCCAGACGGCGGCCGACATCGTCTTCCTGGGTGACAGCCTGCTGCCCGTGCCGATTGCCGTCGCCGCGGCGCACCGGACGATGCGGGTCGTGCGGCAGAATTTCGCGATGGCGATCGGCTACAATATCCTCGCGGTGCCGCTGGCGATCTTCGGCCTCGTGACGCCGCTGATCGCAGCCATCGCCATGTCGACCTCCTCGATCATTGTCGTGGCCAACGCGCTGCGCCTCACCCGGTGCGCACGATGACCGGGATCGCCGTCCTCATCCCGATCGCACTGCTGCTCGGCCTGAGCGGGCTCGCGGCCTTCATGTGGTCGCTTTCCCACGGGCAGTTCGACGATCTCGAGGGCGCTGCGGTGCGCATCCTGATCGATGATGAGCTGAAGGACGGTACGCAGCCCTGACCGGGGCGGTTGCCTCAAAAACTATTGCTGGCAGGGCATCAGCGCTATCAGGGAATCCGGCCAGCCGCCCCGCCCACATCGTCTGTCGACGGCAGAAACGAAAATATTCACGCAACGCCCCGATCCGCGACAGCGCATTCTTCGGTGCCGATCAATCCGCAACGAAACAAGGGATATTGCGTAAATTGCTTAATGGCCGAATCAACACCATATATGTCGGGTGATGACCATATGTCGGATCAGGATGAGGCAGGCCGGAATGATGAACGAACAGCATCTATCAGCTGAAGCCGCACCGATATCGGACGAAGAAGCTGCGATGCGGTTGAAACACTATAATCGTGATGGTGCTTTGGGCCGGGCGCTGAACTACGCTTGGCTGATGGCGGGGCCCATCATCATCGACACGCACCACCAGGTCGGCGCAGAGCTCGTCAGGAGAGCCAAAGCCGCCACGTCGCAGGATGAACTGGCGCGGTTTCAGGTGGACAATGTCCTGAAAGATTCGCTGCAATCGCTTCAGGATCGCTTCAAACTGCCCGTCAACCTCGATTGGGTGCGGCGGGTCGCCGCTTCGGCCGTTGCCTTCCACAGCCTGTCCATTCCATCTGCCGCCATCACGACTGGCAAGGTGGAAGTGGCCAAGCGAACGGTGATCCGGATCCACGACGAATTCAGCGACAACGAGATCGCCGTGCAGGTTGTCAACACGTTGTGGACGCTCCTCGCCTTCGAAACCGAAATACTGGCTTGGAAATTCGGCGAGCTTCGGCGCGCAGGATA
This sequence comes from Sphingomonas sp. YR710, assembly GCF_900101455.1. Lineage (GTDB taxonomy): Bacteria > Pseudomonadota > Alphaproteobacteria > Sphingomonadales > Sphingomonadaceae > Rhizorhabdus. Next base: position 177,571 of record NZ_FMZJ01000010.1, on the reverse strand, counting down.
GGTGTTGACGGCGAAAAATCGGGCCCACTTTCGTCATCCCGGCGAAGGCCGGGTTCGAGTCTCGCAGCGCCTAAAGTTGCATGGGAACGGCCTGCCCGCAGCCAAGAGTGCGAGCAAAGGACCGGGTGCCCCAATCACCGCCGCCGCAAATTTTTCGCTGCACCGCCGCAGAATGGTGATATAGTGAGGCGATAGCGATTTATGATATTTCGAGGATTATCGATGAAAATTGTAACGTTCTTAATCTTCACGACCTCCTTGTTCATCTCCGCTGCAGCCGGAGCGCGGCACACCAAAGCAAACGACGAAGAAATGGGCGATCCGAATCGCGTGATTTGCAGAAGCGAGGTTGATACCGGCAGTCGGCTCGCCAGATCTAAACGCTGTCACACAGCAGCTGAATGGGCGCTGATCAAGCGGGAAGAGCGAATGACCGTTGATCGTGTGCAAGCCATGAAGCCATATCAGGGTCAATAACAACGGTCTCGACTGGCAATTGTAGGTGCTTCCCGATCAACGGCAAGTTACATGCCGTATCCCATTCTTTCGGCCCATGGTGCCAGGATCGGCAAGACATCCCGCATCTGATCGCGATAGCGTATCCAACGCCCGCTTGCGCGTGAGTAGATTTTTTCGGTGACTTGCGCGTAGCTTGCGGTTGGGATGTACCCGCGTGCGCGTGCAGTCTGCCGGTGATCCAGCAACCTGTCATCCCATGACAAGTCGAGAAACCCAATGAGCGGCCGGAGTGCTTGCTCTGGATCGTTTACCATGGCCTCGTAGCTCAGTACATGGACGGGCGGCGCAAGCAGTGCCCGGCATTGCTCCCAATAGCTAAGCACCTGATCGTACAGCCGCGCGGTCCCCAATAGGTCTGTGAAGTTGGCGGTTGCGGCGTTGAGCTGAAAATTGGTCATGAAGCAGCTCAGCACGACATCACACGGATGGCGCTGAGCGAAAATGAAACGCGCGTCCGGAAACAACCGAAGTGCCGCAACCATGTGCGTGCTGTTGAACGGCATTTTATCGATGACCGTGCGACCCGCAGCCTGCGGCGCTACTGCATCAACCTCCGCGAAGTACCCGGCCCGTAAAGCGGCCGCGCCCTGCGTGTCCAGATCGGCAAGCGCCCCGAACGAGCCTGCACGCTCTGCGGCGCGCGGTAGAAAAGGCTCCTCTTCCAGAACCGCGGCGTCTGGATGACCCATCAGGATCGTGTCGAGCAACGTCGTACCCGAGCGGGGAAACCCAACCAGAAATACGGGCGCGGCCCGCTCGGATTCCGATTCGACCGGGTGCCAATGGGCGATCCATTCTGCGGTGGTCGCCGCGGCCATTTGAGCAAGCTCGCGGCGATATCCCGCAGCGCCGCCGGGAGGATTTGTCGGATCAACATCGGCGGCCTGGTTCATCGCTTCGAACGCCGCAAACGCAGTAGCGGCATCGCCAAGGCGATCAGCGACATCGCCAATCAGCCACCACTTTCGGATCGGCGGCGTATCGACCGGAGCCATACGGGCAAGCGCAAGCGCCTCTTCAAGGCGACCCGCTCGGCGGAACTGTTGCGCCCGCAAAAAGGCCAGGTCGGCTGGATCAACCCCCGCAGCGTAGGCCTGATCAAGCAAAACGCCGAGTTCGTCGGCGCGGTCTGTGCGCTCGAGCAGCGAACCGAAATGTACATAGGCCGGCAGATTGGTCGGCGAGACGGCAATCGCCGCTCTGTACGCGTGCTCGGCCGCCGCATACTCCCGCAAACTGACAAAAGTCAGCCCCATCTCGACCGGAAAGCGCGGATCTTCCGGTGCAAGCTTCGCCCCTTCACCTAGCGGGACCAGGGCGTCCCGATAGCGTTCCAGCTTGTTCAGCCCCTTGGCCAGATCGAGCAATATGGCGGGGTCCCCTGGTGAAATCCTGACCGCCCGCTCCAGTGCCGCCACGCTTGCTGAAAAATCACTCTCTATCGCCAATGCGGCTGCGAGGTTGATCTGAACGGGCAAGCTATCGGGACGCAGCATTGCTGCACGCTGCAGGGCGAGAACGGCCCCGGCGCCATCTCCGTTGTCACGTCGCGCATTTCCCAGATTGTTCCAGCTCTCAAAATCGTCGGGCCATCGGGCTACGACCTTTTCATAAGCCGCGGCAGCTTCCGCCGGGCGGCCGAGTTGTTGCACCACATAACCCCGCATCCGCCATAATTCGGGAGGTATCGGTCCGGTGATATTACCAGGCGCGGTCACCGCATCGGCTTCGGCCCACGCCTTGAGCGAAATCAGCGCCGTGGCGAGATTGAGGCGCGTGGCCATGTTCGACCCATCCTGGGCCAAAGACTGACGAAGATAACCTGCGCCCTGCAAGAGATCACCGGTGCGACAGCAGATAACGCCCAGCAATTGGAGCAGCGCCGGGTGCTGCGGTTGCCCGACCAGAGCCGCTCGCCCCCGCCGGAATGCCCCGTCAAGATCCCCCCGCTGAAAGAGTTCGAACGCCTGAACGATGCTCTCATGCATAATCTTGGTGACCATTACCGATCTTCTTCTCTTACACCGGCCGCAACGTCAAATGCGACGGTCAGCCGCTCACCGCCTTCAAAGGGCAGGGTGCCGTGCCACATTGTCGAGGGAAACAGCACGAGACGACCCGGTTGCGGCTCAATCATGCGGGTCGCTGCAAGATCAAGCCCCAGCTCAGTTTGGGGTTTGCCTAGCGCAAGCCAACCTGCGGGTGCCGGACCACGTTGCGCTTCCGAAGGCAAAGCAACATAGAAAGCCGAACTCAGCCATCCATCGGGGTGGATATGATGGGCATGATGCCCCTGCGCATTGAGTCGTACCGACCAGGAACCATTGAACCTGATCACATGTGGACGCGGTTGCCCAAGTGTAGGGTGAGCCGGATCATATGGCGGCAATTGTGCGATATGTTGTGCCACAGCATCGACGATAGCTGCACGAAGAATGCAAAGTTCCGGATCGATCCGGGCAAACAGCGCACCTTCTGTTTGTGTTCCGCCCCGAACTGATTGATCGAGCTGCTGAGATGGTGCGATGTGCAGGTCTTGCAGGCACGCCGCCAGTCGATCCAGTGACGACGACATCCCCGTCAGATCGATTGTTCCGACCAGCCTGGGATCCCCCTCCAGCCAGTCCCAGCGCGGATCGCCGAGCAGGCGCCACGCGGTTCCCAGATACGGCCAGATCAAATGCGAGTCGGGATCTCCCGTCCTGCTTTCGGCGAGTGCCGCAGCCTGCTCGATCCTTCGAGTTCGCAAAAGGTGACGGATATGGCGGACTGCTACCGTCATGTCGTCCACAGCTTCCAGACTGGCAAACAACCTGTCGGCGGTCATGATATCGCCCTGCTCGGAGGCAACTATAGCTTCATTCACGTCAAAGAACAGCTGAGGACCGGCAAGCGATCGGCCGCGATGGATCACATCCCGCGCCCGATCATGTTGACCGGCATGAATCAACAGGACGATCAGCATGTGCCACAACGCCGGATCGGCCGACGCAATCGCCAGGGCACGATCGAGTGAGATTGCAAAGCTGTTGTGGTCTCCGCTCAACCAGCGCAGGTGCGACACGAGTTCATGCCCGGCCATCCAGCCCGGATTTCGGACCAGAAGATTATCGATGCCGGCAATTGCCGCTGGCAAATCGCCCTCGGCAAGCTGTGCCGAAGCCCGGCCCAGCAATATGTCCCCGTCATTTGGCGCTAATCGATGAGCGTGATCGAACAAGGCCATGGCCGGAAGACCGGCTTCAAGGGCCGTCCGGGCTCGGCCATGGGCGATCTTGGCGTCGGCTGGTGAGAGACGGGATGCACGATCGAATGCGGAAATAGCTGCAATATTTTGATCGAGCGCACGATGAAGCAACGCCTTCCACTGCCAGAGCGCCGGACTGGTTCCAACAGTTTCCGCCGCCATGGTCACCAGCGGCAACGCTTCTTCTTCGCACCGCAAAAGACTCGCCACCTCCGCCAGATCAAACGCCGCGTCACTATCGGCGGGACTATGCTCAAGTCTGGCGCGTAATTCCGCGAAGCGCCGGATCATGTCAGAGCGCGCCATCGCCACCAGCGCCATGCGTCGTCATCAGGATAGTGACCGCTTCCCGCTCGATCGGCGCGAGTCCCGGATGCCAAAGGTCGAAGATCAGCACGACTCGCAACATGCCGCTTTCATTGGCAGCCTCATGCTCGATCGTATCATCAAAAACAAAGGCTTCACCCCGACGCCAGCATCGGGTTTCCGCACCGACGCGGAACGAGCATCCGTCGGGGACGATCAGCGGCAGGTGGCAAACCAGCCGCGTGTTTGCCACACCATGATGGGGCGGAATATGCGCCCCAGGTGCAAGCAGTGAAAACATGGCGTTTGGCGAGCAATTCGGAATCCTTGGCTGCGGGATCGTCGAAAGAACGGCCATCGTAGCCTCGCAGTGCCGGGCATTAGCATCAATCCGCCGGCCATTTTGCAGGAGGTGAATCGCCGTCCACTCGCTGGAGTGATTGAGGGCTTTCCATTGGCGCAACGGAACCCCATCCGGATATTGGATATAGGGGACGAGTTCAGCACGCTCGGCGGACATCACTCGCTCAAAATCGGCAGCGATAGCATCCGTCGCAGCCTCGAGCTGCGGCAGCCAGGCAAAAAGCGTGCGGTCATGAAATTCGCGTTCGCTCAATCCGGGATAATGATAGTGGGTCGGTTCGGCATGATAGGCGCGGGTGAGCCGCAACGTGTTTGTCCGAAACCGTTTCATTCGGGCAGCTTCATCGGGTGAAGCCGCCTGCTCGGCATCGGTCATTGCCGCGGCGAGATGCGCCTCGTTGCGCGCGATATGAGTCCGATACCGTTCCGTTGCACGGCCGACCATCGCGGCCAGTTGCGGCGGAAGTGCGGCGTCGGGACGCTGGGCAAGCGCCCTGCCATAAGCCTCGCCGGCTTCGGAACTCCCCTGCCGTTCGAGAAGGCTGGCGCGGAGAAGAAGCGCCACGAAGTGGAGGGGCTCTGCGTTCAAGGCGCCGCTTGCCGCGCGCATCGCAGCCTCAATGTCACCGGCTGCCCGGCACATTGATGCGAGTTTCAACCAGCTATCGACGTCGTCCGGCTTCAGTTTAACGGCCTCGTCGAGCAACAGGCGCGCGGCCGCGACGTCACCCCGGGTCGCACAACGATCCGCCTCGGCAACAATCGTCTGAATGGAACGGGCCTCACCGGTCATTGGTGCCTTCTAGACTGCCATGCACAAAAGAAAAGCGGCGGACCCCAAGGGGTCCACCGCCATTCTTCACGATATATCGATCAGCTCAGAAGTCGAGCGTTACACCGGCGTAAAGGTAGCGGCCGAGCGCGTCATATACCTGCGGGAAGGTATTGCCGTTACCCGTCACGCTGGTGAGAGCGTTCGAACCAACAACCGGCGGGGACTTGTCGAAAATGTTATTGCAACCAATCCGGAACGTGAACTTGTCCTCGAACGGCAGCGTGAACGACAGATCAAAATAGCTTTGGGAAGCGATCTTGAGGCTCTGTGGTGGCAACGTCGCCTGGTTGGTCTGCCGCAGGGCGGTATCGCTGCTCGTCTTGTCGAGATCGACCGACGAGAAATAGCGCCATGCGAACGTAACACCCGGGCCCGATGGCATCGTGTAGGTCAGACGCGCCTTGTGGCGCCATTCCGGGTTCGGCGTGCCGCACTGCAGGCCGTAGAAGCCTGCGCAGTCGTACGAAACGCCCACGCCGGTATCCGTCTTCAGCTTGTCGAGATACGTACCGACGAGGCTGACCGAGATCGTGCCATATTTGCCGATCCGGCTGGTATAGGCTGCGGCCACATCGATGCCCTTGGTCGAAACCGAACCGATGTTGAGGTTGGTATCGATCACATAGCCATTGTTCGACAGCCATAACGATCCGTTGCCGTCACGATGGATCAAGCTGCAGAATGCCGCAGCACCGGTCGCGACGCATTGCGACAGGATCGTATCGGCACCGATGCCCGCGCTGATGTCGTTCTTCACCTTGATGTCGAAATAATCGAGCGTCGCGGAGAAGCCCCGCAGGAACGTCGGCGTGAACACCAGGCCGAGCGACTTGGTCGTCGCCTTTTCCGGTGCCAGGCCGGTATTGCCGCCCTGCAAGCCGTTATACTGGCTGGCCGGGTTTGAGCGCACCTTGCCATATTGCGCAGCGCTTACACCGGCGAGAACGCACTGGGCCTGCGTTGCCGAAGGAGCGGCACCGGCGCAAGGATCGGAATTGCCGTCCAGTGAGACCGACGTCGCCGAGAACAGCTCGGTGATGTTCGGCGCCCGAACCGCACGGTTGTAGCTACCGCGGATTTTGAAATCGCGGACCGGGGCCCACTCGGCTTCGAACTTGTAGGTGTTCGTCGAGAAGCTGTTGCCCGCCGAGGTTGCCGTTCCCGGAACCTTGTACTTTGAATAGCGATAGCCGCTGCTCAACGTCAGCGATTCAAAGAATGGTTTTGATTCGATGACCGGAATGGAAATTTCACCAAAGACTTCCTTGACATTGTACGAACCGCTGAGGCCGATCGTCGCACCACCCTGGCCGGCCAGATCGCCGGTCGCGAAGGCCTGATCCGTTTCGAAGTTCAGCGATTCCTTGCGATATTCGACACCGACATTCATGCCGATGCCATTATCCGCCCACGGGCTCTGCACACCATACTCACCGCCGAGGACTGTGATCGAAGCATCAGCCACTGTTTCTTCGGTTTGGCCGCGCGAGAAGCCTGGCGTTTGCAGATAGCTGAGGGCCGCGGGTGTTACGGCACCGAGCTTGAAGATGTTATACGGTACGCAATTTGGATCCGAACCATCGACGACCGACCGGCAAGTCGGAACCCCTCCAACGCTGATCACGTCGAGAGCCCGGGTCAGCCGCGTTACCGAGAAGTCGTTATTGTAGGTCTGCGCGAAGTTGGTGCGGCCGAACTGATAGAAGGCGTCATAGGAGATGCCCTTGGCGATATCGCCGGTCGCGCCGGTGACGAGACGATAGCTGGTGTGCTGCAAATCGTCACGACGGCCGCCGCCTTCGACGTTTCGTCGCAAGATCGTAAGATTCGCGCGATTGTAGGTCGTTCCGTCGGGATTGGTGAAGACTGTCGCAGGCGTCGTGGCGCTGAACCCGATCAGGTTGTTCGTGTTGCAGACGAGCGGCCTCTGTTGCGCAGACAGCAGCGGGTTATCGCAATTGATCGTGGTCGTATTGCCGAAGTCACCCGACGCCGCGATCTGAGCGACCGTACGGTCGTCCATGAACATGCCCTCCATATAGGGCTTGAACGCATCACTGACATCATAATGGGCAAAGAAGCCGGCGGTATAACGCTCGTCTGGCCGCTGATAATAATTTACTGGCGCGAAGTTATACGGAGTCGATCCCGGAATGAACGTCCCGGTGCCGTTTGCCGCGTTCGGCCCCACTTGGTAGGTGTTGCTGCTAGTAGCATTAGTGGTGAAGAAGGTGCCGTTCGCTGACGTCGCCGAGCCGCCGCAGTTGAGCAACCGACCCGCGCGCGCCGTGATTTGTGCAGGCGTGTTTGCCGTTACGTTGCAAGCCGAATAATCACGGGTCGCCTGCAAAACCGGCTTGATCTTGCGATAGCCTACATAGGCCGTAACGTGACCGCGATTGTCGTCAAAGCCCGCGCCGATAACTGCGGTCGCGTCGACCGTGCCGCCATTCGCGCTGCTCCCCCTCGGAAAAGGGTAGTTGCGTGCAATCAGCGGCGCAGTCACGAGCGAACCAGAGTCATTATTATGCTGATACAGGCTATATTGCCCGTCCAGCTTGAAACCCTCAAACTCCGTGTCCATCTTGAAGTTAACGACACCGGAAACCGCGTCAGCACCATAGGTTGACGAAGCGCCGCCCGTCAGAACTTCGACGCTCTTCACGAGTGCGGCCGGAACCGCGTTGAGATCAGCGAAAGGGGAGCGCGGATCGCCCGGCAACAGCCGGCGACCGTTAACCAGAACCAGCGTACGAGCGGCGCCAAGACCGCGAAGATCGACGGTGGCGGTGCCCGTCGCACCATTCGAAAGATTGCCACCCTGCGCCGCGAAAGCCTGCGGCAGATTGTTGATCAGATCTTCGACCCGCGTCGTGCCCTGCTGCTTGATTTCAGCGGTGCTGACCACCGTGATCGGGCTGGCCGACGTCAGGTTGGGCTGCGGAATGCGCGAACCGGTCACGATGATAACGTTGCTGTCCTCGGCCGCTGCCGCATCGGCCGGCTTGTCCTGCGCGAACGCCGGCGAAGACGCAAATGCGATGCCAAGCGCAATCGATGCCGCACTGGCGTTCAGCCCAAACCGGCTGATATTCTTCATATTATTGGTCACTTTCCAGTCCCTTTTCTGGAGTGAGTGGCGCGAATTGATCACGCCAGGCTCAACCTTTCGGGGAAGGATCGGCGCTGGCACACCTCTCCCCCCCTTCAGGCATGACCGGTGGTGTGCAAGAAATCCAATCAACCTGTAAAGCGCAGGTTAATCTTTCCGGCGTGTTGCGGTGCCGTTGTCGCCTTTTTGCAACAGTTGCGAAATGTCGTTGCTTATATGTGCGGGATTGCGCTTATAATGTTTCACGGACAGGGAGATACGTATGATTGGCCGCACCGCGACACTGACTTTTGGGACGGCGATTGGGACGGCGATCCTGTCGTTCGCTGCCGCAGCTCCGGCGGCAGCGGCGGCCACGCGGCCGCAGCTGCTCGTAAATCTCGTCGAGTGCCGCACGATCACCGATTCCACGCAACGGCTGGCCTGTTATGATGCTCAGGTGGCCGCGCTCGACACAGCGGAAAAGAAGCGGGATGTTGTTGTCATTGATCGCGCCCAGGTCCGGGAAACCCGAAAGTCGCTATTCGGTTTCACATTGCCAAATCTCGGCATTTTTGGGTCGCGTAGTGACAAGGACGATAAAGAGATCGCCGCTGAAGATATCACCCAAATCGAAAGCACTGTTGCATCCGCGCGGGGCTCCCAGAACGGCAATTGGTCGATTGTGCTGACCGACGGCGCAGGAACCTGGGACGCGACCAGCGGCCTATCAGTGCCGCCGCGGCAGGGCGACAAGGTCATCATTCGGAAAGCCGCGCTCGGCAGCTATCTCGGCAGCATCGGCTATAATCACGGCGTCCGCTTCCGCCGCGTGAATTGAGTTATTGCGCCGACATCGGCCCCGCCACCGGCGCGGGATCGAGGCGGACGTCGCGCCACTTCATCGCCCAGTGTAAATGCGGCCCGGTCGCCCGGCCGGTCATGCCGATCGCGCCGACCGGCTGCCCCTGACGCACGACATCGCCCACCTTCACGTCGATCCGCGACAGATGCAGGAAGGCGCTGTTGAGCCCCATGCCATGATCGATCATCAGCAGATTGCCCTCGAGCGTGAAGGGCGCCCCCGCCGCCAGGATCACGACGCCGTCGGCCGGCGAGACCACCGGGGTTCCCGCCGGCCGAGCGACATCGACGCCGGGATGATAGGCACCCGGTTCGCCGGCATAAATGCGCTGCGAACCGAACACGCCGCTGATCCGCCCCTGCACCGGCCAGATGAAATGCTGCCGCCAGCCCTCGCTGTGCGAGTCGATCGCGCGTGCGGCCGTGATCTGCCTGAGTTCTTCGGCGCGGCGGGCCAGGAATTCGGGGGTCGGCGTCGTGCCCTTGGGCAAGGTCGGCAAGGACTCAATCTGCCAGGCACGGGGGCTGATCGTCAGCTTCTGCTGATAAAGGCGCCCGTCCGCTTCGGCCTCCAGCATCGCCGATGCACCGGCATCGCGGTCGAAGGCGATCACGAAACGCCCGTCGGTGGCCACGCCGATCGGCCTGCCATCGAGCCGCAGCGCCCATCCCGCCGGTGCGGTCCCGATGGCCAGCCCGCCCTGTTCGAGGTTGCCCCGCAAAGTGAAGTCATAGCCGACGGCGGCCGGTTGCACCGAAGTAACGGAACCCGTCGGAGGCGCGAGTTGCGGCGCCACGCCCTGCGGAACGATCGTCGGCGCGCATCCCGATACGATCAGGGTCATCGCGGCCCCGATCAGGCGCCGCCTGAAGATCAAGCCTTCTGCTCCGCCTTCGTCGCGGCCTCGGCACTGGCATAGGGTTCCTGCCGGGCCACGTTCCAGTAGCGCAGATCGTCCAGCGTGATCGCCGCGCCCGTCAACGCGCAGATCACATGATCGCCGGGCGCGAGCACCCGGAAGCCATTGGCCATATAATGCAGCTTCGCGACGCGGCCGCTCTGGGACATCAACATCGGAAACCTCCTTCACACCCGGAATATGGGATCGGCGCGCAGTGTTCAAAAGAGCTCGGGCTGCGCGGCCTTGTCGTCTTTGCCATATGGCGGTTGCACCGGCTTCTCAACCCGCACGTCGACGGCGCCATCGACAAAGTGCAAGGTCAGCGCGGCCGCCGCCCTCGCCGCATCGGCCGATGCCACCACGCCGCCAGTCCGCCGCTCGACCCGCACATAGCCCAGCCGCAGCGGCCGATCGGGGTGCAGGCTGTCGGCCAGCCGCCACAGCCGGTCGAGCCGGTCATGGCCGCCGGCGATCCGCTGGCCGATGGGCTCGTGGCGCAGGCGCGCCGCCGTCGCCGACAGCCGCTGCCCGGCACGATCCTTCGCATGTTGCACCGCGCGCCCGGCCGCGCGCATCTCGGCTTTCAGCGCCGCCTCGCCGCGATGCAGCCGATCCTCGATCAGCCGCGGCCGCAGTGCGCCCGATATTTGCGCCAGTTCGCCGCCGGCAACCGCCAGCCGCCGCGCAAGCGCCCGCGGCAATCGATCGCCGACCTCGTCGAGCCGTTGCCGCGACGCATCGAGCAACGTATCCGGGCCTGGCAATTGCCGTGCGATACCGTCGAACCGTTCGATCGCGCGCTCATGATAGCGCCGCGCCAGCCGCTCGGCGCGCAGCCCCATGTCGCGCACCGCACCGAGCAGATCGGCCCGCACCGGCACGGCGAGCTCGGCCGCGGCGGTCGGCGTCGGCGCGCGCAGGTCCGCTGCGAAATCGCACAAGGTCGTGTCGGTCTCATGGCCGACCGCCGAGATGATCGGGATCGGCGATTCGGCGACCGCACGGACGACCACTTCCTCATTGAACGCCCACAGATCCTCGATCGATCCGCCGCCGCGGCCGACGATCAACAGGTCCGGCCGGCGGATCGGCCCGCCCGCCGCGATCGCCCCGAAACCGCGGATCGCCGCGGCGATCTGCGCCGCCGCGCTGTCGCCCTGCACGATCACCGGCCACAGGATCACATGCGTCGGGCAGCGATCCTCGAGCCGGTGCAGGATATCGCGGATCACCGCACCGGTGGGCGAGGTCACGACGCCGATCACGCGCGGCATGAACGGCAGCGGGCGCTTGCGGTCGGCATCGAACAGCCCTTCGGCCGCCAGCATCCGCCGGCGCTGATCGAGCAGCGCCATCAGCGCGCCCTGCCCGGCCAGCTCCATCCGCTCGATCACGATCTGATATTTGGACCGGCCGGGATAAGTGGTGAGCTTGCCGGTCGCGATCACCTCGATCCCGTCCTCGGGTCGGAATCGCAACGACGCCGCCGATCCCTTCCAGATCACGCCATCGATGACCGCGCGATCATCCTTCAGCGCCAGATAGCAATGGCCCGACGCGACCCGCTTGAACCCCGAAATCTCGCCGCGCACGCGCACATGGCCGAACGCTTCTTCGACGCTGCGCTTGAGCGCGCCGGAAAGTTCGGAGACCGACAGCGCAGGCGCGTTGTCGCCCGGCATCTCCTCCGCTAACAGGCGGGGCCTGTCGAAACCGGGTTCACCGGCGGGCCCAAAACCGGGGGAAGCTTCGTTCATGATCATCCTGTTGCTCGGATCGGGTGGGCGCGAACATGCGCTGGCGTGGAAGATGGCGCAATCGCCACGCCTTACAAAGCTGTTCGCCGCGCCTGGCAACCCCGGCATAGCCGAACATGCCGAATGTATCGATCTCGATCCCACCCATATCGAATCGGTGGTTGCGTTCGCGCGCGATGAGAATGTCGGGTTGGTCGTGATCGGCCCGGAAGCGCCCCTGGTCGCCGGCCTGGCCGATCGGCTGCGCGAAGACGGCGTATTGACGTTCGGCCCCGATCGGGCGGCAGCGCAGCTCGAAGGATCGAAGGGCTTCACCAAGGATCTGTGCGCGCGCGAGAATATCCCGACGGCCGGCTATGGCCGCTTCACCGATCTGGCCGCGGCGCAAGGCGCGCTCGACCGCTTCGGCCTGCCGGTGGTGATCAAGGCCGACGGTCTGGCTGCCGGCAAGGGGGTGGTGATCGCGCAAAACCGCGCCGAAGCCGACGCCGCTTTGGTCGACATGTTCGGCGGCGGTTTCGGATCGGCGGGCGCCGAGGTCGTGATCGAACAGTTTTTGACCGGCGAGGAAGCCAGCTTCTTCGCGCTGACCGATGGCACCACCGTCGTGCCGTTCGGATCGGCGCAGGATCATAAGCGCGTGGGTGACGATGATACCGGCCCGAACACCGGCGGTATGGGCGCCTATAGCCCTGCGACGATCCTGACCCCGGCGCTTGAGGCCCAGGTGATGGCCGAGATCGTCGAGCCGACCGTCCGCGCGATGGCCGCCGCCGGCATGCCCTATTCGGGTGTGCTCTATGCCGGGCTGATGCTGACGCCGACCGGCCCGCAGCTGATCGAATATAATGCGCGCTTCGGCGATCCCGAATGCCAGGTGCTGATGATGCGGCTCGAAGATGATCTGATCGACGTATTGCTGGCCGTCGCCGAGGGCCGGCTGGCGGAGATCGCCCGGCCGCGGCTCGCGCCGCAGACCGCGCTGACTGTGGTGATGGCGGCGCGCGGCTATCCCGGAACGCCGGAGAAGGGCGGCGCGATCAACGGCATCGCCGCGGCCGAACACGAAGGCGCCAAGATCTTCCACGCCGGCACCGCGCAAACCGCATCCGGGCTGGTCGCCAATGGCGGCCGTGTCCTCAATGTCTCGGCAATGGCCCCGACGATCGGCGAGGCGCGCCAGATCGCTTATGACGCGGTCGACCGCCTCGATTTCGCATCGGGCTTCTGCCGGCGGGATATCGGCTGGCGCGAAATGGCACGTCTGCGGAACGACTGACCGGCTTTCGCATTGGAAGAACAGGCGCGGCTGGTGATCGCGCCGCCAATAATTTCAGAAGAAGGTGAAACATGCCGAATACCACCATCATCGTCGCCATCGTGGTTGCCTTGCTCGCGATCGTCGCCGTCACGCTTCTGATGCGACGGCCGGCAAAGCCGCTTGCCCCGCGCGCACCGGAAGCAACAACCGAGGGCCATGGGCTGGTCGACGAGGCCGCCGCCGCGTTCGTCGACATCGCGACCCCGATATTGGGCGCAACGGCCCATGCCGACCTCCCTTCCGACGATCTCACCCGGATCAAGGGCCTCGGCCCGAAGGCGGCTGGCCTGCTGAACGGCATCGGCATCCATCGCTACGCCCAGCTTGCCGAACTCGATGGCACGCAAACGGCCGAAGTCGATCGAAGGATGGGCGCATTTCAGGGCCGGATCACCCGCGATCAGTGGATCGAACAGGCAAGCTTGCTGGAGAAAAACGACATCGACGCTTTTGAGGCCAAATTCGGCAAACTCGGCTGAGCGCGATGGGCCGGCTTGCCGCGGCGAAATGTTGCACATGCGGTGCATGAGCCACCCATGTTCGGGCCGATGGCCTCATCCAGATCGATATTTTAATTATTTATTATCAATGACCTGCGAAATTTTTCGCCGGAATTTATTTTGCACTTGCAAAACCATGTTCGCAGGTGCACAAATAATGGGCCTTTCAGGCATCCTCTCCTAAAACTTTACGGGCCGGCCCTTTATGGACCGGCCCTTTTTTTGGCCCGCTGCGGCCGCGTCAACCCGGCCTCGGCACGCGGGGTGTTGCCGTTAGCGGTTCGGCAGCTTGTCCAATATCTCGTGCAGCGCACCGAGACATTCGGCGCCCATCTGCTTCGATCGCTCGGGCGACCAGCCGAACGCGGGATCGGGCAGGTCGTCATTGTCCTTGAACGGCATTTCCAGCGTCGCCGAAATGCAGCCGAAGCGATTGGCGAGCTGATTGGTCGACATCGACAGATTGGCCTTCCCGCGCGCCGACACATGATAACCGTGCTTCGTCTGGAAATCGGGGGTTCGCCGCTTCAGCGTGTCGCGGAACAGGTGGAATAGTTCGCCCTGCGCATCGGTCCAGTTCGGGATGCCTTCAAAACCGGCGATGAAGACGTGCGGAATCGCCTCGTCACCATGGACGTCCATCGCGAAATCGACCCCGGTTGCATCCATCCGGTTGCGGACATGGAACACTTCGGGGCTCCGCTCCAGGCTGGGATCGTGCCATTCGCGGTTGAGGTTCACGCCCAGTGCGTTGGTGCGCAAATGGCCGCGGCGCGATCCATCCGGATTCATGTTAGGTACGATATGGAAAGTCGCCCGCGCGCGCAGGCTGCGCGCCACCGGATCATGGCGATCGATCAGCCGCTCGAGCGCGCCCTCCATCCACCACTCGGCCATCGATTCGCCCGGATGCTGGCGCGCATAGAGCCAGACCCGCTTTGCCCCCTCGCCGATCGTCAGCATGTCGATCGATTGCCCGTCGATCGTCGACCCCAGATTTTCGTAGGCGACACCGGGCGCTGCCGCGATGCGGGCGACGAGATCATGATGCCGCTCGATCGAATATGGCGCGAAATAAGCCAACCATACCGTATCGGAATCGGGCGTGAAGGCGATGGTCAGCGCGCCCTTGACCATCTCGGTCGCGATCCTGCCCCATGTCTGCCGATCGGATGACACGCACGCCCGGTAATTGGTCCAGCCGGCGGGATAAGCGGAGACGCCGGCATTGATGATCCGCAGCGTCACCGCCTGGCCCTTCGCGCCGGTCAGGCGGAAATGGAACCATTGATAGAAATCCGAAAGATGATCCTTGCGGATTTCCAGATCGAAAGTCCCGTCCTTCTGATCGAGGACGATGATGTTGCCGCTATCGAAGTCGGCCGAGATATGGGCTGTCATTTCACCGTGATAGTCTGGCCCGACTGGCCGGGGAAGTCCCGGAACATCGCCTCGGCGAGGCGCGACACCGCCGCCTCGGGCGCGGCGGCGGGCGAACCGTCATGCGCGGCGGTCTGCGCGCGGCCTTCCCAGATCACGGTGCCTTCCGAACGGCGCTTGAGCTGGACGCTCAGTTCGGTGATCACGTCCATCCGCTGCTTCGGTTTGCCGACCGGAAAGCTGACGCTCCCGCCGACCCCGACGCCGCTACCGAAACTCCCGCCGCCCAGGCCGATCGTCAGCGGCGCCCGCGGCGCCCCAATCGGCTGCCAGTGACGAATGACCTCGACGACGGCCACCTGTTCGGACTTGGCGAGATCGGGCGCGGCGGCGAAGCCCTTGCGCGCCATTTCGCCCTGCACGATGCGGGCGTAGCTCTGAAATTCCAGATCTTTGCCCAGCGTCGGATCGCGCGGCTCGACAGCGAGCTGCCCTGGCGCGATCGGCTGGCCAAGGTGGAAGCGGGTTACGCGCGTCGGCAGCGAATCGGTCGCGCAACCCACAAGCGCGAGCATGGTCCCAACGATCAGGGCTTGAGCAGACAGGGTTGTGATCTTCATGACGCTGATCCTTCGGCGGGCGTGGTTTCACTCGAAACGCATCAGCAACGGTTTTGCTGCATAGCCACCTGTATCGCCCCTGAACGAAGCGTTTTCGCGCATCGCAAGCGGCGTTTCGGCGATCAACCGGGTTGACTCGGGTGGAGCGCCCGCATAGGGGAGCGCCTCAAATTTCGCAATTCGAACATAGATAAGGCAGGCGTTACGGCCATGAAGATCCGCAATTCCCTGAAGTCGCTGAAGGGCCGTCATCGCGACAACCGCGTCATCCGCCGCCGTGGCCGCACCTATGTGATCAACAAGACCAACCGGCGCTTCAAGGCACGCCAGGGCTGATCCCCGGAGGGGCCGGCATGAACGGCCCCGACGCCGTCATCTTTGATGTCGGCAATGTGCTTTACGACTGGAATATCCGGCTTTTATTCGAACAGCTCGTGGGTGACCCCGACGAGCTGAATTTTTTGTTGCGCCATGTCGTCACGTTGGAATGGCATGCGCAACATGATGCCGGCCGCCCTTTTGCCGAAACGAGCGCCGAGCTGATCGCGCTGCACCCGCGTTTCGCCGACGCGATCGCCGCTTATGGCCCACGCTTTTCGGAAACGGTGCCTGCCATGCTGCCGGGCATGGCCGAGATCGTCGAGGCACTCGACACCGCCGGCGTGCCCTTATTCGCGATCACCAACTTCAGCCACGAATTCTGGCCGCCATTCCGTGCCCGCGAAGCGGCGATCTTCGATCGCTTCCGCGACATCGTCGTTTCCGGCGAGGAACGCCTGATCAAACCCGACCCGGCCATCTACCGGCTGGCCCTCGATCGATTCGGGCTGACGCCCGCACAGGCGATCTTCATCGACGACCGAGAGGACAATGTGCGCAGCGCCGAGGCCGTGGGAATCCGGGGCCATGTCTTTCGCGGGGCGGAGCTGCTCGCCGACGATCTGCGAACCGCCGGGTTGCTTTAGGCGATCATTGGATCAGGTCGCCGGGGGAGCCGCCATTCCGAACGACGCAAACCGCGCATCGATCTCCGGACTCAGCCTGCGGGCGGCCGCAATATCGGCCATTCCGCGATCACGCTCGCCTTTGCCGATAAGCGCCAGTCCGCGCCCGAATAATGACGCTGCCTGGTTTGGCACAAACTTCAACGCCGCATCATAATCCTCGATTGCCGCTTCAAAATGGCCCAGCCGCAATTGGGTGAAGGCACGGCTATCGAGAATGGCAGGGCTGTTGGGCGCCAGCTTGAGCGCCTGCTGACAATCGGAAAGCGCAGTATCCAACGAAACGCGCATCGTCGCCTTCATCCAGCAACGCTCGTTGAATGCCATTGAATCTGTCGGATTTTTCGCAACAATGGCATCAATAACGGCCAACCCTTCCTGAGGATGCCCGCGCCGGACAAGCAGGCTTGATCGCAGCAGTGCGAGTTCGCGGGCTCCCGGCTTGAGCTTTTCGGCAGCAGAGATATCAGCCTCCGCGCGATCCAGATTGCCCGCATCAAGAGCGTAAGATGCCCTAATTGCGAGTGCCCGGGTGGAACGGGGATCCAGCCGCACCGCTTCGTCAAGATCGGCAAGGCGCCTGGCCTTGTCCGCCGCATCCCACAGTATCGCACGTTTCACATAATATTCGGCTTTCGGTTTCGCGGCGATCAGGATGTCGAGATCGGCGCGCGCCTCGTTCCGTTGACCGTTGGCAGCGCGGATTTGCGCGCGAATATATCGCGGTTCAACCGCCTTGGGCTGATTCCCGACCGCGATATCGGCTTCGGCGGTTGCCTCGATCATTCGGCCGAGCCCCCATAGCGCGGCCGCACGAACGCTTCTTATCGGCAAATTCGGATTGATCGCGAGCGCCTTATCCACATCGACTAGTGCTTCGGCGAACCGACCGAGCCCTGCACGAGCACCTCCGCGCCCGGCATAATAGCGCTCGTTGCGATCGTTCAACTCAATGGCTTTCGAAAAATCGTTGTCCGCATCGGCAAAACGCGCCTTCAACGTCGCAAGCACGCCCTTCGCCAACCATGCCAGTTCCCGCTTAGGGTCAAGGACGAGTGCCCGATCAGCAGCAGCATCGGCACGCGCATCGCCTTTGGTCGCAAGAGCGAGTGCACGCAACGAATGGGCAAAGGCATTGTCCGGATCGAGCGCCAGTGCCGCATCTTCATCGGCCAGTCCTGCGTCCAACTGGCCACGGTCAATCGAAAGCGCGCCTCGCCGTATATAAGCCTGAATCAGCGCCGGCTTGTTCTCCTTCAACGCCGCAATGTCGCCGTCAGTGGGTCGGTAGTCATCGGGAACGCGGACGAATATTGCGGTTTGCGCGAGGTCCGCCATTTGCGAATGCGCCTCTTCGGCGCGCTCGATCGGCAATTGATCGGCCAGCGAGCGTGTGCTGACCTCCATCGTCATAATGCCAGCTTCGATCCTGACTGCCCGATGGAAAGCGTACAGCCCTGCGACCGTCTTCTCGACATCACCGCCCTGCAGGCGAAACCCCTCACCATTGTTCGGGAGCTTCATCGTCTCGCTGCTGGCCCACCAGTCGGGATAATTGAAAGCAAAGGGCGCATCCTTGTTGATCCCTGCCTCGCGTGTGATGTCGAGGTTCCAGCCGAGGCGAGCACGATCGACTTCATACCATCGCGTGCCGGCCTCAGCGATCCACGCCATTTTCGCCGTCCCTGTCATGGTCAGGAGAAAATCACCGGTCGCGGGATCTTCGCTCGTGCCGACGCCGAGCAATGTTATGAAATTATACGTGTCGCGCCATTGCTTCCGTAGCGCCGTATCGCGATCGGCAGGCGCCAAATCGGCGAATTTCTGCCGCATCTCACTGGCGGACTCTCCGCGGAACCGCATCTCTCCCCGGGCCGGCGCAGGAACGTCGATCCCGGCGCTGGCATCCAGTGCCAGGCTCACGGTCTCGCTCGGTCGCAGAAGCGGCTCGGGATTCAGCGCCACCAGATCGGCGCCGACTGCGGTCACGGGTAATGCGACATGATAGGCCGGCACACGCACTCGATCGAGGCTTTGATCGCCAATCCGCGTGCCATCCAGCCAATAGCTGCGCCCATCGATACGCGCTTCGACAATCGCATGATTGAAGGCATTCATCGTCGGCAGGCGAGTGGCAACATAGTCGCCCTGCTCAGTGTTTACGAGAGCTGCGCGCGCATCGATCCCCAGACCGTTCAGCAGGGCGACAAGCAGCACGGTCTTACCCTTACAATCGCCATAACGACGCGACCAGGTAAGGTCGGCACTCGCGGGGACAAAGCCGCCGTCGTCCATCCCCAGAAAGAGATAGCGCACCTGTTCCTGAACGAGTTTTAAGGCAAGTGCAGCTCGCGTCTTGGAATCGGGGGCCGCTGCCCTGATCCGTGCGATCTCACCTTTGAGCGGGCTGTCCTGCCCAAGCTGCGCTGCCTTGTCGTAGAGCGGCGCGAAAATGTGTGAAACAGCTGCCCAATCTGCAAAGTCTGAGACTTCGACGGCGTTGACCGCGCGATACCGCAGCGGCGCGCGCTCCGGTGGCCGCGGCGGCGTGATATTGGTGAGATCGGACAGCAATTCGCTGTCGGCACCGACGTGGCCCAATCGAGGCTGCACAACGCCAGGCTGCGCGCGCCAGCGCATATGCCGGGTCGCAGGCCAGAGCACCCGAATTCGATTCCGGCCGAACGGAACGCCATCGGGGGGGCCGGCGATCACGCCCGAATGATCGGCCGCCGCCGGATCCTTGCGCGTCACGCTATAAGCGAGATCGATGACATCGCCGACACGCAGATCCTCCGGCTGGAGCGTCGCCGTCAATTCCCCATCGAGTGTTGCGCGTTCCAGGTTGGTTTCACGGCGGACTACCGTAAGACGGGAACCGTCGCCGAGCAGATCGATCGGCTTGCCGTCTCGGATCAACCGGTAGCGATGGAGCGTAACGGTCTCGAGAGCCGGATCCCAGGCGACCTGCAAATAGCCATCATCCAGGCCCTGCGGCGTGGCAATCTTGTACACCGAATTGGAATAGGTCGTGTCGCCAGCATCGCCCAGCCGCATCTGCGTATCCGCTAGCAACGTGATCG
Organism: Sphingomonas sp. YR710; assembly: GCF_900101455.1. Taxonomy (GTDB): domain Bacteria; phylum Pseudomonadota; class Alphaproteobacteria; order Sphingomonadales; family Sphingomonadaceae; genus Rhizorhabdus. Next base: position 157,779 of record NZ_FMZJ01000010.1, on the reverse strand, counting down.
TCGCGGCCCCTTGTGCCGCCGGCGGAGCCTCAGGTACCGACGCCGGTATCACCCAAGCCGCGGGCGGACCGATCAGGGGGCGCTCCGAACGGGGCTGCGAAACGCTGTCACTGATGGGCGTCGCCGACGCGCAAACCGATAGCGCTGCGGCGAAACAAATGGCAATCAGCCTGTACATCGATATCCCTCCTGGGTCATACACGATAATTGGCACCGCAACTGGCGTCGAGACAGACCTTCTCGCGATTCAATTCGGATCGCTCGGCGGTTTCGCAAAGCACGGATGCCCATAGGGCCATCCTTTGCCGCAGCTATAGTCAATGTGACAAGCTATGCATCCAACCATATCGGATCTAATCGTTCGCGGATCTGCAATAAACAGCCGATCTTACCTTCATTTGGCGATTTAATAAGTTGTTCCGAATCGAATCATAGCGTAAGAACAATAATGATCATCGCATGATCGATCTATTCGGCTGATTCACTATAAAGCACGCGCCGTTACTGCGGACCGGTCGCCACTTCTACCTGCTGCAAATCTACCCAGATGTGGAGATTTCGATGCCGGACGACGTCAGAATCCAGGTGCCATCGTTAATCGGCTATAGCGTCGAAGCAAACCGGCATTCGGTGTCCGGCCTTTCATCGGGCGCGTTCATGGCGGTGCAGCTTCACCTCGCTCATTCCGCGAGCTTCGTCGGGGCCGGCATTATCGCTGGCGGGCCCTATCGTTGCGCCGAGACATTTCGGGAGGCGGCGATCTTCGCCGGCGATGCCTGTGCGTTGACCGCGCTCTATATCGCGATGGCGCCGCTGACGCCGGCGGTGGCGCCCAAGCCGCGCCAGCTCGCCGCCGCCGCACGCGATGTGGCGAAGGCCGGCAGGATCGATCCGATCGCTCATCTGGCGGACGACCGGATCTATGTCTTCACGGGCACGCAGGACAAGGTGCTCTCCCCGATCGCGGTCAGGGGTACGCGCGATTTCTACGAAGCGCTGGGCGTGCCGGAGGCGAATATCCTTTTCGTCGACGATGTCCCCGCCGGCCATTCGATCATCACCAGCAATCCCGAGGATCTGCCGCTGGGCGCGAACCGGCCCCCCTATCTCAATTATGGTGGCGCGGATTTCGGCAATCGCATGCAATCGCATGACGTGCTCAACCACATCTATCCCGATCTGCAGCCACCGGCGGAACAACTGAGCGGCCAGTTGCTGCGGTTCGATCAGCGGCCGTTCGTCGATGGCGATTTCGCGCAATCGAGCATGAATCCTTATGGCTATGTCTATGTGCCGGGCGGCGTATTGCAGGGCAGGAAGGCCCGCGCGGTGCATATCGCGCTCCATGGCTGCAAGCAGGGCTGCGGCTATGTCACCGCCACCTATGGCCGCCCCGATACGCAAAGCCAGCCGCCTTATGGCAACCGCTTCATCACCACCACCGGCTATAACAGCATCGCGGACAGCAATGACATCATCGTCCTCTATCCGCAGGCGATCGGTTCCGATCTGGGCGCGCAGAATCCCGAAGGCTGCTGGGATTGGTGGGGCTATACCGATGCCGGATCGGCGCAGCCCGATTATTACACACAGAACGCGATCCAGATCCGCGCCATTCACCACATGCTGATGCAAGTGTGCAGCGGCGGCGAAGAGCGCGCGATCCGGATGCCCACCCCGGCCGCAAAGGTGATGTCATGAACGACCCCGTTCCCGCACCGGCGATCGCCACGCCGATCGAGCATTTCATGAAGGCCGGCACGCTGCAGACCGATCGCGCTACCCGCGCGCTTCACACCGTCGCCGCCGCGGCGCAACTCGCGGCATCGGGGATCGATCCGGCGATGATCGGCGAACTTTCGCAGATGCAGATCGCGACGATCGAGCGGATGCGTGCGCTGCGCGATACCTGGAGCAGGGACTGGGAGAGCTGGTGGCATTATGCGGCGCAGCTCGGCAGCTCCAACACGATGTCCAAGCTCGTCGAGCGCGAAACCAACATCTTCGCGCAGATGGGGCAACTACTGGGTAGCCAGATGACCGACTGGATGGGCCTGCAAGAAAATATTGAGGTCAATTACGCCTATTGGTTGAAACAGAAGCTCGACCAGAAGGGACGGGACGGGGCGGCGTAACCGGCTCCACGCACCCAATCGCGCTCACCGCGCCCTAGGCCGCATAACCCTTCAGCTCATCCCCGGTGAGTCGAACAACATGGATCATGTTGGTCGACCCCGGCGTCCCGAACGGCACGCCGGCGATCACGATGATCCGGTCGCCGGCCTTGGCCAGGCCCTGGCGCAGCGCCATGCGGCGGGCCTTCGCCACCATTTCCTCGAAGCTCGCGACATCACGAGTGCGGACCGCATGTGCCCCCCACAACAGCCCCAGACGGCGGGCCGTGGCCAGCTTGGGCGTGAGCACCAGCAACGGCACCGAAGGGCGTTCGCGGGCGATGCGGCGGGCGGTGATCCCCGACATGGTGAAGCAGATGATCAACCCTGCCGAAACGGTGCGGGCAATCTGGGCGGCGGCCTCCGCCAGCGCATCGGCCGTTGTCGAATCGGGGGTGGTATCGGTGAAATGCAGGCGCGCGGCGTAGCCGGGATCGCTTTCCACCGACATGGCGATGCTGTTCATCATCGCGACCGATTCCACGGGCCAGTCGCCCGATGCCGATTCGGCCGACAGCATCACGGCATCGGCGCCGTCGTAGATGGCGGTGGCGACGTCGGACACCTCCGCACGGGTCGGGCTGGGTGACTGGATCATCGATTCGAGCATCTGCGTCGCGACCACTACCGGCTTGCCCATCCGCCGCGCCATTTCGACGATGCGCTTCTGCATCGGGGGTACGCGCTCGGGCGGCAGTTCGACGCCGAGATCGCCCCGCGCGACCATCACCGCGTCGGCCAGTTCCAATATCTCGTCGAGCCGTTCGACCGCCGAGGGCTTTTCGATCTTCGCGAGCAAAGCGGCCTTGCCGTGGATCAGGCTGCGCGCCTCGGCTACGTCCTCGGGCCGCTGGACGAAGCTTAACGCAATCCAGTCGGCGCCCTGATCGATCGCGAAGGTGAGATCGCGGCGATCCTTCTCGGTGAGCGCAGCCATCGGCACGATCACGTCGGGGACGTTCAGCCCTTTGCTGTTCGACAGCGCGCCGCCAACCTCGACCCGCGTTTCGATCTCGTCATGGCTGAGCCTGATCACCCGCAACACCAGCTTGCCGTCATCGAGCAACAGCCGGGCGCCCGGCTCCAGCGCCTCGAAAATCTCGCGGTGGGGCAGCTCGACCCGGTGGATCGTACCGGGTGTGGGATCACGATCGAGAATGAACTTCTGTCCCGTGATGAGCTGGATCTTGCCATCGGCGAACTTGCCGACGCGCAATTTCGGGCCCTGCAGATCGAACAGGATCGTCGTCGCGCGGCCCAGCTCCTTCTCCATCGCGCGGATCGCGTGGACGATCGGCACCTTATCCTCGTGCGCGCCATGGCTCATGTTGATGCGGAACGCGTCGGCGCCGGCGAAGAAGAGCTTGCGAATCATCTCCGGCGAGGAACTGGCCGGCCCCAGCGTGGCGAGGACGCGCACCTTGCGCAGGCGGGGCATGATCTGGCTGGTCACGATGCATTCCCTGATCGTTGGGCGAAATTCTTCGAAGGTCGCCGGGCATAGAATAGCTGCCCGATATGACAAGCCTTGATGACAATGCCGATATGAACAAAGGCCGAATCTTCCCGCCGCCCCGGCAAGAATCGGGATGGCGGCGGCGGGCCATCGGCGGCAGATCGCGACTTGTCCGTCGGCCCGTCGATTTGACGTTGAGCGGGAGCCGAGGCGCGCCTAGATGCGGCGCCTTCACGATGAGCGCGGGGACGAATCATGGCCGATGGCGAAGCAATCGAAGACAAGGGCAGCATCGCGGCGCAGGAGCTGCGGCTGTTCGTCGAGCGGGTCGAACGACTCGAAGAGGAAAAGAAGGGCATCGCGGATGACATCAAGGATGTCATGAACGAGATGAAGGGCCGCGGCTACGACACCAAGATCGTCCGCAAGATCCTCTCCATCCGCAAGAAAAAGAAGGGCGAGCATCAGGAAGAAGAGATGCTGCTCGAAACCTACATGGCTGCGCTGGGAATGATCTGATCTGCTCCCTCGCCCCCCTTCAGGGGGAGAGGGGGCCGTGGGGAAGAGGTTCGCGACAATCGCTTGCACAGCCCCCTCTCCCTCCGCCGCTGCGCGGCTCCCCCCTCCCCCACAAGCGGGCGAGGGCTTAGTGGTATTTGACCCAAGCGCGATCCCGGTTTAGCCCATCGCGCATGTCCACTTTCACGATCGACACCTCCACCAGTCGTGCCACGCCGACGCCGGCGCCGATGAAACGGCTGACAGTGCCGGCGATCCGGCAGGCGAAGGGCAAGGCGCCACTCGTCATGCTCACCGCTTATTCGATACGCATGGCCCAGATCCTCGACCCGCATTGCGACATGCTGCTGGTCGGCGACAGTCTGGGCCAGGTGATTTACGGCCTGCCGTCGACCATCCCGGTCAGCCTCGATATGATGTGCGCGCATGGCGCGGCCGTGGTTCGGGGCAGCTATCACGCACTTGTCGTGATCGACATGCCGTTCGGATCTTATGAAGAAAGCCCCGAACAGGCCTTTCGCAGCGCCGCGCGGGTTCTCAAGGAAACCGGCGCGGCCGCGGTGAAGCTCGAGGGTGGGGAGGCGATGGCGGAAACGGTCGCCTTTCTGTCGGCGCGGGGCATTCCGGTGATGGGGCATGTCGGGCTGACGCCGCAGGCCGTGAATGCGCTGGGCGGCTATGGTGCGCGCGGACGCAGCGATGCCGAACAGGCCAAGCTGCTGCGCGATGCGATCGCGATCGATCAGGCCGGCGCCTTCGCGATCGTCGTCGAAGGCGTGCTCGAGCCGATCGCGGTCGAAATGACCCACAAGATTGCCTGCCCGACGATCGGCATCGGCGCATCGGCGGCATGCGACGGGCAAGTGCTGGTGATCGACGATATGCTGGGCATGTTCGATCGGGTGCCGCGCTTCGTGAAGAAGTTCGCCGACCTGTCGAGCCAGATCGACGCCGCCGTCCGGCAATATGCCGAGGATGTGCGCGACCGCGCGTTCCCGACGCTCGACCAGACCTATCAGCCAAAGCATCCCAGCAATGGCCTGGGTAAAGCCGAGTGAGTCGACGAGATTCGGCCCCGAACGACCGCAGGTTCAACGGGCATTCACCTGACGCCCCCCAACACGCGCAAAGAGCGGTTTCGCGGGGACCAAAACCCATCTAAGAGTGCGCGCGGATTTTGCCGGAGACGATGTTTGGCCCTGACACCACAGAATGACGAAGCCTTTCTGCGCGAGGTGGACGACGAGCTTCGCCGCGAACAGATGACCGGACTGTGGAAACGCTATGGGCGGATCGGCATCGGGCTGATCGGCCTGCTGCTCGCGACCTTCGCCGGCGTCCTGTTCTGGCAGAACCAGCAGGCCAAAAAGGCCGATGCGCAGGGCGAGGCGATGAGTGCCGCGATCGCCGACATCCAGGCCGGCCGCAAAGCCGATGCGGAAACGAAGCTGACCAGGATCGCCACCGACAATGCGGACGGCCTTCGCGCGTCGGCACTGTTCGCCAAGGCCGCGCTTTCGGCCGATCGCGGCGACAGGAAGGGTGCCGCCGCGATTTATGGATCGATCGCCGCCGACGCGAAGCTGCCGCAACCCTATCGCGATCTTGCACTGATCCGTCAGACCGTGACCGAATATGATACGCTGAAGCCCTCCGTCGTGATCGAGCGGCTGAAGCCGCTGGCCGTTCCCGGTCAGCCCTGGTTCGGCGCCGCCGGCGAACTGAGCGCGGTCGCCTGGCTCGATCAGCATCAGCCGGCTCAGGCCGCACAGATGCTCGCCGCCGTCGCCCGCGACGGGCAGGCACCCACCTCGATCCGCGGACGGGCCAAGCGCCTGGCCGCCGCGCTCGGCGCGAATGTCGACAATATTGCCATCGCGCAAAAGGATTGATGAATGAATCGCAGGGTTTTCACTTCGGTCTGCGCGATCGCGATGCTGTCCACGCTCGGCGGCTGCAGCATCTTCAAGGGCAATAGCGACAAGAAGCCCAAGACGCCGGTAATGGGGCAGCGCATTGCCGTGCTCACCGCCGAAACCGGCGCCGAAATCGATCCCGCGCTGGACGCGGTGCCGGTCGTGGTCCCGGCCGAGCAGGTGAATCCCGAATGGGGCCAGCCCGGCGGCAACGCGGCCAAATCGATGGGCAACCCCGCACTCGGTCAGGCCCTGGCCGTAGCATGGGACAAGAAGATCCCCGGATCGAGCCCCAAGGAACGGTTGGCGGCCGGCCCCGTGGTCGGCGACGGCAAGGTGTTCGTGATCGACGTCAATGCCGTGATCCACAGCTTCGACCTCAAGACCGGCGCACCGGGGTGGACCGCAGCCACCACCAAGAAGGGCGACAAGAAAGCGTCGCTGTTCGGCGGGGGCGTAAGCTATGAGGGCGGCAAGGTCTATGCGACCAACGGCGTCGGCGATGCCGCGGCGTTCGATGCCGCTACCGGCCAGCAGCTATGGCTGAAACATCCGGGCGGCCCGTTGCGCGGCGCACCCTCGATCGCGTTCAACACGCTCTATGTGGTCAGCCAGGACAATCAGCTGTTCGCGCTGAAGGCAGAGACCGGCGAGACCCTGTGGACCGAGAGCGGTAGCCTGGAAAATGCCGGCGTGTTCGGCGTGGCGGCGCCCGCTATCGCGCAAGGGACCGTGGTCGCCGGCTTCTCGTCGGGCGAACTCAACGCCTATCGTTACGAGAATGGCCGTTCGGTGTGGCAGGATTCGCTCAGCCGCACGAGCATCACCACCTCGGTCGCCTCGCTCGTCGATATCGATGCGGCGCCGGTGATCGATCAGGGCAAGGTCTATGCGGTCGGGCAGGGCGGTCGCATGGTCGCGATGGACCTGATCACGGGCCAGCGGCTGTGGGAACTCAACATCGCCGGGCTCGAAACGCCATGGATTGCCGGCGAATGGCTGTTCGTGGTGACCGACGACGCCAAATTGCTGTGCATCGCGCGCAACAGCGGCAAGGTGCGCTGGCTGACCGCGCTGCCGCGCTGGAAAAACGAAGCCAAGCGCAAGGGGCCGATCAGCTGGTCCGGTCCGGTCCTGGCCGGCAGCCGGCTGTTGCTGACCAGCACGCGCGGCGACCTCGTCAACGTCAATGTCTCGACCGGACAGATTGGCAACAACACCCATGTCGGCGACCGCGTCTATGCGGCTCCGATCGTCGCCGACAATACGTTGCTGGTGCTGACCGACGGCGGCCACCTGATCGCCTATCGGTGACGTGTAAATAAGTTCCCTCCCTGCAAGGGAGGGGCGTTACAGCTACGAGGGGTGACGCCGGCCCGCTTCCCCTCTATGGGCAGCGCATGGCGAAACTTCCCACTGTAGTGATTATCGGCCGTCCGAACGTCGGCAAATCGACCCTGTTCAACCGTCTGGTGGGCAAGAAGCTCGCGCTCGTCGACGATCGACCCGGGGTCACGCGCGATCGGCGCGAGGGCGATGCGACCATGCTCGGCCTCGAATTCAAGATCATCGACACCGCCGGCTTCGAGGACGAGGATCCCCACAGCCTGCCAGGGCGGATGCGCGTGCAGACCCAGCAGGCGGTCGCTGGCGCTGATGTGGCCTTGTTCATGATCGATGCACGCGCCGGGCTGATGCCGCTCGACGAAGAGATTGCCCGTTGGCTGCGCAGCGAATCAACCCCCGTCATCTTGCTCGCCAACAAGGCCGAGGGCAAAGCGGGCGAGCATGGCGTGATGGAGGCGTTCAGCCTGGGCTTTGCCGAGCCCGTGCCGTTCAGCGCCGAACATGGCGAGGGCATGGCCGATCTGTTCGATGCGCTGCTGCCTTATGTCGATCGCCCCGAAGGCGAGGCTGAGGAAGAGCCGGAGGATGAGGAGAACGGGCCGCTCAAGCTCGCGATCGTCGGTCGGCCCAACGCCGGCAAGTCAACCCTGATCAACCGCATCCTCGGCGAACAGCGCATGATCACCGGCCCTGAGGCCGGCATCACCCGCGATTCGATCGCGATCGACTGGATGTGGAGCGCACCCGACGGCCAGCAGCGCCCCGTGCGGCTGATCGACACCGCGGGCATGCGCAAGAAGGCGCGCGTACAGGACAAGCTCGAGAAACTGTCGGTCGCCGATGCGCTCCATGCGGTCGACTTCGCCGAAGTCGTCGTGTTGCTGCTCGATGCGACCCTGGGCCTCGAGGCGCAGGATCTCAAGATCGCTGACAAGGTGCTGCAGGAAGGCCGCGCCCTGATCATCGCGCTCAACAAATGGGACGTCGCCGAAAATCCGCCAACCTTGTTTCAGGGCATCCGCACCGCGCTCGACGAGGGGCTTGCCCAGGCCAAAGGACTGCCGTTGCTCACCGTTTCGGGCGTGACCGGCCGCGGGCTCGATCAGCTCCTGCAGGTGGCGTTCGAAACGCGCGATGCCTGGTCGAAGCGGGTATCGACCGGCATTCTCAACCGCTGGTTCGAAAAGGCGATCGAGGCCAATCCGCCACCCGCACCGGGCGGCAAGCGGATCAAGCTGCGCTATATGACCCAGGCCAAGACGCGGCCGCCGGGCTTCATCCTGTTCGGCACGCGCGTCGATCAGTTGCCCGAAAGCTATCGCCGCTATCTGGTCAACGGTATCAAGCGCGATCTGGGCTTTGGCGCGGTCCCTGTGCGGCTGACCCTGCGCGCGCCACGCAATCCGTTCGACAGGTGACGGACGCGCGCATCGACGCGCGCGGGATGAAATGCCCGTGGCCGGTGATCCGGCTCGCGCGCGCGATCCGCGAGGGCGCCACGCGCGTGGAAATCTACGCGGACGATCCGATCGCCCCCGCTGAAATCGCCGCCATCGCCGCGGCGCGGGGCTGGTCGGTAGCCGCTATCGAGGGCGCCCGTGACGGGTGGCGAATCGCGCCGGACGCCGGAATATTACGTAAGCCCGCGTAAACACACTCTTTACGCCATTTCCCTATTCTTGGGCCACGCGACGCTGCCGATACCGCAGCAGGTTCAGGGATGGGACTATGGGCGGGACGGACGAAGGCGTGGTGAACTGGACGGCCTTTGCGGAAACCCGCGATGTGATCGGACCGGAATTTCTGCGCATCCTGGGATTCTATCGCGAAGATGCGGTCAAGAGCGTGCTCGACGTGGAACAGGCGTTTCGCGCGCGCGATGCTATTGGCGTGGTGCGGCCGGCGCACAAGCTGAAGGGCGATTCGCTGCAATTCGGCGCGGAAGGGATCGGGCGGCTTGCCGAACATATCGAGCATGTCGCGCGGCAATGCGTCGAGGACCGGCGGCCGCCCGACGAACTGGCCAGCGATGTACCGCGGCTTCGGCCGATGCTGATCGAAACGCTCAATCTGTTCGAACGCGAGATGGCGAGCGCGCAGGTGACGCCGCTGCGCCGCGCCGCCGCACCGACGGGCTTCGGTCGCAAACGTACCGGCTGACCGGAGCTGCGGGGCATAAACCCGCTTGCATCGATCGGGCCAGCCTGTACGGCCCGCCGCATGACCGACGCGCGCAAAAGCCGAATTGCCCGAGCCTTTGGGCAAGCCGATGATTATGCCCGCAAAGCGATCGTCCAGCGACAGGTGGCGCAGGCGCTCGCCCGCAAGACCGCGGCCTTGCCGTTGCCCGCTACGCCTCATGTGCTCGAAATCGGCTGCGGAACCGGCTTTCTGACCGGTGAACTCGCGCGCTGGCTGCCGGGCTCGCGCTGGACGGTCACCGACATCGCGCCCGAAATGATCGCGCGCGCCGCGACGATCACCGGCATCGCGGGGGATTATCGCGTGATGGATGGCGAGCAGCCGATATTCGATGGTGCCATGTTCGACCTGATCGCCTCGAGCCTGACGTTCCAATGGTTTTCCGATCAGCCGTCTGCGGTGATGCGACTGGCGGGGTTGTTGCGGCCTGGAGGATGGATCGCCTTCGCGACGATGGCGGCCGGCAGCTTCCCCGAATGGCATGCCGCGCATCGGGCCGCCGGGCTGATTCCCGCAACACCGGCCTATCCCGACCAGATGGATTTGGCGGCGATGGCGCCCGCAGGCTTCGCAGCCGACATTTCGATCGAAAGCTTCGTGCAGCCGCACGACGATGCATGGGATTTCATGCGGCGGCTGAAAGCTATTGGCGCCGGGGTCCCGCGGGAGGGGCACCGCGCCCTCTCGCCATCGGCGCTGCGGGCGGTGGCGAGCGCCTATGATGATGGTCCGCGCACCGCGACCTACCGGATCGGCTTCTGCCTGCTGCGCGCACCCGATTGAACTCGGCGCGAATACGGTGTTTCAATAGGCGCCTTCACGGGGCGGATGGGAAGCGGGGACAAGATGCCGGCAGAGCAGCATATCAAGGTGAAGCTGCAGGCCTATAACGGCCCCGAAATCGCGATTGGCCCGGGCAAGGCCGCGCTGCTGGAAGCGATCGACCGCACCGGATCGATCTCGGCGGCCGGCCGCGAGCTGGGGCTGAGTTACCGCCGGGCATGGCTGCTCGCCGACGTGATGAACCGGTCATGGGTCGAGCCGCTGATCACCACGGCCAAGGGCGGCAGCCATGGCGGAGGCGCCTGCCTGACCTCGCTCGGCCATGAAGTGCTGACCCTGTACCGCGACCTCGAACGCGCGGTGCAGCGCGTGTCAAAGGGGCAGAGCGGGGTGCGGCTGATGGCGAAGCTCGCCGAGACGGTGCGCCCCGCGGCAGGCCCAGGAGGGGCCGGGCAGCAGGACGAGATCGGCTGAAGCGGCCGCTTTGAGCCGCATACCGGTTGAATTTCCACGCTCCGCTCACATTTAGGATCTACAAATGCCGCAGACCATGGAGGCCGTATGACCGACTCTATCGTTCAGGAATGGAAGAAGGAGCTCCGCGTGCTCCTCGACCTCGTCGCAGCGCATCCTTCCCGCGATCTCACAGAAAAGCGCGAACGGATCGTCTTGCTGCAGAAAATGATTTCCGAACGAAGCCGATATGTCGATGCCTGAAACGCGCTGATCAGCCGCTGTTGCGCAGTGCCGTCGCAATCGCGTTGATCGAAAGCTGGATTCCTTCACGGACGCGGGGATCGTCCTCGCCGCCGCGGTGGCGCTTGAGCAGTTCGATCTGGAGCAGGTTGAGCGGTTCGATATACGGCAGGCGCAGCCGGATCGAGATATCCAGCGCGGGATTTTTCTGGAGCAGCCGGGTCTGGCGGGTGATGCCGAGCAGGCTGTCATGCGTCCGCTGCCAGCCGTCGCGGATGCGGCCGAAGATCGCCTTGCCCATATCCTGATCCTCGACCAACGCGACATAGCGTTCGGCCAGATCCATGTCGGACTTGGCGAGCACCATTTCGAGATTGGCCAGCGTCGACTGGAAGAAGGGCCAGGCTTCTAGCATCTCGCGCATCAACCCGACATCGCCGAAACTTTTCAACGCATGCCCGACACCGTACCAGCCGGGCAGCATCACGCGGGCCTGCGCCCAGCTGAACACCCAGGGGATCGCGCGCAGATCCTCGATCCGGTCGCTCTTGGTCCGGCTGGCGGGGCGCGACCCGATCTTGAGATCGGCGATCTCCGCGATCGGCGTCAACTGGCGGAAGAAGGTGCGAAAACCCTCGGTTTCATATACGAGCCCGCGATAGGTGGAAAATGCATCGGCCGAAATCCTGCTCATCGCCGCCGAAAAACGGGTCATATCCTCGGGCTTGAGCACCGGATTTTCGAGGCTTGCGAGCAAAGTCGCGCCGGCCATCGCCTCCAGATTGGCGGCCGCGCTCTCGCGCGTGCCATATTTGGCGGCGATCACCTCGCCTTGCTCGGTGATGCGGATGCGGCCCTGAACCGTGCCGTGCGGCTGCGCGCGGATCGCGGCAAAGCTCGATCCGCCACCACGACCGACAGCGCCGCCGCGGCCATGGAACAATTGCATCGCCGCGCCCGCCTTAGCAAACACCGGCTCCAATGCGGTCGAGGCCTCGAACAGGCTCCATACCGAGGTCAGATAGCCGCCATCCTTGTTCGAATCCGAATAGCCGACCATCACCTCCTGATGGCCGCGCGCCGCCGTCATCGCCGCGACCTCGGGCAGGTCGAACCAGCGCGTCATCACCGCGGGCGCCCGTTCGAGATCGCCGATCGTTTCGAACAGCGGCACCGCCATGATCGCGGCGTGCGGCACGTCGCCGGGGACGAACAGCCCCGCTTCCTTGAGCAGGATATTGACCTCGAGCAGATCCGAAACGCTGTCGGCCTTCGAGACGATATAGGTGGTTATGCAGGCGGGGCCGTAAAGGCCATGCGCCTCGGCCGCGGCCGATACGATCGCCAGTTCGGACAGCGTCTCCTCGGCATAGGAACCGAACGGCGTGCGCAGCAGCCGCTTGCTGGCCAGTTCGCTGCGCAACAGATCGATCCGCGCATCCTCGTCGAGCGCGGCATAATCGGCCTCGACCCCGGCGACCTTGAGCAGATCGGCCACGACCCGTTCGTGGACATCCGCATTCTGGCGCATGTCGAGCGTCGCGAGATGGAAACCGAACGTCTCCACCGCGCGGATCAGCCGCCCGAGCGCACCGCCGCCCGAAAGCGAACCCGCGCCGGTACGGTTGAGCGCGTGCGACAGATCGACCAGGTCGGCGCGCAGGCTGGCCGGATCGGGATAGGCGCCGCCTTCGGCCTCGGTGAAGGGAAGGCGTGACGGTTGCCGGCCGGCCAGGGCCTGATAGGTCTTGGCGACGCGCGAATAGATGCCCGTGATCGCCCGGCGATAGGGCTCATCGCTGCGGGTCGAACTCTTGTCGCCGCTCTTTTCGGCAAGCTTCTCGACCTCCCACGTGACTTCGGCCAGTTCGGTCGAGATCGACAGTTCGGCACCAAGCGCGTGCAATTGTCCGAGATAATAGCCCAGCACCGCCTCTGCCGATCGGGACAGCGCCAGCCGCAGCGAATCGGCGGTGACGAACGGGTTGCCATCGCGATCTCCCCCGATCCATGTCCCGGGCCGCAGGAAACTGGCCGGGCGATGGCCGAGTGCCCGCTGCCAACGCGCGTAGAGCGCCGGCAAGGTCGGCAGGAACACGTCGCGCAGATAAGCGAGGGCGGTTTCCACCTCGTCCGCAACGTAAAGGCGTTCGCGCCGCAGCGGCCGCGTCTGCCACAGCAAGGCGATCTGCCGGTAGATCGCCTGATCGATCAGGTCGCCATCAGCGGTCTCGGTGCGCCCGATGTCCTTGAGCGCCATCAGCTCGGCGATATGATTGCGATGATCGATCATGCTCTTGCGGCGCACCTCGGTCGGGTGCGCCGTCAGGACCGGGGCGACGAGCGCATTTTCGAGCAAGCCGAGCGCGTCGGAGCGCGAAATCCCTTCCTTTTCGAGCCGATCGAGCGCGGACGCGAAATCGGCGCCGGGTTCCGCCGTCGCGCCCTGCCGATCCTCGGCCAGATTGGCCAGCATCGAAAACAGCATGAAACCGCGCACGAAAGCGAGCGCGTCATCGAGGGTCAGCGCGTCGAGCCCCGGATCGACCGAATGGGCATCGACGATGCCGCGCGCGCGATCGACCGAATTGGAACGGATATATTCGATCCGTCGGAACAAGGCCTCCCCGCCATAGGCCTTGATCACATCGCCAAGCAGACGACCGAGAAAGCGGATGTCGGGATTCTGGGTGATCGGCGGGGCGCTGGACATATCGCGATGCTGCGACGCAGCGCGGGCCTCGTCAACGGGATAAATCGCGCGAAGAAAACGATAAGCGCATTTGTTACGGTTATGTAACGAACTGCATCAGCATCCTGACGTGAAAGAACGGCCGTCTCAGACTGGCTTCGGAAGTCCGTCTATCGGAATGCGACCGAGCATAACGTCAGAGTGTCACCAATTCCACCTGGCCATCACGTAGCTCCCCGATCTCGATCGGGATTCCCATGAACATCGGCGGATCGAGATCTTGCAGGCGGGGCGCATCCAATTCATCGATAACCCGCTCGCTAATCTCCCTGAGGGTCTGGAGCGTTGCCGCCGACATGCGCCATCGCAACGCTTCAAGATTTCTCGGCGTGGCCGAATAGGCCATTCGTTCCATCGTCTTGGCGAGCACAACTTCCCCCGATCGTCGGCGCCGTTGTGCCCGTTTCGTTCCCGGCTGTCTGTACACTTGTGTTCACTTCTCCGGGGGCAGCTCATTTCGGTCTCGAGGCCCCCGATTTATGCTTCCAGCTCGATGTCCCAATAGAGCCAGTCGCGCCAGCTCTGGTGCAGATAATGGGGCGGAAAGCTACGGCCATGTTCCTGCAACTGCCAGCTCGTCGGGCGGATTGGCTGTTCGAACAGGTGCATATGCGCCTGCTTTGGCGTCCGCCCGCCCTTCTTGAGGTTGCACGGTGCGCAGGCGGTAGAGACATTTTCCCAGGTCGTGCGGCCGCCCTGCGCGCGCGGGATCACATGATCGAACGTCAGATCGGAACCCGAACCGCAATATTGGCAGCTGAAGCGGTCGCGCAGGAACAGGTTGAACCGGGTGAACGCCGGATGTTCGGACTGCCGTACATATTGGCGCAGCGCGATCACCGACGGCAGCTTCATCGTGTGCGTCGGGCTGTGCACCTCGCGCTCGTAATTGGAGACGATATCGACCCGCTCGAGGAACACCGCCTTGATCGCGGTCTGCCACGGCCAGACGCTGAGCGGATAATAGCTCAAGGGCGTATAATCGGCGTTGAGCACCAACGCCGGGCAGCTATCAGGATGTCGGATGAGATCAGGATGGTACATGAAACGACCAAGGCCTTCCGCACGTGATGGTGAGCCCATCCGGCTTGCCTCAGGTTCCGTTCGCACACCGGAACGCAAAACCTTCCGGCCGCGCCCTTGTGATCACGCCTTTCGCTGCAAAGCGTGACGCGCGTATGACAGCATTTCCAGTGAGTCGCCGTCAAGAGTCCGCGTGATGCCGGGTGAAATTTTATTGCAGGGCAAAAATCGTACGGGAACCCGAGTTATCACCCGCTTTGCGCCCAGCCCGACGGGCCGCATGCATCTCGGCAACGCATATTCCGCCCTGCTAGCCCATGATTTCGCGCGGCAACGCGGCGGAAAATTTCTGCTGCGGATCGAGGATATCGATCCGGGGCGGACCCGCGACGAGCATGTCGCCGGCATCGAGGAGGATCTGCGCTGGCTGGGGCTGACATGGGACGAACCGCCGATCCTGCAATCGAAACGGCTTGATCTCTATGCGGCGGCGCTCGATCGGCTGCGGGCGGCGGGGCTGATCTATCCCTGTTTCTGCACCCGCGCCGAGATCGCCGCGAGCGCGCTCGCGCCGCATGGAAGCGGGCCGGTCTATCCGGGCACGTGCCGGGCGCTGTCCGAAGCCAGCCGGGTCGCGCGGATGGCCGCGACGCCACATGCATGGCGGATCGACATGGCCCGGGCCGTGGCAGTGGCCGGCCCCCTGCACTGGCATGACGCGACCGAAGGCGAGGTCGTCGCGCGGCCGGAAGCCCAGGGCGATGTCGTGCTGGCGCGCAAGGATGCGCCGAGCAGCTATCATCTCGCCGTCACCGTCGACGATGCCGCGCAGGGCATCACCGACGTCGTGCGGGGGCGCGACCTGTTCGACGCCACCCATATCCATCGGCTGCTGCAGGCGCTGCTCGGACTGCCTGTTCCCAATTACCATCATCATGCGGTGCTGCTCGACGGAGAGGGGCGCCGCCTCGCCAAGCGCGGCGGGGCCAAGACGTTGAAGACGATGCGCGACGAGGATGGTCTCGATCCCCGGGCATTGTCAGAATATTTGCGGAATGGTGCGCGAAATTTCACGACCTCATAATCGGCGGACGCGAAATCCTCCGGAGAGGACGGCCATGTTTCGAACATGCTATGACGATGCCCGCAGGCTGCTGACCGCGGAACTGAAGGGTTTTTGGGATATGCGGACGTTCACGGCCTATCAGTCCGAACTCCGCGCCCTGCATGCGAAGATCCGCGTCCGGCACGGAAATTACCGGTTTCTGGCCGAATCTTCAGAATTCGCGGTGCAATCCCCCGAAATCAGCATGGCCTTCGAGCAACTCGCCAACGATCTGAGCAGCGGCAACAAGGGGCCCTTCGCGATCGTTGCGGGCACGCGCATCAACAAGATGCAGGCGCAACGCGTGCTGCCGACGCCCAATCTGCGTGTGTTCATGGATCGGGACGAGGCGATCGCGTGGCTGTTCGAGGAAGGCCGGTTGCCCGCATGATAGAACATGGCTTCCGCCGGATGACAGCGCCGCCCGATCGCGCTATCACCCCGCCATGAACACGTTTTTCGGCCTGCTGCTGCTTGCGGCGATGATCGCCACCGTCGTCGCGCTGGTGCGCGGCGTCATCGCGTTTCTGCGCACGACCGAGGAGGATCTGAAGGGCGGCGGCATCAGCCAGTCGGCGCTCAAGCAGAACAAGATGATGCGCGCGCGCGTCGCGTTCCAGGCGCTGGCCATCATCATCGTCATCATCCTGCTGATCGCCACCCGCAAATAATCCGATGGTGCGGCTCAATCGAATCTACACGCGCACCGGCGACGCCGGCGAAACCGGGCTGGTCGATGGATCGCGGCTGCCCAAATATGCGCCGCGCATGGCGGCGATCGGCGATGTCGACGAACTCAATTCGGCGATCGGCGTCGCGCTGACCCACCAGATGGCCGACGAACAGCGCGCGATGCTCGCGCGCATCCAGAACGAACTGTTCGATCTCGGCGCCGATTTCGCGACACCGGGCGATGATTTCACCCCGTCCGACATGGCACTCAGGATCACCGCCGGGCAGGTCGAGCGGCTGGAGCAGGAAATCGACGCGATGAACGAAACGCTCGCGCCGCTCCGCAGCTTCATCCTGCCGGGCGGCGATCCGGCGGCGGCGGCGATCCACCTCTGCCGCGCTATCGCCCGCCGCGCCGAACGCTCGGCGGTCGCCGCAGCGGCCGAAATCGGGCTCAATCCGAGCGGACTCGCTTATGTGAACCGGCTGTCGGACCACCTGTTCGTGATGTCGCGATACCTGAACCTGCAGGGCGCGGGCGACGTGCTCTGGAAGCCCGGCGCGACGCGGTAACCTTCTGCTCCCTCGCCCCCTTTAGGGGGAGAGGGTCGGGGAGAGGGGGCAGTGCTGTAGGCAGCATGCTGCCCGCCTCCCACGGCATTCCCGGCATAGTGTAGCAAATGCGCGAAGCGGGAAGGGCTGCAATGGGTGGAAAGAAGACGCCGCTCAAAACTACCCGTTTGCAGACGCTACGGTACTAATTCAACGGGGTGCTTCGTTACCAACGAACCCCATCGGGCCAGCATTCCATTGCTTCAACTCATCCAGAACACAGTCAACCCGTTCGTACTTCGCATTGCGATTGGGCTGAAGGTGTATCACGCCAGCGCGATTTTGAAGCCACTTTCGGGGCGAAGCACAATGTTTTGATATGGAATCAAGTTGGGTTTGACTGAGCATAATTGGCGGTGTCGTGGTCGGTTCGGCGATAGCGACGGCCATACCCAAAAACAGCAAGATCACACAAATCCCCCCGAAGCTGTTGATGCCGCCCAACAGTCATCACGCCATAATATCGGTCGCACCGGATGACCGCAAATGATCGGCCGTCGACACGGCAAGCGTGCATTCTTGTGTGCTAAGCATTGCGTACCGCGCGAAGCGCGACGAAGCCACCGCCCAGCAACCCCGATACAACGCACAATATGTGCAGCGCTTTAGCGGATATGACGCCCAATAGGCCATTCCCGTAGGCAATCGGCCAAAGCGGGTTCTTGTCTGCATGCATCACCGCATCCAATCCAATGTGCGAATAGGTGCCGACAAACGCGCTGGCCAACGCGACACGCCAGCCAATTGGATGATCGCCTATACCCGAATTATGGAGTGCTGCGTTCCTCACCGGGCGGCCGACGGCGGTAGATACCAGTGCCACCACGAACGCACCGGCAATGGTATGGCTCATGCCGTGAAGAACCGCATCTCCGCGTATCATCCGCGCAAGGGGCTCGACATCCATCAAATTCTGCGAGCCGCCAAAGATCATGAAGCTAAGCCGCTCGCCGCCGATCGCTTTAAAGAATGCACCCGGGCCCAGGTGGAAGGGTGTAAATGGCACGCTCGTTCCTCTGAATGGGCAGAAGGTACGCTATCAGATTGAGGACCGGAAGGTTTGTTCACTTGCTGCATAATACCGGCCATTCCGGCAAAGGCCGGAATTCAGTAGGCCTGATATCTTGAGAATAAGTGGCTGCTGGATCCCGGCCTTTGCCCATAGGCGCTAACTTGGACTTATCCCATTGGAGTGAAATAGTTCTTACGCGCATACCTTCCCAAGATCATCATCCCGGACGTGTTCCGGGATCCACCGGGCCACGTGCACTGCCCCACGAGGGGCTCGGAAACCGGCTCAGTGGATCCCGGAACACGTCCGGGATGACGATAGAGTGTTGATCTTAAACGAGTTTCTCTTATCTCAGCGCCTATGGGCCTTCGCCGCGATGACGATGGGCGCCGTTAAGCAAGAAGAATGCCCGCACCGAATCACTTGCCACTTCCCGAACCTCGCCGCATGTTCGTTCGAACGAACTATGATTGAAGATAAACTCCTCGACGTGGCGATCGCCCAGTTCGGCCAATTCGGGCTCGAAGGTGCGAGCACGCGCGCGATCGCCAAGGCGGCGGGGACGGCGATGTCGTCGATCACCTATCATTATGGCGGCAAGGAGGGCCTGTATCTGGCCACCGCCGACCATATCGCGGCGCAGATGCGCGAACGGTTGCATCCCATCGTCGCGGCGGCGGTCGCCGGAGCGATCGCGCCCGATGACGCGATCGAGGCGATATTGCGGGTGCTCGATGCGATCGCGCAGATCATGCTCGGGCCGGAGTCCGAACATTGGGCGCGGTTCATCGTGCGCGAGCAGATGCAGCCGACCGAGGCCTTCGAACGGATCTATGCCGGGGCAATGGCGCCGGTGATGGGCGGCATGGCGCGGCTGATCGCGGCGGCAACCGGCCAGACCGATCCGCTGGAGATCCGCCTGCTGGCGCTGACGATGTTCGGCCAGGCGCTCGTCTTCCGCGCCGCGCGCGCCACCGTGATGAAGGCCATCGAGCGGCTCGATGCCGCGACCGAGGCCGCGATCCGCCTCCGTATTAGAAGCAATATCCACGCGATCCTGATCGCCGCCAGGAACGAGCCATGACCCGCCCCCGCATCATCGCCCTCGCCGTCGTCGCGCTTCTCGCCCTTCTGCTCGTCGCCACCAGGGGCTTCGGCCTGTGGCGGACGCATGACGACGGCCTTACGCTCTACGGCAATGTCGACATCCGTTCGGTCGATCTCGGCTTCCGCGTGAGCGGGCGAATCGCGGCGATGCCGGTCGAGGAAGGCGCTTCGGTCAAGGCCGGGCAGGTGCTGGCGGCGCTCGATCCCAGGCCGATCGGCGACAAGGTCGCGGCGGCCGAGGCGCAGATCGGGCTGGCCGAGGCCGATCTCGCCAGGCGCCGCAACGGCAACCGGCCGCAGGATATCGCACAGGCGCGCGCGCAACTGGCGCAGCAGCAGGCGAACCTCGCCAAGGCGCGCGAGGATTATGACCGGCGCAAGAGCCTGATCGCGACCGGCGCGATCTCGCAGGCGGTGTTCGACCAGACCGCCGCCGCGCTCAAGGCCGCACAGGCACAGACCGACGCCGCGGCGCAGGCGCTGTCGCTGCAACAGGCCGGCGCGCGCAAGGAAGATGTCGCCGCATCCGAAGCGCAGCTCCGCAACGCCCGCGCGCAGGCCGATTCGACGAAGACCGATCTGCGCGATGCGGTGCTTAGGGCGCCGTCCGACGGCACGATCCTGACCCGCGCACGCGAGCCCGGCGCGATCGTCCAGCCGGGCGAGACCGTGTTCACCCTGACGATCGACCGGCCGGTGCGGGTGCGCGCCTATGTCGCCGAACCCGATCTCGGGCGGATCGCGCCGGGGATGAAGGTGCAGGTGAAGACCGACGACGGGCACGCCTGGCAGGGCACGATCGGCTATATCTCGCCGGCCGCCGAATTCACGCCGAAGACGGTCGAGACCGCAAATCTGCGCACCGATCTCGTCTATCGGCTGCGGATCATCGTGACCGACGCCAATGCCGGGCTGCGGCAGGGTCAGCCGGTGACCATATCGGTGCCCGGCGCCCGCCCCGCGCAGGGCCGCTGACCCGCCGTGACGGCAGCGTTCGCCTCGACCCGCGATCTCGTCAAGCGCTTCGGCCCTGGCGCGCCCGCGCTCGACGGGGTGACGATGGACGTAGTGCCGGGGCGGATCACCGGGCTGATCGGCCCCGACAGCGCGGGCAAGACCACCCTGATCCGGCTGCTCGCGGGGCTGCTGCGCCCCGATTCGGGCACGATCGAGGTGCTGGGCGACGTGCCGGGAACCCATGCGATCGACATCGGCTATATGCCGCAGCGCTTCGGCCTCTACGAGGATCTCAGCGTTCTGCAGAATCTGACGCTTTATGCAGAACTCCGCGGATTGCCGCGTGAGGAGCATGATCCGACCTTCGCGCGGCTGATGGACTTCACCGATCTCGCCCGCTTCCAGGCGCGGCCGGCCGGCAAATTGTCGGGCGGCATGAAGCAGAAGCTCGGCCTCGCCTGCGCCCTGATCCGCACACCGAAGCTGCTGCTGCTCGACGAACCCGGCGTCGGCGTCGATCCGATCTCGCGGCGCGAATTGTGGAGCATGGTCAAGACCTTGACCGGCGAGGGCATCGCCGTCCTGTGGTCGACCGCCTATCTCGACGAGGCCGAGGCGTGCGACCATGTCTATCTGCTCGACAGCGGCAAATTGCTGTTCGGCGGGCCGCCCGGGGACATGACCGGCAAGATCGCCGATCGCGTGTTCCGACTGAGCGGATTTGCCGGCAACCGGCGCAAGCTGCTCGAGAAAGTGCTCGACCGGCCCGAGATCGCCGACGGGACGATCCAGGGCAGCGGCCTCAGGCTGCTGCTGCGCGCGGGATCGGCGGCGCCGGCCGATCTCGGCGGCACGCTCGATCCGGCCCCGCCGCGCTTCGAGGACGCCTATGTCGACATATTGGGCGGCGGGCCGGGCGGGACGAGCAAGCTCGCCGAGGTCTATCGCGAGGTGCCGCACGATGAGCGGCCGGCGATCGAGGCAAAAGGGCTGACCAAGGTCTTCGGCGACTTCACCGCCGCCGAGCAGATCGACTTCACCATCCCGCGCGGCGAGATTTTCGGGCTGCTCGGCCCGAACGGCGCGGGCAAATCGACCACCTTCAAGATGCTGTGCGGGCTATTGAAGCCGAGTGCCGGCACCGGATCGGTGGCGGGGCATGATCTGCGCCGGGCGGCGGCCGCGGCGCGCGCCTCGCTCGGCTATATGGCGCAGAAATTCTCGCTTTATGGCGATCTGAGCGTGAAGCAGAATCTCGAATTCTTCGCGGGCGCCTATGATCTCGATCGCGCGGCCGCGAAGGCCGCGATCGAGCGGATGGTCGCGATCTTCGATCTCGAAAGCCGTCTCGGCGCCGATGCCGGCACCCTGCCGCTCGGCTACAAGCAACGGCTCGCTTTGGCCTGCGCGGTGATGCACGAGCCGCCGGTGCTGTTTCTCGACGAGCCGACATCGGGGGTCGATCCGATCACGCGGCGCGAGTTCTGGACGCATATCAACGGGCTGGTCGGGCGCGGCGTGACCGTGCTGGTGACCACCCATTTCATGGACGAGGCCGAATATTGCGATCGGATCGCTTTGATCTACCGCGCGCGCGAAATCGCGATCGGCACGCCCGATGACCTCAAGGCGCAGGCGCGGCGGGCCGGCGCAGGCGACGATCCGACGATGGAGGATGCGTTCATCGCATTGATCGAGGCATCCGATCGCGAACGCGAAAAGGCGCAGGCGGCATGAGCGTCGGCTTCGATCGGCGCCGGCTGATGGCGATGCTCCGCAAGGAAGCGATCCAGATCCGGCGCGATCCGTCGACGCTGCTGATCGCCTTCGTGCTGCCTTTGATCCTGTTGTTCCTGTTCGGCTATGCGGTATCGCTCGATACCAGCCGCACGAAGATCGGGCTCGTCCTGCCCGATGGCAGCGCCGATGCGATCGGGCTCGCGCAGGCCTATCAGCAATCGCGCTGGTTCGACGTGACGGTCGCGCGCAGCATCACCCCGCTCAAGGCCGATCTGATCGCCGAACGGATCCGCGCGATCGTGGTGATCCCGCCCGATTATGGCCGCCGCCGCGCCGGCGCCGATCCGCGCCCGATCCATATCGTCACCGATGGTTCGCTGCCGAACCAGGCCGGCTTCACCGCGGCCTATGCCGAGGGCGTGCGCGCGGCCTGGGCACGCGGCGAGGCAGGGGTGGGCCGCGAGCAGACAACATCGCCCATCACGACTCAGACGCGCTTCTGGTTCAACCCCGAGCTCAAGAGCCGCTATTTCCTCGTGCCCGGCGCGATCGCGATCGTGATCACGATCATCGGCACCTTGCTGACCGCTCTGGTCGTGTCGCGCGAATGGGAACGCGGGACGATGGAGGCGCTGATGGCGACGCCGGTGACGATGCTCGAATTCGTCATGAGCAAGCTGATCCCCTATTTCATCCTCGCGCAGATCTCGATGGGTCTCTCGACGCTGATCGCAGTGTTCGTGTTCGGGGTGCCGTTCCGCGGATCGATTTTCGCTTTGCTCGCGCTCGCCAGCGCCTTCCTGGTGCCCGCGCTCGGCCAGGGACTGTTCATCTCCTCGGCGTTCCGCAACCAGTTCGTCGCGAGCCAGGTGGCCTTGCTGTCGGGCTTCCTGCCGGCGTTCCTGCTCTCCGGCTTCATCTTCGAGATCAGCTCGATGCCCTGGCCGATCCGGATCATCGCCCGGCTGGTGCCGGCGCGCTATCTGATCCCGTCGCTGCAGACGATCTTCATGGCCGGCGACATCTGGAGCCTGATCCTGCCGAACATGGCGGCTTTGCTCGGCTTCGGTGCAATCTTCTTCGCGCTCACCTGGCGGCTGACCCGCAAGAGGCTCGATTGATGGGCCGGCTGATCGCGATCATCATCAAGGAATTCTGGGCGGTGCTGCGCGATCCCAAGTCGCGGATCGTCTTGTTCGTGCCGCCTTTGCTCCAGCTCTTCGTCTTCTCCTACGCATCGACGCTCGAGGTGCGCAATTTCGACGTCGGCGTGCTCGATCGCAGCGGCGGGCGCGGCGCGATCGAGCTGGTGGCCGAGATCGCCGGCAGCCCCAATGTCGGCCATATCGTGCGGCTCGCCTCGTCGGCCGACCTCCACGATGCGATCGACCGGCGGCGGGTGATCGCGGCGGTGGTGCTGCAGCCCGATTTCGACGTCCAGCTCGGGCGCGGCCGTGCGCAGGTCGGGCTGATCCTCGACGGGCGGCGATCGAACGCCGCGCAGATCGTCTCCTCCTATCTCGAACAGATGATCGCGCGCAGTGGCGTGACCCTCGGAAAAGCGCGGGCGATGCCGGCGGGCAGCGTCGTGCGCAACTGGTTCAACCCGAACCTCGATTATATCTGGTTCACCTTGCCCGCATTGGTCGTCGTGATCGGCGCGACCACCGCGCTGGCCGTGGCCGCGCAATCGATCGCGCGCGAACGCGAGCTCGGCACGTTCGACCAGTTGATGGTCTCGCCGCTTCGGGTCCACGAGATATTGATCGGCAAGATGGTGCCGCCGGTGGTGATCGGGATGATCAACGGCACGATCTTCCTGCTCGCCGCACGCTATTTCTTCGGGGTGCCGTTCACCGGATCGCTGATCCTCTACTTCGTCGGGCTGTTCGTCTATCTGATCTCGCTGGTCGGGGTCGGCATGCTGATCTCGGCGGCGTCGCAGACCCAGCAGCAGGCGTTTCTCGGCGTCTTCCTGACGACGGTGCCGGTGATCCTGCTCTCGGGCTATTCGAGCCCGATCGACAATATGCCTTATTGGCTGCAACTCGTGAGCTACGCCGATCCGGCGCGGCATTTCCTGGTGGTGGTCGAGGGGCTCTATCTGAAGGCGATGCCGGTCGGCGTCGTGCTGACCCACATCTATCCATTGATCATCATCGCCATGGTGACGACCTTGCTGTCGGCCTGGCTGTTCCGCGCCCGCATGGAGTGACCATGGCTGCCCGTCCCCTTGTCGCCGCGCTTGCGCTTCTGCTCTCCGGCTGTGCCGTGGGGCCGCATTACACGACGCCCCCCGTCGTGCCCGCCGCGCCGAACTGGATCGCGCCGGCCGCCGACGGGCCGGTCGAGGCGGCCTGGTGGAGGCGGTTCGGCGATACGCGGCTGACCGCGCTGATCGCCGCCGCCGATGCCGGCAATCTCGATGTGCGGATCGCCGAGGCGCGGCTGCGCGAGGCACGCGCCAATCGCGACGCGGCGGCGGGCGGGCGGTTGCCGCAGGTCAATGCATCGGGATCGGCGACGAAGAACCGGGTCAGCCAGAACGGCCAGATCCCGATCGGCCGCATCCCCGGCTTCTCGCGCGATCTCGACCTCTACGATATCGGCTTCGATGCGAGCTGGGAGATCGATCTGTGGGGCCATGCGGCGCGGCAGGTGCAGGCGGCATCGGCGCGCGCGGCGGCGGCCGAGGCCGATCGGCACGGCGCGATCGTCAGCCTGCATGCCGAACTCGCGCGAACCTATGTCGAGCTGCGCGCGGCGCAAGCGCGGCGGACGAGCCTCGCGGCCGATGCCGGCGCCCAGGCCGATCTGGCGAAGCTGACCCATCAGCGCTTCGGCGCCGGCGAAGCATCGCGCTTCGACGATGCGCGCGCCGAGGCGCAGGCGGGCGCGATCGCCGCGCAGCTGCCGGGGCTCGACGCCGACATCAGCGCGTCGGCGTACCGGATCGCCTTGTTGCTCGGCAAACCGCCGGAGAGCGTGGTGGATCTGCTGACCCCCGCCCCTTTGCCGCAGGCACCCGCGACGATCGCGATGGGTCTGCGGTCCGAATTGCTCACCCGGCGGCCCGATGTGACCGCCACCGAGCGCCAGCTCGCCGCGGCGACCGCCGATGTCGGCGTGGCGACGGCCGAACTCTTCCCGCGGCTGTCGCTGCTCGGATCGATCGGCCAGCAGGCGCAGAGCCCCGGCGACCTCACCGACAGCGGCAGCCTGCACTTCCAGTTCGACCCGAGCCTGCACTGGCCGATCTTCGCCGCCGGCAGCATTCGCGCGAAGGTACGCGCCGC
Organism: Sphingomonas sp. YR710; assembly: GCF_900101455.1. GTDB lineage: Bacteria > Pseudomonadota > Alphaproteobacteria > Sphingomonadales > Sphingomonadaceae > Rhizorhabdus. The sequence continues at coordinate 132,410 of NZ_FMZJ01000010.1, read as the reverse complement.
CGATGCCCGCGCCGATGCCGCCGCGGCGCGCTACGAACAGGCCGTCCTGACCGCGCTCAACGAGAGCGAAACCGCAGCGAACCGCTTCGTGCAGGCCGCCGAAACCGCGCGACGCAGCGCCGCCGCCCGCGATGCCCAACGCACCGCGCTCGATCTCGCCGAGCAACGCTATCGGAGCGGCGAGGACGATCTGCTCGCGCTGCTGCAAGCCCGCTCCGCCTGGGAACAAGCCGACCGCGCCGCCAGCGACGCCGGTGCGCAGCAGGCGTTGCAGGCGGTGGCACTGTACAAGGCGCTGGGCGGCGGTTGGGGCAACTAAAGCCCCTCCCTTTAAGGGAGGGGTTTGGGGGTGGGTAGCGACTGAAGCGGCTCGATGCTGCTGAAGGAGCATTCGGCTCCAGCGCAGACGCTCGCTTCACTCGCGACCCACCCCTTCCCCCTCCCGCAAGCGGGAGGGGCTTATAAGAAATCACCCCGCCCCTTGCCGCACCGCCGCACGATTGCCATCTTGGCCCGACTCGCAACCGCATCGCCGGCTTGCGCCCCGCGAACAAATGTGGAACAAATCGCGTCATGCTGACTCATATTTCGGTGCGCGGCGCGCGCGAGCATAATCTCAAGAATGTCGACGTGGATATCCCACGCGACAAGCTCGTCGTGATCACCGGGCTCAGCGGCTCTGGCAAATCGAGCCTCGCCTTCGACACCATCTATGCCGAGGGCCAGCGCCGCTATGTCGAATCGCTGTCGGCTTATGCGCGGCAATTTCTCGAACTGATGCAGAAGCCCGACGTCGATCATATCGAGGGCCTCTCCCCCGCCATCTCGATCGAACAGAAGACGACGAGCCGCAACCCGCGCTCGACCGTCGCCACCGTCACCGAGATCTACGATTATATGCGGCTTTTGTGGGCGCGGGTGGGCGTGCCTTATTCGCCGGTCACCGGCCTGCCGATCAGCGCGCAGACCGTCAGCCAGATGGTCGACCGGGTGATGCAATTGCCCGAGGGCACCCGCTTCCTGCTGCTCGCGCCGACGGTGCGCGGGCGCAAGGGCGAATATCGCAAGGAACTTGCCGAATGGCAGCGCTCGGGCTTCGCCCGCGTGCGGATCGACGGCGAGATGTACGAGATCGAAAGCGCCCCCGCGCTCGACAAGAAGTACAAGCATGACATCGAGGTGGTGGTCGATCGCCTCGTCATCCGCGAAGGCATCGAAACCCGCCTCGCCCAATCCTTCGAAACCGCACTGCGGCTCGCCGACGGGCTGGTCTATGTCGATCTGGTGGATACGACCGTCGCGGAAGCCCTTCTTCCCCCCTCCCCTTCAGGGGAGGGGCCGGGGGTGGGGCCTCTCCTCCACGAAGCGCGCGCGCAGTTCACTACGCTCGACGCCCCCTTAGTCGACCCGAAAAAAATGAAGGGCACCGGCGTGCCCGACAACCGCATCACCTTCTCCGAAAAATTCGCCTGCCCGGTCTCTGGCTTCACCATCGCCGAGATCGAGCCTCGCCTGTTCTCGTTCAACGCGCCGCAGGGCGCCTGCCCGGCGTGCGACGGCCTCGGCGAAAAGCTCTATTTCGATCCGCAGCTGGTGGTGCCGAACGAGACTCTCTCGATCAAGCAGGGCGCGGTCGTGCCCTGGGCGAAATCGAACCCGCCAAGCCCTTATTATATGCAGGTACTGGCGAGCGTCGCGCGCGCTTACGACTTCAAGCTCGACACGCCGTGGAACAAGTTGGGCGAGGAGATCCACGACGTCATCCTGCACGGCACCAGGGGCAAGGCGATCACCCTGACCTTTATCGACGGCCGCAAGAGCTATGACGTCCAGAAGCCGTTCGAGGGCGTGATCGGCAACCTCAACCGCCGCATGCTCGCGACCGAAAGCGCGTGGATGCGCGAGGAACTCGCCAAATACCAGAGCGCCGCGCATTGCGAAGTGTGCGGCGGCGCGCGGCTCAAGCCCGAGGCGCTGGCGGTAAAGATCGCCGGCGAGGATATCAGCATGTCCACCCGCCGCGCGGTCGGCCCCGCGCTCGCCTTCTTCTCGACGATGGCGGCGAAACTCACCGATCAGCAGCGCCAGATCGCCGAACGCATCCTGAAAGAGATCATCGAACGGCTCGGCTTCCTCAACAATGTCGGGCTCGATTATCTCAACCTCGATCGTACCAGCGGCACGCTCTCGGGCGGCGAGAGCCAGCGCATCCGGCTCGCCAGCCAGATCGGATCGGGCCTGTCGGGCGTGCTCTATGTGCTCGACGAGCCCTCGATCGGGCTGCACCAGCGCGATAATGATAGGTTGCTGGTCACGCTCCGCCGGCTGCGCGATCTCGGCAATACCGTGATCGTGGTCGAACATGACGAGGATGCGATCCGCACCGCCGATCATGTCATCGATATGGGACCGGGTGCCGGCGTCCATGGCGGCGAGATCATCGTCGCGGGCACGTTAGAGGACATCCTTGCCAGCGAGGAAAGCCTGACTGGCGCCTATCTGTCGGGCCGGCGGATGGTCGACGTGCCCAAGAAGCGCCGCAAGGGCAATGGCCGCAAGGTCACCGTCCACGGCGCCACCGCCAACAACCTCAAGGACGTCACCGCGAGCATCCCGCTCGGCACCTTTACGTGCGTCACCGGCGTCTCGGGCAGCGGCAAATCGAGCCTGACGCTCGATACGCTTTATGCCTCGGCTGCGCGCACCTTGAACGGCGCGCGCGTGATCGCCGGCGCGCATGAAAAGGTCACCGGCCTCGAATTTTGCGACAAGGTGATCGACATCGATCAGTCCCCGATCGGCCGCACCCCGCGATCGAACCCGGCGACCTATACCGGCGCCTTCACCAACATCCGCGACTGGTTCGCCGGCCTGCCCGAAAGCCAGGCGCGCGGCTACAAGCCCGGCCGGTTCAGCTTCAACGTCAAAGGCGGCCGCTGCGAGGCGTGCAGCGGCGACGGGCTGATCAAGATCGAGATGCACTTCCTGCCCGACGTCTATGTGACGTGCGAGGTGTGCAAGGGCGCGCGCTACAATCGCGAAACGCTTGAGGTGAAGTTCAAGGACAAGTCCATCGCCGACGTGCTCGACATGACCGTCGAGGATGCGGTCGAATTTTTCAAGGCGGTCCCCCCGATCCGCGACAAGATGGCCATGCTTGCCGAGGTCGGGCTCGGTTACGTCAAGGTCGGCCAGCAGGCGACCACCCTGAGCGGCGGCGAGGCCCAGCGCGTAAAGCTCGCCAAGGAACTCTCGCGCCGCGCCACCGGCAACACGCTCTACATCCTCGACGAACCGACCACCGGCCTGCATTTCGAAGATGTCCGCAAACTGCTCGAAGTGCTGCACGCGCTTGTTGAGCAGGGCAATACGGTGGTGGTGATCGAACATAATCTCGAGGTCATCAAGACCGCCGACTGGGTGATCGACCTCGGCCCCGAAGGCGGCGACAAAGGCGGCGAAATCGTCGCGGTCGGCACCCCCGAACAGGTCGCGACCTGCGAGCGCAGCTATACGGCGCATTACCTCGCTCCGCTGCTCGGCATGAAGCCGCGGCGCGACGAGCTGGCGGCCGAGTGACACGGTGAAAACCCTCGCCCCTCCGGAGCGAGGGACACGAAGCCTTAGCGGCGCAGGAGCTGAGGCGAAGTTGGGAGCGGGGGCAGCGACGCAGGCTGTGCGCGAACGCCCCCTCCCTCCGGGCCCGCATTCACAGATTCTCTTTTTGTTCGTCATCCCAGCGAAGGCTGGGATTTTGTCTGGGGGGATTCCAGCGTTGGCTGGAATGACGGCTGGGGGTGTGGCCCCGCATCATATTGAACTAAAACGAAATTTCTTGTCTAAGCGCCAATGTGACCAACGACCCCGCCCGTCATACCCCCCGATCGAGCAGCGCCTGCACACTATGAATGTCGCCCGCGCTCAACACGATGCTGTCGGGCGCGGTGCCGGGGGCGCCGTAGAGGAAGAAGGGGGTGCCGAAGCCACCGCCCTCAATCAGCGTATCCGCGATCTGCGCGGTCGCGGCGAGGATGCGATCGGCCTGGGCCGGATCGTTCGAATCGGCGCGGGCGGTGAGCTTGCCGGCCATATATTGCTCATAGTCGGCGGCGCTCGTTTCTGGCCGGTAGAGATAGTTGAGCACGCGCCGGTCCTCGCCCGGCCAGGGATAGACGATGTAGCGCATGTCGAGGTGCCGAAAGCCCGGCGGATAGAGGCGATCGACGCCCTGGCACACCACGCAGTTGCGGTTGGTGAACATGTAGCACACGTCGCCCGAACGGTCGGGGCCGTTGGCCGCAACCTTGATTGCCGGCAGCGACTGGACAAGCACCCACATCTTCGCCAGCGCCTGCTGCAGCGGATCGTCCGGATTCTGCAACGTGCGGGCGACAGCGCGGCCGCCGATCCCGAAGGCCAGAATCGGCCCCAGCAGCGCCAGCCCGCCCACCAGTTGTCGTCGTGCGATCATGCGCGAATATCCCCGTTTTCCGCGGCGCACGCTATCGCGGCGTGGCCACGCTGTCGACATGCGACGGGCGACGAAGGGGGCCAATCGGGTGAACAAGGCTGAGTTTCTCCGACGTGGCGTTTGTGGCGACGCGCGCAAAAAAGTCGTCACCCCGGCGAAAGCCGATAGGCACTAAAATGAGACATTATGCAGCTTGTTGAATAGCATACGATGCCTCCCCCCAACCGTCATTCCCGCGAATGCGGGAACCCACGGTGAAGGCACGCTGGAACCTGTAGGTGCCGCCGTCCATGGGCCCCCGCTTTCGCGGGGATGACGATAAAGGGGGGCCGCCAACTCTCCACAAAATATTTTATCTCAATAGGATAGACCTAATCTTAGCGCCTATGGGTTTTCGCCGGAATGACGAGATGGGTAGCCACAGGATGAACAACGCATTTTCATGCCGTTCAGCCCGAATCGCCTAGACCTTCCCGGGTGTCGAGCGAGTGGCCCGCGATCCGCGGTGCCGACTCTCCCGAGTTGCGAGGATGAACATATGGCACATTTGACTGGCAGGATTTTGAGCGCGCTCGCTTTGGGCGGCGCGTTGATCGCGGCCGTGCCGGCGCAAGCCGATCGCGGCGACTGGCATCATGGCGATCGCGGCGGCTGGCATGGTGATCGCGGCTGGCATGGCGGCTGGGGCGATCGCGGCTATCGCCGCTACGATCATGACGATGCCGGGCTAGCGATCGGCGTGGGCATATTGGGGCTCGCGATCGGCGCGGCAGCGGCGTCCGATCGTGACCGCGGCTACTATTATGCGCCGCCACCGCCACCGCCACCGCCGCCTTATGGCTATTACCGGCCCTATTATGACGATCCCTACGGCTACTGATCGTCAGCCCCTGTGATGCCGGGCGGCGTTGCAGAATCGGAACAAATACAGTACAATCGGCGCCGTCAACGCCCCCGGGGCGTGGCGGCGCTCTTTGAAGCCCGGTTTGGGCGTGAAAATAAATTTTTGCGACAAAATTCGATATAAGATAATATTATCAATATCTTATATACCACTCTTTTGTAACAAGATTAGAAGCTGCCCAAAACCCCCAAAGCGGCCGATCTGCTGAGAAAACCGGGCCGAAATCGTCCGGTCCGGCTCAGTTCCCCTGCCGCCGGTTCAGGAAGGCCAGCCGCTCGAACAGCATGATATCCTGTTCGTTCTTGAGCAACGCACCGTGGAGCGGCGGAATCGCCTTCTTCGGATCGCGCGACTGGAGCACGTCGAGCGGCATATCCTCGTTGAGCAACAGCTTCAGCCAGTCGAGCAGTTCGCTGGTCGACGGCTTCTTCTTGAGGCCGGGCACGTCGCGGACTTCGTAGAAGATATCCATCGCCTTGCTGACCAGGATTTTCTGGATGCCGGGGAAATGGACATCAACGATCGCCTGCATCGTCTCGCGATCGGGAAACTTGATATAGTGGAAGAAGCAGCGCCGCAGAAAGGCGTCGGGCAGTTCCTTTTCATTGTTGCTGGTGATGATGACGATCGGCCGCTCCTGCGCGGTGATCGTCTCGCCGGTCTCATAGACGTCGAACGCCATGCGATCGAGTTCCTGCAACAGATCGTTCGGGAATTCGATATCGGCCTTGTCGATCTCGTCGATCAGCAGCACTGGTAGTTTCGGCGCGGTGAACGCCTCCCACAGCTTGCCCTTGCGGATGTAATTGCCGATGTCATGCACCCGCTCGTCGCCAAGCTGGCCGTCGCGCAGCCGGGCGACCGCATCATATTCGTACAGGCCCTGATGCGCCTTGGTGGTCGACTTGATGTGCCACTGGATCAGCGGCGCGCCGGCGGCGGCGGCGATTTCATGCGCGAGCACGGTCTTGCCGGTGCCGGGTTCGCCCTTCACCAGCAACGGGCGCCGCAAGGTGACGGCGGCGTTGACCGCGACCTTCAGATCGGCGGTGGCGATATAGTTGCTGGTTCCGTCGAAACGCACGTGCTGTCCCTCATCGCTGATAGGCTTCGAGCGATAAGATGCTGCGACGCGGTGCGCAAGCGGGGGGGCTCCCCTTGAGGGCATGCCTCCTATCTCGTCATCCCCGCGCAAGCGGGGATCCATGGTGGCCGGCTCCTACCGATCCCGGCGTGCCTTCACTGTCGGTTCCCGCTTGCGCGGGAATGACAATCTTTCGGATGATCCTACTGCCCCACACGCGCCAGCTGCCGGGCATGGAGCAGGTCCCAAAGCCCGCGATGCTGGACCAGCATCTGCTGCGCGCCGAAGATCATAGCACGTTCGATCGATACCGAACCGGCGGCCGCCGCGGCGACCATCATCGTGGCGCGCGACGAGGGTAGCGCCGGCGGGGTCAGTTCGACGCCGAAGCGCTGCGCGGCGGCATCGATCACGGTACGGATCGCGCGCCAATCGAGCGCCAGGGCCAGGCCCGCGCCGATCGCGCAGCCGGTGCGATCCGAACGGGCAAGCATTTCGAGTGCGTGGCGCTGGCCGGCGACGGCCGCCGCCGAATCGGCCTGTCCAGCGGTGCTGGGCAAAGGGCCGGCGGCGACGACAACCTTCGTCAGATAAAGCCGCTCCTGCGCGAAGCCGGATGCCGCATCGTCGAGCCATTCGGCCGCCGGACCGAAACCGCCCTTGTCACGAGCGAGATCGATGATGCCGGGGTGATCGCCATGAAGCGTGCACAGATAATGGACCGCATCGGCCAGATTGCGCGGCAAATCGCGGCCCGCTGCGAAAATCTCTCCGGCCATATAAGGGTGATGGGCGCCGCCGTCAGCGCGCAACAAGGCGCCGATAATATCCACTGCGCCACGCGGGGCCAGCAGATCCGCCTGGTTCGACTCCATTCTGTGTAACGCCATATCACTCACCCCGAAAACAACCGGTTACGCACCGGGCTGGAGCCGAAGCCGCCTGCCCATGCGCTATCCATATGCTATTGCTCGTAAACACGGCGTGTACGGATTGATGCGCCGCGAAAAAAAGTCGGAAGCGACCGCTGGCCATGGCCGATTAACCCGTTTCGCGCTACAGGGACCGCTTATGGCCAAATCTTCCCGATCCGATGACTGGGGCTTCCCGCGCTGGCGCGAATATGGCAGCGAGCGCGCCACCCGGCAGGTAAAAATGTGCGACCGCTGGGGTTGCGACCAGCCCGGCGATCGCCCCGCTCCCAAATCGCCGAACAGCCGCGAGCGCTGGTATTTCTGCGAAACCCACGCCGCCGAATATAATCGGAACTGGGACTATTTCGAAGGCCTCTCGGCCGAGGAAGCCAAGGCACGCGAGGCGGACGAACGGCGGTCGTCGGCCGGCTATGCCGAGGCATCGCATTATGGCTGGGCCGGCCCGGGCGACGGCCGCTGGACCGGCGACGAACTGCGCGCGCTCGAGACGCTCGAGCTCGAGACCGATGCCGATTTCGAGCTGATCAAGACGGCGTGGCGGCGGCTGGCCAAGGCGAATCACCCCGATATGAAGCCGGGCGATGCCAAGGCGGCGGTGCGGTTCCAGGCGGTTCAGGCCTCGTTCGAGATCCTCCGCCGCGCAGAAGAGCGGCGGGCGAAGACGGGGTGACTTCATTCTCATTCCTCCACGAGCGTGCTCGGGAAGGAATTGAGGTTTTCACATTGCCTTCAGCACCGCCAGACTCGCCCGCTCACTGGCCCGCAGCGCAGCCGGCATCTTCGGCACAGGGATCGTCTCCCCGGCCTTGGCGATATCGATGAAGATCGGCGCGACGTAGGACTTGCGGCACACCGCCGGCGTGTTGCCGAGCTGGCGCGCCACTTCAGCGAGCAGCGTCTTCACCGAACAGCGACCATGACTCAATATCCCGGCCGCGACCGCGCACGCGCGCCAGGTGCGGAAGGTTTTCGCGGTGCCATGGCCTTCGGTAAGCTCGCCGATCCACTGATTGACGTCGGCGGCGCGAATCCGCAGGCCCGACCGCAAGGTGAAGAGGCTGCCGCGCACGCATTTCAGCTCGGCCAAAGCCGCCGCCAGCGCCGCATCGCGGCTCGACAGGTTCGCACGGATACCACCCTTGCCGTAGAAGCACAGATTGATCCGGTCGCCTTCGATGCGGGCATGGCGATTGAGCAGGGTGGTCGCGCCATAGCTGCCATGCTCGACCGAATCGTCCGATCCGACCCGGATCGCGAAACCATCGAGCAGCCGCACCGCCGCCGCGAGCGCGCGTTCCCATTCGTCGCCACTCGCCAGCGCCGTACGAACCTGCGCGCGCAGCCGGGGAAGATAGGCGGCAAAGGCCGGGAGATTTTCGAACTTCTCCTGATCGCGCTGCTCGCGCCAGGCGCCGTGATAGCGATATTGCTTGCGGCCCGCGGCATCGATGCCGGTCGCCTGGACCGGCGCCTCCGGGTCGGGATTGATCCACACCTTGCGCCACGCCGGCGGGATGCCGAGCGCCAATATCCGCAGCCGTTCGTCGACATCGCCGACCGTCGTTCCGTCCGCCGCGACGAAGCGCCAGCCGCGCCCCCGGCGCTGCCGGCAAATTCCGGGATGCGAATCGATCGTGTCGACCTGTGCGATGGGTTGATGCTTCACCGGCCACGCTCCTGTTGGTCAGGAAACGCCGCGCCCTGGCAAAAGGATGCGAGGCTATTCGGCGAGGTCGTCCGGCAGCGGCGGCTTGCCCGAAATCCGCTTTGCCAACGCTTCGGCTTCGGGCAGTTTGTAGGCTGCCGGAATATCGATCACGCCGTCGCGGATCGGCGCACGGATCATCTCGCGCAGGATGGGCATACCGTCGAGCGCTACCACCATTGTCTTGCCGGCAAGACCCGCCGTGAGCGCGGCAAGACGTTGCGCGGCCTTGGGCGTCAAGGTGAGCATGATGCCGGAGGTGCCGCCCATATCGGGCATCGCCCGCGCATCGACCACATCGGCGGCCGCGAACGCTTCGCCGGCGATCGTCAGCTTACCCGGCGCAATATCCTGCGCGGCGACCGGCATTCCCATCAGCAGCAGGAAGGCCAAAGCCCGCTTCATGCGTAGCGCCCGGCGGTGTTCTGGATCAGCGCGATCATGTTCGGGATGCCCTGCGTCCGGTTCGAACTGAGCTGGCTCTTGAGATCGAACGGCGCGAGCAATGCAGGAATATCGAGATCGCGTATCTCGGCGGGCGTGCGATCCTGCACCGTCTGCAGGACGAGCGCGATGATCCCCTTGGTGATCGCGGCATTCGAATCGGCCAGGAAATGGAGCCGGCCGTCATCCAGCACGGTGGGATAGACCCACACCGCCGCCGAACAGCCGCGTACCAGCGTCGCATCGGTCTTGAGCGCGTCGGGCATCGGTTCGAGCGCGCGGCCAAGATCGATCAGCTGCCGGTAGCGATCGTCGGCATCGAGCAGTGCATATTCTTCGTAAATGTCGTCGAGGCTGGTCGTCATCAGGCGCCGCTAGCGCATTTTCCCCACGAATTGAACTGCCGCCATAATACCGGCCGATCAGCCATGATGGGAGAAGAGCCCCGGGAAACTATCCTGCAGCAGCGGACTCACCTCGATCGCCTCACGCAATTCCTCTTCGGTGAGCGCCCTGACGAAGCGGCAACCGGCCCTTGTACCGTCGATCCACATGATTTCGGCATCGCGCCAACCGACCAGTGGCACTTCAAGCGTCACGAGATCTCCCACCGCCAGATGCTGGCTTGCCAGCGTCGATGCGCCGCGCTGCGAAATATCCATCACGGTAACATCGGAAATCGCGTCGTCGCGGGCCCCAGCACTGTCCAGGCTCAATCGCAATCGGGATGCGATGCGTGTCGGCGACCGCTGTTCGCTCCGCTTCTCGGGGCCATCATCGTCGTCGCCATTGTCGCCGGAGCCGGCGTCGATCATGATCAAATGGTGCCTCCCGGAGAATGCGGCATGCCGCGCGAGACATCAGTTAACATCAAAGTTCAGTTTCGGCGTTTAGGTAAAATCCCTAGGGAATGTGCGATATTTCCGCAGCCAGGCCGTTCAGATGTCGACGCCGGCGGCAATAGCCTCAAGCTTGCGGACACGTTCCCTGAGATCGGCTATCTCGATTCGCGCCGCAGGGGATGCGCCCTGGGCCGAAGACGGGCGATCCTGCCGGCGATCGAGCGCGAGCCGCTGAAGCTCCAGCCAGCCGCGCCATCCCGCAAGTGCAGCATGAACGGTGATGCCAAGCCCGATCAGGCCCGCCCCGCTGATCGTCAGCCAGAAAAAGGGATCTGTCATGGTTCGATCCTTCGTCAGTCGCGATGCCGCAGCGCTTCGATCTCGCGATCGAGCTGCAACCCGCGATCATTGTCGGTAGCGATGCGTTCCAGTACGGCGACCCGATCCTTGAGCGCGCGCAACTCCTCGCGCAGCCGATCATTTTCCGGGTCGTGGATCGGCATGTCACGATCGCGCCGCCGCGCGCGGCCGGGGATGCCATATTTGGCGCGAAAGATGCTGGCGACCGCGCTTATCGCGACGATCAGCACAACCATTTCGAACGGATTCATGCGAATTCTCCGAAGCGATCTGTTTAGTTGAGCGGCTGATCGCGCAGGCGATCAATCTCGTCGGCGAGATGGGTTGAACGATCTGTAAGGATACGTTCGAGCACGGCGACGCGCTGTTCGAGCCTTTCGGTCTTGGCGACATATTGCGCGGCCTTTTCTGCCGATTCGATAGACGCGGCATCGAGCTGCTTTTCCTTCAGCTTCAGCCACTTCTTGGCAACGCCCGCCATGATCGCGACGATCGGGATCATCAGCACCATGAAAGGGAAGATATTATGGGCAGACATGATCTTTTCCTTCTGGCGATCAGTTTGCGGGGCCGCGCAGCGTATCGATCTCGCGATCGAGCCGGTAACTGCTGTCGGTGACGATGCGTTCGATCGTGGCCAAACGATCCTTGACCGCGCCCATCTCGGCACGAAGCTGGGCATTTTCGGCACCCAGCAGTTTCACTCGCTCAACCGTCTCGTCGTTCGTCTTCGGATAGACCGCACCGCCCCACCCGTCTTCCAGGGGGTAGCCATTCTTGACGCGTAGCCAGGTGGTGAACACCCAGCCGGCGACGCCCATCGCTCCTATACCGAACGCCATCGGCACCACTTCACGCACCAACATCAGGTCAACCATGGGGATTCCCTTCAATCCTTCAGTGGGTTCGTCTCAACCCCGGACTCGCACGGGCTTTTCGACAAACCGCAAACCAGCTTCGATAAACGGCCAGCCATCAGCGCAGCGCATCGATTTCCTTGGCGAGTGCGCTGTGCGTGCTCGTCACATGGGTTTCGATGTCGGCGATACGGCGATCGATGTCGCGCATCTTGGAACGGACATCGCGAACCGACGCGCCGGGGCGCGCCCGCACCGTCTGCCAGAACTTCTCATCCTCGCGGGATGCATAATCGAACTCGCGCGGCCTATCCGTCGCCACCCAGGCGGTGATGAAATATGCGAGGATCGTCCAGCCCGACGTCATGAAGGTGAGGACAACCCAGCCGACGCGGATCAGTGTAACGTCGATTCCGGTATAATCGGCGAGGCCGGCGCACACGCCCGACCATTTGCGGTTGCGTTTGTCGAGGTAGAATTTCGTGCGACGGGCGGACATGGCAATTTCCCTTCTTCCCTGTTGTCGGTGCCGGCGCTCAGGCGTCGCGGCGCCATTCATTTTCATGGCTGCGGTCAGGTGCCTGCCGAGGCCGCCAGTTAGGATCATCAGCCGTGATGATTCGCTCCAGCGTGCCCAGCCGGTCATCGAGCCTGCGCGCCATCTCGTGCAGATCGTCGAGCAATTTCTCATCCTCGACGGTGAGGCCGCCATTCTTCTTCCACTGCGTAACATAGTGAAAGATCAACCAGGGCAGGCCGATGAACAGCATGCCGACGATCGGGATAGCGGCGAAAGATTCAGGCATGACCTCAGCCTTCCTTGTTGGCAGTGCGGGCCTTCAGGGCCGCCAGTTCCGCCTCGACCTTGTCGTTCGAGCGCAGTTCGGCGATTTCCTCTTCAAGGCTCTTGGGCGCGGCGCCCATGCCGGCCGCTTCGGCGCGCCCCTCGGCATAGTCAACGCGGCGCTCGAGCAGGTCAAAGCGCGAGAAAGCGTCGTCGATCTTCGGACCGGCGAACATCTCGCGCATCTTTGCGCGGTTATGTGCCGATTCGAGACGGGTGACGATACTATTCTGGCGGGCACGGGCCTCGCGGAGCTTGTTCTGCAGCTTCGCGATGTCGGCCTCAGAGGCCTTCAGCGTCTCGTCGAGCAAAGCGATCTCGTCGTTCAGCTGGTTGCCGAGATCGGCGGCCTTCTGCTTTTCGACCAACGCTGCCTTGGCGAGATCCTCGCGGCCCTTCGATAAAGCCAGTTCGGCCTTCTCGAGCCAGTTCGCCTGGACGGTATCGAGCTTCGTGATCTGTCGGCGCATTTCCTTCTGGTCCGCAATGGTGCGGGCAGCGGAAGCGCGGACTTCGACCAAAGTCTCCTCCATTTCCATGATGATCATGCGGATCATCTTCGCCGGATCCTCGGCCCGATCAAGCAGGTCGGTGACATTGGCGGCGATGATATCACGGGTGCGGGAGAAAATTCCCATTTCACGTCACTCCTTAGATTACGCGCGTTCACATATGCCCGGAAAGGGCGTGGAGAGCATCCGGGGCTGGCGGCCCCGGATGTTTATCGGATTGCCGCCTGCGATGCGGCCGGCGCCGAAGCGGCAGCGTGCGGGGCAAGCTCGGCCGCGCGGGCCGGGCCGACCGCACCGACGATGCAGGCGGTGGAGAGGATCAGCGCACCGACCGAGGAAACGGCGAAACGCTGAAGATCGGATTTGTCGAAGGCGAACATGATATCTTTCCTGAACCTTGAAGAATGGCCCGGCCATCGTGCCGGTGTTGCCAATCTTATTGCAGGGACCGTGCCAGTTCCGATTCCGGCCGGAAATTCAGGACTTTCGAAGCATCTCGCTCCCGCAACGCCAGTTTTTAGTTGCGAAGAGTTGGGAAATTACGCCAAGTATCCGCATGGAAAGAGAGAGCCACTTTATCGGCCAGTCTTTGGCCTTTCTCGACTCGGTCGAACGGGCGAGCCGCGCTGCCGCGCTGAACCGTCCGGTGCTGGTGATCGGCGAGCGCGGCACCGGCAAGGAACTGGTCGCCGAGCGACTTCACCGCCTGAGCCCTCGCTGGGACGGGCCGCTGGTGACGATGAACTGCGCCGCTTTGCCTGAAAACCTGATCGAGGCCGAACTGTTCGGGCACGAAGCCGGAGCCTTTACCGGTGCGACCAAGGTTCGGATCGGTCGGTTCGAGGAGGCGCATGGCGGAACATTATTCCTCGACGAACTGGCTACCCTCTCGACCGGCGCGCAGGAGCGACTGCTGCGCGCAACCGAATATGGCGAGGTCACGCGCATCGGATCGAGCCGGCCGATCCGCGTCGACGTGCGCATCGTGGCCGCCACCAACGAACATCTGCCCGAACTGGTCGAGAAGGGCCGGTTCCGGGCCGATCTGCTCGATCGGCTGTCGTTCGAGGTGGTGACGTTGCCGCCGCTCCGCGCGCGCGAGGGCGACGTGCCCGTGCTGGCCGATCATTTCGGGCGTCGCATGGCTTCCGAACTCGGCTGGCCATATTGGCCAGGCTTCGGGGCAGGCGCCTCGCAGGCGCTGGCCGACCATGGCTGGCCGGGCAATGTCCGCGAGTTGCGCAATGTCGTGGAGCGGGCGGTCTATCGCTGGGACGATCCCGAGCGGCCGGTCGATGCAATCCAGTTCGATCCGTTCGAAAGCCCATGGCGCCCGGCCGCACCGGCGACTGGCCCGCGGGAGCCCGAGGTCGGCGCGCCGGCCGCCGACGCGGCCGCACTCCCGCCGACCCCGCCGCCATCGCATCATGATTGCGACGATTTTCGTGCCGCCTGCCTGGCGCACGAAAAGGCGCTGCTGGAAGTCGCGCTCAAGAAATGCCGCTTCAATCAGCGCGCAACCGCGCTCGCGCTCAAATTGAGCTATGATCAGCTTCGTCACGCACTGCGGCGACACGAACTGCTCGATCGGGCAAGCTGATGGCCATGGTGGCCGAGCGCCTGTTTGCAACGTTCGAACGCATCTACGTCATCAGTCTTGCGAGCCGGCCCGATCGGAGGGCCGATATGGCCGGCGAACTGGCGCGGCTGGGAACCGGCTTCAGCGACCCCAGGGTCCGCCTGTTCGACGCGATCAGGCCTACCGAAGCGGGACCGTTTCGCAGCATTGGCGCACGCGGCTGCTTCCTCAGCCAGCTCGAAGTGCTCCGGGAAGCACAACGCGAAGGTTTCCGCCGGATATTGCTGTTCGAGGACGACGTGGACTTCGTACCGGGCATCGCCAAAGCATTGCCCTCCGTGCTCGACGCACTCGATGCTCGCGGTTTTGGCTTATTCTATGGCGGTTATGAATTTCCGGACGGTGATGGCCATGCCTGGCCGGGTAGCGGTCCCCTCCTCCCCGTGAGCCCGGATCGCGCCGTGCGGCTGGCCCATTTCGTCGGCTTCGACCGATCAACGATCGATCTGCTGGTACCCTATCTGGAACTTATGATCGCGCGGGCGTCCGGCAGCGCGGCCGGCGGGCCAATGGACGTTGACGGCGCCTACTGCTGGTTTCGCGCCGCCCACCCCGATCTCCTGACCTGGCTTGCCCAACCGCAGCTCGGACATCAGCGCCCGTCGCGCACCGACATATCGCCACCGGGACCGCTCGATCGGTTGCCCATGCCGGAAATATTGCGACGGTATATTCGCGCTGTCAGGCGCTTCTGGCGGCGGCGCGCAAGCACCCGGTCAAAGGAATGAAGCCGAAATGAAAGAGCGCCGAACGATCCGAAATCGTTCGGCGCTCTTTCATTTTTACCATCAGGAACCGCCCCCAACGCGCGAAGCTCTTAGCTGAAGTTTGTCATCGCAAAGAGCATCGGAATCGACAGCAAGGTATTGAGGCGCGATGCCATCATTGCCATCTTGGTCGACGCCGCCTTCGAGGCATCGTCGGCGGGAACGATCCCCAGCGCACGCTTCTGGTTCGGCCAGATCACGAACCACACATTAGCGGCCATGAACAGCGCCAGATACATGCCGATGCCGATCAAACGGTAGGTCCGATCGAGCATCATCGCCTCTTTCGCATAACCCGAGACATAGGCGACCGACAGGCCGGTCAGCACTGTCAGCAACGCAGCCCAGCGGAAGAAGAACAGAGCCTTGGGGGCGATGAACTTGGAGACGCCGGGCTTCAGTTCAGCCGGGATCGTGGGCATCGTCGGGATTTGCACGAAATTGAAATAATAGAGCAACCCGATCCAGGTGATGCCGAAAAAGACGTGGAACCAGCGCAGGATGGCATTGGGGCTCAAAACATCTGGGCGGTCGACCGAAACACAAAAGATCAGGCCGATCGCTACGATCAGTCCCAGCAACAATACGAGATGCAGATTTCCAAACAGCTTCGCCATGGCAGTGCTCTTCCCCTGTTGAGTCAGTCCTGCCCGAGAAAGGGAAGGACACCTTCACCACCGCATTTTATGCGGGGCCGATTCATTTGTCACATGGAATGATGGGAACCATGTTTCGCGAATGCAGCGATCAGCGCGATCGGAAAATTTTGTTGGATCTCTGCGGCTTTGCCGTCGTTGAGAGCTCCGTCCCAGATAGCAATGCCCACGGAGATTTTTGCAATGGCGTTCGTACTCCCCCCGCTGCCGTTCGATGCTTCGGCGCTCGCCCCCACTTTGTCGGCCGAGAGCTTCGATTTCCATCACGGCAAGCACCACAAAGCCTATGTCGACAAGGTCAATGGCTGGATCGATGAGAAGGGCCTTGCCGGCCGGTCGCTGATTGAAGTGACGAAGCTGGCCAAGGACAAGGGCGACAAGGGCCTGTTCAACAATGCGGCGCAGATCTGGAACCACAGCTTCTTCTGGCAGTGCCTCGCGCCAGAAGGCAGCACCGCCCCATCGGCAAAGCTGGCCGGCCTGATCGAATCCGCTTTCGGATCGCAGCAGGGTCTCTTGGAGAAGCTGGCCGCCGAGGCGGTCGGGCATTTCGGCAGCGGCTGGGCATGGCTGGTGCTCGATGGCGACACGCTGAAGATCACGTCGCTCCACGATGCGGAAAGCCCGATCACCAGCGGCCTGACGCCGCTGCTGACCGTCGATGTGTGGGAGCATGCTTATTATATCGACTATCGCAACGCCCGGCCCAAATTCGCCGAAACCATTTTGTCGAAGGTCGTGAACTGGGATTTCGTCTCGCAAAACCTTGATGGGAAGGGCGCAGAACGCGCCAATCAGGCACAATAGCGGCCGCCTTACCCGCCATCCCAGCCAGCGCCGGGATGGCGGAATAGAAGCGACACCCGCCGCTTGTCAGACGGTCAGTTCGAGACTGTCGTATGAACAGACGATTTCCAGCGGGTTGGCGCCGCGCCGGTTCAGTTGCTCGTACCGGATTGTCTCTTCGTGCATCCGTTCGATGTCGAGATCGCTGCTCGTCGGCTCGTGGTGGAACAGCACCAGCTTTTTTGCATTGGCACCATGGCAGAGGTTGACGGCCATCACATTACTCGAATGGCCCCAATCCGCCTTCATCGTTATGCTTTCAGCCAGCGAATACATCGTATCGCAGATCACGACATCGGCGCCGGTGAAGAATTTTTCGAACGCTTCCTTGTCCTTGTCATCGCCCAGCCGATGCTCCGCATCGGTGCTGAATACCGTGGTTTTGCCGTCATTCCGGAACTTCCACGCATAGGAACCGTGGCTGTGATCCTGCGGCATCAGTTCGACATCGACGCCATCGATCTGATAGGTATTGCCCGGCGTCAGCGTCTTGAATTCGAACGAAGCGCGCAGCCAATCGAACGGAACCGGAAAACTGATTTCCTCCTGCTGGCGGCGCAACGCCTGCTCGGTATCGCTGTGCCCGCTGTGGATGATGATCTTCGCGCCTGGATCGAAGGCGGGCCCGAAAAACGGGAAGCCCATTATATGATCCCAGTGCAGGTGCGACATGAAGAAATTGTAGGTGCGATTATGCCCGCCGGCGATCCGCCGAAACGCGTCGATGCCGAACTCGCGCAGTCCCGATCCCATGTCGCAGATGAAGAAACTCTCGGCGACGTCATCGATCTCGACGCAAGTCGTGGCACCACCATAAGTATGTGCCTCGGCGAAGCTCAGCTCATCGCGGACGAACTGGCGCGCGGCCATTTCATCGTCAAAGCTGCGCCCCGAGGCCTTGAGCAGCGCGCCGACGATCTTGGCCTCGGTCGTGGCGGCCCGCTGCGCTACCGGCAATGAGCCACGCGTTCCCCAAAAGCGCACCAGCATGCAGCCCCCCTTGTCGTCGGATCAGTGCGAGCCGGGCTCGAGCGAATCCACTATATCGAAGATCAACTGATAGCGGCTGATTTCCAATATTTCACGAACAGCCTGTGTCGGACGCGCCAAAATGATCTTCACGCCGCGCGCCACCGCATCCTTGCGGGCCATCGTCAGGGTCAGCAGTGCGTTTGCGGCAATATGATCGACCTCCGCCAGGTCCAGCACAAAATCGCCCTTCGCATCCTCGGCATGACCAAGGCCCGTCAACAGGTTCGCGAGAAATCCCGGGCAGGCGGCATCGTCGATATCGCCGGTCGGGCGGCCGACCGGCCCATATGCCGACGATGTTATCGCCCAGTTCATGCGAGCGGCCTCCCCTGGCGCCAAAGCCCCCGTGTCGGCCGACAGCTTAACCGCAATGTTCATAAGTTCAACCACGCCTCGTTACGCACAGCCTCATCGTCACAGTGAAGACCGAACGACCGGGAGAATGCTCCGGACAATAACGCCGACACCATCGCGATTGGGGTGCATAGCATCGGCGATCTGCAATCTGCTGTGATCTGCAACACCCGCCATGAAGAATGGATAAAGACGCACCGAATATTTTCGGGCGAGATCGGGATAAATGGCGTTGAACCGGCCGCTGTAAACCGCGCCAAGATTTGGCGGCGCCACCATACCCGCGAGCAGCACGCGAATTTTCCGCTTTTTTAACTCCGCCAGCATCGCATCGATATTGGCCTTCGTCTGAGCAGGATCCAGGCCACGCAGCATATCGTTGGCGCCTAGCTCGAGAATGACGAGATCTGGCTTGGCCGCGAGTGATGCCAGCACCCAGCCAAGGCGAGCCCGGCCCTGTGCGCTGGTATCGCCCGAGACGCCGGCATTGTGGACCCGTGCGGCGAGGCCGGACCGCCGCAGCGCGGCCTCCAGCTGCGGCACGAAGCCGTCGCCCGGCGCGAGCTGATAGCCGGCCGTCAGGCTGTCGCCAAAGGCGACCACCAGCTTGTCGGCCGCCTGTGCGACGGTCCCGGACAGCAGGAAAGCAATGGCGAAAAACAGTTGGCGAAGCCGAGAGATAGAGAATGTCATGCCGGCAAATATCGGCATCATTTTCGCCGATGTCATCCCCGGCCCAATCATTTGCCGCCGAGAAGAGGGTAGGGATCGACACCGCGCCCTTGCCACCAGCCTTCGCCGGGCGCCATCACCTTGATTTCATAATGAAGATGCGGCCCCTCAACGCTGGCATCGCCAGTCGATCCGACTGTCCCTATCGGCTGTCCCTGCGCCACCTTCTGTCCCTCGGCAAGGCCCGGCGAATACGAATAGAGGTGGGCATAATAATCGATCCAGCCCCCGTCCAGCCGGCGGACATAGATCGTCAGACCTCCCAATTTGCTGTCGAACAGCTTTTCCACCGTTCCCGCCGAGGCCGCGAGCACGGCAGTTCCGCGCGGCGCCATAATGTCGATCGCGCCATGCGTGCGGGTGCCATCGCCGCGCGGATCGGCGAAGCTTTCGACGAGTTCGGCCGATGTGACGCCCGTAACAGGAATGATCAGCTTTCCGGCAGCCGCGCGCGGCGACGGTGACGGTGACACCCGCGGCGCCACATTTTTTTGAACCTTTCCGGATACCTCACTCCCGCCGCGGCCGGGCAGGTTCAGGATCGCCACCCAGCCAAGCCAGCCAACGATCAGCAACAGCAACAGGGTGGCGATCCGACGAATCATTTCTGGAAAATTGCCGGGGTGCCCGGTTTCACCATCATCGCCAGCCGGGCCGCATCCCAATTGGTCAGCCGGATGCAGCCATGGCTTTCGGTCTTGCCGATATTTTCGGGCCGGGGCGTGCCATGAATGCCATAATGCGCCTTGTTCAGATCCATCCATACGACGCCGACAGGCCCATTCGGGCCAGCGGGCAGCAGCGCCTTGGTTTCACCCGGTTTGGCATCCCAGAACAGTTTGGGATTGAAGTGAAAGGTGGGATTGTAGGAGATGCCCTGAATCTTCCACGTCCCGATCGGCAGCGGATCATGGCTGCTTCCCGTCGTCGCCGGAAACTGCGCGATCAGTTTGCCGGCATCGTCGAGCACGCGCAGCACTCGGTCTGATTTGTCGACGACGATCTTCGCGGCCTTCGGCTGGAGAGCGGCAACGTTGAGCATGCCTAGCGTGTCGCGCCAATCAGGCTTGAGGTCGGCGGGGGTCGGGCCGCCAGGCGGAACGACATTCGGAACGTGCAGCACGGTACCCGGCGCCGGCGCGACGTTTGACGCGTTAAGCGCGGCGAGCATCGCCGGCGTCGTGTGATACATCTCGGCAAGCTTTTCCATCGCGTCGGCGTAACCGAGCGCCTTCATTTTTGCCTGTTCGTCTTCCTTGGCCGGAATCGGCCCGACGAAGGGACCTGCAAGCATTTCGGGCGTCAATGTAACATCCAATACCGTCGGCATGCCCCGATATTCGGCGAGCAATTTCCCGGTCGCCTCGTCCAGTTTGCCGGTGACGGAAAGCCCGTTCGCTTCCTGATAGCCCCTGAGCGCCGCCGTCCACGAGGAACCGTCACGGCCATCTATGACACCAGGCCCGAAACCGAGCCGATCGAGCAGGACCTGCGCACCAAATATGCGCTGATCGATAACAGCCTTCGAAGGTGCGGCAGGCACGCCCGCCTCCGCGAAAAGGAGCGTCGAGCCCGCGAGAACAGCCAAAAAAGCCTTCGAGATATTCTGCACGCAAGCACTCCTTCTGGGTCGTAACGAACCCAGAACGTGCATGTGCCCATTTCTATCCCCGCCCGCGCCGAAACGCCGAATTCCCGAAATGACTAACGCTCCAAAGCGCCAGTGGGGCAGGATGGGATTCTTTCAGCCCGAAGCCATCGAAGCGCGCTCCAGGCATCAGAATTCGTTCCACTGCTGATCGTCGGCTTGGACCAGAGCAAGGTTTCCCCTGCTCGCCTTGCGCTTTGGCCGAACCACATCGGCGGATGCGCGGACCGGTGGGCGGGCATCATTGCGCCTCGACTGCACCAAACCACCGTCCGGAAGCTTGAAGTTCACCACCAGCGCGGTGAGATGTTGAGCCTCGTTGGTCAGACTGCGGGCGGCGGCTGTCGATTGTTCGACCATCGCGGCATTTTGCTGCGTCATCTGATCCATGTCGCTGACAGCAGTGTTGACCTGTTGCAGACTGGTCGCCTGGGTTTGCGTCGCCGCCGATATTTCGGTCACCAGCTTGCTGATAACACCGACACTATCGACGATCCGCGAAAGCACATCTCCGGTTCGCTGCACGAGGCCGACGCCGCTGCCGACATGCCGCGAGCTTTCGGAAATCAGCGCCGTTATGTCCTTCGCGGCATTGGCTGATCGCTGTGCCAGCGCACGCACCTCATTCGCGACAACCGCGAAACCCCTGCCCGAATCGCCGGCGCGCGCCGCCTCGACACCTGCATTCAGCGCGAGCAAATTGGTCTGGAAGGCGATCGCATCCATTACGCTGACGATCTGCGAAATTTCCTGCGACGACTTCTCGATTCTTCCCATCGCCTCGATCGCATCGCGAACGACGACGCCGCCTTCATTGGCATCGTTCCGGGCCGAATCGACCGATGTCGCGGCCGTTTCGGCGCGACTGGCGGTTTGCTTTACGCCGGCCGTGACCGCATTCATCGCTCCGACCGTTTCCTGGAGCGACGCGGCCTGCTGTTCGGTGCGGAGTGAAAGATCGTCGGCAGCGGCGCTGATCTCGCCAGATCCGGTCCCTATGCCCTGCGCCGTAATCGCCACGGCACCCAAGGTCTGGCCCAGTGACTGCTTGGCGCGATTGAACTCCTGGCGCAGCCGCTCATACTGCTCGGGAAGCGCGGCATCGATGGTATGCACGATATCGCCATCGGCGAGCCTGTTGAGTGCGCTCGCAAGGATTCCGACCACTTCAGTCTGCTCGTTCGACTGGACCCGTAACTGTTCGGAAAGCGCCCGCTGAGCCACGGCGGTATCGCGGAACGATATCATCGCCTTGCTCAACCTGCCGACGCAATCATTGTGACCAGCCCGCAGGATCGGCCCGTCGATCTTGCCTGCCGCCAGCGCCTCCATGTCGAGCACGGTGGCGACATAGGGGTTGGCGATCAATGACCGCATCACCAAGGCGACGATGACCGAGAAAATCGCCATGCCGATCCCGATCATCATCATAGTCTTGAAGCTGCCCTGGGCCGATTGCAACATCGCGGTATCGCCATTGGCCACGGCGTTGCCGACCGAGGTGACGACGAATGCCTGGGCAGCTGCAAGCGTGATCACGATGGCAACAAGAAGACCGAAGGCGATCGTAAGTTTCCGGCGAATTGGCAGGTCGCGCTCGAATCGCCTAAACATGATCATGGTCTCACCTTGTTATTATGAGCCCCATGATTAAGCCGAGTATGTTCGTGACAGGTTAACAGCCGGTCCGCCTGATGCGCCATGGGTGATGTGCGCTAGCCCTCTTCCGAAATGGTTGATCGGAAAGGCCTAACGCCGATCCTTCGTCGCCGTGAACCGGATCTGGGGGAAGCGCTGTGTGATATAGTTCAGTTCCCACATGTCCTTCGCCAGGAACACCGGGGCGCCATCGCGATCCTCGGCCATCGCGCTGCGATGCAGCCCCTTGAACTCCTCGAGCGCCTTTGTGTCATCGGCTGCCACCCAGCGCGCCGTATCCCAGGGCGACGGTTCGAACCCGGCATCAACCTTATATTCGACCTGCAGCCGCGAGATCATCACTTCGAGCTGGAGCTGGCCGACCACGCCGACGATCCATTGCGATCCGATCGAAGGGTGAAACACCTGCATGATCCCCTCCTCCGCCATGTCGTTGAGCGCGTTGCGGAGCTGCTTGGTCTTGGTCGGATCGCCAAGCTTCACGCGGCGCAGGATTTCGGGGGCGAAGTTGGGGAGCCCGGTGAAGCGGATCATCTCGCCTTCGGTCAGCGTGTCGCCGACGCGCAGGGTGCCATGATTCGGGATACCGATGATGTCACCGGGAAAGGCTTCTTCGGCGAGTTCGCGATTTTGCGCGAAGAACAGGATCGGGCTGTGGATCGCGATCGCCTTGCCAGTGCCGACCTGGTTGAGCTTCATGCCGCGCCGGAACTTGCCCGAGCATAGCCGCATGAAAGCGACGCGGTCGCGGTGTTGCGGGTTCATATTCGCCTGCACCTTGAAGATGAAGCCGGCGACATTAGGCTCGGACGGATCGACATCGCGCGGCTCACCGGGCTGCGGACGCGGCGAAGGCGCATAATCGGCGAGCGCATCGATCAGCTGCTCGACCCCGAAATCCTTGAGCGCCGACCCGAAATAGACCGGGGTCAGATCGCCGCTGAGATAGGCCGCCTCGTCGAACGGCGTATAGCCGCCCTGCGCGAGCTCAGCCTCCTCGCGCAGCAAGGCGAGGCCATCGGCCGAGAGCATATCATCGAGCTGGCTGTCGCCAAGGCCGGCAACCGATACCGCATCGCCTTCATAGGCGCCGGTCGCATCGGCGGCGGGGCGATAGAGGCGATCACGGGCAAGATCGTAGATGCCTTCGAACGTTCCGCCCATGCCGACCGGCCAGCTCATCGGCACGACATCAAGCGCGAGCGCATCGGCAATCTCGTCGAGCAGTTCGAACGGCCCGCGGCCCTCGCGATCGACCTTGTTGACGAAGGTGATGATCGGCACCGATCGCATCCGGCACACTTCGAACAATTTGCGGGTCTGCGCCTCAATGCCGCGCGCGGCATCGATCACCATCACCGCGCTGTCGACCGCTGTAAGCGTGCGATAGGTATCTTCCGAGAAATCCTCGTGGCCCGGCGTATCGAGCAGGTTGAACGTCACACCGTCGCGTTCGAACGTCATCACCGACGACGTCACCGAAATGCCGCGCTGCTGCTCGATCTTCATCCAGTCCGATCGCGCGCGCCGCGTCTGCCCGCGGGCTTTCACCTCGCCGGCAAGATGGATGGCGCCGCCGAAATAGAGCAGTTTCTCCGTCAGGGTGGTCTTGCCCGCGTCGGGGTGCGAGATGATCGCGAAGGTGCGGCGGTCGGGGCGGTTGTCTTTGCTCATGATGGGCCGGGCCGATAGCAGCCCTTTGCCGAAAGCCCAAATGATGTGGTGCGTGGCCCGCCGCCCCGGACTTGCCACGCACCGGATCGAGGGTCAGCCCCGGATGAAATCCAGCAGATCGGCATTGATCTGCTCGGCGTGGGTGGTCGGCATGCCATGCGGATAGCCGGGATAGGATTTGAGTACCGCGCCAGCGATCAGTTCGGCGGACTTGCGGCCCGTGGTGGCAAAGGGCACGACCTGATCATCTTCGCCATGCATCACCAGGGTTGGCACCGCGATCCGCCTGAGATCGTCGGTGAAGTCGGTTTCCGAGAAAGCGGCGATGCCGTGATAATGGGCGAGCACAGCGCCCATCATGCCCTGCCGCCACCAGTTGCGGCGCACGCCTTCCTTCACCTCGGCACCGTCCCGATTATATCCGAAGAAGGGCATGGTGAAATCGTAGAAGAATTGTGCGCGGTTGACGGCGGTCTGTTCGCGCACCTGATCGAACACCTCCATCGGCACGCCATCGGGATTGGCGGCGGTCTTCACCATGATCGGCGCAACCGCGCTTACCAGAACGGCCTTCGCGACCCGGCCCGGCTTCGCCTGCGCGACATAGCGCGCCACTTCACCGCCGCCGGTCGAATGGCCGATATGGATCGCGCCCTGCAGATCGAGCGCGTCGGTCAACGCGAACACATCCGCGACATAGGTCTCCATGTCATGACCGTTCGCCGCCTGGCTCGACCGGCCGTGGCCGCGCCGATCATGCGCGATGACCCGGTAGCCCTGGCCGAGGAAGAACATCATCTGCGCGTCCCAATCGTCGGAGCTGAGCGGCCAGCCGTGGTGGAACATGATCGGCCGGGCATCGCGAGCGCCCCAATCCTTGTAGAAAATCTCGGTACCGTCGCGCGTGGTGATCCTGGGCATGGCGTCTTCCCTTTGTGAGCGGTGATAATGGCGAAACTCTCATAGGCGGGGCATCGTGCCCCGATGCAGAGACAATGCAGCGACGCTGCATTCGGTAAAATAGAAACATTGGAATACCATCGTTTCCAAAATTTGCGCTCAGAGCCGCCTAGTCCTGAGGGGCGACATTGATATCAGCCGGCAGGAGCGGCTAAGGCGCGATCGAACATGCTCTGATGCCGGGACATAAACTGACACGAACGTCCTCCTTCGATGCGATCATCATCGGCGCCGGTGCCGCGGGGATGATGTGTGCGCTCACGGCAGGGCAACGCGGGCGCAGGATCCTGCTGCTCGATCACCTCGATCGCACGGGCGCGAAGATCCTGATTTCGGGCGGCGGGCGCTGCAACTTCACCAATGTGAACGGGGCGATGGCCGATCGCTATCTGGCGGCCAATCCGCATTTCGCCAAGTCTGCACTCGGGCGGTACAGCCCGGCCGATTTCATCGCGATGGTCGATGCCCATGGTATCGCCTGGCATGAAAAGACGCTGGGCCAGCTATTCTGCGACGGATCGGCAAAGCAGATCGTGGCGATGTTGGAAGACGAATGCGCGAAGGGCGGCGTGGAGACGCGGTTGCTGGCGCGGATTACCGGCATTTCGAAACCCGACGAAAACTTCCGCATCGAAACACCGGGGGGCGATTTCGTCGCGCCGGCGCTGGTGATGGCCACCGGAGGTCCGTCGATCCCGAAAATGGGCGCGACCGGCCTTGCCTATGATGTCGCGCGGCAGTTCGGCCTCAAAGTGGTCGAGCCGCGGCCGGCTTTGGTGCCGCTGACGCTGGGCGCCGACGACCGCATGTTCGAAAGCCTGTCCGGTGTCGCGCTCGAGGTGGTCGCGCGCGCCGGCAAAACCACCTTCCGCGAGGCGGCCCTGTTCACGCATCGGGGGTTATCGGGACCCGCGATCCTGCAGATCAGCAGCTATTGGCGCAATGGCGGCACGATCTCCCTCGATCTGCTGCCGGACAAGGATGCCGCGGCGCTGCTGACGCAGGCGAAGCGCGATCGCCCAAAAGCCGAGGCAAAGACGATCCTGCGCGAGCATCTTCCCCAGCGCGTGGCCGATGCGCTGGCCGAACGGATCGGCCTGGCCGGGCAGATGGTGGCGCATAAGGATCAGGCGCTGATCGAGGCCGGACGGCGACTCAACGGCTGGGATTTCTGCCCGAGCGGATCCGAAGGCTTCGCCAAGGCAGAGGTCACGATCGGTGGAGTTGCCACCGACGGGCTCGACCAGAAGACACTGGCGGCGAAGCGCTTACCCGGGCTCCACTTCGTCGGCGAGGCGGTCGACGTCACCGGTTGGCTCGGCGGCTATAATTTCCAGTGGGCCTGGGCCAGCGGCCGCGCGGCCGGCGAGGCGCTATAACCGCGAGACTCGCCCGAGCCGTCCGCCGCTCAGCACCCGCGCCAGCGCCGGCGACAAAGCGGCCAACGTCACCCCGAGCAGGATCGCGAAGCCGAGCGCAAGCAATGGCTGAACCACGAAATAGGCCGGCCATGCGGCGCTCCCCATCGGCCCGGTCAGCCGGCCGATCATCGGCCCGAGCAACCACATGAACAGGACGTGGGAGCAGAACAGCAGGAACACGTAGGGTTCCAGCGCCCGCATCCACCCACCTCCCGATTTCAACGCGATCAGGATCGAGATGCGCCAGACCAGAATCGCAGCCGCCACCCGCAACATGAGATCGATCAGCGCCACCAGATGGCCTTCCTGGACGGCCGTGGCGTCCCCGGCAATCGACAGGCCCAGCTTGAACGGCAGCACCAGCAGGAAAGGCAGCACCGCGAGCCATATCGGCATCACCCCCACCTGCTCCGCCACCCGGTAGCGCGCGGCCAGCATGCCCCCGACGAAGAACAACAGGATTGCCGGACGCAGCAGGATCACCGACGTCCAACCGCCGACGTCCCAGGCCATCGCCAGCGCGACGACCGCCAGCAGGATCACCGTCGGCATTCGCGCGAGTAGGGGGGCCAGCAACATGCACAGGAACAGATCGCGCAGGAACCCCATCTGGACATCGATCTCAGCCGGCCCGGACAGGCTGACCAGCTCGTTGAGAAGGGAGGCGATGCCGGACGGCTGTGGCGCAGCGATCCAGCCGAGCCGCGCAGCACCGATGACCAGAATCAGCGCGATCATATTCCACACCAGCATCGGCAGGAGGATGACGCGCAGCTTGCCCGCCACGAACGCACCATAACGGCGCTGGCGCGCGGATCGCACCACCAGCCAGCCCGAGATCAGGCTGAGCAAAGGCACCGCGCTGCGCCCACACAGCTCGATCAAAGCCCAGCGCATGATCCCTTGCGTGGTTTCGTCGCGCGCGGCCAGATCGGAACCCGGCAGGCCCGTCCAGCCGTGGACATAGACGATGCCGAGGATGCAGATCAGCCGGGCCGTGCCGATCGCCCCCGAGATCGGAAGGCCCATCGAACAGGAGGCCCGCCAACCCGGCGCGTCGAGTCCAAAAACAGCCTTCATCGCCAGAGGGTTACCATCGGGTTGGCGCGATGGACAGCCGGTGGCCAACCATCTGCCGTCCGAAACGCACGGTCAGACGATCACCAGCTTTTGAGCGCACGCAACTGCGGTGTCTTCTTGTGCTGGTGCTCATCCATCCGACGGAACAGCTGACCGAGCATGTCAACCGCCGCCAGCAGATATGGCCCCTTGTTGAGCATCACGCATTCGGCGCGCGCGGCCATCGCCGCATCGGTCATCTCGCCGCGCGAGGGCAGACCTTCGCACACGAGATGTTCGAGGACCTGCGTCGCCCAGATCACGGGCACATGCGCCGCCTCCCCCATCCACAGGATCTCCTCCTGCATCTCCGCGGTCCGGGCAAAGCCGATCTCGACTGCTAGATCGCCCCGCGCGATCATGATCGCGGTCGGCTGGCGGCCGGCCGCCCGCACCACGATTTCGGGCAGATTGGCAACGCCCTTGGGTGTCTCGATCTTCAGGATGAGCGCCAGCTTGCGCCAATCGTCGCGCCGCTCGGCAAGCGCGTCCTGCAGCACGGCGACATCGCGCGCCGACTGGACGAACGAATAGCCGATGCCATCGGCATGCGCGGCGACGAAATCGAGATCGGCGCGATCCTTCTCGGTGAGCGCAGCAATCCCCAGCTCGGCATCCGGAAAGTTCAATCCCTTTTCCGGCTTGAGCTTGGCGCCGTCCGCCGGACAGGTGACGGCGCGGGCGACGATCCCCCACGGTTCGACCCGCTCGACCTTCGCCCCCAGTTTTCCGTCATCATAGAAAATCTGGTCGCCGACGCCCGTGGCCGAGATGGCTTCGCCGAGCGTGCATTCCACCGCGAAATGATCGTGATTCAGGTCGATCGATGCGAGCCCGCCGGACGGCACGACGACCAGGAGATCCCCCTCACCGATCCGGCGATGCGCCTTGGGATGATGGACCATCCCCGTCCGGATCTTGGGGCCCGCCAGATCCATGAATATCCGCATCCGCCGGCCGGTGATCGCCTCGGCCGAGTGCGCATGATCGATCATGCGCTGCCATCCGGCGGCGTCGTCATGGGCGCAATTGATGCGGATGGCCTCCACACCGCGTTCGGCGAGGTTCAGCATGAAGGGTGCATCATCCGCCGCTTCGCTCGGACATGTGACGAGCAGCGCCACGGGACGATCGGCGCTGGATGCCCCCAGCACATCGGCGCGCCGTTCTGCCAGCCAGTGCTCGCCGGCAAAAAACGCGTTCTCCGACGGCCTGGCGATGGAGGCGTCCCCCGCAATCGCCGCAAGCGAGGCCTGCACGGCCGCCAGCGTCGGAAGAACACGGCTTTCGAGCCGACCGAGCGAGGACAGGCCCAGCGCCATCAGCGAACGCTGGATCGGCCGGACATCGCGCCGCCGCAGCGCGAGATAGCAGGCGAGGTTGTGGGCGCTCGGTGCAAAGCGCGGATCGTCGATGGACGGCCCCCATGCTTTGGTCTGTTCATCGCCTTCCCGCTCCACCTCCCGCGCAAGGCTTTCGAGCTGCCGGCGGAGCGTGGCGATCTTGTGCATGGTTCTTCCTAAAGCGGGCCCAAGTCAGTTTGATGAAGCGCGCCTGCGGACCGTGCCGATCGAACCCAAGAGGCGCCTTGCTCCCGATCAAAGCAGCGCTGGCTTTTTTTCGCATCTCCCGCTAAGGCGATCGGGATTGCCCGGCGCCCTGCGCCCCGCCACCCTTATTGATCCGGATAACAGATGCCCTTTTCTTCCCTGCCGCGGCTTGTCGCCGAGGCACTCGCCGAGCGTGGATATGACGCGCCGACCCCCGTCCAGGCCGAGGTCATTGCCGCCGAAGCGAACGATCGCGATCTGATCGTCTCCGCGCAGACCGGATCCGGCAAGACCGTCGCTTATGGGCTGGCTATTGCCGAAACCCTGCTGAAGGGCGCCGAAAAGCTCCCCCCGCCGCGCGAGCCGCTGGCGCTGATCATCGCGCCGACGCGCGAACTGGCGCTGCAGGTCGAGCGCGAACTGCAATGGCTCTACGCCAAGCTCGGCGCGCGCGTCGCCAGCTGCGTCGGCGGGATGAACGTCCGCATGGAACAGCGCGCCCTGTCGCACGGCTGCCATATCGTCGTCGGCACCCCGGGGCGCCTGCGCGACCATCTCGAGCGCGGGACGCTCCAGACCGGGTCGCTGCGCGCGGTGATCCTCGACGAGGCCGACGAAATGCTCGACCTCGGCTTCCGTGAGGATCTCGAGGAGATTCTCGACCTGACCCCGCCCGAGCGCCGCACCCTTTTGTTCTCGGCGACGATGCCGAAGCCGATCGAACTGATGGCCAAGCGCTACCAGCGCGACGCGCTGCGCATCACCACCACATCGCGCCAGTCGCAGCATACAGACATCGACTACCGCGCGATGGCCGTGGCCCCTGCCGATATCGAACATGCCGTCGTCAACGTGCTGCGCTTCCACGAAGCCAGCGGTGCCCTGGTATTCTGCGCGACCCGCGAAAATGTCCGCCGGCTGTCGGCGACCCTGACCGAACGCGGCTTCTCCGCCGTTACCTTGTCGGGCGAGCTCAGCCAGAATGAGCGCAACCATGCGCTGCAGGCGTTGCGCGATCGCCGCGCCCGCGTCTGCGTGGCGACCGACGTGGCCGCACGGGGCATCGATCTGCCCGGGCTCGAGCTGGTGATCCACGCCGAGCTGCCAATCGATCCCGAAACGCTCCAGCACCGTTCGGGCCGTACCGGTCGCGCGGGCAAGAAGGGCACCTGCGTCCTGATCGCCCCCTATCCACGCCGCCGCCACGCCGAACGCCTGCTGCGTGCCGCCAATGTCCAGATCCGCTGGGATCCCGTGCCGTCCCCCGACGACATTCACGCGCGCGATCAGGAGCGGCTGCTCGAAAGCCTGACGATCGGCGAAGTCTCCGAAGAGGATCTGGTGGTCGCCCGCAAGCTGCTCGAGACGCGCAGCGCCGAGGAGATCGCCGCAGCCTTCGTCCGCGCGCAGCGCCAGAGCCTGCCCGCGCCCGAGGAACTGTTCGATGCCGGCCCCGCGATGCGGCCCGACCGCCAGGCCGGCTCCGATCGTCAGTCGCCGCAGGACAGCGGCCCGCGCCCCGGCTTCGAGGATACGGTGTGGTTTCGCATGGACATCGGTCGCGACGGCAATGCCGATGCGCGCTGGCTGCTGCCCTTGCTCTGTCGCCGCGGGCACATCACCAAGCGCGACATCGGCGCGATCCGCATCTTCCCCGGCGAAACCCGCTTCGAAGTTCCCCGTGCCGTTGCCGCGCAATTCGCCGAAGCGGTCAAGCGTAGCGCGGGCGAAGAGGATGGCGTGACGATCGAGCCCGCCGGCGACGCACCGCCTCCGGCCGCCGCCGGCCTGCGCCGCAAGGGCCCGCCACGCGACGGCGCGCCGCGCTCGGGACCGCGCGATGGCGCCCCCCGCGCCGATAGCCCGCGCGGAGCCCCCAAGCGCTATGCGCCGAAACCCTATAACAAAGGCCGCCGCCCCTGACGCCGGAGATACTGGTCGATGCGGATGCCTGTCCGGTCAAGGACGAGGTCTATCGCGTTGCCGAGCGGCATCAGATAAAAGTCGCGATCGTCGCCAATGCGACGATCCGGGTGCCTGCGCATCCCCTGTTTCGCCGCGTGCTGGTGGGATCGGGCTTCGATGCCGCCGATGATTGGATCGCCGAGGCCGCGGGGCCCACGACGATCGTGATCACCGCCGATATCCTGCTCGCCGACCGCTGCGTGAAGGCTGGCGCGACCGTGATCGGCAATAATGGCCGGCCGTTTACCGCCGCCTCGATCGGCTCCGCCGTCGCCACGCGGGCGCTGATGGTCGATCTGCGGGCGATGGGCGATGTCACAGGCGGGCCGGCGCCGTTCGCGAAGGCCGATCGGTCGCGGTTCCTGCAGGCGCTCGACGAGGCGGTGGTGCGGATCAGGCGGCGGGTTTGAAATCAGCCCTCTGGTATCAGCAGTCGCCCATAATCGCGGGCGCATGCAGAATGCGGAGGACGGCCACATTTGCCTCCTCGACAATATAGAAGATCAGATATGGCCCGTGCGCCCGGCGACGAATGCCATATCGTTCGAACCTCGGCACAAGGGGAAAAGCATAGGGCATATCGGCGAGGTCATGGGCCTTGCTCCGCAATTCCCGCATGAAGGTGCGCGCCCGCACCGGATTATCCATCGCAATATGATCGCCGATCGCGAGAATATCGTGCCATGCTTCACTGGTGAGCCTCACCTTCACCTTTTGTCGCGCGCCTCCGGCCAGTTGGCGTAGCGCGCGTCCAAGGCATCGAAAACGGTATCGATATCGTGCACCCGGCCGGCTGTGACATCGGCCAGGCCGCGTTCGATCGCGGCATCAATCGCGTCCAGCCAGCGTTGCTGATCCGCTTTTTCGTCCGCCTCGGTCTGGTCCTTGCGGATCAGATCGCGCACATAATCGCTGACACTGCCATATTTGCCACTATCGACGCGCGACTGGACCCAATCGCGCATCGGATCCGGAACCGAAATGTTCATCGAAGCCATGAAGCAGTCTCCTGGGGGCGCTTATGACATAAAATGGCAAAAAGTGCCAGCCCGATCAGCTCGCCCCTTCCAAGGTCTCGCACGCCTCGAGCCATTCGATCTCGAGCGCCTCGAGTTCCTTCACCACGTCGGCACGCAGCTTCATCAGCTCTGTCGTCGTGCGTTTCGCGTCCTGCGGGGCCGCGGTCTTCGGATCGAACATCGCACGGTCGATCTCGTTGCGGCGCGCCGTGAGCTTCGCGAGCTTTTCCTCCATCGCCTTGACGGTCTTGCGCAAAGCCTGTTCGCGCTCGCGGGCCTGCTGCGCCGCCTTCTTGTCCTTCTTGCTGACCTTGGCGCCGCCTTCGCCCTTCGGCTGATTCTTGCCGAGAATCAGATCGGTATATTCCTCCAGGCTGCCGCGGAATTCCTCGGCGACACCGGCATCGACGAGGATCAGCCGGTCGGCGGTCAACTCTATCATGTGGCGATCGTGGCTGACGAGAACAACCGCGCCCTCGAATGCGTTGAGCGCTTGGACCAAAGCCTCGCGGGTATCGACGTCAAGGTGGTTGGTGGGCTCATCGAGGATCAGCATGTGCGGGGCCTCGCGCGTGATGAGCGCGAGCGCGAGCCGCGCGCGTTCGCCGCCCGATAATTTGCCGACCTTGGTGGTCGCCTTGGCGCCCGAAAAACCGAAGCGGCCGAGCTGGGCGCGCACCGCCGCCGGGGTCATGCCGCGCATCAGCCGGGTCATATGTTCGAGCGGCGTATCGTCGCCGTCGAGTTCCTCGACCTGATATTGGGTGAAATAGCCGACCCGCATCTTGCCCGAGACCGAAATCTCGCCGTCCATCGGCTTGAGCTGGGCCGCGAGCAGGCGGGCGAGCGTGGTCTTGCCGTTGCCGTTGCGGCCCAGCAAGGCGATGCGGTCATCGGGATCGAGGCGCAGGTTGAGCCGCGACAGGATCGGCTTGCCGGGCGTGTAGCCGACGCTGGCGAGATCGAGCGTCACCAACGGCGGCTTGAGTTCGTCCGTGGGGCTCGGGAAGTCAAACGACAGGCTGGGATCCTCGGCCATCGCCGCGATCGGCTGCATCCGTGCCAAGGCCTTGGCGCGCGACTGCGCCTGCTTGGCGGTCGAGGCGCGGGCGCTGTTGCGGGCGATATAATCCTGCAGCTTGGCGCGCTGGGCATCCTGCGAAGCCTTTGCGGCGGCGAGCTGAGCCGCGCGTTCGGCGCGCTGGCGCTCGAACGAATCATAGCCGCCGGTGTAGAGGATCGTCTTGCCGCCATCGAGGTGGAGGATATGATCGACGACATTGTTGAGCAGATCGCGCTCATGGCTGATCACGACCATCATCGCCGGATAGCTCTTCAGGAAATTTTCGAGCCACAAGGTCGCTTCGAGATCGAGATGGTTAGAAGGCTCGTCGAGCAGCAGCAGATCGGGCTCCGAAAACAGCAAAGCCGCGAGCGCAACCCGCATCTTCCAGCCCCCAGAATAGCTGTCGAGCGTGCGGCCCTGCATCTCTTCGTCGAAACCCAGGCCGACGAGGATGCGCGCCGCGCGCGCCGGCGCGGTATAGGCATCGATCGCCATCAGCCGCTCGTGGATTTCGCCGACGCGATCGGGATCCTCGCAGGTCTCGCTTTCATCGAGCAAGGCTGCGCGTTCGACGTCGGCGGCAAGCACCGTTTCGAACGGCGTAGAGTCTCCCGCGGGGGCTTCCTGCGCGATATAGCCGATCCGGGTGGAGCGCGGCATTTCGATTTCGCCATCGTCGGGATCGATCGATCCGATCAACGCCTTCATCAATGTCGACTTGCCGGCGCCGTTGCGGCCGATCAGTCCGACACGGGCGCGCGACGGCAGCGCGGCGGACGCGCGATCGAGGATGGCCCGGCCGCCCAGCCGGATCGTGATGTTCGAGAAGTTCAGCATGGTCGCGCCGATAGCAGCCATGCGCCGCTGACGCCATATCGCCCGCCGATTTTATGCTGCACTGCCGAGATGCATATCTTGCAACGCCGATTGCCGGGAAGACAGGCGTGCAGGCTTGCGGCAAGGGCCGGCGCAGCCCTATGCTTTGGGCAAATTCTACCCCTGAGAGAGAGGCCTTCCCCGATGAGCGACATCTTCCCTGTACCCGCTTCATGGGCGGCGCGCGCGAAGGTGACGAAGGAGAAATATGCATCGCTCTATCGGCAGTCCCTGAACGATCCGGAGAAGTTCTGGCTCGACCATGCGCGGAGGCTCAACTGGATCCAGATGCCGACCCGCGCGGACGAAAGCTCGTTCGACGAAGCCGATTTTGGGGTCAAATGGTTCGCCGACGGCATCCTCAACGTCTCGGCCAATTGCATCGATCGCCACCTCCCCACGCGCGCCGACGAAATCGCGATCATCTGGGAACCCGACGTCCCGACCGAGACGCCGCGATATTTCACCTTTGCCCAGCTTCACGAAGAGGTCTGTCGTTTCGCCAATGTCCTGAAGGGCCAGGGCGTGCGGAAGGGCGACCGCGTTACCATCTACATGCCGATGATCCCGGAGGCGGCGCTCGCCTTGCTCGCCTGCGCGCGGATCGGCGCGATCCATTCGGTGGTGTTTGGCGGCTTCTCGCCCGAGGCGCTGGCCGGGCGCATAACCGATTGCGATTCGACGATCGTGATCACCGCCGACGAAGGCCGTCGCGCCGGCAAGCATGTCCCGCTCAAGGTGAATGTCGATGCTGCAGCCGCGCACTGCCCGGGGCTAAAGACCGTGCTCGTCGTCAAGGCGACGGGCAAGGACGTGGCGATCCAGCCCGGCCGCGACGTCTGGTATCATGAGGCCGCCGCCGGGGTTTCCGCGGATTGCCCCCCCGAACCGATGAACGCCGAGGATCCGTTGTTCATCCTCTATACGTCGGGATCGACCGGCAAGCCCAAGGGCGTGCTGCATACGACCGGCGGCTATCTGTTGTGGGCGAGCCTGACCCACACGATCTGCTTCGATTACAATCCGGGCGAGATCTACTGGTGCGCGGCCGATATCGGCTGGGTCACCGGCCACAGCTATATCGTCTATGGGCCGCTGGCGAATGGCGCGACCACGCTGATGTATGAAGGCGTGCCCAACTGGCCCGATGCGTCGCGGATCTGGCAGGTGGTCGATCGGCATCAGGTCAACACGATCTTCACCGCGCCGACCGCATTGCGCGCGCTGATGAAGGATGGCGACACATTCGTCGCCGCCACGTCGCGCACGTCGCTGCGGCTGCTTGGCACGGTTGGCGAGCCGATCAATCCCGAGGCGTGGCGCTGGTATCACGAAGTGGTTGGCGAGGGCCGTTGCCCGATCATCGACACATGGTGGCAGACCGAGACCGGCGGCGCGATGATCGCGCCATTGCCCGGCGCGACCGATCTCAAACCGGGCAGCGCGACCAAACCGCTGTTCGGAGTCGAGCCGCAGCTCGTCGATGCCGACGGCAAATTGCTGGAAGGCGCGGCCGAGGGCAATCTGGTGATCGCGCGGAGCTGGCCCGGGCAGATGCGCACCGTATGGGGCGATCATGACCGCTTCTTCCAGACCTATTTCAGCACCTATCCCGGCAAATATTTTACCGGCGACGGCTGCCGCCGCGACGAGGATGGCTATTACTGGATCACCGGGCGGGTCGACGACGTGATCAACGTCTCGGGCCATCGCATGGGCACCGCCGAGGTCGAATCCGCGCTCGTCCTCCACCCGCAAGTCGCCGAAGCGGCCGTCGTTGGCTTCCCGCACGATATCAAGGGCCAGGGCATCTATGCTTATGTGACGCTCAACGCCGGCATTGAGAGCAGCGAGCCGCTGCGCACCGAACTGCGCAACTGGGTCCGCACCGAAATCGGCCCGATCGCCACCCCGGATGCGATCCAGTTCGCGCCGGGCCTGCCGAAGACGCGCAGCGGCAAGATCATGCGGCGGATATTGCGCAAGATTGCCGAGGGCGATGTGTCGAGCCTGGGCGATACCAGCACCTTGGCTGATCCGGCGGTGGTGGATGATCTGGTGGCGAACCGGGTGGGGTGAGACCGACAGGCATTGCTGCGCATTGTTGGTCGTGGGCCACCTGGCAAGGGGAGGCAGAAGGCTGTTGTGCCAGGACCTGTTACGAGAAGCATCGGCTGCGCTGCGTTGATCCCCGCCAGCGTAATCGGGTTCGCTGGCCTTGCAGATTATGCCGGCCCCAGGGGCTGGCTGGGATTGTCGGAGTTCGTTGGCTGGCTCGCCATATGCTGCGCAATCAGCTGCGCGTTTACGCTGTTGCTGGCACGTCAACGTGGTGTCGTTGAATATGCGTCAATCCTGACTGCCGCCGCAAGTATAGCGGCTTTCACATATTTTGCCTTCTGGATCGGAACGCCGGGT
Organism: Sphingomonas sp. YR710; assembly: GCF_900101455.1. Lineage (GTDB taxonomy): Bacteria > Pseudomonadota > Alphaproteobacteria > Sphingomonadales > Sphingomonadaceae > Rhizorhabdus. The sequence continues at coordinate 96,051 of NZ_FMZJ01000010.1, read as the reverse complement.
GCGCCGATGGTTGTGAAAACAGGATTCACGTCGGCGCTTCAAATCGCTGGCGCTGTTGCGGCAGCACTTGGGGTCGGCTGGTTCAGCCACGTCGCCCGAACAGGTCATTGCAACCGCTGACTGACGGACATTGAGATCGTCCGCATAGGCTCCGCCCCGCCCAAATATTACGATCAGATGCAGGCGCATCGAGAGCTAGCGGGAAAGCCCGCCTTATCCGTCTATTGCCAAGGGATACCAAACCACCGCCGGATCGGGTGCGATGGTGCGGATGCCCCGGTGGTTGAGCTTGGGGGGAGCGCTGCCATCATCCAGATGCACGCCACGGGGAGACAATCATGATCACCAAGAACGCCACCGCTTTGCTGATGACGGCCGCAGCCATCTTTGCCACCACCGCCAGCGCCGCCGGCATCGAGCGCAAGGCCGCCCCTAATGCGGCGATCGCCAGTTCGGCGGCGGTTCCCGTCGGCAGCAAATTGTTCTTCATTTCCGGCACCACCGCCTCGCCGATCGATCCCAAGGATACAGACAGCCCCGGCGCGTTTGGCGATACCAAGGCGCAGACGCTCAGCATTCTGACCAAGATGAAGACGCAGCTTGCCGAGCTCGGACTGACGATGGGCGATATCGTCAAGCTCACCGTGTTCATGGTCGGTGATCCGGCGACGGGTGGGAAGATGGATCGCGAGGGGATGACCGCGTCCTACAAGATGTTCTTCGGTACGCCCGACCAGCCCAACCTGCCGACGCGATCGACCGTGCAGGTCGCGGCGCTCGGCCGGCCGCAGACGCTGATCGAGATCGAGGCGATCGCCGCGAAGGCGCCCTGAGCCCCTTCCCAACGCGACCGGATCTGCGCAAATTTCCCGAAGGACAGGACGATGACCGAATTCACTGCACCCAGCCGCCGCCAATTGCTCACCGCGATCGGCAAGGCCGGCGGGGCCGCCGCGCTTTATCATGCGATGACTGCGCTCGGCCATGCCGCGCCGACCCAGTTCAACGGCCCGCCCAAATTGAGCGGCGCGCGCAAAGGCGCTTCGGTGGTCGTGCTCGGCGCCGGGCTCGCCGGGATGCTCGCTGCTTACGAGCTGTCGAAGGCCGGTTATTCGGTGCAGGTGATCGAATATCAGAACCGGCCCGGCGGACGGAATTATTCGCTGCGCGGCGGCGATGTCGTCAAGGAGGTCGGCGGCGCTATCCAGCAGGTGAAGTTCGCGCCCGGCAATTATCTCAATCCGGGCCCATGGCGCATCCCCTACCACCACCAGGCTTTGCTGCATTATTGCCAGGAATTCGGGGTCGCGCTGGAGCCGTTCGTCCAGCTCAACTACAATGGCTATGTCCACAGCGACAAGGCTTTCGGCGGCAAGCCGCAGCGTTATGGCGAAGTGGCGACCGACTTCAAGGGCCACATCGCCGAGCTGCTCGCCAAGGCGGCGAACAAGAATGCGCTCGACGACACGATCAACAAGGAGGATCGCGACAAATTGGTCGAGGCGATGCGCGGGTGGGGCGTGCTCGACAAGGATATGGCCTATAAGAGCAGCCTCAAGGTTTCCGCCCAGCGCGGTTTCGACCGGCCACCGGGCGGCGGGGTGGGCGGTGCGCCGACGCCGTCGGATATCTTCGGACTCGACGACGTGCTCGATCCGCGGATGTGGCAGACGATATCCTTCTATTTCAACAATGTGATGCAGACGACGATGTTCCAGCCGGTGGGCGGCATGGACATGATCGGCAAGGGCTTCGCGAAGCAACTCACCGGCAAGATCCGCTATAGCAGCAAGGTCACGAAGATCGCCCAGGGCGACAGTGGCGTGACGATTTCATACGAAGATACCGCAACCGGCGCAAAAGGCGAGGCGAAAGCCGACTGGTGCGTCTGCACGATCCCGCTGCCGATTCTCAGCCAGATCGAGGTACAGGCCTCCGCGCCGATGCAGACCGCGATCAAGAGCGTGCCGTATCATTCGTCCTGCAAGATCGGGCTGGAGATGAAGCGACGCTTCTGGGAGGAAGACGAGCAGATCTACGGCGGACACAGCTTCACCTCGCAATCGATCTCGCAGCTTTCCTATCCGAGCAGCGGCTTCTTCAAGAAAGGGCCGGCGGTGGTGCTCGGTGCCTATGCCGGCGGCGCGGCGGCGTTCCAGTTCGGTGGGATGACGCCCGAGGAGCGGATCGAGGAAGCGCTCAAGCAGGGATCGGTGTTCCACAAGCAATATCGCGCCGAATATTCGAACGGCGTGGCGGTGGCGTGGAGCCGATTGCCCTGGATCCTCGGCTGCGCGTCCTCCTGGACGGACGACATCCGCAAGACCCATTATCAAAATCTGGTTGGGATCGATGGCCGGGTCGTGCTGGCCGGCGAGCATGCGTCTTATGTGGGCGCGTGGATGGAGGCGGCGTTGCTTTCCTCGCTCGATGCGGTCACCCGGCTGCATCAGCGGGCGCAGGCGGCCTGATGCAGCGGTTGGCTGTGATGGCGACCCTCGCGGTCGGCGCCGTCGCGGGCGCGGCGCTGGCGCAGGGCATGGGCGATACGTCGGGAAGCGGGCACGCCACCGCAGGCGGATCGGGCGGCGAACAGGTCTATCGCGAAATCTGTCAGGCGTGCCACATGGCGCATGCCGAAGGCGGCACCGGCGCGGGTAATGTCCCGGCGCTCGCCGCCAATCCGCATCTGGCCGATCCGGATTTCGTGCTCAACCGGCTGTTGCGTGGCCAGGGCGGGATGCCGGCTTTCGTCGGGATGCTGAGCTCGGAGCAGGTCGCTGCCGTCGCCGGCTATGTCCGCACGCATTTCGGCAATGATTATGCAAAGCCGGTGTCGGTGGAGGATGTGAAACGGCTGTCGGCAGGACTCGAAAGCGGGGAGTGACGCGTCGCCGAATTACCCGCCCGGAAAGGGCGGATAGACCATTGGCGCGATCGCAGAGCCCGGCGATCCCCGCGTCACAGCCTCATAAACCGCAGTTCCGATCGGGCTGTGCGAGATCAGGTCGATCGAGGCCTGCGCGCCGATCATCACGGCGATGCCCCACCACCAGGCCGGGTGGACGCCCCCGCTGCGGCGTAGCTCGCGGATGACGCCGGCCAGCGGAAACAACATCAGCGCGGCAAACACGGTCTCACCCGCGAACGGAATCAGGAACGGCATCGGTAGCAGCCGCCCGAAGCCGGGGCCCGTAAGCATCGCCATACCGCAGAACATCAACCGGCGGTGCCACTCGGTCTTCCGTCGCATCACAATCGCCGCCGCGGCAAGCCCCGCGAAGCTCAACAATGCCAGCGAATCCATGATGAGGAAGTAGAGTGGCTGGAAGAAGAAGGGCGTGCCGCCCCGCCGTACCATCGCGACAGTCACCACCAAGCCCGCCGCCACCATGCACGGGATCCAGATCGTCGCCAGCCAGCCGAGCCGGCGGTGGGTGGCAAACGACCCCGTCGCCGCCAGCGCGTTCTGCAGCACGTAGAGCGTGGTCCAGCCGAAGAACAACAAAGCGTGCATGTGGACAGGGAGCGGCGATGCGAAGCTCGACCGTCCCATCGCCAGCTGGAGCGAAAAGCCGCACACCAACACGAGCGCCATCAATATGGCGGTGATCAGGAAAAATTTCTCGCCCGACGCCACGACTGGCTGCGTGCCCGCGAATGTTGCCATATCGCAACTCCCCCTTCGAATTACCCGCGATAAACCTATCATATCGCCGCGCAGATCGCACCTGGCACTATGCGTCGCATATGTGTCAGTCCAGCGATGCTGATCGGCGGCCGGCCGCTTCAAGCACTCCAGCCACCATCGATATTATAAACCGCGCCGGTTACAAAAGCCGCCTCCTCCGAAGCAAGATAGGCAACCAGAGCCGCGACCTCCTGCGCCGTACCATGCCGTCGGATCGCCAGTGGCGCGCGATTGGCCTCCGCACCAGGTCCCTCTGCGGGGTTGCGTTCGGTATCGATCGGGCCGGGCTGGACGAGGTTTGCGGTAATGCCGCGTGGTCCCAGATCGCGTGCGAGGCCGCGGGTCATGCCGCCGAGCGCCGACTTGCTGGCTGCATAGAGCGTGCCACCGTCGCCGGGGATGCGGGTTGCCACGATGCTGCCGATCGAGATGATGCGGCCGCCATCGGTCATCAGCCCGGCAGCCTTTTGTGACGCCAGGAACGGCGCCCGGACATTGGCAGCGAAAATGCGGTCGAAGGCATCGGAAGCATAATCTTCGAGCGGCCCGAGGATAGATAGGCCAGCATTGTTGACGAGAATGTCGAGCCGACCGAAATGCGCAAACGCCCGATCGATCGCCGCGAGCAAAGCCACCGGGTCTGCGGCGTCTGCCTGGATCGCCAGAGTCTGCGTGGCGGCTGCCTCCAGCGTGGCAGTGATAGCGGCGGCGTCTTCGGTCCGGCCCAGATGGATCATCGCGACCGAAGCGCCGTCAGCCGCCATCCGCCGGCTGATCGCTCCGCCGATGCCCCGCGTCCCGCCGACGACCAGCGCCACCTTCCCCGATAATGATCCCGCCATACTTATCCCCTTGATCAGGGGAGCTTCGGCGCCGGAGCGGCCAGAGGCAAGCGCCGTATCGCCAATGATCCACCCACGGAACAAAGACCCCTGTTCACCATTTTCTTCGCAGGTGCACAACGACTAGGATGTGTGCATCACGGACCCGTGTCCTGATTCGGTCGCCCCGCGTCAGCCCTCTTGCCCAAGGTCGATGCATATGCTGATCCGCGCCGGTTACGACATCGGTTTCACAACACAACAACGCGTGCCGATGCTCGCCAATCTGAGCGTGCATTCGTCGCGCAACAGGGATCTGCGGACGGCGCAACGAATCTACACCACGCCTGACGTGCCGATCTACGACTATATCGACGGTTTCGGGAATATCTGCTCGCGCTTCACGATCCCCGAGGGCGGCATCACCATCTCGTGCGGCTTCGTCATAGAAGATCCGTTTGCGCCCGATATCGTCGCTCCCGACGCGCAGGCCGTACCGGTCGAACAACTCCCCGACGAGGTGATGCTGTTCCTGCTCGGCAGCCGCTATTGCGAAACCGATCGGCTATCCGAGGTCGCATGGGATCTGTTCGGCAAGGTCCCGCCCGGATGGGAGATGGTACAAACGATCGTGGCCTATGCGCATAATCGCATCCGTTTCGATTATATGTCCGCCCGGCCCACCAAGACCGCATGGGATGCGCATCAAGAGCAATGGGGCGTGTGCCGCGATTACGCGCATCTCGCGATCGCCTTGTGCCGCTGTATGAACATCCCCGCCCGCTATTGCACCGGTTACATGGGCGATATGGACCTGCCCGAACTGGTCGGCGAGATGGATTTCTCGGCCTGGTTCGAGGCGTATCTCGGCGGGCGCTGGTATGTGTTCGATGCGCGGCACAATCGGCCGCGGCGCGGGCGCATCCTGATGGCACGCGGCCGCGATGCGACCGATGCCGCGCTGACCAACGCTTTCGGGCCCGCGATCCTCAGCCGCTTCAACGTCTATACCGATGAAGACCGACTGGGGACGCCCGGCTGACGGCGGCGCGGTGCCTCAACCTCACCCGGAAAGGCGCTAAAGGCTCTTGCCGAGCACCGTGCCCTTGGTCGATGCCTGCGAGGCATTGGCCTTTGGCGGGGCTTCCTTCTTGGGTTTGCGAATTTCCTTGCTGCTCTTTCGCTGACTCTTGGCCATATCTGGTCTCCGGCGGCGTTCGAGCCCGACGGCCAACGCTCTGATCCGGGGTGGAGCAGCATACCGAAGATAGCGGTTCGCCGGGCAAACAACCAGCGCGAACATCAACGATGCGCACATCCGCACCTTGACGTTTTGCCTTCGAAGGCCGATATCACAAGTGTTGGCACTCTTATAAGAAGACTGCCAATCGCAATCCGGCAGCGCTGGCTCCGCTTGTGTGAGCGCCGCTTGCCGTCGCGACCCAGCGACAGGATTGCGCCCTTTATGACATTCCGCCCCCTGCACGATCGCGTGCTCGTGCGTCGCATCGAAGCCGTCGCGAAAACGCCCGGTGGCATCATCATTCCGGACAGCGCCAAGGAAAAGCCGCAGGAAGGCGAAGTCGTCTCCGCGGGCACCGGCATCCGCGCCGAGGACGGCACGATCACGCCGCTCGACGTCAAGGCCGGCGACAAGATCCTGTTCGGCAAATGGTCCGGCACCGAGATCAAGATCGACGGTGAAGATTTGATCATCATGAAGGAAAGCGACGTGCTCGGCATCGTTGGCTGAACCCGCTTTCTTACTGAATTTCCTCCGGAATAAAGGCCATCATCATGGCAGCTAAAGACGTAAGATTTTCGCGCGACGCGCGCGAAGCCATCATCCGCGGTGTCGATATCCTCGCCAATGCGGTGAAAGTGACGCTCGGCCCCAAGGGCCGCAACGTCGTGCTCGACAAGGGTTATGGGGCACCGCGCATCACCAAGGACGGCGTCACCGTCGCCAAGGAGATCGAACTCAAGGACAAGTTCGAGAACATGGGCGCGCAGATGCTGCGCGAGGTCGCGTCGAAGACGCACGGCCATGCCGGCGATGGCACCACCACCGCAACCGTGCTCGCCCAGGCGATCGTGCGCGAAGGCATGAAGTCGGTCTCCGCCGGCATGAACCCGATGGATCTCAAGCGCGGCATCGATATGGCCGTTCTGGCCGTCGTCGCAGATCTCAAGGCGCGCTCGCGGGCCGTTTCCAACAATGAGGAAATCGCGCAGGTCGGCATCGTTTCGGCCAATGGCGACGAAGTCGTCGGCCGCAAGATCGCCGAAGCGATGGAGAAGGTCGGCAAGGAAGGCGTGATCACGATCGAAGAGGCCACCGGCCTCGAATTCGAGATAGACGTCGTCGAAGGCATGCAGTTCGATCGCGGCTATCTGTCGCCGTACTTCGTGACCAACCCCGAGAAGATGGCGGTCGAGCTCACCGATCCGTACATCCTGATCCATGAGAAGAAGCTCAGCAACCTGCAGGCGATCCTGCCGATCCTCGAAGCGGTCGTTCAGTCCGGACGTCCGCTGCTGATCATCGCGGAGGACATCGAAGGCGAGGCTTTGGCCACGCTCGTCGTCAACAAATTGCGCGGCGGCCTGAAGGTCGCAGCCGTCAAGGCGCCGGGCTTCGGCGATCGCCGCAAGGCGATGCTCGAGGATATCGCGATCCTGACCGCCGGCCAGGTCATCTCCGAGGATCTCGGCATCAAGCTCGAAAATGTCACGATCGACACGCTCGGCACCGCCAAGCGGGTGACGATCGACAAGGACAATACCGTCCTCGTCGATGGCGCCGGTGCGGCCGATGCGATCAAGGCAAGGGTCGATGCGATCCGCCAGCAGATCGAGGGCACCACCAGCGACTATGACAAGGAAAAGCTTCAGGAGCGCCTTGCCAAGCTCGCTGGCGGCGTCGCGATCATCAAGGTCGGCGGTTCGACCGAGCTCGAGGTCAAGGAGCGCAAGGATCGCGTCGACGACGCGCTTCATGCGACCCGCGCGGCTGTGGAGGAAGGTATCGTCCCCGGCGGCGGCTGCGCGTTGCTCTATGCATCGCATGCGCTCGACGCAATGAAGGGCGCCAATGACGATCAGACCCGCGGCATCGACATCATCCGTCGTGCACTGCAGGCGCCGATCCGCCAGATTGCAGAAAATGCGGGCCATGACGGCGCCGTCGTCGCGGGTCGGCTGATCGACGGCAACGATCAGCTGCTCGGCTTCAATGCGCAGACGGACGCCTATGAAAATCTGGTGACGGCCGGCGTGATCGATCCGACCAAGGTCGTCCGTTCGGCGCTGCAGGATGCGGCATCGGTCGCCGGCCTGCTGATCACCACCGAAGCCGGCATTGCCGACTATGTCGACGGTGCCAGCGAAGCACCAAAAACCTACGGCAGCAGCGACTATTGACGCGGCCCTGCCCGATGACGGCGGGTTTGCCGCCCGCATCGGGCAATGGCTCCACGCTCTGACGGGCGTGGACGCCGGCCGGCAGGACGTTGTCGACCTGCTCGTGCTGTTGCGCGATCCGACCGATGCGATGGCCGAAGCCGGCGCCGATCATGTCGATCGGATCGGCCGGGTAGCGGTGGACGGCGTCTGGTCGGCCATGATCGACGGTGCACTGGGCGAGGTCGGTGTCCGCGGCCTCACCCCGGCCGCTTCCACACGACGCCCTGTTGTGGAGCCGGGAGAAGGAGTAAGCATGTCGAATCTTGAGATCTTTCGCGCCAATGCCGCCGCCCAGCGCGCCGCCGCCGATCTGACCAACCTGCCGAACCGTCGCGCGATGCACGAACGATCGGCGGAGAGCTGGGAAGCGATGGCTGAAGCTGCCGCTGATACGATCGCCCGCGCCGGCGTGAACGAAGCCGCGAAGGCGCGCGGCACGACCAATATTTAATCGGAGACCAGAATGTCCAGAATACCCGTCAAGCCCTTCCTGATCACCAAGGACGAACAGGGCATGTTCCGGCTGACGGTGCGCGTCACCCGCTTCAATTCGCAAAATTATCCTTTGGTCACCGCCACCCTGCAGGACGAGACATTCAAGACGATGGCCGCCACCCGCGCCTTCGCCCGCGAATTCTTCGGCGCCGAGCCGGGGCAGTACGCGACCAAGTAAAAGACGACGATACGGGAGTTGCCTCCCCCAGCTATCGGGCAATGGGACGTTTCCGTTCACGAACGGGAACGCCAGTTCCCGCGCGCATGCAGATCAAGGGTAAAGGTTCGGATCCGAGGTCGCATCAGACGTATTCTGCTGCCGTCGAAAGCGAAGCATTCGACAAAACAGGCCGGCCGTATTGATGCTTTCCGGTCGATATCAAATAGCTAGCGGCCTAACGGTGACCGATTGCAACAAGTGCCGATGGGCATTCATGGCGTGATGGAGAATACGGACGATCCGCTCCTCGGCCGCACCGAAAACATAGAAAATTCGATGGCTGCGATAGGAGAGGCAACGGATAGCCGGCTTCACCCGCGTCACGCCCACGCCAGCTAGGCGCTCAAGCGCCATCGCAAGGCGATCGACGACGGGCTGCTCAAGATCATGTCGAAGATGGGGATCGCGGTAGCGTCCCTCGGCAACGCGCTGTTCGGCCCAGGCCTTGAGCGCGTCGGGGAGCGAGATGTTCATCTCTGCCCTAAGCGCACTATACGAATCTGCGCTAAAATTGGCAAATCACTTCATTAGCACGAGTTCTTCCGCCATCGACGGATGCAACGCGACGGTGTCATCGAACTGCGCCTTCGTCAGCTTCGCCTTCACCGCGATCGCCGCCGCCTGCAGGATTTCGGGCGCGTCCGGGCTGATCATGTGGATGCCGAGCACGACGTCGGTCTCCGCATGGACGATCAGCTTGTAGAGCGAGCGTTCGGCCTTGCCGGCCAGCACGTTGCGCATCGGCCGGAAATCGGAGGTGAAGATCTTCACAGCGCCATATTGTTCGCGCGCCTGGCGCTCGGTGAGGCCCACGCCGGCCATCGGCGGGTTGCTGAACACCGCCGACGGGATGCAATCATAATCGACGACGTGCGGCTTGTTGCCGAACACGGTGTCGGCAAAGGCCTGCCCCTCGCGAATCGCGACCGGAGTCAGCTGCACCCGGTTCGTCACGTCTCCGACGGCATAGATGCTGGGGATATTGGTGCGATTATCGTCACCGACCTTGATGGCGCCCTTCTCGTCGAGTTCGACGCCCGCGGTTTCGAGTCCGAGTCCCTTGCTGTGCGGGTTGCGGCCGATCGCGAATAGCAGGACATCGGCGTCGAGCGACTCATGATCCTTGAAATGGATGGTCAGCGCGCCATCCGCCTTCTTTTCGATATTGTCGAACTGGACGTTGAATAGAAATTCGATGCCCTTGGCGGTCGATATCTGGAACAGCCGGTCGCGGATCTGCTCGTCATAGCCGCGCAGGATCTGGTCCGACCGGTTGACGACGGTGACCTTGCTGCCCAGCGCGTGAAAAATGCCGGCGAACTCGTTGGCGATATAGCCCGCCCCGGCGATCACAACCCGCTTCGGGAAGGTTTCGAGGTGGAACACCTCGTTCGAGGTGATGCCATGTTCGGCGCCGGGGACGTCCGGCACCACCGGCCATGCCCCGGTGGCGATCAGGATCGTCTTCGCGGTGACGGTACGGCCGCTCGCCAGCGTGATCTCGTTGGGCCCCGACACGGTGGCGCGCTCGCGGAAGATCTCGACCTTATTGTTGTCGAGCGTGTTCGTATAGAGCCCTTCAAGCCGCGCCACATCGTCCTGCACATTGTCGCGCAGAGTAGGCCAGTCGAAGCTGGTCTCGCCCAGAGTCCAGCCATAACGTGCGGCATCGTGCAGATCTTCGGCGAAATGCGATCCATAGACGAGCATCTTCTTGGGCACGCAGCCACGGATGACGCAGGTGCCGCCTACTTTATACTCTTCGGCCACCGCAACCTTCGCGCCATAAGCGGCCGAAACGCGCGACGCGCGGACGCCGCCCGAGCCGGCGCCAATCACGAACAGATCATAATCGAATTCGGCCATCGGTCCCGAGCCTTCATAACATTTGGGTTGATATGCATGGCGATATGGCGTCGCGCTGTGATCGATGCAAACGCACAATGGTCATCAGAGTGATCGACTGACTAACAATTCAGGATCGCATCATCCAAAGGCGCGAGCGATCAGCGCTCGGGTGGAAGCATCGAACCGATCGGTGCCTTCGGCCTCGATGGACCTAGCAATCTCCTTGCCCAGCTCGACACCGAACTGGTCGAACGGGTTGACCCCCATCAACACGGCATTGGCGAAGGTCCGGTGTTCGTAGAAGGCCAGCAGCGCGCCGAGGCGGGCGGGATCTACCCGATCGATCAGGATCGTGGTCGACGGCCGATCGCCGGCATAAGCCCGCGCCGGATCGCCATTGGCCTTGCCGGCCATCAATGCCGCCCCTTGCGCGAAACAGTTGATCAGCAACGCACGATGATGCGCCTCGTCGAGTGCATCGCCAGGCTCGACCGCGGCGATGAATTCGACAGGGACCAGTCGCGTGCCCTGATGGAGCAGCTGGAACACCGCATGCTGTGCATCGGTGCCGACCCCGCCCCAGGTGATCGCAGCGGTAGGGCCCTCTACCGCCGAGCCATCGGCCTTCACGCTCTTGCCGTTCGACTCCATTTCGAGCTGCTGAAGATAGGATGGCAGCAGACGGAGCCGCTCGTCATAGGCGAACACTGCGCGCGTCTCGGCCTTGCGCACGACCGAATAATATTGATCGACGAACGCCGCGAGCAACGGCAGGTTGCGCTCGGGCGGGGCCAGCCGGAAATGCCGGTCCATCGCCGCCGCGCCCTCGAGCAATTCCTCGAAAGCATCCCAACCGAGGCCAAGCGCCGCCGGGAAGCCGATCGAGGACCATAAGGAGTAGCGACCGCCGACACTTTCCGAAAAGGGCAGGATGCGGGTTTCATCGACACCCCATTCGATCGCCTTTTCGGGCGACGCGGTCAGCGCGACGACCTGTGCATAAGGATCCTCGACGTTCGCCTCTTCCATCCAGGCGAGAACGCTATTGGCGTTGAGCATCGTCTCGGTGGTCGTGAAGGTTTTCGACGCGATGACCAGCAGGGTCGCGGCAGGATCGAATCGCTTGAACACCTCTTCCAGCGCCGCGCCGTCGACATTCGAGACGATCGCGACATCATAACGATCGGTATCGCGCCCCAGCGCATCCATCAGCAGATCGGGGCCCAGCGCCGATCCGCCGATACCGACATGGAGGACGTGGCGGATCGGGCCCAGCGCGCCAGCCTCGATCGCGTCGATCATCGCCCGCATCCGGGCCTGGAACGCGCGGGCGCGGGCAACACTCTCCGGCGTGCCCTGCCCGCGCTCCGCGGGGTGCTCGGCCGCGCGGCCCTCGGTCACGTTCACGGCCGCCCCCGAAAACAGCGCCTCGCGGTGCGCGGCGAACCCACGTTCCTCGGCCAGCGCCAGGAATCCGTCGATCAGGCCGGCCGAAAGGTGCGTCTTCGAAAAATCGAACAGGAGCCCTGCCTCTTCGATCGACAAGCGCGACAGGCGATCCGGCTCGGCGACGAACAGATCGGCCAGTCGCTGCGGGGCAACCGCCAAAAGCCGGTTCCAGGCTGTGTCATTGATCATTGTCGAAATTGACTCCGTTTTGCACCGAAAACCCGAAAAATCCGCCGATTGTTGCGCCGACGGTTACGATTGATTCATCACATTGCCCGCATCATGCCTCGAAAGAGCGGCCAATTGCCACAGCTTCGATGGGAGAGTTTCGCGGATGGGTCGAACTGGGGGACGCACATGCAGGACGATATCTTACAACTGGCCTACGAAGTCTCTCGGATAACCGAAGAAAAGGTCGACCGCATCGATCTGGTAATGCGCCAGACCGGCATGCTCGCCATCAACGCGCGGCTGGAAGCGGCGCGGGCCGGCGAGGCCGGGCGGGCATTTTCGGTCGTGGCGCAAGAGCTGGGCGTGCTGGCGACGTCGATCTCCTCGATCGGTAGCGAATTGCGCAGCGCCGTCTCCGCCAACATCGCCCTGCTGCAAAGCGCCGGTAGCCAGATGATGACCGAGTTCAAGGGAACGCGCTATACCGACCTTGCTCGCTCGGCTGTCGAAATCATCGATCGCAACCTTTATGAGCGGTCCTGCGACGTCCGCTGGTGGGCTACTGATAGCTCGGTCGTCGACGCGCTGCAAAGTCCGTCGCCCGAAACGGCGCGCCATGCGCAGGACCGGCTGGCAACGATATTGCGATCCTATACCGTCTATCTCGACCTGTGGATCGCCGACAAAAATGGCCGAATCATCGCCACCGGCCGGCCCGACCGTTATCCGGCCGCAGCCCGGCAGGATGTATCGCGCGAACCATGGTTCCAGACCGCGATGCGAACGCAGAGCGGGGATGACTTTCGGGTCTGCGATATCAGCACCGCCCCGGCCCTCAACGGCGCGCAGGTCGCGACCTATTCAACGGCGGTCCGGGCCAATGGCGACACACGCGGCGCCGCGATTGGCGCGCTCGGCATATTCTTCGACTGGCAACCGCAGGCACAGGCCGTACTCGACGGCATCGGCCTGTCCGCCGCCGAGCGGGGAATGGCGCGGTTGATGCTGCTCGATGCCGATCGTCGGGTCATCGCTTCTTCCGACGGCAAAGGTGTCTGCACGGAACGCTATCCGCTGCGACTCGATGGCCGCGCCAGCGGCTATTATGAGCGCGAGGGCATGCTCGTCGCTTTTGCCGAAACCCCGGGCTACGAAACCTATCGCGGCCTCGGCTGGTACGGATGCATCGAAAGCCTGCAACAGGATGGAGAGGAGGCGCCGCTGGCGCTTCGCGCCGCATCCGGCTAAGCGCGGTGCATGCGCCCACCCTCGAAATCACCACCCGCGAAATTTTCGCCCGCGAAACCGTCCCGGCGGCCGTCGCGCGGCAAGACCGCGCCGCCTGCCCGCTCGTCGGAGCCGGTGATCCGCAAGTCCGCCAGCGATCCCCAACGCATCGCCAAACTGCTGGCACGCGCCGGCATCGCATCACGCCGCGAAATCGAACGGATGATCATCGAGCGTCGGATCGCAGTCAATGGCGTGCCGATCGAAACGCCAGCAACCTTGCTCGCCTCGCTGCAGAACGTCACCGTCGATGGCAAGCCGGTCGCCGCGCCCGAGCCCACCCGGCTGTTCCTGTATCACAAGCCAGCCGGCCTGCTGACAGCCGAACGCGATCCCAAGGGCCGGCCGACGATCTACGATCGCCTGCCCAAGGACCTTCCGCGCGTGATCCCGGTTGGCCGGCTCGATCTTGGAACCGAAGGTCTGTTGCTGCTGACCACCGACGGAGAATTCAAGCGCCAGCTCGAACTGCCCGCCACCGGCGTCGAGCGCACCTACCGCGCCCGGGCTTATGGCAATGTCACCCAGGAACAACTCGAGGACCTGATCGAAGGCGTCGAGATCGAGGGCGTCCGCTACGGATCGATCGACGCCAATCTCGAACGGCGCACTGGCGCCAACACCTGGATCGAGATGAAGCTGAAAGAGGGCAAGAATCGCGAAGTGCGACGTGTTCTCGAACATCTCGGCCTGAAAGTTTCGCGGTTGATTCGCACTGCATACGGCCCGTTCGTGCTTGGCGATCTCGCGCCCGGCGAAGTCGGCGAGATCCTCCAGAATCAGCTGGTGGCATTCCGCAAGACATTGAAGAAACCGAAATAAGAGCGATGCGAATCATATCCGGGGCCTGGCGCGGCCGACCGATAATTGCCCCCGAAGGCCTCGCCACCCGCCCGACGAGCGACCGGACGCGCGAGGCGCTGTTCTCGATGCTGACCAGCCGGCTCGGCAGCTTCGAAGGGCTGCGAGTCGCCGACATCTGCGCCGGCACCGGCGCGCTCGGGCTCGAGGCGCTCTCGCGCGGCGCCGCCCATTGCACCTTCGTCGAACGCGAACGCGAGGCGATCGCGGCGCTCAAGACCAACATCGCCAAACTGGGAGCGAATGCCGAAATTCGGGCGACGGCCGCCGAAGGCTTCTCCGGCGGGCCGTTCGATCTCGTGCTGATCGATCCGCCTTACGGCACGGGGCTGGGCCAGAAAGTGCTCGGCACCATCAAGCTTGCACCTGGGGGCTGGGTCAGCATCGAGACCGGCAAAGCAGAGGCCGTCTCCGTTCCCGGATTCGCGGTCGAAGCCGAGCGAGTGCATGGCAAGGCGAAGATCACGCTGCTCCGCGCGGACCTTCTCGCCACAAGCGACGTTGAGAGGTCCTGAATCCATCTACCCGCAAGTTTGCGGGCTCAATTGACGTGGCCAAGGTCAAACCCTATCTCCGCCGCGAACCGGTCTGCGAGCGGGGAAGCCTGCTCCACATCTGATAATCCATAAGGAATGCCCATGCTCGGCGGGATCGCCAAAGCCATTTTCGGATCGTCCAACGATCGCTACGTGAAGTCGCTGCGGCCTATCGTGAACCGGATCAACGGTTTCGAGCCCGTGATTTCGGCGATGTCCGACGACGAACTGGCGAATCAGACGGTCCTGTTTCGGCAGCGGCTTGCCGAAGGTCAGACCCTCG
The DNA here is from genome assembly GCF_900101455.1 of Sphingomonas sp. YR710. Lineage (GTDB taxonomy): Bacteria > Pseudomonadota > Alphaproteobacteria > Sphingomonadales > Sphingomonadaceae > Rhizorhabdus. Next base: position 80,924 of record NZ_FMZJ01000010.1, on the reverse strand, counting down.
ATGCGATTCTGCCAGAGGCCTTTGCCACGGTCCGCGAGGCGGCCAAGCGCGTGCTGGGCCAGCGCCATTACGATGTGCAGATGATTGGCGGCATCGTCCTCCATCGCGGTGAAATTGCCGAGATGCGAACGGGTGAAGGCAAGACGCTGGTGGCGACGTTGGCCACCTATCTGAACGCACTTCCCGGCAAGGGCGTGCATGTCGTGACAGTCAATGACTATCTGGCAGCGCGCGATGCCGAATGGATGGGCCGGGTTTATCGCTTCCTGGGGCTGACCACCGGCGTGATCATCCCGCACCTGACCGACGAGGAACGGCGAGATTCCTACGCCGCCGACATCACTTACGGCACGAACAACGAGTTCGGCTTCGATTATCTGCGCGACAATATGAAATATGAACGCGCGCTGATGGTACAGCGGCCGTTCAATTTCGCGATCGTCGACGAGGTCGATTCGATCCTGATCGACGAAGCGCGCACGCCGCTTATCATCTCGGGACCGACCGACGACAAATCGGAACTGTACAAGCAGGTCGATCTGATCGTGAAGCAGGTTCTGCCGGCGGATTATGAGCTCGACGAGAAGCAGCGATCGGTAGTGCTCACTGAGGACGGCACCGAGCGGATCGAGCGGTTGCTCGAAGATGCGGGCCTGCTCGAAGGCGCCAATCTCTACGATTTCGAGAATACCCAGGTCGTCCACCACCTGAACCAGGCGATGCGCGCGAACATCGTGTTCAAGCTCGACACCGATTACATCGTCAAAGACGGCAAGGTCGTCATTATCGACGAATTCACGGGCCGCATGATGGATGGGCGCCGCTGGTCCGACGGGCTTCACCAGGCGGTCGAGGCCAAGGAAGGCGTTCATATCGAGCCCGAGAATCAGACACTGGCCTCGATCACCTTCCAGAATTATTTCCGCATGTACCCCAAGCTGGGCGGCATGACCGGCACCGCGGCCACCGAGGCCCCGGAATTCTACCAGATCTACAAGATGAATGTCGTCACCATCCCCACCAACGTACCGGTCAAGCGAATCGATGAGGACGACGAATTCTACAAGAACATCAACGATAAATTCGGCGCGATCACGGTCGCGATCCGCGAGGCGGCGGCCCGCAACCAGCCGGTGCTGGTGGGTACCGTATCGATCGAGAAATCGGAGATGCTGTCCGAATTCCTGATCAAGGAGGGCGTACCGCACAAGGTGCTCAACGCGCGCTACCATGAGCAGGAAGCGCATATCGTGGCACAGGCCGGCCGGCTTGCAGCCGTGACGATCGCCACCAACATGGCAGGGCGCGGCACCGACATCCAACTGGGCGGCAACCTCGAATTCCGCATGCTGGACGAACATCCCGATCTGGTTGCCGGCACGCCGGAATATGAGGCGGTCGCCAGCCGCATCGTCACCGAGATCGCCGACGAAAAGCAGAAGGTGCTAGAGGCCGGCGGCCTGTTCGTGCTCGGCACCGAGCGCCATGAGAGCCGACGCATCGACAATCAGCTGCGCGGCCGTTCGGGCCGGCAGGGCGATCCCGGCCTCAGCCGCTTCTATCTGTCGCTCGACGACGATCTGCTGCGAATCTTCGGGCCGCAGACGATGTTCGCGAAGATGATGAACAAGAATCTGGCGGATGGCGAGGCCATCGTGTCACCATGGATCTCCAAGGCGATCGAGACCGCGCAGAAGAAGGTCGAGGCCCGCAACTACGATATCCGCAAGCAGGTCGTCGAATATGACGACGTGATGAACGATCAGCGCAAGGTGATCTACGAACAGCGCGCCGACATCATGGATGCCGAAACCGTCGACGACGTTGTCGCCGACATGCGCGCCGAGACCGCCAACGCGATCGTCGGCGAAGCCTGCCCGCCCAACAGCTATCCCGAACAATGGAATGTCGAGATGCTGAAAGCCCGCGCGATGGAGACGCTCGGCCTCGACCTGCCGATCGACGCATGGCTGGCCGAGGACGGACTCGACCCCGAGACGCTGGCCGAGCGAACCCTGGCCGCTGCGGATGCGCTGATCGCCGAGAAGCGTGCGGCGATCGACGAGCCGAGCTGGCATGGCATCGAGAAGAGCGTGCTGCTGCAGTCGCTCGACCATCACTGGAAGGAGCATCTGGCGACGCTCGACGCGCTGAGGCAGGTGATCCACCTGCGGGCCTATGCCCAGAAGACACCGCTCAACGAATATAAGCAGGAAGCCTTCGCCTTGTTCGAGCGGATGCTCGGCGCGATCCGCGAGGAAGTGACCCGAATCCTGGCGCATGCGCGCTTCGGCTTCGCACCGGAAATGGCCGAATTGCCGCCGATGCCGGATTTCATCACCAGCCACGTCGATCCGTTGACCGGCGAAGACGACGGCTGGAACGGTGGCGGGCTGGTGACCACCCGGCTTCCCGAGATGACCGGCGGCGCCGGCCTGGCGCTCGATCCGGCGCTGACGGCGACGCTCAGCCGGAACTCGCCCTGCCCCTGCGGGTCGGGCAAGAAGTACAAGCACTGCCACGGGGCGCTCTGATCGCGCCGGCGCCATGATCCGCTGGGTCTGGTTCGGGCTCGGCTGGTTCCTGATCGCCTTGGGCGTTATCGGGGCGTTGTTGCCGGTGATGCCGACAACGGTGTTCCTGATCGGCGCGGCTGGCTGCTTCACGAAATCATCGCCACGCTTCGAACGCTGGCTGCTCGATCATCGCTGGCTCGGGCCGCCTGTGCGCAACTGGCGTGAACGCGGCGCTATACCGATCAAAGCAAAGATCTTGGCGATCGGCAGCATGGCCGGGGGATATGCGATATTCCTATTGGCCGTGCACCCTTGGCCATGGCTGGCGCTGCTCGTGGGGGGAGCAATCCTGGCATCGGCCCTTTTCGTCGGCAGCCGGCCAGGGCGTTAGCGTATTTTCCGAGGCTGGGCTTCACCAGCCCCCTGCCCGGCCCGCCCACCGGTGGCGAATCGACGGAATTGGCAACAGCCCCTTGATCATACGCAAAACACCTCAGCGTTGCGGAAAGAGTGGCGGCGCGCCCTCATGACGGTTAATATGGCCGACGGCGGCAAAAGCGTGTTGCCGCCGCGAGCAGAGTGCGGCGGTAGAGACGAACGGACAGGGGCAGAGACGATTCCGGAAAATCAACTCTCCGAAGAGAATCGACTGCTCACGATGGCCGAGGCCGATGCAGGTATCGGCCATTGGCGGATCAATCTTGTCACGCATGACGTTTCCTGGTCCCCCACGCTTTATGCCATGGTCGGGATTGCGCCGGACCGGGCGCTGACCCGCGACGACCTATCCGCCTTCTTTCTCCCGGACGACCGCCCGATCGTCGACGCGGCCGGCGATCAGGTTGAGCAAACGGGAATTCTCCAGCCCACCAGACTGCGAATGGTACGGGCCGACGGACGCATCATCTATGTCGTGACGAGCGGCCGCATGGACGGGCGGAATGCCATGTTCGGGATCATGCGCGAAGTGACGCAGGAGGTCGAGGCAGAGCGGGCACTGATCCTCGCGCGCGATCAGGCCAAGGCTGCGGAACGCGCATATGCCGATTTCATAGCGGTCATTTCCAACGAAATCCGCACACCGATGACAGGCATTTTGGCGACGATCGATCTGCTGCGTGCCGATCCCGCGGACGGACAACGATCCCATTTGCTCGAAAGCCTGTCGCAGTCGGCCTGCACGCTCACCGCCGTGCTGGACGACATGCTTGATCTGTCCCGCGTGGGCACCGGCCGCATGGTGCTGGAAAGCCGCCCCTTCGATCTGAAGGCACTGATTCGCACTACGGTCGATCTGTTCCAATCGACCGCCCAGAACAAGGCGCTCCACCTCGATGCCCATGGGCTGGATGGCGCACCCGCCATCGTCCATGGCGATTCGGCCCGTGTGCAGCAGATCTTTTCCAACCTGATCGGTAACGCGATCAAATATACCGAGACGGGACGAATTTCGATCTCCGCCTCGATATCGCGTAGCGAGCCTGGCACCGATTACTGGATGGTGGTGGTGCAGGACAGCGGGATCGGCATCGGTCAGGAGGCGCTAGGACGGATATTCTCGCGCTATGAGCAGGTCGATGCGGCGCGGGCACGGCTAGAGGGCAGAAGCGGGCTCGGCCTGGCAATCAGCCAGCAGCTTGCCGAGGCGATGGGAGGATCGATCGCTGTTTCGAGCGATCCGGGCCGCGGAAGCACATTCAGCATCGAACTGCCATTCGCGATCAGCATGAGCCCAACGGCATCCGGGCAACACACTGATGGTCAGCCACTTGGCCCGCTGCGCATCCTGCTGGCCGAGGATAATCCTGTAAACCGGCGCTTGATGTCCGCGTTGCTGACCCGGCAGGGGCACGAAGTAGTGGCTGTCGAAGACGGGTTGAAGGCGCTCAGCGCCACCACCGGCCAGCGCTTCGATCTGATCCTGATGGACATGCAGATGCCCGAACTGGATGGGCTCGCGGCCACACGGGCGATTCGCGCGCTCGATCCGCCGGCGTCCCAGACGCCGATCCTGGCCATCAGCGCCGACGGCCAGCCTGAACGCCGCCGTGCCTATTTCGAGGCCGGGATCGACAGTTTCCTGCCGAAGCCGATCGTCTCCAGCCAATTGCTCGATATGGTCGAGAAGATGCGCCGCGGCGCCATTTCACAAGCCGAACAGCCCGCCGATCATTTCAATCGCGAACGGCTCAATTGGCTGGTCGAACAGGCCGGCTTCGAGGAAGCCGGGGTGTTGATGAAAATGCTGCTGTTCGATGTCACCGATCGGCCCGTGCGGATTGCCGCGGCGATCCGCGCCACGGCCTGGGATCTGGCGGCGGCCGAGGCGGAGGCGTTGCGCGCATTGCTCGATAATTTTGGCAATTTCGCGCTATCGCGACTGCTCGCGTCCATCGCGCGTCAATGCAGCCAGCGCGCCTGCCCGCCGGCTATCATTGGCGATATGGTCGCGCAGGCCGCCGCGCTTTCGGAGTTCCTCCGGCACCAAATTGGCGGCATGCCGAAGCCGATCGCGCGGGCGATCGACAATGTCGTCGAAACCGATTTTACCCCACGCTCTCAGGAAGGCTGAAGCCGCACGCCCAACGCCGCATCGCTCGCCAACCGGTCCGCGCGTTCATTGTCCGGATGGCCAGCATGCCCCTTCACCCAGATCCATTCGACCCGATGCGGAGCGGCAGCCGCCACCAGTTCCTGCCACAGTTCGGCATTTTTGACCGGCTTCTTGTCCGCGGTCTTCCAGCCATTCTTGCGCCAGCCGTGGATCCACTTGGTGAGTCCATCCATGACGTAACGGCTGTCGGTCGACAGTTTCACCCGGCACGGCCGGTTAAGCGCCTTCAGCGCGCTGATTGCCGCCATCAATTCCATTCGGTTGTTGGTGCTCGGATTCTCTGCCCCCGAAAGCTCCTTTTCGTGCGCCCCAAAGCGAATGAGCGCGCCCCAGCCGCCCGGGCCCGGATTGCCCTTGCACGCTCCATCGGTCGCAATCTCGACGAACGGTAGTTCGGTCATGCGCCCACCAGCGCCGCGGAGTCGACTTCCGCATAGAAATCGAGCCGCCGCAGAAAGGCGAGCGGGTCCTTGCGGGTGACGATCGCCGAAGGAGGGGTATTCAACCAATCCCAGGCGCGCGTCAGCAGGAAGCGCAGGCAGGCGCCACGGGCCAGGATCGCAAACGCCGCGCGCTCGAGATCGGACAGGCCGAAATGCGCATGATAGCCGGCGATCAAGGCAGCGCCGACGTCTGCATGATAACGGGTCCCATCACTTTCGAAGCACCAGGCCGTATGGGTGACCGCCAGATCCCAGGCGCGGATATCGGTACAGGCGAAATAGAAATCGATCACTCCGCTGACGGCGTCCCCCAGCAACAGCACATTATCCGGAAACATATCGGCATGGATCACCGATGTCGGCAGATGATGCGGCCAGTTCGCGTCGAGGAAGGCCAGTTCGCGTGCCACCCGATCGCCAAGGCCCGGCGCGATGGTATCGAGATCGACGCCGCACCGCCCGGCAAGCGCATGCCATCCCGCCAGGCCGAGATTGTTGGGCCGCGACAGCCCGAAATCGGCCAGCGCCTTATGCATGTCTCCCAATGCGCCACCAGCGGCGCGCGCCTGCGCCGGCGTCGGATGCGTCACCGACAGCCCGCTCAGAAACTCGATCAGGCAGGCCGGGCGGCCTGCGAGTGTCTGCAACTGCTGCCCAAGCCGATCGGGCAACACCCGGGGAATGTTGAGCCCCTTGGCCGCGAGATGATCGAGCAGCGCGAAAAAGAATGGCAGGTCGCCGACATCGACGCGTTTTTCATAGAGCGTCAGGATGAAACGGCTGGTGGTCGTTTCGATCAGATAATTGCTGTTCTCGACACCCTCGGCGATTCCCTTGGCGGAAATCAGCGCGCCGTGATTGTAGCGATGGAGAAAGGCCTCCATCTCCTCGGTGGGAACCTGGGTATAGACGGCCATCGATCAGGCCGCCGCCAGCCCGCGGGGCAATTTGAACACCATATCCTCCTTCGCCGATTCGACCTCCTGTTCGGTGATCGTGAAGCGCGTGGCCAATGCCGCAACGATCTGCCGCACCAGGATTTCCGGGGCGGATGCGCCGGCGGTGATGCCAAGCGTGGAAACGCCATCGAGCCAGGCAAAATCAACGTCGGCCGCTGCCTGCACCAACCGCGCCTTGACGCCGCACCGCTGCCCGACCTCGACGAGGCGCAGCGAGTTCGAACTGTTGGGCGCCCCGACCACGAGCAGCGCGTCACACCGCGACGCCATGGCCTTTACCGCCGCCTGGCGGTTGGACGTGGCGTAACAGATATCCTCGCCGCGCGGCATGACGATCGTCGGAAAGCGCCGCCGCAGCGCCGCGATGATCTCCGCCGTATCGTCGACCGACAAGGTGGTCTGGGTGAGAAAGGCCGGATGTCGATCGTGCGGGCAATCGACCCGTTCGACATCCGCCGCCGTTTCGACAAGGGTCATCTCCCCGTCCGCTACCTGGCCAAAGGTCCCGATCACTTCCGGATGGCCGCGATGTCCGATGAAAAAGATATGGTGGCCCGTGGACACGAGCCGCTCGGCCTGGCGATGGACCTTCGAGACCAGCGGGCAGGTCGCGTCAAGATAATCGAGACCGCGCTGCTCGGCATCTCCAACCACCAGCTTGGGAACGCCATGCGCCGAAAAGACGACGGCGGCACCATCGGGAACCTCGGCTAGCTCATCGATGAAGATCGCCCCTTTGGCTTTCAGATCATCGACCACGAATCGATTATGCACGATTTCATGGCGGACATAGACGGGGCGGCCGAATTTCTCGATCGCGAGCTCGACGATGCGGATCGCCCGATCCACCCCGGCGCAAAAGCCCCGCGGGGCAGCGACCAGAAGCGTGAGCGGCGGTGGCGAAGCTGAACCAAACATGAAAGGCGCCTTAGAAGACATTTTCGAAGGACGAAACCATTGAGATTTTTTGTATCACAGCTTTGCTGCAAATCGATTGTGTCCGCCGCTTTGTCGCGATTGCTTGCCTGCGCCCCACCCGCTTTCTATGATCGCCGCCGACTGCCGGGTCGATCAGCATCCGGACGATAGGCTAAGGATGCTTGCCACGTGCCCAATTTGAAGACCCCCAAGATACGTACGGCGGCAATCCTCCTCGCGGCACTGGCGCTCGGCGCCTGCTCGCATGGTACCGAATTTGATGAGACCGGCGGGGTCAAGATCGCACGCTCGTCGTGCCCGGCCGTGGCGATCCCGGCCTATACCGGCGACGTCACGCTGTTCAATCCGCTGGGCGAACGCACGCTGGCAGCCCTCGACGTCACCGCGACCATCACCAACATGCGCACGACCTGCACCGACGTCGGCGATCGCATCCAGGTGGTGGCCAGCTTCGACGTCCAGGCACGGCGCGCCAACGCCGCCGGACCGCGTCAGGTGACGTTGCCCTATTTCGCGACCATTCTGCGCGCGGGCACCGATCTCCAGTCGAAACAGCTCGGCCAGGTGACGATCGATTTCGCCGATGGCCAGATCCGCGCAGCCAGCCATGCCTCGGCAACCGGCAGCGTTTCACGTGTCGCGGCCACCCTGCCCCCGGAAATCCTCCAGCGCATCACGCGCAAGCGCAAGGTCGGCGACGAGGATGCCGCGCTCGATCCAATGACCCAGCCCGCGGTCCGCGATGCGGTCAACAAGGCGAATTTCGAGATGCTGATCGGCTTCCAGCTCAGCGAAAGCCAGCTCTCCTATAACGCCACGCGGTAGGCTTCTAAAGCCCCTCCCCTTCAGGGGAGGGGTTGGGGGTGGGGCAGTCCAGTCTCACTGAGACCAGCGCCGGTGAGGAGGATAGGCCCCACCCCACCCCCTCCCCTGAAGGGGAAGGGCTTTAGGGTCACAACGCGCTGCGTCGCAATATACGCGATTGACTTGGGCGGCGGCGCGGGCCAATCGGTAATTCAGTCGCCGCCGGGCAACCGGTGGATGGCCATGCGGGAGAGTGCAGCGGGCGGAAGCCCGAGGCCGCCGAAGGAGCAACCGCCCCGGAATCTCTCAGGTCAAAGGACCGCATGGACAGGGTCGACACTCTGGAAAGCGGGCGAACCGGCTCAGGCCGGATCGCCCCACCGAAGGGGTAAGCCGGGACCATCATGGTCCTGTGTGAAAGCTCTCAGGTTTCCGTGACAGAGGGGGCAGGATCGAAGCGCCGCCGATGCGGCGTGGAAACCTGTCACCTGTCACGAAAAGGGCCTGATCTTGAGCGACGACGAACCCGAAGATATCATCCAGACCCTGCCGCTTGATGAGTGGCACCGCACGCGCGGCGCCCGCATGGTGCCGTTCGCAGGCTATCAGATGCCGATCCAATATGACGGCATCGTCGCCGAGCATCTGTGGACGCGCGAGCATGCCGGCCTGTTCGACGTATCGCATATGGGCCAGCTGCTGATCAGCGGCGGCGCCGTCGACATCGAACTCGAAAAGCTGCTGCCGGGCGACATCATCGGCCTCGGCGTGGACAAGATGCGCTACTCGCTGCTGCTCGATGAGCAAGGCGGGATTCTCGACGATCTGATGGTAACAAGGCGCACCGGCGATTTTTACCTGGTCGTGAACGGCGCGACCAAGGCCGACGATATCGCCCATCTGCACGAGCATCTCCCCGAAGAGCTCACGCTCAACCATCTCGACGACCATGCGCTGCTCGCGCTGCAGGGCCCCGAGGCGGTGACGGCCCTGTCGCGGCTCGTTCCCGATGTCGAAAATCTCATATTCATGACGGCGGGCGCGTTCGAGATTGCCGGCGTGCCAGCCTGGATCAGCCGGTCGGGCTATACCGGCGAGGATGGGTTCGAGATTTCGATTCCGGCGGACGCGGCCACGAAGGTCGCGAATCTGCTCGCCGAACAGCCCGAGGTGAAGCCGATCGGCCTCGGCGCCCGCGATTCGCTGCGGCTCGAAGCCGGCCTGCCGCTCTATGGCCATGATCTCGATCCGAAGAGCGATCCGGCAATGGCCGGCTTAGGCTTCGCGGTCCCGAAGCGCCGCCGCGCCGAGGGCGGATTTCCGGGCGCGATCACGATCTGCCGCCATTTCGCGGAAGGCCCGCCCGCCAGGCGCATCGGTCTGCTCGTCGCCGGCCGGCTGCCGGCCCGCGAAGGCGCCCAGATCTTCGACGGCGATACGCTGGTCGGCACGGTGACGTCGGGCGGTTTCAGCCCCTCGCTGCAGCGGCCGATCGCGATGGGCTATGTCTCCGCCGGCCGCGCCGCCAACGGCACCGCGCTCCAGATCGAAGTCCGGGGGAAGCGGCTCGATGCCGTCGTCAGCCCGATGCCGTTTGTCCCACATCGCTATGTCCGCAAGGGAGCCTGACATGACCCTGTATTTCACCGACGAACATGAATGGATTTCGGTCGAGGGCGGCAGCGCCACCGTCGGCATCACCGATTATGCGCAGGGCCAGCTTGGCGACATCGTGTTCGTCGAACTGCCGGCCACCGGCGCCACGCTGTCGAAGGGCGGCGAGGCCGCGGTCGTCGAATCGGTCAAGGCCGCATCGGACGTCTATGCACCGGTGACCGGCACCGTGACCGAATCCAACCCGGCGCTCGAGGATGATCCGGCGCTGGTAAACAGCGCGCCCGAGACCGACGGCTGGTTCTTCCGGCTGACCCTCGCCGATCCGGCCGAGCTGGAAGGCCTGATGGATGCCGCGGCGTACAAGGCGTTCTGCGACGGGCTTTAAGACTGAATAAGCCCCTCCCTGCAAGGGAGGGGGAAGGGGTGGGTGGCGAGCGCATGCGAGCCTCCGACCTCACCGCAAAAGCGGCCGGAGCGGCATCGAGCCGCTCCGGGCGCCACCCACCCCCTTCCCCTCCCTTGCAGGGAGGGGTGGAGAAAAAAGATGCGTTACCTTCCCCTCACCGACGCCGATCGCAGCGCGATGCTGGCATCGATCGGCGCGTCATCGATCGACGATCTGTTCGTCGACGTGCCCGCCGAAGCCCGCTTGTCGGGTCCGATCGCCGGCCTGCCGATGCACGCATCCGAACTCGCCGTCGAACGCCATATGTCGGCGCTCGCGCGGCAGAATATCGCCGCCGGCGATGCCCCTTTCTTCCTCGGCTGTGGAGCCTATCGCCATCATGTGCCGGCCAGCGTCGATCATCTGATCCAGCGCGGCGAATTCCTGACCAGCTACACGCCTTATCAGCCCGAAATCGCGCAAGGCACCTTGCAGGCGCTGTTCGAGTTCCAGACGCAGGTCGCACGGCTGTTCGGCTGCGATGTCGCCAATGCGTCGATGTATGACGGGTCGACCGCCTGCTGGGAGGCGATCACGATGTCGCGCCGCGTGACAAAGCGCGCCAAGGCGATCCTGTCGGCGGGCCTTCACCCGCATTATGTGTCGCTGTCGAAAACGATGGCGAAGTTCACCGGCGACGTGCTCGATATCGCAACCCCGGCGCTGACCGACGGCGCGCCGGGCGACGATATGGCCCGCCTGCTCGATGCGATCGACGGCGATACGAGCTGCGTGGTGGTGCAGAATCCCAACATCTTCGGCCATATCGCCGATCTTAGCGAACTCGCCGCGCGTTGCCATGCGAAGGGCGCGCTGCTGATCGCGGTCGTCACCGAGCCGGTGGCTTTGGGCGCGATCCGCAGTCCCGGCGAAATGGGTGCCGATATCGTCGTCGGCGAGGGCCAGTCGATCGGCGTCGGCCTCAATTTCGGCGGCCCCTATGTGGGGCTGTTTGCCTGCGCCGAGAAATATGTCCGCCAGATGCCGGGCCGGCTCGCAGGGGTTACGCAGGATGCCGATGGCAAGCGCGGCTTCGTGCTGACCCTGAGCACCCGCGAGCAGCATATCCGCCGCGAGAAGGCGACGTCGAACATCTGCACCAATTCGGGCCTGTGCGCCTTGGCCTTCACCGCGCACATGACCCTGCTCGGCGAAACCGGGCTGCGCCAATTGGCGGCGCTCAACCATGCCGGCGCGGTCGCGGCGGCCGAGCGGCTGGCGCGGGTGCCGGGTGTCGAACTCGTCAACGGCACGTTCTTCAACGAATTCACCCTGCGGCTCTCGAAGGAGGCACGGCCGCTGGTTCGTGCGCTCGCCGAAAAAGGCATACTCGGCGGCGTCTCGCTCGGCCGGCTCTATCCGGGTGTCGCGGCACTGGAGAAGGGCCTCGTCGTGGCCGTCACCGAAACGGTGACGCCGGAGGATGTCGAAACATTCGCGCAAGCGCTCGAAGCGGAGTTGGCAGCATGAGCATGAACAGCGAAGGCCGGGTGACCCGGCCCGAAACCGACGGCGGCGCGGCGGCTGTGACCACCTTCACCGGCAATCGCGCCTTGATGCTCGAAGAGGCGCTGATTTTCGAGCAGGGCGACTATGCGCGCACCGGCGTCGATATCCCGGCCGCACCCGCGGTCGCGTCGCGGCTCGGTGGGCTTGAGCGCAACCGGCCGATCGGCCTGCCCGGCCTGCCCGAGCCCGAGATGGTCCGCCATTATACGCGGCTCAGCCGGCAGAATTATGCGATCGACCTCGGCCTGTTCCCGCTTGGCAGCTGCACGATGAAGCATAATCCGCGGCTGAACGAAAAGATGGCCCGCCTGCCCGGCTTTGCCGATATTCATCCGCTGGCACCGGTCGATACGGTGCAGGGCGCGCTGGCGGTGATCCACCAGCTCGGCGAATGGTTGAAGACCCTGACCGGCATGGCGGCGGTGGCGATGGCGCCCAAGGCCGGCGCGCATGGCGAGCTGTGCGGCCTGCTGGCGATTCGCGCGGCGCTGGAGGCGCGCGGCGATGCCCGTTCGGTGATTCTGGTGCCGACCAGCGCGCACGGCACCAACCCGGCGACGGCCGCCTTCTGCGGCTACGCGGTCGAGAACATCCCGGCGACCGAGGATGGGCGCGTCGACCTGGCGGCGCTGAAGGCGCGATTGGGCCCCGATGTCGCGGGGGTGATGATCACCAATCCCAATACGTGTGGCCTGTTCGAGCGCGAGATGAGCCAGATTTCCGAGGCGGTCCACGCCGCCGGCGGGCTCGTTTATTGCGACGGCGCGAACTTCAACGCGATCGTCGGCCGGGTCCGCCCCGGCGATCTCGGCATCGATGCAATGCATATCAACCTGCACAAGACTTTCTCCACCCCGCATGGCGGCGGCGGTCCCGGTTCGGGGCCGGTGGTGCTGTCGGCCGCACTCGCGCCTTTCGCGCCGCTGCCATTCGTCGACAAGCAGGGCGATCATTATGTGCTGGTCGAGGAAGAGACCGCTGGCGAGCATCATGCAAGCACCTTCGGCCGGATGGCGGCGTTCCACGGCCAGATGGGCATGTTCACGCGCGCGCTCACCTATATCCTGAGCCACGGCGCCGACGGCCTGCGGCAGGTGGCCGAGGATGCGGTGCTCAACGCCAATTACATGCTGCGCAGCCTCGAGGACGTGCTGGTCGCGCCGTTCGGCGGATCGGGGCCGTGCATGCATGAGGCCCTGTTCAGCGATGACGGATTCGCCGATGGCTTCACCACGCTCGATCTCGCTAAAGGGCTGATCGACGAGGGCTTCCACCCGATGACGATGTATTTCCCGCTCGTCGTCCACGGCGCCATGCTGATCGAACCGACCGAAACCGAGGGCAAGGCGACGCTCGACCAGTTCATTGGCGCGCTGCGATCGCTGGCCACCCGCGCCAAGGCCGGCGACCCGGCACTCAAGGCCGCGCCGATGCTGGCCCCCCGCCGCCGGCTCGACGAGACCGCGGCAGCCCGCAAGCCGGTGCTCGTCTGGCGCGACGCGGATCTGCCGCAGGCCGCCGAGTGACCGATTCCCGCCGCAACGCGCCAGCGACGGAGCGCAATCGCGATCCGATCCTGGCGGTATTGCGGACGGTGCTTCCGACAAGCGGCACGGTGCTGGAGGTGGCGAGCGGCACCGGAGAGCATATCGTCCACTTCGCAGGGGCGCTGCCGGCGCTTTCATGGCAGCCCAGCGATCCCGACGCGCAATCCCGCGCGTCGATCGACGCCTGGGTGGCGCATGCCCGGCTGCCGAACGTCGCCGCGGCGAGCGATCTCGATGCGGCGAGCGATAGCTGGCCGGTCACCGGGGCTGACGCAATCCTGTGCATCAACATGGTTCATATCAGCCCGTGGGAATCGACCGAAGGCTTGCTGGCGGGGGCAGAAAAACTGCTCCCGCCTGGCGCACCGCTGTTCTTCTACGGCCCTTACCTGCGCGGCGACGTGCCGACCGCGCCGAGCAACCTGGCCTTCGACCAGAGCCTCAAGGCCCGCGATTCCCGCTGGGGCCTGCGCGACGTCGATGCCGTGGTGGCACGCGCGGCAAGCTGTCGGCTGGCGCTGGAGCGTGTCATCGAAATGCCGGCGAACAACCTGTCGGTGGTGTTCAGGCGGCAGGGCTAGGGTCACGTCGCCTTTTTTGTTGGAATCGATCGCCATTTGCCCCACCACGGGCCACCATGTCTGACGATCTGGACCAGCTCATTGCCGATCGGAAGCGGGCCTTGGACGCCTTGCGGCCGCTGTCCGAAGGCGCGCTCGCCCAGCTCCAGACCTATTATGACGTCGAGCTGACCTACACATCGAACGCGATCGAGGGGAATACGCTCAGCCATCGCGAGACGGCCGAGGTGATCGAGCATGGCATCACCGTGGGCGGCAAACCGCTCGGCGACCATCTGGAAGCGCTCGATCATTATGACGCGGTGCTGTGGATGCGGGCGTTGGCGGCGAGCGAAACGCCGATCGGCGAAAATGTGATCACCGAACTGCACCGGCGGATCGTGCTCCGCTCACGGCCGGAGATTGCCGGCATCTACAGTTCGCATCCGCGGCGGATCGCGGGATCGCCGGTGATTTTTCCCAATGCGATGAAGATTCCGGCGTTGATGGCAGAGCTCGGCGCCCTGATCGAAGCCGCGCCGCCGACGCCGCACGCCGCCTTCGACGCCCATTTCCGGCTGACCGCAATCCACCCATTCGGCGACGGCAACGGCCGGACGGCGCGGTTGCTAATGAATCTGATGCTGATTCGCGGCGGCTATCCGCCGATCGCCGTGCGCCCGGAGGATCGCAAGGACTATCTGGCGGCGCTCGAAGCTGGTTCGCTCACGGGCGACACCGATATGTTCGAGACGTTCATGGCAAGCCGGCTGCTCGCGACCCTCGATGCCTATCTCGCCGCGCTAGCGCCGTAGCAGTGACACCAATATCTCGCTCGCGATCAGCGCGATGACCGCGATTTCGAGCAGTTCGGCGCGGCTGCCTTCGGCTTCGCTCTGCAACGCCGCATAGGTTTCGCGGATGATCGCCAGCTTGCGATCGACCGCGTCGCCGACCTTGGGCACGCGCAGCAACTCGATCGCCGCCGCATAGACCCGCGCGAGATAGACGTCCTCGGTGACGTGCAGGGCATTGTCGACCCGTTCGGTCAGTTCGGTGATCTCGGCCACCAGTGCGCGCAGCCGGCGGGCGAGGCGGGTGTACCGCCGGCCCGCGAGCGCGCTGAAACGCGGGCGTTCGGCCTCGGCCAGTGCCCGCATGCGCGGCATTTCGGCGTTCAGCAACTCATCATAAGCGCGCATCTCGAGCAATTGGGCGTTGGCCAGTTCTAGCACGTCCGCGACATCGGTCTCGCCGCGCGGCTCGTAGAGGAAGGCGCGATCCCATGTGATCACCGCAAGATCGTCGGCATAATAAGAAAAGCTCTGCCGCAGCAGATCCTGCCGGGCGCCGGGGGACAAAGGCCGCGAACGGCCGGACAGCAAAGGCGCAAGATCGACCTGCGCCTGCAGCGCCTCTGCCGAAACGTCCCCGTCGAAACTTTCGACGAGCGAGATCAGATAGTCCTCCTGCAGCGGCTGCTCGACCGGCCGCTCGAAAGCGCTGCCGACCAGCCCGGTCAGGATCGCAAGCTGCTGCTGCCAGATCACCGCTTCGGCCGCCGGCCCCACCGCCGCCTCGAACTGATCGATCCGGGCGCTGAACGTCTCCCAGCTGATATCGACGGCCGGCATGCGGAGCGACAGCGCCACGACGCCGAAATCATAGAGCCTGGCGCTACAGGACAATTTCTCGGCCGCGCCGGCGATGATCGCCGCCGTCTCCCCGAGATCGAGCATCAATGGCGGAATGACGAACGACACCGCCTTGGCCGGCGTCGCATCGAGCCGGTTGCGCGCGCCGATGCCGCCGGTGCGCTCGGCCCACAATGTCTCGGCCTGTCGCAGGTCGATCTCGTTGGCTGCCGTGAAAAGGCGGATCGCTACGATCGCGCCGGACTCTATTCGCATCATTCCATCCTTCGGACGCGCGCATAGCATGTCTTGTCGACTTGGCCCCGCGCCTTCGCTAAGCGGGCGCGCATGGAAAAGTCGCCCCTCGCCCCCGCCGCCTTCCCTGATCTGCCCGCCATTTCGGGCGTGCGAATCGCCGTAGCCCAGGCCCATTACAAGACATGGGACCGCTGCGATTTGACCTTTGCCGCGTTCGACGAGGGCACCGCGGTGGCCGGTGTCACGACGAAGAGCAAATGCCCGTCGCCCGAGGTCGAATGGTGCCGTGCTGCGCTGCCGCTCGGCCGCGCGCGGGCGCTGGTGGTGAATGCGGGCAACAGTAATGCCTTTACCGGCCATCGCGGCCGCGCCGCAGTCGAGGCGATCGCCGCCAAGGTGGCGGGTGCCATCGGCTGCGAACCGTCCGACGTCTATGTCGCGTCGACCGGCGTGATCGGCGTGCCGCTGCCGATCGACAAGGCCGAGGCCGGGATCGATGCGGTGCTGGCGGCGCCGGCGGCGAGCTGGGAAGAGGCCGCCGCGACGATCATGACGACCGACACCTTCGCCAAGGCCGCCGTCACCCGCGCGGTGGTGGACGGGCGGACGGTCAATCTGGTCGGGATCATCAAGGGTTCGGGCATGATCGCGCCCGACATGGCGACGATGCTGGGCTTCATCTTCACAGACGCCGCCGTGGCCCCCGCTTTCCTCCAGACGATGCTGGCAGCGGCCAATGCGAAGAGCTTTTCGTGCATCACCGTCGATGGCGACACATCGACCAGCGACACCGTGCTCGCCTTCGCCACCGGTAAGGCCGGCAACGCACCTCTTGGGAGCTTCGACGACGCCGGCGGCGATGCCTTCCAGGCGGCGCTCACCGATCTGTGCACGCAGCTCGCCCAGCTCGTCGTGCGCGATGGCGAGGGTGCGTCGAAATTCATCACGATTACCGTCGAAAACGCGGTGTCGGACGAAAGCGCGCGCACCGTGGCGCTGTCGATCGCCAATTCACCGCTGGTGAAAACCGCAATCGCCGGCGAGGATGCCAATTGGGGACGGGTGGTGATGGCGGTCGGCAAGGCGGGCGAACCGGCCGAGCGCGATCTGCTCTCGATCCGCTTCGGTGCGACGCAGGTGGCGACGGGCGGGCTCGCGGCCGAAGGCTATGACGAGGCGCCGGTGGCGGCGCACCTGAAGGGCAAGAATGTCGATATCGGCGTCGATCTGGGACTCGGCACCGGCCGCGCGACGGTGTGGACCTGCGACCTCACCCATGGCTACATCTCGATCAACGCCGATTATCGGAGCTGAACCATGCTGACGATCTGGGGCCGGCTTAATTCGCACAATGTGAAGAAGGTCGCCTGGTTCGCCGAGGAAATCGGCATTCCCTATGTCCGCCACGATGTCGGCGGCCAGTTCGGCATGGATGCCGCCTACCATGCGCTCAACCCCAACGCGCTGATCCCGACGATCGAGGATGACGGGCTGGTGCTGTGGGAATCGAACGCGATCCTGCGCTATCTGGCGGCGCGCCATGCACCCGCCGACTATTGGCCCGCCGATCCGGCGGTGCGCGCGATCGGCGACAAATGGATGGACTGGCAGGCCGGCTATGCCGACGCGCAGCGCGATGCCTTCCTCAACATGGTCCGCTATGCGCCGGAAGCGCGCGATCGGGCCGTGATTGCAAGGTCGGCTGCGGCCTGTGCCAAACAGATGACGATCCTTGAAGATGCACTGGCCCGCCAGCCGTGGCTTTCCGGCGACCGGTTCGGGATCGGCGACATACCGATGGGCGTTTACGCGCATACGTGGTTCACGATCGATATCCCACGGCCTGACCTGCCGCATGTCGCGGCCTGGTATGGCCGGCTCCGCACGCGCCCCGGCTTCGCGGCCAAGGTGATGATCCCGCTGACCTGAGGTATGCCGATGCACCGTCTGTACGATCCCGTCGCCGCGCTGATGCGCGATGTCGCGCGCGACATCATGATGCCGCGTTTCCGCCAGCTTGCCTCCCATGAAGTGAGCGAGAAGACACCGGGCGACTATGTGACCATCGTCGATCGCGAATCCGAAGCGCGCATCGAAGCCGAACTGGCAGCCCTGCTGCCCGAGGCGCGGATCGTGGGCGAGGAGGCCGCGGCCGAGGATCCGACGATCGTGTCGCGGATCGCCGAGGGGCCCGCCTGGATCATCGATCCGCTCGATGGCACGAACAATTTTACCGAGGGCAAGGCGCCGTTCGCGATCATGATCGGCCTGACGATCGACGGCGTGCGCGAGGCCGGCTGGATCTACGATCCGGTCGGCAACCGGATGTGCCATGCGGTGCGCGGCGGCGGATGTTGGGTGGACGGGGGACGCGTCCATTCGTCGGGATCACGCGGCGCGTTACCCAAGGCGGCGATCGCGACCTATTTTATGCCCGAAGCCCGGCAGGCGGACATCCGCGCCCGCGCCGAGGGCAAGCTCGAGATCGTCGACATCCCGCGCTGCGCCGGCGAGCAATATCCCCGGCTGTTCCTGGGCGCGAACGACATTGCGCTGTTCGAACGCACCCATCCGTGGGACCATGCGCCGGGCGCGTTGATGCTGGAGGAAGCGGGCGGGAAGATCGCGCGCAACGATGGCGCGCCCTATCGGCTCGACGTACCCGGCACCGGCGCGATCGCCGCCGCCACGCCCGCTTTATGGGATATGGCGGCGGAGATATTGTTCGAGTGAAACCAAATTCCTCCCCGTGCTTGTCGCGGGAAGGGGGACCGCCCCGCGCAGCGGGTGGTGGAGGGGCATGCGGAACCGTCGGGTCGCCCCTCCGTCAGCGCTTCGCGCTGCCACCTCCCCGAGCAAGCTCGGGGAGGAATTGATCAGAGTTCGCCTTCCAGCCAGCTCTTGAGCTGGCTCTTAGGAGCAGCGCCGACCTTGGTGGCGGCGGGCTGGCCGTTTTTGAACAGGATCATCGTCGGGATGCCGCGCACGCCGTAGCGGCCCGGAGCATCGGGATTCTCATCGATGTTCAGCTTGGCGATCGTCACCTTTTCGCCCAGCTCCTCCGAAATCTCCTCGAGCGACGGGCCGATCATCTTGCACGGGCCGCACCATTCGGCCCAGAAATCGACGAGCACGGGGCCGCTGGCGTTGATCACATCGCTTTCAAAAGACGAATCGGTAATGGCTTTGCTGGGCATGAAACGCTCCTTGGTTACGCAACCGATGTAGGATGGAGACGCCTTTGGCTCAACGGGCGCATCGCCAAGCTTTTGCTCTCAGGCGCCCAAGCCGGGCTTGTGGCGTTCGATCAGGTCGTGCGGCAGCGCAAGCAGCACCGGCCCCGCCGTGTAGAGCAATGCCGCCTCCACCGCGCGACCGGGAAACACCACCTGCAAGGCAGCGACATAGGCCGCCATCTGGCGCAGGTGATGGTGAGGTGCCGATTCGGCCGAGCGAGGCACGCGCCGGCCGGTCTTGAAATCGACGACCAGCACACGCGCGTCGGAAACGAGCAGGCGATCGACCGTGCCCGCCACCACGTCACCGCCGACGACTGCGGCGATCGGCGCCTCGGCCAGCGCCTCAGGGCTGAAAATCCCGGCAAAGGCGGGATCGGCGATGATGCGGCAGGCATCGTCGACCATCGATGCGCGATAAGCGGCGTCGGCAACGCCGGCCGAGCCCGCGAGCCAGCGATCGGCCGCGGCGGCGCGGGCCGACGGCGCGACCGCGGGCAGCCGTTCGAACAGACCGTGCAACAGCGCGCCGCGCCGTGCCGCCTCGCGCATCGCCGGGCCGGGCGGCGGATCGGCGACGTCATCGGTTCCGAGCGATGAAGGTGCGAGCGGGCGCGGCGGGCGCGCCTCGATCGGCGCCGGCCTGCGCAACCAGTCGGGCTCCGCGATCAGGATCGGCGCTTGCGGCGGACGGGCGGTGATGCGTTCGACCGCGACAACCCGGTCGCGGCCATGAAAATGCCGGGCCTCCTCCCAGATATCGTCGTCTGCCGCTTCGCATCCAAGCGCCGCCATCGCGTTCTCGACGGCCTGATACCAGCTCGATGCCGGCGGCACGCCTTTGGCACGCACGCCCAGCGGGCCGCCAATGACGAGATGCTCTTCGGCGCGGGTGAGCGCGACATAGAGCAGGCGCCAATGTTCCTGCTTCTCGCGGGCCTCGGCGATGTCGGCATCGCGACGCAGTTCCTCGACCATCTCGGCCTTTTTGGGGCGGAAGATCGGCACGGCCGGCTCGCCATCGGCAACCTGCCAGCGCAAGGTCGATCCGGGATTGGCATCGGGATTGCCGGTCGCATCGGCGAGGATCACCAGAGGCGCCTGCAATCCTTTCGAGCCGTGCACCGTCATCACCCGCACCGCATCCATCGGTGCGGAGGGATCGCGGGTGATCTCGACGTCGCCGCGATCGAACCAGTCGAGGAAGCGCTGCAGCGAGGCCGTCACCCCCGATTCGAACTGGAGCGCGGCGTTGAGCAATTCCTCAATCGGATCGCGCGCCTCCTGCCCCAGCCGGCGCAGCAGCTTGTGGCGGCCCTGGAGCGGACCGGTGAGGATATGTTCGAGGAAGCGATAGGGCGTCGTGAAATCGGCGCGGCCCAATATGTCATCCAGCCCGGCGAGCGTGTCGGCATGAACGCCGCTCGCCCGGATCGCATCGATCAGGCTGCCCTTGCGGCCGAAGCCGACGCGGTAGAGATCGTCCTGGCTCCAACCAAATAAGGGCGAAACCAGCAGCGACGCGAGGCTCAGATCATCCTCGCGCTGGACCGCGAAGCGGATCGCCGCCAGCAGATCGCGGACCGCCAGCGGCGCGGTCAGCCGCAGCCGATCGACGCCGGCGACCGGCACCCCCTCGGCATGCAGCCGCGCGACGATCAGCGAGGCGAGCCCGGCGCGGCGGCGCACGAGGATCAATATGTCCTCGGGCCGCAGCGCGCGGCCCTTGCCCGCGAGCCACAGCCGTGCATCGAGCCACTGCCGGATCTGTCGCGCCAGCCGGGTGGCGTAGATGCGCGTGGCATCGTCGATCCAGCCTTCTTCGCCCGCATCCTCGCCATCATCGCTGGCCAAGATCGACAGCGGCTTCCACAAGGTGACGGTGCCCGGCAAATGCGCGCGCGCGCTCAGATGCGGTTCCGGATAGATGTCCAGCCCCAGCTGCTCGCCGCCGAGATCGGTGATGATCTGGTCGACCAGCTCGAGGATCGGCGGTGTCGAACGGAAGCTGCGATCGAGCGAGAGATCAAGAAATTCGCGCCCGCCTTCCTCGGCCTTGCGGCCGAAACCGATGCGGGCGGCGCTGAACGCCGCCGGATCGGTGCCCTGGAAGCCGAAGATAGCCTGCTTGAAATCGCCGACGGTGAAAATCGTGCGGTTGGCCCAGCCACGCGCGCCTTCACCCGCGAAATATTCGGCGGCGAGCGCGGCGACGATCGACCATTGATTGACGTTGGTATCCTGCGCCTCATCGACGAGGATATGATCGGTCGCCTGATCGAGCTTGTAGCGAACCCAGTCACCCATGCCCGGCGTATCGAGCAAAGCAACCGTCTTGCGGATCAGATCGTCGAAATCGACGACACCGGCGGTGCGTTTGGCCGAAGCATAGGCCGCGGCATAGGTCTGCCCGGCCCGCAACCCGGCCGCCAGCACGATCGCAAGCGCCGCGCGCAGGCGCAACCCGGTGAGATGCCGAACGCTGGCCGCAAGCCGGCCGCAATGATCGGCATAAAGCGGCTCGGCATCGATCAGCTTCTGCGAATATTTGCGCGGCTCGCCCGCCTTGGTCAGCGCGAGCCCGATGATGTCGTCGAGCATCGCCGCGCGCGCCGACGGCGACGCCAGCAGGAAGGCGACCGCGCGATCGGCATCGGCCAGCCCGGTCTTCGTGCCCCATGCCGCATTGGCGGTGGCGATCGCACGCAGGCAGGCGAGATCGAACGCATCGTCGGCGCAGCCGGCCTCGATCACAGCTTCGACATCGCCAAGCGGCACGCCGAGCGCCATTTTCAGCCGCGGCTCTATCCCCTCGCGCACGCCCAGCGCCGCCATCGCATCGGGCGCGCGGGCGCAGGCCATCAGATAGCTTTCGGCCTTCTGCTCGCCGAGCCGCCGGCTGAGCGCCTGCACGTCGCGGATCAGCGGCAGATCGCCCCCGCGCTCCGCCGACGCCAGCATCTCGGCCAAAGTGCGTCGTGCCAGCGCCACCTCCTCCCGCCCTTCAAGCGGGCGAAAGCCGGGCACGAGCCCCGCTTCGTCGGGAAATCCGGCGAGCAGGGTCTGGCAGAAGGCATGGATCGTCTGGATCCGCAGACCGCCGCCCGGTGCGTCGAGCACGCGCGCGAACAGCCGGCGCGCCTCGGCGACCTTGTCGTCCTCGGGCGCGCGATCGCTGAGGCTGAGCAGGTCGCTGCGCAGCCTTTTGTCATCGAGCCGCGCCCAATGCGCCAGACGCGCATGGATGCGATCCGCCATTTCGGCGGCCCCCGCCTTGGTGAAGGTGAGACACAGGATCGTTTCGGGGCGCACACCATCGAGCAGCAGCCGCAACACGCGCGCGGTCAGCACATGCGTCTTGCCGGTGCCGGCCGATGCCGAAAGCCAGACGAGGTCATCGGGGTTGGACGCGGCAAGCTGCTCGCCCTTGAGCGGAATGAGGCGCTTGAGACGGTTAGCCATGCGGTCCTCCCCATCCATCCCCGAGCTTGCTCGGGGATGTGGCAGCGCGAAGCGCTGACGGAGGGGTTTGCGAAGCGGTTCCGCATGTCCCTCCACCGCTCTTCGAGCGGTCCCCCTCCCCGAGCAAGCTCGGGGAGCAATGAAAAAGACGCTCAGCCATCGGCGCGGCCATACCATTCGTCGAGCCGCATCAACTGGTCGTAGTCCGCATAAGGCGCATAGTCCGCGATCAGTTTGGCGGTAAACGGCGCCGATCCGGTCAGCCATTTTTCGACCGCCTCGGTGAGCACGCGCGCAGACAGCGCCGTGAAGTCCGCCGCCGCGACGCCATCCTTCTTGCCCACCGGGCTCGCATCATAGCCGAGCCGGCCATCGCGCGAGCGGCCGAGCGACCAATATTCGAAGGCGGTCGGCAGCCCGTCGATATCCTTGAAGCCATGCTTCTCCGCGATCAGCCCGAGCAGTCCAAGCTGCATCGAATAGCCGGCCTCGACCTGCGCGGCGCTGGGCGGAACGCCGGTCTTGTAATCGACGATCGCGAGGCTCCCGTCGGCCATCCGATCGATACGGTCGACCTTGCCGGTGAGGATGATCCCGGCAATATCGGTACGCCCTTCGATCTCGGCGGCGATCGGCCGGCGCCCCTCGGCCTGCAGCTCGCGCATCCGCGCCGCGACCCATTCGAGCGCCTCGATCAGCCGCGGCTCCCACAGCGCCTTCATCACGACATGCGCCGCCATATCGTCGAGCAGGCGATGCGCGCGCGACAGCAGGCGATCGGGATCGCAGCCATCCTCCTTCATCCACGCCTCGAACACCGCATGAACCGCGCTGCCCCGCCACGCGGGGCTGGGATCGGCGTCGACCGCGTCCATCGGATAGAGATGGAGCATCGTATCGGCATAGAAAGCGAACGGATCGGCCTTGAGCCGGTCGAGCTTGGTGACGGCGATCCGGGTCGGGCGATCGGCAACCGGGGGGCTCGGGGCCGGGCGGGCCGCCGGCATATAGTCCATCGGGCGGTCAAGCGCCGATGCCCAGCCTTTCAGCCGATGTTCGCGCGTCATCCCACCGGTCATTGCCTCGAACCGCAGCCAGAAGCGCGAGGCGATGGTGGGCGCGCGATCATCGCGCCGGGCGCGGGTGATGATCACATCCCGCGCGCCCAGCGCCATCGCAAGATCGTGCGCCGACAATCCGATGCGCCGATCGAGGCCAGGCAGGCCAAGCTCGGCGCGGACGCGCGGCGCGAGCCACGGATCGGGGCTGGGCGCCGCCGGCCAGATGCCTTCGTTGAGCCCGCCCAACACCATCAGATCGGCATGCTGCAGCCGCGCCTCGAGCAGACCCCAGATCGAGAGGCGGGGATGCCCGCCCTGCGGCGGCCGGATCGCAACCCTGTCCATCATCCGGCGCAGGATCGGCGCCAGAGCCGCCGGCTCGCACGTGGGCGGACCGAGCGGTGCGGACGATTCGAGATCGGCAAGCAGATCCGCCGCACCGCGACCATCGGGTCCGGACCAGGCGGCATCGCCCGCGAGCAGGGTCGCGGCTTCGCGGATCGCGGCAAGCAGCGCGCCCAGATCTCCCGCCGACGAATAGAATTGCTCCAGCGGCGCCAGCAATTCGCGCACTTCGCCCCACCAGCTTTGCGCCGGCGCCCGGGCGCGCTGCGCGTGGCGATCGCCATCCGCAAGATAGCGGCTGATGCCGTCGAGTCCGGCCGGCGGGCGCGGCCCGCGCAGCGCGCGATCGAGCAGCCGAACGCCATCGAGCCACGCCCCGCGGGCCGGGCCACGGCGCACCAGCGGATGCTTGAGAAGCGCCAGCAGCGGCACGGGCGCGAAGGATTCGGCGGCGGATTCGGCGATCCCCAGCAGCAGCGTGCCGGCCGGCATCAGCGACAATGGCGTGCCGGCGCTGTCGTCCGCCACGATGTTCCAGCGCGCGAGATGCGCCGCGACCCGCCGCGCCAGCGTGCGATCGGGCGTCACCAACGCCGCCGTGCGGCCCGGCGTCTCGATCGCCTGACGCAGCGCGAGCGCGATCGTCTGCGCCTCCTCCGCCGGTGTCGCCAGTTCGATCGCACGGATCCCGCTCGCACGCCGCTCGACCGGCTTGAGATCCTGCCACTTGTTGGTGAACTCGGCCGGTGCCAGCGCATTGGCGATCGCCCGCGTCCGCACCGGCCGAGCATCGCGGCCCTGTCCGCCGCCCCACTGCCAGCGCTGAATTTCGGCGCGGCCAACCCCCATCCGGTCAAGCAGCAGCTTCAGCTGAAACTGCGGGTGGGTTTCGATCGATCGCCGCGCGGCCATGCCGTCCTGCGGCGGTTCGTGCGGACCGAGCGCATCCCATTCCGCAGATGGCGAGACGATGTCGACCCCGGGCAGCACGACCATAGCGCCCGGCAGGCGGGCAACGACGCCGAGCAGGCGCGCAACGGCAGGCGAGGTCGCGGTGATACCGGCCGCAACAATGAACCCTGCCGGCGGCTGAGCGCGCCAGCGGCGGACAACACGATCGAGCAGGCGATTGCGCCGGTCCGCCGCGTCGATCCGGCCGCGCAAAGCCAGTTCGGCCGGCCAGCGGGTCAGGATCGTATCGAGGATCGCCAGCGACGCCTGCCAATGCGCGGAAAGCTCGGGCACGGATACCGCCTCGCCGAGACGCGATGGCGCGACACCTTCGACCAGCAACTGATCGAGCGTCGCCGCCAGATCGCCGGCCAGGCGGATCGCCTCCCCGGCATCGACCGGATCACCGGCGGCGGCGCGCGCTTCCCCGACGAAGCGCGCGAGCAGCATCTGCCGCTCGACCGAATCGATGGCGGGCGGGATCGGATCGGCGTCCTCGGTATCGGCCATCGGATCGAGCATCGCGCCGAGCCTTTCATCGAGATCGAGATCGCCGATTGCCACCAGTCGCGGGAGCAGCAACCCGCCTTCGGCGCGGCGCACGAAGGCATCGGTGATCGCCCGCGCGGCGCGGTTGTTCGGGATCAGGATCGTGCCACGGGCGAGCGCGAGCGGATCGCCGCCATGGCTGGCGATCAACCCGGCGGCGAGCGCATCGGCAAAGGCCCGGTGGGGCGGGATCGTGAAAACCGAAGGCGTCATGATGACGGTCTAGGGTCCTGACCGATCATCGGCGAGGGATATTATCCGTAGCTCAGCAAGGCTTCGGTCTGCGCGATCGCCGGCGGCGTACCGACATCGAACCACAATCCCTGATGGACGACCCCGAACGCCCGGCCGGCCGCGATCGCGCGATCCCAGAGCAGGTTGAACGAAAAGGGCCCCTCCGGCGCATCGGCGAACAGCCGTCGCGACACGAGCTGCACGCCGGTGAAAACAAACGGCGCAACCTTGCCCGGGCGCCGGCGCGCGATGACCCCGCTGGGATCCATGTGGAAATCGCCCTGGCCCTTATGGCAATTGGCGCGGGCGAGCGGGATCATCAGCAGCAATGCGTCCATCGCCGCATCGTCCCAGCGATTGGCAAGCAGGCGGATCGCGTCGACCGGCCCGTCGACCCACAGATTATCGCTGTTCGCGACCAGGAAGGGATCGTCGCCGATCAGCGGCAGCGCCTTCGCAACCCCGCCACCGGTTTCGAGCAGCAGGCTGCGCTCGTCCGAAATCGCGATATCGAGATCCTTTGCCTTGCGCTTGAGATGCGCCTCCAGCGCGTCGGCGAGATAATGGACGTTGACGATCACCCGCGGTATGCCGGCCGCGCGAAGCCGATCGAGCACGTGATCGAGCAGCGATTGCCCCGCCACCTCCACCAACGGCTTGGGGCGGGTGGCGGTCAGCGGGCGCATGCGCTTGCCGAGACCGGCGGCGAGCACCATCGCGGTGCCGACCGGCGGGTTGCCGGGGTTGGGGCGCAGCGACAAGGGCTTGGCATATCGGCTCATGCGGGCAGCTTTTCCCAGGCGGCGGCGCGTGCGGCCACCGGTATGTTGCGATCGAACCAGGCAGCCACCGGCGCCAGCGCCGGATGCGCGAGATCGCGCTCCAGATAAGCCCAGACCCGCGGCTGAAACCGAAGGTAACGCGGCTTGCCGTCGCGCTTCCACAGACGGGTGAAGATGCCCAGGATCTTCGCGTTGCGCTGCGCGCCGAGCACCGCATAAGCGGCCATGTCGAACGGCCGGCGGGCGGCGTAACGATTGATCATAGCCGCCTCGAGTTCGGGTGCCACATCGCGCCGAGCGTCCTGCAGCAGCGACACAAGATCATAGCCGGGATGCCCGGCCAGCGCGTCCTGGAAGTCGAGCAGGCCGAGCGTCGCATCGCCCAGCAGCATGATATTTTCGGCATGATAATCGCGCAGCACCGAAACCGACCGGTCATCCGCGATCGGCGCCAGCACCGCGGCCCAGGCCTGTTCGTAGGACGGCGTATCGACCGCAAGGCCGACTGCGGGCGCGTACCATTCGGGAAACAGGCCGGCTTCGCGTTGATAGACCGCCATGTCATAGGACGGCAGATCGCCAGCGGCGGCGGCGTGCAGATCGACGAGCAGATCGATCGCCTGCGCATAGATCTCCGCCTCGGCCGCGGGGCGGCCCTCGATGACCTCCTTCATGCGCGCGTCGCCGAAATCCTCGAGCAGGATCAGGCCGGCACCCAGATCCTCGGCCAGGACGCGCGGCGCACGAAATCCGATATCCGAGAGGTGGCGTGCCACCTTGAGGAACGGTCGGCTATCCTCATGTTCGGGGGGTGCATCCATCAGCACCGCCGTCCGTCCATCGCGACGGATGCGGAAATAGCGGCGGAAGCTGGCATCGCCAGCGAGCGGAACGATGTCCGCATCCGGCCAGCCGGCGGCGGCAAGGAAGGCGGGCGCCGCGGCGGGCGGAATCATCTGGGTGGCCATCGCCCCTCCCATGCCGCGGGCATTTCCCAAGTCAAGCGCCGTCGATCGTCGCCATCGCGTTCGATCCGCAGGACGAGCGCATCGGGCCACAGTCGGGCGCCCAGCCGCTCGGGCCATTCGATCAGCAACACACCATGCGCGCGTGCATCGTCCAGACCCAGTTCCTCGGCATCGTCGGGATCGTCGATGCGATACAGATCGGCGTGCATGAAAGACAGGGAGACGTCCGGCGGATCATAAGCGACGACGATCGGAAAGGTCGGGCTGGGAACGTCCCCCGCAAAGCCGAGCGCGCGGATCAGCCCCCGCGCCAATGTCGTCTTGCCGGCGCCCAGATCGCCGAACAAGGCGATCACATCGCCTGCCCGCACGCAGGCGGCCAGCGCCGCGCCCACTGCCTCGGTCTCCGCCGCGCCAAAGAGGAGCATTGGCTGCGCGGTCATCAAAAACCGTGGACATCAAGCCGGCGATGGAAACGGATATGGATCGTCGTACCCTTATCCACCTCGCTATTCAGAGCAATCGTGCCACCATGCGCCTCGACCAGTTGCCGGGTAAGCGGAAGGCCGATACCGATCACGGCACGGTCCGTCACCTCAGCGGCATCCATAGTCGGATAATGATCGAAGATGCGCGCGCGCTGATCATCAGGGATACCACTGCCATTGTCCGATATCGTCCAGGAGACGGCATCGCCTTCAGCGCTTGCATGCAATTCGACCCGGCCATGCGCGTCGGTATGGCTAATCGCATTTGCCAGAACATGATCGACGATCTGGCGGAGCCGGCGCGGATCACCGCGCATCAGCCCTATGTCCGGCTGAATATCCACGGCGAGCGTCAATCGCCTGGCGGTGGCGGCGTCGGCGGCCTTCAGCACGGCGGCATGCAACAGCTCGCCGATATCGACATGTTCCTCTGCCAGCGGAAGATTACCGGCGGCGCCCTGCGTCAAATCGAGAACATCTTCGATCAGCGATCCGAGCCGCCCCACCGACGTCAATATCGCCTTCACATATTCACCCGCCGTTTCCGGCAATATTCCCGCGTAACCGCCGTCAAGCAATTCGGCGAAACCGGCGATCGAGGTCAGCGGTACGCGCAGCTCGTAACTCATATTGGCGACGAAGGCGGTCTTCAGCTTGTCGGCTTCCTCCAGCGCTTCCGCCCGCTCGCGCAGCGCCTCCTCGATGCCACGGCTGGCGGTCACGTCGAGCAGCGTGAACAGTGCATTGCCGTCGGGCATCGGCACCGCCGCAAAATCGAACTGCCGGCCATCCGCCAGCACCATATGCCCCATGCGCTGTTGGCGATCGACTGTGGCGATCCGAACAAAATCGCGAATAAGCTGGGCATGCGAGGGATCGGCGAGGTGTGATCCCACCAGCTCGACCAGGGCATCGACACGCAGATTGCCGGCGAGATCGGCCTCGTTCAGGCCCCAGATTTCTCGGAACCTGGTATTCCAGCTATGGAGACGGCCGTCGGCGGCAAAGACACCGATCGCCTCGAACAGGTTGTCGAACGTCGCGGTGCGGACGCGCAGCAGCGTGTCGCGCGCACTGGTGAGCTGGATCTGTTCGGTGCGATCCTCGAACAGCAGCAGCAGGCCGCCATTGGGCAGCGGCTGCCCGACAACGCGAAGATGCCGGCCACCCGGCAGCGGCCAATTCTCCTCGATCGCATCAACCGAATGGAACCAGGCGCGCTTTTCCGCCTTCCACCCCGGGAAATCGCGGCTTTCGGGTAGGCTGCGTGTATCGCGCATCCGTTCGAGCACCCGATCGAATTCGGGTGCATCGGTCAGCCACTCGGGCTTCATCGCGAACAGACGCAGGAAATTGGCATTGTGGAACACCAGCGCCCGATCCGACGAAAATTGCGCCACGCCAGCTGACAGGCGATCGAACAATTCGCGTTGCGCCGTCTGAAAATGATCGAGCTCGCCGCGGATCTGCTCGAGTTCCTGAATGTCGACGGCATAGCCCGCCACGCCGTGCTGGCCCATCGGCACATCGACGATGCGCATCGTTCGACGCTGCCCCGACAGCGTCACCGGCACGACATGGGTCGATATGCGCCCATTGTCGCGCGCATGTTGCGCGGTCGCCTGCGGGCTGCGCCCCTCAGCAGCATCGATCAACTCGATTCCGCGGGTGACGACCTGCTGCGCGCTGCCTCCCTCCACCGCCGCGACATAAGCCGAATTGACCAGCGCGAGCTTGAGATCGGGCCCGCGGTGCCACATCGGGAAAGGTGCCGCCTCGATCAACGCGAGGCAGGAGTCCAGCGCATCGCTGACCCGTTCCGCTTCCGTCGAGAGTGCGGCCAGATTCAGTTCGCTCTCTGTCTGATCCAGCAACCAGATCAGCACGCCTTCGCTCAGTTCAGGCGGGGTAGGGCGGCCGCGCGCGAGCAAGGTTCGCTCGGTGCCGGAGAGGTGCAGCAAACGCGCAAAGGGCCGCCCGCCTTGCTGCGCGGCCGCGATATCGGCCATCAGCCCCTCGGCATCGACGACGGTAATGCCGCCGGATGCCGTACCGCCGAGATCGCTGACCGTCGCCGGGACCGCGTCCAGCCCAAGCCAATCGGCGATCCTTGGACTGCCCCTTATCTTCCCGTCGGCGCTGACGAACATCGGCAGCGCCGGGGCGCTCTCCAGCAACGCGGCCTGGCGCCGAACCTCATTTGCCCGCGCCTTGGCCACCTGCTCGCGACGCAGGCCTAGGATAACCGCCACGACCGCGGCGCCCAGCCACAAAGCCATGATCGCCGCGATGATGATCCCTGCCACCGGCTCGATCTGGATCATCCGGGTCATGGCGCCCGCTCCGGACCCATCAAACTGTGCGCACCCTGCCCCTGCATGCCAAGGTTCTTAGAACATGGTTCGGACAAGAGGGAACCGCTTTTCCGCATAAACGGTCCGGGCACGATCAAATAGAACAGGCAGCCCACCGTCGATGGCGGGCTGCCTGCGTTTATTTGGAAAACAGGGGCGGCCTTTTCGTGCCGCCGCTACCCCCGATCAGTAGCGATAATGATCCGGCTTGAACGGCCCCTCAGTGGTGACGCCGATATAGGCGGCCTGCTTCGGGGTCAGCTTGGTGAGCTTCACGCCGAGCTTGTCGAGGTGCAGTGCCGCGACCTTCTCGTCGAGATGCTTCGGCAGGACGAACACTTCGTTCTTATACTGGCCCGGCTTGGTGAACAGTTCGATCTGCGCCAACACCTGATTGGTGAAGCTCGACGACATCACGAAGCTCGGATGGCCGGTGGCGCAGCCGAGATTGACCAGGCGGCCCTTGGCGAGGACGATGATCTGCTTGCCGTCCGGGAATTCGACGATGTCGGTGCCCGGCTTGATCTCGATCCACTTGTAGTTGCTGAGCGCCGCGATCTGGATCTCGCTGTCGAAATGGCCGATGTTGCAGACGATCGCCATCGGCTTCATCGCCTTCATATGCTCGGCGGTGATCACGTCGGCATTGCCGGTCGCGGTCACGAAGATATCGGAGCGGGTGACCGCTTCCTCCATCGTGATGACCTCATAGCCTTCCATAGCCGCCTGCAGCGCGCAGATCGGATCGACTTCGGTGACGAGCACGCGGGCGCCGCCCTGGCGCAGCGATGCCGCCGAACCCTTGCCGACGTCGCCGAAACCGCACACGGTGGCGACCTTGCCGGCCAGCATCACGTCGGTCGCGCGGCGAATCGCGTCGACCAGCGATTCCTTGCAGCCATAGAGGTTGTCGAACTTCGACTTGGTGACCGAATCGTTGACGTTGATCGCCGGGAACGGCAGTTCGCCCTTCTTGGCGATCTCATAGAGACGGTGCACGCCGGTGGTGGTCTCTTCCGACACGCCCTTGATCGCGCGGACCGACTCGGTGAGGTAGCCGGGCTTCTCCTTGAGGAATGCCTTCAGCGCGCGCTGGAATTCGACTTCCTCTTCATTTTCCGGCTCACCCAGGGTGGCGCCGGCTTCGAGCTTGGCGCCCCACAAGGCGAACATCGTCGCGTCGCCGCCGTCGTCGAGAATCATGTTTGTGGTGGTATCGCCCCAATCGAAGATGCGACCGACATAATCCCAATAATCGGCGAGGCTCTCACCCTTGATCGCGAAGACGGGGATACCGCGCGCGGCGATCGCAGCCGCGGCATGGTCCTGGGTCGAGAAGATGTTGCAGGTCGCCCAGCGAACGTCGGCACCAAGATCGACCAATGTTTCGATCAGCACGGCGGTCTGAATCGTCATGTGCAACGAGCCGGTGATGCGCGCGCCCTTGAGCGGCTGCGACGCACCGAATTCCTTGCGCAGCGCCATCAGGCCCGGCATTTCTGTTTCGGCGATTTCGATTTCGCGGCGGCCATATTCAGCCAGCGACAAATCGGCCACGACATAATCTTTTTCGTTCAGAACGGCAGCAGTGGCCACGTGCATCTCCTCGGGCAGCGACGACCAATCGGCGATGGGCCGATCGGCATGATGCCCTGCGCATAACCACAGCAACACGGAAATGCAAATATAAAGATATCTTTATATCATTTAACGAAGCGTTAGAGGTTTCGAAAACGCCTGCCCACCGCCGCTCAGCGAGGGCCCGCCACCGCCATTGTCTCCTGTCCGCACACGCCGCCCGGTAGCCGCGGCATCAGCCCCTGGCGCTCGGCTATCATCAGAAGGCCTTCTTCATTATTATCCATCATCGCGGCCTCATGCGCGATATCCCGTGCGCTCTGGCAGGTTTCGGCGTTGGTGTGTCCCGCGCCATAGGCATTGGCGAGCGTGGTGGTGAACCGATCATAGCTCTGCTGGCCGAAGACCGGGCCATCCGCGGTGATGAAAAAACTCTTCAGATTGGTGTTGGCAGCACCGAGCATGGTACGGTTCGCGCGCAGAAACACGTTATATTCGCTGGTCAGGTCGAAGCCCATCACCTGGCAACGCAACGTTTCGACCATCAGAAATGTCTGCAGGTCGCGAATCCGCGCAGCTGACCTGCTGTTGGTCGACCAACAGGCCGACTGCGCCGGCGTCGCCACCAGCAATGCGGCACAGATCGCCGCAACCCCCTTATTTCCCATATTCGCCCCCGTTCAGGCCGTCCCACCGGCAGACACGGCAACCATGCGATTCGGGGGTTTAAAATGTCGCAACGTTCATGGTTAATGTTCTATAATATATTGATTTTACATTGAAATGTATCTCAGTGCACATCCAGGGCGTGCACAAGGCTACGCACGGCCGCTGGCGTGCGAAAGCAGGCGTGGATCGATGCCGGCCGATCGAAAGGCCAGATCCCAGCGCTGCGGCGCAGGATGCTCGAACATCAGCGCATCGTCCCCGGCCGCGGCCAGCCAACCGTGGCGCCGCATCTCTCCATCGAGCTGGCCTTCCCCCCAGCCGGCATAACCGAGCGCAACCAGCCAACGGCGCGGCCCCTTGCCCGCGGCAATGTCTCGCAGGACATCGAGCGTGCTGGTGAGGCCCCAGCGTGTGTCCACCTTGAGCGTGTCGCCTCCAGCCCAATCGGGCGTATGCAGGACAAAACCGCGCTGCGGTTCAACCGGACCGCCGACATGAATCGCACAATCCGGCGCAGCACCGGGATCGATGCCGACCTGATCAAGCAGACCGTGCAGCGTGATTTTCGGCATGATGCGGCTCACGCCGACACCGAGCGCGCCATTGGCATCATGCGCGCACATGGCAATAACCGCCTTTTCGAAGCGCGGATCGCCGATGCCCGGCATCGCAAGCAGATATTGTCCGCTGAGAGAGGCTGGCGCTTCCATGGCAGCGAATTATAGTCGTCCGCGATGGGGACGCAATCGACAGTAGAAAAGACGCCGGCCATATCGGTGATCATCCCGGCTTATGGGGTGGGCAGCATGCTCGCGGACGCACTCGATTCGCTGCTCGCGCAGGATCGGCACGATTGGGAAGCCATCGTCATCGACGATGGCGATGCGCGCATCGCCGATGCTGTCGCGCCTTATTCGGGCGAACCCCGGATACGCTTCATGCAGACCGACAATGGCGGTTTGCCGACCGCGCGCAATCGGGCGATCGCGCAGGCGCGTGCACCTTTGATCTCGCTGCTCGATGGCGACGATGCCTATCAGCCCGGCTATATCTCGAAAATGATCGCCGCGATCGAAGCGTCGCCGAAGATCGGCTTTGCATCCTGCGATGCCACCTATTTCGGCCATGATCGCGTCGGCGAGCGCTTTTCGGCTTATTGTGCGCAGCAGCAGCCTGCCACCCTGGAACGGGTGTTACGGCGCGAGTTCAATGTCTTCATCTGCACGACGATCCGCAGGGAGGCGATTCTCGCGATCGGCGGCTTCGATCCCACGCTGAAATCGGTGGAGGATCTGGATGCCTGGCTGCGCCTGCTCGAGGCGGGCTGGGAACTGGCCTATGTCGCAGAGCCGCTGGCGCGCTACCGCCGCCGGCCGGGACAGATGTCGAGCAACAATCTGGTGATGCATCAATCGGCGATGACGGTGTTCGAGCGCGCGGCGCAAAGGCTCGCGGGCCGACCCGAACAGGCCGCTGCCAACGAAATGACACTGCATTCCGCCCGGCTGCTCGAAATCGAACGCGGCATCCGCAAGATCCGCGATGGCGCGGTCGATGACGGAATCGCGTTGCTGCACAATGCCGATATCCGCAAGCACAGCCTGCGCTGGCGACTGGCTATATGGATGATGCGGATTGCACCGCGATTGGCGGGCCCCTTGATCCGCTTTCGCGATCGCGTTTGAAATATTCGTTCGATACCCTTTCATCAAACCGGCAAGGATATGACCATGACGATCACCACCGGCGCGCGCGTTCCCGACAGCACCTTCGTCAAGCCCACCGACGACGGCCCCGAAAAGATCAGCACCACCGATCTGTTCGCAGGCCGCACGATCGCCCTGTTTTCGGTTCCCGGCGCCTTCACGCCGACCTGTTCCGCCAAACATCTGCCGGGCTTTGTCGAGCAGGCCGACGCGCTGCGCGCCAAGGGCGTGGATGAGATTGTCTGCACGGCGGTAAATGATGTGTTCGTGATGGATGCATGGGGCAAATCCGCAGGTGCCGCGGGCAAGGTGACGATGCTCGCCGACGGAAATGGCGAATTCGCAAGGGCGATGGGGCTGGAAATGGACGGCTCAGGCTTCGGGATGGGCCGTCGCGGCAAGCGTTTTTCGATGCTCGTGCGCGACGGGATTATCGAGCAGCTCAACGTTGAGGCACCCGGCGAATATCGGGTGAGCACGGCTGACTATCTGCTGGGTCAACTCTAATGTCCGACTGACGTCGGGGCCGTACCCGCCCGCTCCCCCACCCGGCCACCTGTATGATACTGCCGTTGGCTGGCCGGGTGGGGGAACAGGCTGGTAACGGTGATAAAAACTTAAAATATCGAACGCCCTTGCCGATCACCGCCCAAAGCCACAAAATGCGGCCGATTCACGCGCTTCGAAGGAGCTTGGATGGCATCAACCTATAGCGTTCAGATCGTCGAGCAGCTCGACATTCTCTATCGGCAGTCGGTTTCGCGTCTGCGCGCCGCTCTTACGCGCTACATCCAGAGCGGCGAGCGCCCCGATGCCGGGCTGCGCAGCGATGGAGCGTTCACCTATCCCGAAATCCGCCTGTCTTATGATGGGCTCAATGATCCAGGGCCGCTCGGCCGGGCTTATGGCCGACTGTCATCGCCCGGAAATTACGCGATCAGCGTGACGCAGCCGGCGCTGTTCGGCAACTATCTGGCGCAGCAGATCGACATGCTGGTCGACGATTTCGGGGTCAGCGTCGACGTCGGACCAAGCAATCAGGAAATTCCCTATAATTTCGTCCTCGACGCCGGCGAGGATCTCGATCTGACCGGGGCCGCCCCCGCCGAACTGTCGCGCATCTTCCCCTCGACCGATCTCGCCAAGATCGGCGATGAACTCGCCGATGGTCTCTGGCTGCAAAATGCCGACGAGCCGCGCCCTCTCGCCCTGTTCGACGCCCAGCGGGTGGATTTCAGCCTGGCAAGGCTGCGGCATTATACAGGCACGCCGGCCGGCCACACCCAGAATTATATCCTGTTCACCAACTATCACCGCTATGTCGACGAGTTCGTCAACTGGGCGGTCGAGCAGTTGAACGGCGACAATCGCTACACGATGCTCAGCGGCGCCGGCGGGCTGGAAGTCTATCCCGGCGATCCCGATCCGGCCCGCGCGATCGCCGACAGCGCCTGGCGCAAGCATCAAATGCCAGCCTATCATCTGGTCGCGCCCGATCATTCGGGCATCACCCTGGTCAACATCGGCGTCGGCCCGTCCAACGCCAAGACGATCACCGATCATCTCGCGGTGATGCGGCCGGCTGCATGGCTGATGATCGGCCATTGCGGTGGCCTGCGCCCAAGCCAGCGCATCGGCGACTATGTTCTGGCGCACGCTTATCTGCGTGACGATCATGTACTCGACGCGGTGCTCCCCCCCGAAATTCCGATCCCGGCGATTGCCGAAGTGCAGCAGGCGCTGACTCACGCCGCGGAAATCGTATCGGGCGAAAGCCGCGAGCAACTGAAACTTCGGATGCGCACCGGCACAGTGGTGACGTCGGACGATCGCAACTGGGAACTGCGTTATACCGCGTCGGCGCTACGCTTCAGCCAGAGCCGCGCGGTGGCGATCGATATGGAATCGGCAACCCTCGCCGCGCAAGGCTATCGTTTCCGGGTGCCGTACGGGACTTTGCTGTGCGTTTCCGACAAGCCGATCCATGGCGAAATCAAGCTGCCGGGCCAGGCGAACCGCTTTTACGAGCGAGCGATTGCCGAGCATCTGCAGATCGGCATCGCTGCCGTCGATCTGCTGCGCGGTGAAGGCGCCCGGCTTCACAGCCGCAAGTTGCGGGCGTTCAATGAACCGCCGTTCCGCTGAGCCGATCGACCGGGGCGCCCGGAACGATTGCTATCAGCCCCGATCGCTGGTGACCCACGTCTTGCCGTGAGGAGACGTTGCGAGCTCCATTTTCTCCGCGCAGGTCACGCGATCGCGACCCTCAATTTTTGAGCGATATAAGGCACGATCGGCCCGCGCGAACAGATTGGCCAGCGTCACATCGTCAGGCCGCAGGTTGGTGACCCCAAAGCTTGCCGTCATGACAATCGGATCCGGCCCCTCGACAGCTACCGCCGCGACATCGCTCCGGATACGTTCGACGACCTCCATCGCATCAAGCGAATCGGTATTGACCAGCACCAGCGCGAACTCTTCCCCGCCAATCCGGCCGATAAGATCCCCACGGCGAACGATCCTTTCCAGGCGGCGTGCAAAATGCTGGATCGCGCGATCGCCCGCGACATGCCCGTAGCGATCGTTGATCGCCTTGAACCGATCGATGTCGCTAACGACCAGCGTCAACGGCTGTCTCTGTCGCTGCGCGTTGCGAATCGCCCGTTCGGCAGCCTCTTCGAAGCCGCGGCGGTTCGGAATGCCGGTCAGCAGGTCCGACACGGCCAAAGCCCGCATGCGCTCCGCAAGATCGGCCGCGACCAGCAATACCGCGAACAGGCCTACGCCGATAAATATCGGCGGATAGAGCAGGACCAGCACTGTTCGGTAAAGCTCGGCGCTTGCCGCCCCGCCGTTCCGCGCCGCACCGAATGCGACCGCTGCCATCGCGAAGTCGGCGACAGCGAACAACGCCAGCATGCGGGCTGTCGCACGCTCCGGAAGCGTGGAAGAAGGGACTGGCCCGATGACCTGCGCTGCGCTGATCGCAAGCATGGTTCCTCCGAACAAAAGCCAAATCCCATCATGGATTTGCCCATATGGAAACAGCGACGTCACGAAGGCGACCAGGCCGACAGCCAGCACCGCCCTGGCAACCAAGCGCCCGCTGCTCGCGCCAGGTTTCGCCCGCTGGACAAATCCAACGGCAATCAAGGCACTGAACAGGCAGCCTACCGCTGCAACAATGTCATAAAGAAGCGCGTCATCAAGCTGCCAGATACGCAATGTTGTATTGAGAAGCCGGTCGACGGCCGCAATGACGAATGCGATCGCCCACGTCAAAGCGTGGCGGGGCCTTTCATAGGTCCGCCAAACGATCGCCAGAATAGCAGCCAGCATCAGCGCGATGAACTGCATGGCAACGATGTAAACCAAAGCTGCGTTCATCCGGCCCCAAAGAGATCTACCCACGCGCGCGCCCGATGATCCGGACGCCAACACGCAGCCAGTTTTTTTGATTTGCGACGGCCTGCCGCGTGACTGATCAAAATGCAAGAGTTATCGCGCAAAGAATCCAAAGTCGCTCTATTTGATCGTAATGGAACAGGCTGAATCGGACATAGTCGGAAATATCGCGAAATTCATCGACCAAGATGTATCGTTATGAAACAGAATTCTCTTGGGGCAACGGTTCCGTCTTTGGCCCGCTTCGCATTCAGGATCACACACCGAAATGTTACTTGAAGAACTTTGTCATTTGGCGCCATACCAAAGATATCGTGGGGTAAAAGTCGTTCGATTCTCGAAAATCGATAATATCCCTACAGGTTTTGCGATATAGTCGATTAAATATATGCAATTTTGAATCGCCGCGTTTTTGCAACGTTTCAGCGGTGATTCACAGCTATATCCGGCGCCACGAAAACCGTATCAATATTGAGCTATTATATCGATCCAAACCAATCGGCGACCGCATTTCCGAAATCGGGCAGGGTGACGGCGCTCATGTGATTGCCAGGCACCTCGACCAGCCTGGCATCGGGCAGGCTGTCGGCAAGCGCCGCGGCCGAGCCATTATCCTTATCCTCCCGGCCGCTCAGCACGAGGATCGGCATGGTAAATTGTTCAAGCACCGATCGCGGAATCGCAGGGAAGCAATCCATCAGCAGAAGCAGCGCCTCGGCATCCCCTCCCGTCGTCTTCAGGAACGCCTCCGCCATCCATTCGCTCGAGAATTTGATATGGCTCCCGCGATCCTCCAGAACCTTGCGAAAGAAGGACGCACGGCTGCCGAGATCGAGCAATCCTTCAAGCCCCATACCCGCGAGCATCACGCGCCCCGGCTGCACACCGCGCGCGAGCATTCGCGCGGTCGTCCGTCCGCCGAGCGAATAGCCCCCCAGATCGAAATCGCCCGGCGCAAACCCGAGATGCCCGATCAGCGCGAGCCCGTCGTCGGCCAGGATATCCGCCGGATAATCCGCGGAATCGTGCGACCGCGCGCTTTGGCCGTGCGCGCGCAGATCAGGCATGATCACCCTCCGGCCACGGGCCGCCAGTTTGGCGGCATGGCCATATTTGATCCAGTTGGTCTGCGCGTTGGAAAACAGGCCATGGATCAGCACTACCGGCCGGCCGCTGCCCGTTTCGTGCCAGGCCAGCCGGCCACCATGAGAGGCCTCGAAAAAATGGGTTGTCAGGTCAGTCGGGGAGTTTGCCAACTTTGGTCATCCAGCGTTCGACGGTCGGGGCATTATCGTCTGTTCGGTAGCGCGGCAGGCCATTCGTGTCGATCCAGGCTTCGTGAAGGCTTTCGACACCAAAATGATGTGCGGGAACGAAATAGCCGGGCTCGTCGAAACTGCCGACGGTAAGATCGCAATTTGCACTATCGGGATATTCGAAGCCGAGCGGGGTTCCGCATGCCGAGCAGAAAGGCCGCCGCGCGATCGGCGAACTGTGAAAATATTCCGGCTCCTGCTGCCAGCTCACCGCAGACTTCTTCAGATTGACGAAGGCGATCGACACGCCGCCGGTAGCGCGCTGGCACATCCGGCAATGGCACAGATAGGCTTCCGACGATGCGATCTCGGCGGTGTAGCGGATGCGACCGCATTGGCAGCCGCCGGTCATCATCATCCTGTCGTCCTCCGATACCCCATCAACGCCGCGCCTCTGTCGCCATGCGGATCGCAAGCCCGGCCAGCACCGTTCCCATCAGATAACGCTGCACGAGGATCCATGTCGGCCGTTGCGCAAGAAAGCCTGCGATCGATCCCGCCGCAATCGCGATCATCGCGTTGACCGACAGGCTGATCAGGATCTGCAGGCTGCCGAGCGCGATCGACTGGCCGAGCACATGTCCGCGCGCCGGATCGATAAACTGGGGCAGCAGCGACAGATACAGCATCGCCGCCTTGGGATTGAGCATGTTGGTGGCAAAGCCCATCAGCAGAAGCTTGCGGGGCGGGTCGACGGGAAGATCCCTCACCTGAAACGGCGACCGGCCGCCGGGCTTGACCGCAGCCCAGGCCAGCCACAGCAGATAGAGAGCCCCGCCGAAGCGCAGCGCGTCATACGCGAAGGGCACCGCCATCATCAGCGCGGTGATACCGAACGAGGCGCAGAGCATATAGACAACGAAGCCGATCGCCACGCCACCGAGCGAGATCAGCCCCGCCGTCGGCCCCTGGCAGATCGATCGTGAGATCAGGTAGATCATGTTCGGGCCGGGCGTGAGCACCATGCCCAGTGCAACCAGCCCGAATGTCAGCAGATGCAATACGTCCGGCATGCCCGATTCCTCTGTCGCCACCCCGGCGCAACCAGCGCCGGAGTGACAATGAAGGGATCATCGGAAAAGCGACAGAGGCCTTATCTTGGCCCCTGCCAATCATGCCTTCTTGAGGTGCCGCCGGCCAAGCAGTTCGGCAATCTGCACCGCGTTCAGCGCGGCGCCCTTGCGGAGGTTGTCCGACACGCACCACAGGACCAGACCGTTCTCGACGGTCGGATCCTCGCGGACACGGCTGACATAGGTCGCGAAATCGCCGACGCATTCGACCGGCGTCACATATCCGCCGTCCTCACGCTTGTCGACGAGCATGATGCCCGGCGCCTCGCGCAGGATCTTCTGCGCGTCCTCCGCCGAAAGCTCGCGCTCCATCTCGATGTTGATCGCCTCCGAATGGCCGACGAACACGGGGACGCGCACGCAGGTAGCGACCACCTTGATCTTCGGATCGAGGATCTTCTTGGTCTCGACGACCATCTTCCACTCTTCCTTGGTGAAACCGTCGTCGAGGAAGACATCGATGTGCGGGATCACGTTGAACGCGATCTGCTTGGTGAACTTCTTGGGCTCGGCCGGATCGCCGACGAAGATGTTGCGGCTCTGCTCGAACAGTTCATCCATACCCGCCTTGCCCGCGCCGGATACCGATTGATAGGTCGAAACCACCACGCGCTTGATCGTCGCGGCATCGTGGATCGGCTTGAGCGCCACTACCATCTGCGCGGTCGAGCAATTGGGGTTCGCGATGATATTCTTCTTCCGGTAGCCGTCGATCGCCTCGGGGTTCACCTCGGGCACGATCAGCGGCACGTCCGGGTCCATCCGGTAGAGCGAGCTGTTGTCGATCACCGTGCAGCCGGCCGCCGCCGCCTTGGGCGCATAGATCTTGGTGGCGTCGGAGCCGATCGCGAACAAGGCCATGTCCCAGCCTGCGAAATCGAAATGCTCGATATTCTGGACCTTCAGCATCTTGCCGGTATCGCCAAATTCGACCTGAAGCCCCTGGCTGCGCGAGGATGCGATGCAG
Organism: Sphingomonas sp. YR710; assembly: GCF_900101455.1. Taxonomy (GTDB): domain Bacteria; phylum Pseudomonadota; class Alphaproteobacteria; order Sphingomonadales; family Sphingomonadaceae; genus Rhizorhabdus. Next base: position 39,935 of record NZ_FMZJ01000010.1, on the reverse strand, counting down.
GCGATCTCGTCGATCGGAAATTCGCGTTCGGCCAGGATGTTCAGCATTTCGCGGCCCACATTGCCGGTGGCACCCGCGACGACGACACGATAACCCATGTGATGTTCCTTACAGATCGTCATCCCCGTGAAGGCGGGGATCCATGCCCTCCAGCGCAAGCGACTCGCGATTCGGAGAATATGGGTTCCCGCCTTCGCGGGAATGACAGGGTGGTAGTCCAGACAAGCAAACGGCCGGTCTCCCTGGGGAGCCGGCCGCCTGCGAGGTTAGAGGGGAGAGCCTGCGATCAGGCTTCCTTGGCCTCGGCGGCCGGCTTATTGTCGCGACGCTCTGCAATACGCGCCGATTTGCCGCGGCGGCCACGCAGATAGTAAAGTTTCGCGCGACGGACGACGCCCTTGCGGACGACTTCGATCGACTCGACGTTCGGCGAGTAGAGCGGGAAAACGCGCTCGACGCCTTCGCCGAACGAAATCTTGCGGACGGTGAACGACGAACCCATGCCCTTGTTCGAACGTGCGATGCACACGCCTTCATAGGCCTGAATACGGGTACGCTCGCCTTCGACGACGCGCACGCCGACCTTCAGCGTGTCGCCGGGACGGAAATCGGGAATCGCCTTGGCGGACTTGAACTTGGCAATCTGCTCGGCTTCGAGCGTCTGGATGAGATTCATGGCTCATCTTTCCTTCTTCTGTCGCTGCGCGCCAGAGGGAGACTGGATCCGAGCGCCCTCATGGCGCTCCCAAAGATCCGGCCTCCTTAGCCTTGTATCGGTCTCGGCCATGGCTTTCCGCCAGGCGTCGATCCTCGCATGATCCCCAGATCGCAGCACTTCGGGGATCGTGCGCCCTTCCCACTCAGCAGGTCGGGTATAATGCGGATATTCGAGAAGCCCGGTTTCGAAGCTCTCGTCATCCCCGCTGGAAGCCGCGCCCATTACGCCGGGAAGCAGCCGAATGCAAGCATCGAGCAGGGTCAAAGCGCCCATTTCTCCGCCCGAAAGGATGTAATCGCCGATCGAAACCAGCTCGATCGGCCGGGCTTCGAACAGCCGTTCGTCGATTCCCTCGAATCGGCCGCACAATATCGTGACGCCGGGGCCGGCGGCGAGCCGGCGCACGCGATCCTGCGTGAGCGGCCGGCCGCGCGGGGACATCGCGAGCAGGGGCGATTCGGGGTGGCGCGCGATCGCATCGTCGACCGCGCTGGCGAGGACATCGGCGCGCATCACCATGCCGGCCCCGCCGCCCGCCGGCGTGTCGTCGACCGAGCGGTGTTTGTCGGTGGCGAAGTCGCGAATCTGGATCGGGTCGCAGGTCCACTTGCCCTCGGCGAGCGCGCGACCGGCCAGCGAGACGCCGAGCGGGCCGGGGAACATCTCTGGGTAGAGGGTGAGGATGGTCGCGGCGAAGGTCATGCCTTCGTCCAATTCTCTATCTTCAGCCCCGGCACATCGGCAAAATCCGCCTCATTGTTTGTCACCACAACGGCTCCGATACTGAGCGCGTGGGCGGCCAGCAAACGATCGAAGCGTGCGCGCCTGAACGGCACCCGCGCATAGGCCCGTGCCGCAACTTCATCGAACGCGATGAGCGGTGTTGCCGCGAGAATATCGTCGATCACATCGATCGGCGGCAACTTTCCATTCGCCGATCCGATGGCGAGTTCGGCGAAGACGATCGCGGACATGCCGATGCTGCCCGCATCCGAAGCCGCCACCCGGCTCGCCAGGCTGGGATAAGTTCCGCTCAGCAGGTAGATGTAGCTGTTCGTATCCAGCAGATAGAGCATCAGGACCGGTCTAGCAGGTGCCAGTCCCGCGGCGGATCATCGAAATCCTCCCGCGGCAATGGCTGGAGGCCGGGATATTTGCCGGCAAATTTGCTGATATCGATCTTGCGCCGGCTATCGGCAGGCTGAAAGCTGAACGTGCCCCGATCCTCGCGCACGATCATCTCGGTCCCTTCCTTGAGACCGAGCGCTTTCGGCAATCGCAGCGCGAGCGAATTACCCGACTTGAAGATCTTGGCGCGATATTCCTCGCTCACGAACAGCCTCCGTATATACTATCAGTATATACGGCGTGACTCGCTGATTGTAAAGTCAGCGACGCCTTGCGCACCGTCCATCACGGCATCACCCTGCGCGCAACCAGATCGGTACAAATCGCCAGCAACGCGCCCGCCACCATCAGCATCACAAGCATGACGCCCCAGCCTTCGATCAAATCGGCATCCTGCGTCAGCAACAGCGCGCCGAACATCACCAGCGGCGGCAGGATGATCTGCGTCGCAGCCCCCGCCATGCGGACCTGGACGGGCAGCCTGCGCTTACGGGTGCGGATCACGCCATAAGCCACCAGCACCAGATAGGCCGAGCCGATCGTCAGGAAGATCGAAACCGGATTCATTCGACAAACTCCGGATCGATCAGCAGGCGATCGGGCTCGATCGTCACGGCGATGGCGACCGGCACCATGAAGCGGGTGCCATCTGTCTTTTCGATCTCGAGGATGTCGCCCGCACCGAAATCCTCGATCAGCACCGCCGTGCCGATCTGTACGCCGCTTGCCATGCAGGGCAGGCCGATCAGATCGGCGTGATAATATTCACCCGCGGCGAGCGGCGGCAGCGCCGATCGCGGCACGGTGAGCTCGGTGCCGCGCAGCGCCTCGGCAGCATTGCGATCCTTGACCTCGGCCAGCCGCGCGACAGCGCCGTTGGGGCCGGGGCGCAGCGACGTGATCGTGAACGTCCGGCCGTTGCCGGTCAGCACCGGATAAGGCGACAGATCATCGGTGAAGAGTTTCAGGCGCACGTCGCCACCGATGCCATGGGCACCGATGATCGCTGCGAGCGTAACGGGCCTATCGCTCATATTTCCCCTCCCCTGGCGGGGAGGGGCATTACATACCTCAAGCTTCGGCAGCTTCTTCGGCCGGAGCCTCTGCAGGTGCCTTGGCGGCCTCCTCGGCGGCAGCAACCTTGGCGGCACGCTCTTCGGCGCGCTCCTTGGCCTTGTCGCCAGGCTCACCCTTCTTCAGGTTCGAACGAGCAGCGCGTTCCTTGATACCGGCGGCGTCGAAGAAACGTGCGACGCGATCGGTGGGCTGCGCGCCGACCGACAGCCAATGCTTGGCGCGCTCGGCGTCGACGATCACGCGCTTGGCGTCGTCCTTGGCGAGCAACGGATTATAGACGCCGATCTTCTCGATAAACGCGCCATCGCGCGGCGAGCGCGAATTGGCGACGACGATGCGATAATAAGGGCGCTTCTTGGCGCCACCACGGGCGAGACGGATCGAAACGGACATTGGGTACTTCCTTTCTGGAGATTCAAATCAGCTAAGTCGTTTATTTTTTGATGAACTTGTCAAAACCCGGGGGCAGATTGAACGGAGCGTTGCCCCCCGGCAGACCGGGAAGACTGCCGCCACCCTGGGGCATTTGCGGCATCCCGCCGCCGGCGCCGCCCATCAGACCGCCAAGGCCGCCGCCTTTGCCGAGCATGGCGGCCATGCCCTTAAGGCCGCCCATCTTCTTCATTTTCTTCATCATGTTCGCCATCTCCTGATGCATCTTCAGGAGCTTGTTGACGTCTTGCACGGTGGTGCCGGATCCCTTGGCGACGCGGATCTTGCGCTTGGCGTTGAGCAGTTCGGGCTTGCGCCGTTCCTTCAGCGTCATCGATCCGATGATCGCCTGCATGCGGATCAGCACCTTGTCGTCGGCGGCGCCATTGGCCATCGCCTGCTTGACCTGCTTGATCCCGGGCAACATCGACGCGAGCCCCGAAAGCCCGCCCATGCGCTGCATCTGGCCGAGCTGGTTCTTCAGGTCGTTCATGTCGAACTGACCCTTGGCCATCCGCGCGGCCATCGCCTCCGCTTCTTCGACCTTGATCGTCTCGGTCGCGCGTTCGACGAGGCTGACGATGTCGCCCATGCCGAGGATGCGGCCCGCGACCCGGCTCGGCTGGAACTGCTCGAGCCCATCGAGCTTCTCGCCGGTGCCGACGAATTTGATCGGCTTGCCGGTGATCGCCCGCATCGACAGTGCGGCGCCGCCGCGCGCATCGCCGTCCATTCGGGTCAGCACGATACCCGTCAGCGCGACCTGCTCGGAGAAGTTCTTCGCGACGTTGACCGCGTCCTGACCAGTCAGCGCATCGACGACCAGCAGGATTTCCTCGGGCTCCGCGACACTCGCAACCGCCTGCATCTCGGCCATCAAGGCCTGATCGACATGGAGACGGCCCGCCGTATCGAGCAGCAGCACGTCATAGCCCTGGAGCTTGGCCGCCTGCAGCGCGCGCTTCGCGATCTCGACCGGCTGCTGGCCGGCGACGATCGGCAAGGTCGCGACCGAAGTCTGCGTACCGAGGATCGCGAGCTGCTCCTGCGCCGCGGGCCGATTGACATCGAGCGACGCCATCAGGACCTTTTTGCGTCCCTTTTCGGTGAGGCGCTTGGCAATCTTGGCGGTCGTCGTCGTTTTGCCCGAGCCCTGCAGGCCGACCATCATGATAACGGCCGGTGGGGACACATCGACGTTCAGGTCAACAGCGTCGGACCCGAGCATTTCGACGAGCGCGTCATTGACGATCTTGACGACCTGCTGGCCCGGAGTGACCGAGCGCAAGACCTGCTGCCCGACGGCCTGCTCGGTCGCCTTGTCGACGAAGTCGCGAACCACCGGCAGCGCGACATCCGCCTCGAGCAGGGCAATCCGCACTTCGCGCATCGCGGCCCGCACATCCGATTCGTTCAGTGCGCCACGACCACGCAGGCGATCGAATACGCCTCCCAGCCTTTCGCTCAGACTTTCGAACATAGAGCCACTCCCGACGCCGAATTGCGCCAAAATTCAACCATTTAGACACAAACGCAAAGCGCGCCGGCGGGCGAAACCTCGCCGGCCAGCGGGCGTCCATGGACGCAAATGGGTACGTTCGTGTCGGAACGATGGCGGTCGCCCTAGCGATTTTGTCGCCAAAGCACAAGTGACGCGAACCCGGTGGCAACCTCTTAACGACTTCTTAAGAGCGCAAACCGTATCGCCATGCGGGACTTTAGGAGGACCGATGGCCGACGGTGGCGCACCGAGCATGAAAGCAGATGTCTCGCGCGGAGCCGATGACCGTCGCGACATGCTCGGGATGGGCATCTCGATCTTCGCGCTGTTGCTGCTGCTCGGATCCGAATGGGCGGTGGCTCGATCGGTGCTGCGACCGATCGGTGACGGGCCCGACAACCGGAATATCATTCTGATCATCGGCCTGCTGCTCAACATAGCGGTGGCCCTGCTCGGGTGGCAGCGGTTCGGCACGCTGAAACGCGAGATCGCACGCCGCCGCACGGCGGAAAGCCAGGCGCAACTTCTGGCGACCCGCGATCCGCTGACCGGCGTGCTCAACCGCCGCGCGTTGAGCGAAAACGGCGCACAGCTGATCGAGCTCAGCGGCCGGCGTCATCGGCCCGTGGCCATGCTGATGATCGACCTCGATCATTTCAAATCGATCAACGATCGCTACGGCCACACGGTGGGCGATCTGCTGTTGCGCGCCGCCACGGCGGCCATCGCCGCACCGCTTCCCGCCAATGCGATCACCGCCCGGCTGGGTGGCGACGAATTCGCCTGCGCATTCGCCTTCGACCCCGCCCAGCCGGCCTTGGTAGATGCGGTCGCCGACGCGATCATCAGCCGTATCGCCGAACCATTTGAGTTCAATGGTTTACAAACGCACGTCAGCGCATCGATGGGAATTGCGCGAACCGAGGGCGATTGCCGGTCGATCGATGCACTGATGCGGCGATCCGATATTGCACTCTACGCAGCCAAACGCGCCGGCCGCAATCAACGCATCTGGTTCGATTCGAGCATGGAGCGGGAGCTGGAGCTGCGCAATGCGGTCGAACATGGGCTCCGTGCGGGCATTCCCCAGGGTGAAATCGTTCCCTATTTCGAACCACAGGTCGATCTCACCACCGGCGCGCTGATCGGCTTTGAGATGCTGGCGCGCTGGGAACATCCCGAGCACGGCCTCACAGAGCCTGCCATGTTCATTCCTGTCGCCGAGGAATCGGGCCTGATCGGCGAGCTTTCGATGTCGGTGATGCGCGCGGCGATGGAGGAAGCGCGCGATTGGGACCCGACGTTGCGGCTGGCGGTGAACATCTCGCCGGCGCAGATGCGCGATCCCTGGTTGTCGCAGAAGATCGTCAAATTGCTGACCGAAACCCGATTCCCGGCCGAACGCCTGGAAATCGAGATCACGGAAGCCGCGTTGTTCGAAAATCTCGGCCTCGCGCAATCGATCATCGGCAGCCTGAAGAACCAGGGCATACAGGTTGCGCTCGACGATTTCGGCACCGGCTATTCGAGCCTGACCCATCTGCGCGCATTGCCGCTCGACCGCATCAAGATCGACCGCAGCTTCGTGACGGCCATGGATGGCAATAAGGAGAATATGTCGATCGTCGCAACGATCACCACGCTCGCCGCCAGTCTTAGCCTCCCGGTGATGGCGGAAGGCGTGGAAACCGAGGCGATTCATGCCCTGCTGTGCGGCATCGGCTGCACCAATGGCCAGGGCTGGTTTCTCGGCAGGCCGATGACCGCGCGCCAGGCGCGGCACCTGCTCGGCGAGCGCGGTTTGCTCGCCAAGGGCGCCCAGCTCGCCATGGCCAACGCCCTGGTATCGACCCGGCAGGATCAGCGCCGGGCGATGTGACCGCTTGGGCTGAGGCTATAGATGCCCTTTTGGGGATATGGACCAGTCCAAATCCCTCCCCGAGACAAGCTCGGGGAGGGATTGAGAATTATTGCGGAACGACCGTCACCGCGCGGCGATTCTGCGCCCAGCTTGCTTCGTCCGAACCAGTCGCAATCGGCTTTTCCTTGCCATAGCTGATCACCGACAGCCGCGACGCGCTGACCCCGGCATTGACCAGATAGTTCTTCGCGGCATTGGCACGGCGATCACCGAGCGCGAGATTATACTCGCGGGTGCCGCGTTCGTCACAATGGCCTTCGATCGTCGCGGTGACGTTCGGATATTTGGCCATCCACGCTGCCTGCTTCGTCAATATCGCCTGCGATTCGGCATCGATATCATAGGCATCGGTGGCAAAATGAACTGTGTCGCTGCCCGCCTGCGCCAGGAAGTCTGCCCGCGACCCTGGAACCGGCATGTTCGATGGCGGCGGAGGCGGCGGCGGGGCGGGTTCGGCCGGGGCCGCCTGCGGAGGCGGCGGAGGAGGCGGCAGATCCGCCAGCTTCTTCTTCGGTGCGCAGGCCGCGGTCAGCACCAGCGCCGACACGAGCGCAATTTTCGTCACGAGACGCGCCATCTGTTTCTCCTTCATCAATACGGTTACGGAATGATAACGCAAAATCGTGGATTTTTCTCCCTGAACGGGAGATGAAATGTGCACTACGGCAACAACGGTCCCCACGCCGGATCGGATCCGTCGAGCGGTGTGGGAATCGCACGTTCGTTGACGCCGGTCAGATCCACCGACCACAGATCGGCCTTCCCCGATCCCTGGCCGGTGCGGAAGAACATCACCACGCGGCCATTCGGCGACCAGCTTGGCCCTTCATCCTGCCAGCCATGTGTGAGGACCTTCTCACCCGAACCGTCGATGTTCATGACCCCGATGTTGAAGCCTCCACCGATCTTCGTGAAAGCGATCAGATCGCCGCGCGGGCTCCATACCGGTGTCGCGTAGCGGCCGCCGCCGAAGCTGATCCGGTTCTGGTTCGATCCGTCGGCGTTCATCACATAAAGCTGCTGTGTGCCCGATCGATCGCTTTCGAACACGATCTTCGATCCGTCGGGCGAATAGCTGGCGCCCGTGTCGATGCCAGGCGAATTGGTCAGCCGCTCCGGCGAACCCCCGCTCGCCGAGACCCGGTAGATATCGGTATTGCCACCGACCGCCATCGAATAGACGATATAGCGCCCGTCCGGCGAGAAGCGCGGCGCGAACGTCATATGGGGCTGATCGACGATCAGCCGCTGCGTGCCCGATCCGATATCATAGACGTACACGCGCGGCCGGTTGTTGGTATAGGCCATATAGGTGATCGTCTGCTGGTTCGGCGCAAAACGCGGGGTCAGCACGATCGCCTGGCCATTGGTCAGGAAGCGATGATTGGCGCCATCCTGATCCATGATCGCCAGCCGCTTGATCCGGTTGGTCTTCGGCCCGGTTTCGGAAACATAGACGACGCGGCTGTCGAAATAGGGGCCCTCGCCGGTTAGCCGCGTATAGACCGTATCAGCGCACTTATGCGCAGCGCGACGCCACTGGGCCGGGGTCACCACGAAGCCCTGCCGGGTCAGCTCATTCTTCGCCAGCACGTCGTAAAGATAGCACCCGACCGTCAGCGTGCCATCGCCATTGGACTGGACGAAACCCTGCACCAGCGCCTGCGCGCCGCTTTGCGTCCAGAAGATATAATCGGGTGCGGTGACCTGCGGGTGGCTGACGGTGGTCAGCGCGCTTTTCGGCAGCGGATTGAACAGCCCGCTATTCTTGAGATCGCTGGTGACAACCTCGGCCACGCGCTGGCCGAGCGAGGCGGTATCGCCGGCGGCCGTATTGGTGACGGCCGGGGTCGGCATTGCCGGGATCGCGATCGGCATCGGCTGCGCGATGCCGCCGTTGATGTCCACTTCGATCTGGGCGGCGCCCGGCGCGGCAAGCCCGATCGCCGCCGCGAGCGAAAGAACAAAAGCGAAAGGCAGGCGCATCGGGTCGTCTCCTCTGACCCCCGTTTCGGCGATTGTCCCGAAACAGGGAAGAATAGTCAATTCATCGTGCTGGGTCGGAACGTAAAAATAATATTTTCCCAGCCGCCTGAATAAAGCTCGGCCGGCAATTTATACGGTGCGCAGCGCTGAATGGCACGAACGGCGGCCTCGTTCATCTGGCGTACATAAGGCTGATTGGTTGGCGTAATGCCAGAATTACCCACGACTTCTGGTATGATGCCGATCGATCCGTCCGGTTTCAGCCGAAGATGCACCCGGCTGACGATGATCTGCGTGTCCGATCCACCCTCCGGGACGGTGTAGCAAGGCTTCACCTGCGATGCGATCAGCGCCTGGAGGCCAGCCGCGGCCTGCGCATCGATCACGGCAGCGCGCGGCGTCTGCGCCTTGCCAGCCGACTTTTCGGCAGGGATGCCTTTCAGGAAATCGGAGCCGAGCGCCAGCGCCTTGGGCTTGCCTTTTACCGGCTTCGTCTCGGACGGCGGAGCAGCCTTTTCCGCCGGCTTGGCCGGTGTCGGCTTCGCGGGCGCCGGCTTGGCCGGCGCGGGCGGCGTCGGTTTGGCCGGGACCGGGGCAGGCTTTGGCGCCGGCGCGGGAGCAGGCGTCGGTTTGGGCGGTGCCGGCGCCGGTTGGGGCGCCGGTTCCGGCGCGGCCTCCTCGGTCGGCCCCTTGTCCGGCGCCTCGGCAGCCTGCGGGGCCTCGGTCGCCGGGGTCGGCGCCGCCGAGCGGAGCGCGACCTTGTCGACCAGCATCACGTCCATCGTATCGCGCATCGGCGGCTTCGGCCGCTCGGTATCGAGCAGGCCGAGCGACAGCACCGCCAGCAGCGCCGCATGGCCGACCAGCGCAACCGCAAGGCCCGCGCGCTCCGCGCGATCCATCATTTCGCCTCTGGCGCGCCCGCCACGGGTTCCGCCGCTTCCAACGTGACGAGCGCGACCCGATTGAGCCCGGCGCGGTTCAGTTCGCCCATCACCGCCATCACCCGACCATAATCGAGCGCCTTGTCGGCGCGCAGGAAGATTTGCGGGCCCTGCTTGCCCGAGCCGGACTTGGCCGCAATCTGTGCAAACAGATCGGGCAAGGCCGCGACCTGCACCGTGCGATCGTCGATATAGATCTGCCCGGCCTGATCGATCGAGATCTGGACCGGCTTCTTGTCCTGATCGAGCGCACCGGCACGGCTCTGCGGCAGATCGACCGGCACGCCGGCAAGCATCAGCGGCGCCGTCACCATGAAGATGATCAGCAGCACCAGCATCACATCGACCAGCGGCGTGACATTGATGTCCGCCATCGGCGCGCGACGGCCGCCGCGCCCGGAAACCGGCCCCATCGCCATCAGCCCTGCCGCTCCAGCTCGCGGCTCAGGGTCATGTGGAAGAGATCGCCAAACCGATGGAGGTGGCTTTCGATCTGCGAAACTTTGTGGAGAAGGCGGTTATAGGCGATAACTGCGGGAATCGCCGCAAACAGGCCGATCGCGGTGGCGAACAAGGCCTCGGCGATGCCCGGCGCAACGACGGCGAGACTGGTATTCTGCGAGGCGCCAATATCGGTGAAGCTGCGCATGATGCCCCACACTGTGCCGAACAGCCCGACGAACGGCGCGACCGATCCGATCGTCGCGAGCAGGTTGAGCCGTTCGGACAGTCGATCGATCTCATTAGCCGCCGCCGATGCCATCGCCGTCGCCAGCCGGGCGCGGGTGCCGTCGCGATCGATCGGCTTGCCGTCGCGCACCGAGCGCCGCCATTCGAGCACGCCCGCAGTGAATATCTTGGCGGAAGGAATGTCCTTGCGGCCGGGGCCGTCATAGAAACGGTCGATATCTTCCGATTTCCAGAAATCGGCCTCGAACGCCTTGCTCTTGCTCAGCACCGAACCGAGCCTCAGGCCATTGCCGATGATGATCGCCCAGGTCGCGACGCTGGCCAGCAGCAATCCGATCATCACGCATTTGACGACGATATCGGCCTGCAGGAACAAGGCGACCGGCGACAATGCCGATGTGGTGGTGGTCAAACTTATGCCGTCCATTTACTGCGCGGCCCCCTTCAGCCGTTCGAAAATCTCTGTCCAGTCGCGCGGCTGGCGCCGTGGGCGCCCGTCCGGCCCCACGAATGCGGCCGTCACCATCGCATCGGTGACCATGGCATCGCCGCGCATGACTCTTTGATGAATGACACAGGACGCCGCGCCGATTTTGCGGACTTCGCTGACAACCAGCAGCTCGTCATCGAGTTTCGCCGAGCGATGATATTTGATCGCGACATCCGCCACGACATAAACACCGTCACCGCCATCGAGCGCCGCGCGCTGGTCGATCCCGGCGACCCTGAGCATGTCCGATCGCGCACGTTCCATGAAGCGCAGATAGTTGGCGTGATAGACGACGCCGCCAGCGTCGGTATCCTCGAAATAGACGCGAACCGCGAACAGATGGAGCGTGCCGTCGAAGCGGCCCGAATAAGGCGGTTCATTGTGCATCGCGGAACGGTTTAGGGATCGGGAGTCGGCACAACAACCCCGTCCGGCATCCTAAATTCCGTCGAACAACCCGTCCTGCCCCGCTTCGGCGGGCGGATTGAGACCCAGATGCTTCCAGCCGCGGCTGTTCAGGCAGCGTCCCCGCGCCGTGCGGGCAATCAGGCCCAGCTGGATCAGGAAGGGTTCGATCACTTCCTCGACCGTGTCGCGCGGTTCGGACAGGCCGGCGGCGAGCGTTTCGACACCGACCGGACCGCCGCGATAGATGTCGGCGATCATCATCAGATAGCGCCGGTCCATCGCGTCGAGCCCGAGCCCGTCGACCTCGAGCCGATTGAGCGCGGCATCGGCTACTTTCGCATCGACCACTTTCGCGCCGGCGACATTGGCGAAATCGCGGACCCGGCGCAGCAGCCGCCCGGCGATACGCGGCGTGCCGCGGGAGCGGCGCGCGACCTCGACCGCACCGTCCGGGGAAATTCCGAGATCAAGCAGTCGCGCGGCGCGAGTCACGACCTGTTCGAGTTCCTCGACCGAGTAAAATTGCAGGCGCACGGGAATGCCGAAGCGATCGCGCAAGGGCGTGGTGATCAGGCCCTGCCGAGTGGTCGCGCCGACCAATGTGAAACGCGGCAGGTCGATCCGCACCGAGCGTGCCGACGGCCCTTCGCCGATCATCAGATCGAGCGCACGATCCTCCATCGCGGGGTAGAGCACTTCCTCGACCGCGGGCGCCAGCCGGTGAATCTCGTCGATGAACAGGACGTCGCCATCCTCGAGATTGGTGAGCAGAGCCGCGAGGTCGCCGGCCTTGACGATCACCGGACCCGAGGTCGCGCGGAAACCTGCCCCCATTTCGCGGGCGATGATCTGCGCGAGCGTGGTCTTGCCTAGCCCCGGCGGCCCAAAGAACAGCACATGATCGAGTGCCTCGCCACGTTGCCGTGCCGCCTCAATGAACACCCGCAGATTCTCGCGCGCGGCCAACTGTCCGACGAACTCGTCGAGCGATTTCGGTCGAAGCGCGGCGTCGACATCCTCGGGACGGCGGGCTGCGGCGAGGAGGCGATCATCGGTCATCGCGGGACCATAATGTACACAAGTGAGGGAAGGAATCCACCCTCACCCCCGCGAAGGCACCAGGTCACTTCGCCGCCTTTCGCAGCGCGAGCCGCACCAGCGCGTCCAGCGTCGCGCCATCGCCCAGATCGTCCACCGCCGCACCCACCGCCGCGCTGGCCTCGGCCGGCCGGAAGCCGAGATTGGCGAGCGCCGACAGCGCATCGGACACGGCACTCCCCTTCGCCGCCGCGACCGGCGCACCGCCGCCCGGTCCGATCGCCATGCCGCCCATCTTGTCCTTGAGTTCGTTGACGATCCGCATCGCCAGTTTCGGCCCGACGCCATTGGCGCGCGCCACCATCGCCTTGTCGCCGCCGGCAATCGCGCGTGCCAGTTCGCCGGGATCGAGCACCGACAGGATCGACAAGGCGACCCGTCCGCCCACCCCCTGCACGCTCGTCAGCAGGCGAAACCCGTCGCGCTCCGCCGCCGATCCGAACGCGAACAGGGTGATCGCATCCTCGCGCACCTGCATCTCTGTGAACACCAGTACGTCGCCGCCCACCGGCCCCAGCGTCGTCAAGGTCCGCGCCGAGGCGAGGACCAGATAGCCGACCCCGCCGACGTCGATCACCGCATGGTCGGCGGCGCTCTCCGCCAGTGCACCCCGCAGCCGCGCGATCATGCGATGATCCGCGCGCGGGCTTTCGCGCTCGCCAGATGATGGGCATGGGTGATCGCGACCGCGAGCGCATCGGCGGCGTCAGCGCCGGCGATCCTCGTCCCCGGCAGCAGCCGGCCGACCATCGCGTGGACCTGTGCCTTTTCGGCGCCCCCCGTGCCGACGACCGCCTTCTTGACCAGCTTCGCCGAATATTCGCCGACCACGATCCCGCTGCGCGCCGCCGCGAGCAGGACGACGCCGCGCGCCTGGCCGAGCTTGAGGGTCGATTGCGGATTCACGTTGACGAACACCTCCTCGACCGCCGCTCCATCGGGCCGGAACTGGATCAAAAGATCGGCCAGCGCATCATGCAGCACGACGAGCCGATCGGCGAGCGCCATCGCGGTATCGGTTTTGATCTGGCCGTTGGCGATATGCGACAGCCGGTTGCCATCGGCCGCAATGACGCCCCAGCCGGTCGTACCGAGCCCGGGATCGAGGCCGATGAGGATCATATTAAAGCCCCTCCCCTTCAGGAGTGCAGCGGCAGCCCTGTCCCCCGGACAGGGCAAAGAGCCGCTGCACTGGGTTGGGGTGGGGCCAGCGATCGACTAGTGCGGTGAGCTTGAGCTGAAGAGCGGTTAAGACGCCTTCCATGTTCCACATCACATCCTCATTAGTGAAATGCATGACGTGATATCCCAGTTCATGAAGCGTTCGATCGCGATATCGGTCGGTATCGACATCGTGCGTGTCACCATCGACTTCGACGATCAAGGCCTTCGCCGGACAAAGAAAATCGGCGATATAAGGGCCAACTACGCTTTGGCGCCTGAATTTGTAGCCAAGCTGCGAGTTGGACAGATTCCGCCACAACCGCTTTTCCGGCTCTGTCGGGTTCCGGCGCATTTCGTGCGCATATTCCCCAAGCCGTGCCTCGCGGTTCATCGGTCTGCCCCACCCCAACCCCTCCCCTGAAGGGGAGGGGCTTTTTAAGTTACGCCAATTTCTCCATCACGTCCTCGGGCACGTCATAATTGCCCCACACCGTCTGGACATCGTCGTCGTCATCGAGCGTGTCGATCATCTTGAGGAGTTTCGCCGCATCCTCCTCGCCGACCGTCACCATCGTCTGCGGGCGCCAGGCGAGCTTCGCGCCGGAGGCTTCGCCGAGTACCGGCTCGAGCGCCTTGGTGACCTCGTGGAGCGATTCGATCGCGACCCAGATCTCGTGGCCGTCCTCGGTCGAGGAGACGTCCTCGGCGCCGGCCTCGAGCGCGGCTTCGAACACCTTGTCGGCGTCGCCCGCGCTCGCGGCGTAGGTGATCAGCCCGAGCCTATCAAAGCCATGGCTCACCGATCCGCCCGCGCCGAGATTGCCGCCATTTTTGGAGACGGCGGTGCGGACGTTGGTGGCGGTGCGGTTGCGATTGTCGGTCAGCGTCTCGATGATGAGGGCGACGCCGCCGGGGCCGAAACCCTCATAGCGGACTTCCTCATAATTCTCGCCGTCGCCGCCCTGGCTCTTGTTGATCGCGCGATCGATATTGTCCTTGGGCATGCCTTCCTTGCGCGCGGCAATCACCGCCGAGCGCAGGCGCGCATTCATGTCCGGATCGGGCAGGCCCATCTTGGCCGCCACCGTGATTTCGCGGCTGAGCTTGGAGAAAAGCGACGACCGCTTCTTATCCTGCGCACCCTTCCGGTGCATGATATTCTTGAATTTGCTATGGCCGGCCATTGCCGATTGTCCTGCTTTCAACCTCTGAATGCGGGCTCTCTAGCCTTGGCAGGCACGCGCATCAATCGACAAACAAGAGCGCCGGGGTTTCGATCAGCCGCTTGATCGCCTGCACAAAGCTCGCCGCATCCCAGCCGTCGACCACGCGATGATCGCAACTGATCGAGAGATTCATCAGCCTGGCAGCCACCACCACGCCGTCGCGGAACACCGGCCGCTCGACCACCTTGTTCGGGCCGATGATCGCCACTTCGGGCCGGTTGATCACCGGCGTCGTCGCGATGCCGCCCAACGGGCCGAGCGAGGTGATCGTCAGCGTGGAGCCCGACAGCTCCTCGCTCTTCGCCTTGCCACTGCGCGCTGCCTCGGCGAGGCGGATGATGTCCGCCGCGAGCTGCCAGATGTTGCGATCCTGCGCGTCGCGGATGACAGGGACCATCAGCCCGGCGTCGGTCTGCGCCGCCATGCCGAGATGGACCGCGCCAAAACGGGTGACGACACCCGCTTCGTCGTCATAGCGCGCGTTGATCATCGGGAAATCGGGCAGCGCGCGGCAGATCGCGACGATGAGCAGCGGCAACATCGTGAGCTTGGGCTTGTCACCGCGCGTCGCGTTCAGATCGGCGCGCAGGGCCTCGAGCTTGGTGACGTCGATTTCCTCGACATAGGTGAAGTGCGGGATCGCGCGCTTCGACGCCGCCATATTCTCGGCGATGCGGCGGCGCAGGCCGATCACCTTGACCTGCTCGTCGGGCCGGGCCGGCGCGGCGGAGCGGTAGCTGTTGTTGTAGGTGAGAAAGGCGTCGAGATCGGCGTGGCGGACATGATCGCCGGCGGATTTGACTTGTGCGAGATCGATGCCGAGGTTTTTGGCGCGCGCGCGGACGGCGGGGGAGGCCAGCACCTTCTGCTCCCTCTCCCCCTTTAGGGGGAGAGGGTTGGGGAGAGGGGGCTGTGCTGGAGGAACGAGTGTCGGCGCGTGGAAGTCCGACTGCCCCCTCTCCCTGTCCTCACTACGCTCGGACTTTCCCTCTCCCCCTAAAGGGGGTGAGGGATTCAGCGGCGCAACCTGCAGAGTGGGCTCTTCAAGGACGGCCGCCCCCTCCACCTCGAACACCGCCAGCACCGATCCGACCGCCACCAGATCGCCGACCTCGCCCGCAATCTGCGTCACCTTGCCCGACACCGGCGCGGTCATCTCCACCGTCGCCTTGTCGGTCATCAGATCGCACAGCGCATCGTCTTCCTCGACGACGTCGCCGACTTTCACATGCCAGGCGACGACCTCGGCCTCTGCAATGCCTTCGCCGATATCGGGGAGCTTGAAGCTGTAATTCGCCATGTCGATCAATCCTGCATCACGCGGCGCAGCGCCTCGGTGAGGCGCACCGGCCCCGGAAAATAGGCCCATTCGAGGCTGTGCGGATAGGGTGTGTCCCAACCCGTCACCCGCTCGACCGGGGCTTCGAGCGAATGGAAGCAATGTTCCTGCACCAGCGCCGAGAGCTCGGCGCCGAATCCGCTGGTCTTGGTCGCCTCATGGACGACGACGCAGCGGCCGGTCTTCTTCACCGACGTGACGATCGCCTCGATATCGAGCGGCACCAAGGTGCGCAGGTCGATGATCTCGGCATCGATGCCGGTCGCCGCGATCACGCCGGTCGCGACATGGACCATCGTGCCATAAGCCAGGATGGTGACGTCGTTGCCCTCGCGGACGGTGCGCGCCTGGCCGAGCTCGATCCGGTAATAGCCTTCCGGCACCGCGCTTTCGGGATATTTGCTCCACGGCGAGACCGGGCGATCGTGATGGCCGTCGAACGGGCCGTTATAGATGCGCTTGGGTTCGAAGAAGATCACCGGATCATTGTCCTCGATCGCGGCGATCAGCAGACCCTTGGCATCATAGGGGGTGGACGGGATCACCGTCTTCAGACCCGCGACATGGGTGAAGATCCCTTCCGGGCTCTGGCTGTGGGTCTGGCCACCGAAGATGCCGCCGCCAAACGGGGTGCGCACGGTGATCGGCGCGGTAAACTCGCCGGCCGAGCGGTAACGCAGCCGCGCCGCTTCCGACACGAGCTGATCGAGCGCGGGATAGATATAGTCGGCGAACTGGATCTCGGGCACCGGGCGCAGGCCATAGGTCGCCATGCCGACCGCGACGCCGATGATCCCGCATTCGGTGATCGGCGTATCGAACACGCGGGTCTTGCCATACTTCGCCTGCAGACCTTCCGTGGCCTTGAAGACACCCCCGAAGAAGCCGACATCCTCGCCGAGCACGACGATCTGGCCATCGCGATCCATGCTGACGTCGATCGCGCTGTTGATCGCCTGGATCATGTTCATGGTGCGGGTGGTCATGCGATCTGCCCGCCCAAATCGTCATTCCCGCGAAGGCGGGAACCCATAATCTCTGACTTGGAGGCAGGAGAACGAACGTTGCGTGTATGGGTCCCCGCCTTCGCGGGGATGACGGTTGGGGTTGGGGTGGCGGGATGCATCCTCATATCCCCGCCGCCTTGCGTTCGGCATGCATCTGCGCGGATTGCTCGCGCAGATGCCACGGCATTTCCTCGAACACGTCCTCGAACATTGAATCGAACGGCTGCTTGAGCCCGTCGTGCAGCGTGCCCAGTGCCTCGGATTCGCGCTGCGCCGCCTTGCATAACTCGGCGACCTCGCGGTCCATCGCGGCGTGGCGCTCCTCGTCCCAGATGCCGAGCGCGATCACATGCTGTTTCAGCCGCGCGATCGGATCGCCGAGCGGCCATTTGCTGCGTTCCTCGGCGGAGCGATATTTGGTCGGATCATCCGAGGTCGAGTGTCCCTCCGCCCGATAGGTGAAATGTTCGATCAGCGTGGGGCCGTGATTGCCGCGCGCGCGATCGGCGGCCCATAAAGTCGCGGCATAGACCGCGAGCGCATCATTGCCGTCGACGCGCAGGCCCGCGATCCCATAACCCACCGCCCGTGCCGCGAACGTCGTCGCCTCCGCTCCGGCAAAGCCGGCGAAGGACGAGATCGCCCATTGATTGTTGATGACGTTGAGGATGACGGGCGCCCGGTACACCGCGGCAAAGGTCATCGCCGAATGGAAATCGCCCTCCGCCGTCGATCCCTCGCCGCACCAGGCGGCAGCGATCCGCGTGTCCCCGCGCGCGGCGCTTGCCATCGCCCACCCGACCGCCTGCGGATATTGGGTGGCGAGATTGCCCGAGATCGAGAAGAAATTGGCGCCGCGCGCCGAATACATGATCGGCATCTGCCGGCCCTTCAGCCGATCGCCCTTGTTCGAAAAGACCTGGTTCATCATGTCGGCCAACGGCCATTCGCGCGCGATCAGCACGCCCTGCTGCCGGTAGCTCGGAAAGCACATGTCGTCATAATCGAGCGCATGGGCAGCGGCGATCGAGGTCGCCTCCTCCCCGGTACATTTCATGTAGAAGCTGGTCTTGCCCTGGCGCTGCGCGCGGTACAGCCGTTCGTCATAGGCGCGGACCAAAGCCATATGCCGCAGCATCCTGAGCAGGGTTTCAGGAGCAAGCCGCGGATCCCACGGCCCCTGCGCCCGGCCTGCATCATCGAGCACGCGCACCATGTCATAGCTCATGTCGCGCATTGCCGCGGGCGCCGTATCGATGGCGGGCCGCGCCACGGCGCCAGCCACCGGCATGTCGAAGTCCGCGAAATCGACGGCGTCGCCGGGCCGGAAGCGCGGTTCCGGGATATGAAGCGTCAGCGGCGGCAGATTGCGCTTGACCATGGCCGGCATCCTCTCATCCACGGCTCCGGCGGCAGCCGAGCCACTATCCGGAAATTATATCGTCTTGTTATTTAATTACAACAACCACCCTCACGTACCTGAACTTCGCCCGATCGTTACGAACGCCGGGCTTCGCACGAAATTTCCGTTCGAACGCACACCGGCCGGAATAATTATAGGCGATCGGGGACAATCGGCAGGCGACACAGCGCCGTTATGCCACCACCGTCGCGGGCCTCCAAGACCAGCGATCCGCCATGCTCCTGCGCGATGGCGCGCGCGATGCTCAGGCCCAGTCCGATTCCGCCTGTGGTACGGTTGCGCGACGGATCGCCGCGTTCGAAAGGCTTGAACATCGCTTCCAGCATATCGTCCGACAGGCCCGGCCCGCGATCCGAAATCCGGACTTCGGCCTGCTGGTCGAGCGCCGCCAGGCTGATCTCGGCACTCCCGCCATAAGCAACGGCATTGTCGACCAGATTCTGGAACAACCGGCACAAGGCGGTCTTGTCGCCAAGGATATGAATCGAAGCGCACGCACGCATGGTCACCGGTCGACCCAGCTCCTGCTCATCCGCGACGATTCCCCGCAACAGGGACTCGAGCGCAATGCGTTCGATCGACGCAATGCGGCCGGTATTCCGAACGAAGCTGATGGTCGCCGCGATCATGCTGCGCATTTGCTCGATATCGGCCTGGATCTTCTCCCGCATATCGTCAGGCGCCGCCTCGATCCGGAACGCGATCCGGGCGAGCGGCGTGCGCAGATCATGGGCGATCGCGCCGATCATGTTGGTGCGTTCGGACAGATAGGCCGACAGCCGTTCCTGCATCCGGTTCAGCGCGTGCGCGGTCACGCGCAGCTCGGCCGGCCCCTCCTCGACAATCGAGGGTGCCTGGGGGTTGGCGCCCATCCGGTCGGCCGCATCCGCGATGCGCTGAATCGGACGGGTCAGCCGACGCGCGAACAGCCAGGCCGCCGGAATCACGGCCAGCGCGCTCAGCAGGAACAACAGCAAGGTCCGCTTCTGCCAGGGGGCCAGCCAGTCGCGCGGCGGCGTGCGGACGACCCGCCAATCATTGCCGACCCGGAGCCCCGCCACAACGGTATCGAAGAAGATCGGTTCGCCGCGACGGACGACGATCTCATGCTCGATCCGCGCGTGGAACGGCATGTTGCTATGCTGATCCGGCTCGAAAAACAGTCTGACGTGGTCGACGGGTACGCCGATCTGACCGGCCAGCCGCTCGGTAAAGCCGGCCACGCTGATCATGTTCGGATCACCTATCGGTGGCGCCGGCGCGAGACTGACGGCCAGCGCGCGCTCGCGCGACGGGTGATCGATCCGCAGCATCTGCCCCGAATCGGCGGCGACCGGCCCCCAGCCCCGCATGTGCGGCATAGGGGGGCGATCGAGCTTCCGCCCCGACAGCGCCTCGGCAATGTCGGTCAGCCGGTTATAATCGGGCCGCGGCGGCGGCAGCGACAGGAAGGTCGCGATCGACACCAGCTGCACGACAGCCACGCCCGCAATCAGCAGCATCAGCGTCTGCCAGAAGATCGGCACGCCGCGCGGCCAGCCGAATCTCATTCGCCGTCCACCTTAAGCGTGAACATGTAACCCTCGTTGCGGACGGTGCGGATCGGATCGTCCTGCCCGAGTTTCTTGCGCAGGCGGCTGATCGTGACGTCGATCGCGCGATCGAACACGTCGCTGTCGACGCCTTTGCCGGCGGCGATCAGCTGATCGCGGGTCATCACGCGCTGCGGCCGATCGAGAAAGGCGACGAGCACGCGGAATTCGGCATCGGTGAGCGGCGCCGGCGGGCAATCGATCCGATGCACTTCGCGCTGGACCATATCGAGCGTCCACGCCCCGAAGCGCCGCACCGCGCCATTGGTCCGGCCGCCCTCCTCGCCGCGCCGGCGCAGCACGGCGCGAATGCGCGCGAGCAGCTCGCGCGGATTGCAGGGCTTCGGCAGATAATCATCCGCCCCGACCTCGAGCCCGATGATGCGATCGGTATCGTCGCCCATCGCCGAGAGCATGATGATCGCGGGGCCACCCGGCTTGCGCAGCCGCCGGAGGATCGACAGGCCATCCTCACCCGGCATCATCAGATCGAGCACGACGAGATCGGCCGGCTCGGCCGAGATCCGTGCATCCATTTCGGTGCCGCTCGCGGCACTGCTGACGGTGAGACCGTTCGCGCGCAGGAAATCGCTGATCAGGTTGCGCAGATCGGCATCATCATCGACGACGGCAACATGGCTCATCTTTTGGCCTTCGCTTTCTTCGCGGCCAGACATGCGGCGTTGGCGGCAATCTGGGCCGGAGTTTTCGGCAGATCATTCAGGGTCAGGGCCTTCTTCTGGCCGGTATCGAGTGCACGGAAGCGCTCGGCCGCCGCAGCACGGAATTCACGGCTGTCGACCGCGCGGTTGATATCGTCATCGGCCGAGGCGACCGGATTGGGGATGTTGAGAAAGGCATAGCGCCCCGCGCCGATCGCACCGCCATAATCGGCGGTGCCGCGGGCGGACGGGCGGCTACGGCGGTCGTTCGGGCGATCCTTGTCGGGCTTTCGGCCGCCGTCGGCAGGGCGCGGCTGATAGAGGCGGACTTCCGGAGCGACATTTTCCTCATATGCATCGACCTCGTCGGGCAGCAGCTGCCCGTCATGATCGTGATCGAGCGTGGCGAAAAAGCGATCGGCATCGGCGGTCATTTCGCCGAGCGTGAGCTGGCCGTCATGATTGGTGTCAGCGCCGGCGAACCAGGTCGCGACCGGATCGGGGCCGCCGGGCTTCGGGCGGAAGGGTTCGCCCATCGGCGAGATGAAGAGCGGGGTCTTGATCGTGCCGGCGCAGACGGGCGGGGGGACATCGGGCTTGCGGGCCTGGGCCGACGCGCAGGCCGCGATCATGATGGCTGCCACCCAATATTTCGCCGTCGTCCCAGCGAAGGCTGGGATCCCTCCAAAGCCTTCACATGCGGTGAGTCCGGAGAGACCCCAGCCTTCGCCAGGGTGACGGTAGATGGAGGATAAGGACATTCGTTTCATTCGTGCCGCAAAGCCTCTATCGGGTTGAGCGACGCCGCACGGCGCGCCGGGAAATAGCCGAACACCACGCCGATCACCGCCGAAAAGAAGAAAGCCAAAGCGTTGATCTTCGGATCGAAAATGAAGGGCACCTGCAGCACCGGCGCGAGCAGGACCGTCGAGACAAAGGCCAGCAGCAAACCGAGCAGACCGCCCAGACAGGCGAGAGTCACCGCCTCGACGAGAAATTGCAGCAGCACCTCGCGGGCGACTGCGCCGATCGCCAGCCGGATGCCGATCTCGCGGGTGCGCTCGGTCACCGAGACCAACATGATGTTCATGATGCCGATACCGCCGACCAGCAGGCTGACCGCGGCGACCGCACCGAGCAAGGCCGTCAGGATCTGGGTCGTGCCCTGCAACGTGTCCGATATCTGCTTCGTGTCGAAGATGTTGAAATCATCATCGGCTTCGTCGCTCAGATGGCGGCGCTCGCGCAGCAAGGTGCGCAGCGAATCCTGAATCTGCTTACTGTCATACGCCTCGTCGACCGAGACCAATATGCCCTTCACATCGCGCGAGCCCGTCATCCGCCGCTGGACCGCCTTGTAGGGCATGATCACGACATCGTCCTGATCGTTACCGAAGCCGCCCTGGCCGCGCGCGACAAGCAGGCCGATGATCTCGCACGAGATATTCTTGATCCGGAACCGCTGACCGACCGGATCGCGGCTGCGGAACAGCCGCGTCTTCACGGTATTGCCGATCACGCAGACCGCCTTGCCGGCCTGCTCCTCGGCCGCCGAGAAGATGCGCCCGTCCGCGAGCGTCCACCCCTGCGCGGAAAAATAATCGCGATTGGTGCCGTTGATCGTCGTCGACCAGTTGGACGCATTATAGACGGCGATGCCCGACGACTGCACCTGCGGCGCGACCGCCACCACGCCGACGATCTGGGTGCGGATCGCATCGAGATCCTCGATCTTGAAATCGGGCGGCTGCGGCCCACCGCCGCCGCGGCCAAAGCCCTGGCCGGGACGGACCTGGAGGATGTTCGAGCCAAGACTGGCGATCTGCTGTTTGACCGCCGCCGTCGCGCCATTGCCCAGCGTCACCATCGTCACCACCGCCCAGACACCGATGACGATACCGAGCACGGTGAGGAAGGACCGCAGCAAATGACGTCGGATTTCGCGGATCGCCAGCAGGATGGTGGTGCCCAGCATCAGCGACAGCCCGCCCACAATTCAACCGTCATTCCCGCGAAGGCGGGAACCCATGGACGGCGGTGTCGTCCGGAATCTTGTGAGTCGTAACCGCGGGTCCCCGCTTTCGCGGGGCTGACGGAAGGGGGGCGGGACGGAACTGTCAGCATCAACCCGCCACCTCCACGCCCTGCATGTGGCGGGCATCGATCTTTTCCACCAGCCCGTCGCGGAAATGGATGATCGTCCGCGCGAAGGCCGCCATTTCGGGCTCATGGGTGACCATCAGCACGGTGATGCCGCTGGCGCGATTGAGATCGGTCAGCAGCTTCATGATCTCGATCGATCGCTCTGTATCGAGATTGCCGGTCGGCTCGTCGGCCAGCAGGACTTCGGGCTGGGTGACGATAGCCCGCGCGATCGCCACGCGCTGCTGCTGTCCCCCCGACAGTTCGGCCGGCGTATGATCCCACCAGTCGGCCAGGCCCACCTTGTCGAGCGCGGCCATCCCCATATCGTGCCGCGTCTTCTTGTCCTCACCGCGATAGACCAAAGGCAATTCGACATTTTCGAGCGCGCTCGTTCGGGCGAGCAGATTGAACCCCTGGAACACGAAACCCAGATAGCGGCGGCGCAGCAAGGCGCGCTGATCGCGATCGAGCGTTTCGACGTGAAAGCCGCGAAACTGAAAGGTTCCAGCCGTCGGCACGTCGAGGCAGCCGAGAATGTTCATCATCGTCGACTTGCCCGATCCCGATGGCCCCATCACCGCCACAAAATCGCCGCGCAGGATATCGATATCGATGCCCTTCAGCGCCTGAAAGGCGGTAGCGCCCTCGCCGAACGCCTTGGTGACGCCGCGCAACCGGATCAGCGTCTCGTCGGTGGCAACGACGCTGGCCATCACGGATTCTGCCGGTTGCCATTTGCACCCTGCTTGGTGCTGCCCGATCCCGCAGCGGCCTGACCGGCGGCATATTGGCCGATCACGACCTCGGCGCCTTCGGTAATCTGGCCCTTGATGATCTCCGCCTGGCTGCCATTACTTTCACCGACGACGATCTGTTGCGGCTGCGGCACGCCGCCATCGTCGAGGATATAGACGGTCTGGCTGCTGCCCCGCGCGATCGCCACCTCGCGATCGGCGCTGCCGCGGCGCGCCATGCGCGGCGGGCCGAGCACGCTGGTCAGGCCCCCGCTCTTCTTCTTGTCGCTCGTCGGCTGGAATCGCAAAGCCGCGGTCGGCACGAGCAGCACGTTCTTGCGCTCGGTCGTGACGATATCGGCGGTGGCGGTCATCCCCGGCCTGAGCAGGCCGTCGCCGTTCGACACCGTCAGCCGCGCGGTATAGGCGACGACGCCGCTGGTGGACGTGCTCGTCGAGGACGAACTGCTCGACGTCGACGAACTGGTCGCGTTCGCGCCGACATCGACCCGCTCGACCATCGCCGGGAAGGTGCGGCCGGGAAAGGCATCGACCTGGAAGGTCGCGCGCTGGCCCCGGGCGACCTGGCCCACATCGGCCTCGTCGACCTTCACCTCGAGCCGCATCCGATGCAGATCCTCGGCGATCGTGAACAAAACCGGCGCGTTGAACGATGCCGCGACCGTCTGGCCAGGCTCGATCGAGCGCGACAGGACGACGCCGTCGACCGGCGATGTGATGATCGTCTTCGAAAGCTGCGTCTGATCCGACGACAATTGCGCGCGCGCCTGATCGACGGCCGCCTTCGCGGTGCCGACCCCGGCAACGGCGCGCGCATAATCGGCCCGTGCGACGTCCATCTCGGTCCCCGAAGGAACCTTGCCGCCGGAAATCTTGTAAACCTGTTCCTCTCGGCGCAGCGCGGCCCGCGATTGCTGCTGCGTGGCTTCGGCCTGATTCAGGCTCGCCTCCGCCGAAGCCAATGCCGCGGTCGATTGCCGCACCGCATCCTGCAGGCGCGACGGATCGAGCCTTGCCAGCACCTGCCCCTTGCGGACACGATCATTATTGTCGACGAGCACCGCGACGATCAGGCCGGACAGTTCGGAACCAACCGTCACCTGGTTGGTCGGCGCAAGATTGCCGGTTGCCGACACCACCACCGTCAGATCGCCGCGCACCACCGGGCGGGTTGCAAAACTGGCGGCCGCGGCACCGCCGAAGATCAGCCGCCAGAGGATCACCGCCACCGCCAGCACGGCGAGGCCGATCGCCACCCGGCGGATCAGGATCGCGCGGCGCGACGTGGGTTCGACCCCGAGAAACGCGTCGAGATCCTGATGCGGGGCGTCTTTGGTGGGCTTATCCATCATGGCCTCGTCGTGGGAGAGGGGGACGCGGGCTTGCCGCCTTCATATTGCCCCGGAACCGGCATCGGCGCAGCCTGCCAGCCGCCGCCCAATGCCTTATAGAGCTGAATCGTCGATGTCGCCCGATCGGCGCGGGCGCTCGCCGCACTGTCCTGACTCGACAGCAAGGCCCGCTCGGTGTCGAGCAGCGACTGAAAATCGATCAGGCCGGCACGATATTGCGCGCGCGCATAGCGGACTGCGTTGCCGGCCGCTTCGGCGCTGATCGCGATATCGCGTTCGCGTCGTTCGGCCACATCGCGTGCTTTCAGCGCATTTTCGACCTCTTCGAGCGCCTCCAGCACGGTCGAACGGTAGCCGGCCAGCGCGGCGTCGGTGGAGGCCCGCTGGCCGGCGATCGCGGCGCGGATCTGGCCGCCCTCGAAGATCGGGGCCGATATCGCCGCCGCAAGCGCGCCGACGCCATCGCTGATGACGTTACCGACCGAGCTCGCCGAACCGCTGAACGATCCGGTCAGCCGCAGCGCCGGGTAAAGCTGCGCCTTCTGCACCCCGATCCGCGCGACCTCGGCCGCCAGCGCGCGTTCGGATGCGGCGACATCGGGCCGGCGGGCGATCACCTCGGCCGGGATCGGCGCGGCAATGCCGGGTGCCAGCGGGATCGAAGCCGGCGGATCGATCAGCGCAGTAACGGCGCCGGGCGCTTCGCCGAGCAGCACCGCAATCCGATTCACCGCCGTCATATAGGTGTTCTCGATCGTCGGAATGCTCGCGGCGGTCTGCGCGCGAAGCTGGCGCGCCTGCTCATAATCGAGGCTGCTGACCAGCCCGGCGTCACGCCGCCAGCCGACGATCTGCAACGTCTCGTCCTGCGACGCCAAATTCTCGCGCGCGATCCGCAACCGGATCTGCGCCAGCCGCGCAGCCATATAGTTCAGGCCGACCTCGGACGCGACGCTGAGCTGGGTGAAATGCAGGGTCGCTTCGGTGGATTCGGCCGAGGCGCGTGTGGCCTGGATCGATCGGCGGATGCCGCCGAAGATATCCGCCTCCCAGGCGACATCGAAACTGCCGCTATAGATCGTCCGGTCGCCGCCGCTGGTCGTTGCCTGTCCGGAGGTCGGATCAATGAAAGTGCTGCTCTGATTACCGATGGTACGATTGACCGATCCGCCCGTCGAAGCCGAGGGCAAAGCCGTCCCCAAGGTGCCGCGCACCGTTGCCCGCGCCTGCCGCAGCCGGGCGCCCGCTGCGTCGATATCGAGATTGGCGGCAAAGGCACGATCGACCAGCCCGGTCAGCACCGGATCCTCGAATCCCTGCCACCACCGCGCGAGATCAACCGGCTCGGCAGCCATCGATCCCGTGCGCATATCAGTCGCCGCACGGAAACCTGCAGGCACCTTCAGCGCCGCCGTCGAGGGGGCGTGATAATTCGGGCCGACATTGCATCCGGCCAGCAGCAGACACGGAACGGCGCCGCGGGCGAGATCGCCGATCGATCGGGAAATGTTTCGGCTGCGCGTCATGCTCTGGGTCTATCCGGTTTTCGTGTCGGCGAATTTCAGAACTGACACAGATGGTACGTCACACATGAACGGAGATCGTACGACCCGAAGGCATCCGGTGGCAACGGTCTCATCGACCGCTTTGTGCCATACCCAATGTCGGAAGAGCATCTTTGTTCCGGGGAACGAAATATCGCTGGTTCGCTGCAATTTGGCGCACAACGCGCCTTTTTGACCGCTCCGGGCAACAGCGATAGATTATCGCGCAGGGGGGCCAAGCCATGAAAATAGTTGCTATCACTTATGGCGTGATCTGCTACATTTTTTTCTTTCTCGTTTTTCTCTATGCCATTGGTTTTACGACTAATCTCCTCGTTCCCAAAAGCATTGATTCCGGAATGGGTGTTCCGATGGCGACGGCGATCGTCATCAACCTTGTGCTGTTGACGATCTTTGCGACGCAACACAGCATCATGGCGCGGCCCGCGTTCAAGGCCGTCTGGACACGGTTCATCCCCGCGCCGGTCGAACGATCGACCTATGTGCTGTTCGCCAGCCTCGCCCTCGCCTTGCTGTTGTGGCAATGGCGCCCGCTGCCGGCCACCATCTGGCGGGCCACTTCGCCGGCGGCGGTCATCGCGATCGACGCGCTGGCGGCGATCGGCTGGGCGACGGTGCTGCTCAGCACCTTCATGCTCAATCATTTCGATCTGTTCGGCCTCAAGCAGGTGTGGGAATATCGGCGCAACGGAGAAGCTCCGCCGCCGAGTTTCCGCACGCCCATGTTCTACCGGCTGGTGCGCCATCCGATCTATCTGGGCTTCGTGATCGCCTTCTGGGCCGCCCCGGTGATGACCTTGGGGCATCTGCTGTTCGCGGTAGCGACGACTGGCTATATCCTGATCGGCATCCAGTTGGAGGAACGCGACCTGATCGCCACGTTCGGCGAGCAATACCGATCCTATCGAAAGCGCGTGTCCATGCTGTTCCCCCTGCCGCGCTGACGCTGGACATCACCCCATCATCACAGGCATCAGTGGAGGCTTGGGATTGATCGGGAGCGGCACATGAAGGGTTGGGACAGGCGCAAGACGCTCGATCGGTCGGTCACGCATCCGCATGAGACCCCGATGGCGCGCACGCTGTCCTGGCCGCATCTGGTGGCGCTCGGGGTCGGCGCGATCGTCGGCACCGGCATCCTCACCTTGATCGGCGTCGGCGCCGATCGGGCGGGGCCGTCGGTCCTCCTCTCGTTCGGGATCGCGGGCGCGATCTGCGCCTGCGCGGCCTTGGCTTATGCCGAAATGGCAACAATGATGCCCGCCGCCGGCAGCGCCTACAGCTATAGCTACGCCGTGCTCGGCGAGCTGTTCGCCTGGCTGGTCGGATGGAGCCTGATCCTCGAATATTCGCTGGTCGTGGCGACCGTCGCGGTCGGCTGGTCGGGCTATGCCTCGCCTTTGCTGGCGAGCATCGGCTTTCCGATCGCGCTGACCAGAGGACCCGCGCTCGGCGGACTGATCAACCTGCCGGCGGTCTTCATCATCGCCGTGATCGCCGGGCTGCTGATGCTCGGCACCCGCGAAAGCGCGCGGCTGAATACTGTGCTCGTGGTGATAAAAATCGCCACTCTGTCGCTGTTCGTCGCGGTGACCCTGCCTTATTTCGACGCCGCCAATCTGCATCCGTTCATGCCCTATGGCTTTGCCAAGACCGTCGGACCGGACGGGGTCGCGCGCGGGGTGATGGCGGCTTCGGCGATCATCTTCTTTGCCTTTTACGGCTTCGACGCGATCTCGACCGCGGCCGAAGAGACCAAGCG
Source organism: Sphingomonas sp. YR710 (assembly GCF_900101455.1). GTDB lineage: Bacteria > Pseudomonadota > Alphaproteobacteria > Sphingomonadales > Sphingomonadaceae > Rhizorhabdus. The sequence goes on along the minus strand of NZ_FMZJ01000010.1, from coordinate 11,550 downwards.
GCCGGAACGCGATCTCGCGATCGGCATCGTCGGCTCGATGCTGATTTGCACCCTGATCTATATCGTGGTGGCAGCGGCCGCCGTCGGTGCGCTGCCGTTCACGCGCTTTGCCGACAGCCCCGAGCCGCTGGCCCTGATCCTTCGCACGCTCGGCCGGCCGGGGGTCGCCAAGATCGTCGCGATCGCCGCGATCATCGCCTTGCCGACGGTCTTGCTCGGCTTCCTCTACGGGCAGAGCCGGATCTTCCTCGCGATGGCCCGCGACGGTTTTCTCCCAACCGGCCTCGCCAAAATCTCGGCCCGGGGGACGCCGGCGCGGATCACCCTGCTCACCGCGATCATCGTCGCCGTGCTCGCCGGCGTGCTGCCGATCGACCAGATCGCGGCGCTCGCCAATGCCGGCACACTGATCGCTTTCGCATCGGTTGGCCTGTGCCTGCTGATCATGCGCCGCCGCGCGCCCGATCTGGCACGCCCGTTCCGCACACCGCTCGGCTGGCCTGTCGGGCTCGGGGCCATCGGCGGCTGCCTCTATCTGTTCGCCAGCCTGCCGGCGAAAACCTTGCTCTGGTGCTTGTTCTGGAATGTGATCGGGTTGCTGATCTACATCTTCTACGCGCGCCATCGCAGCGTGGCGGGGCAGGCCGCGCAGCCTTGAAGCTGCCAAGATTCAGGCGCAGAGGCGCCGACGATGCGGATATGCTTCCTCTTCAATCACGACCAGATCCATCAGGTCGCGCATAGTCTGCCGATCGCGCTGGCCATGGCCCGGATGGGCGTGGGCGCGGAAATACTGGTCGCGACGACCAATGCCAGGCTGTCCGACGAAGTTCGGATATTGGGCGGCGACGCGATCGGACGGTCGATCACCTTGATCGAACTGGGCCTGCGCAGCCCGGTCAGCCGGCTGCTCGCCGGGGCGCTGGAACGGGTCGCGCCGGCGACCAAATTGCTCGTCTATCGGGACAATCTCGATTTCTTTCGATCGCTCGACATCCTCGTCGTCGCCGAAAAGACATCGCTGGTGCTCAAGACGCGCTACGGGCTCGATCACCTCAGGATCGTCCATACCCGCCATGGCGCGGGCGATCGGGCGATCGGGTTCGACAAGGCCAGCGCCCTGTTCGATCATATCCTCGTATCCGGCCCGAAGATTCGCGAGCGGCTGATCGGCGAAACCGGGGTCGATCCCGCGAGGATTTCGATGACCGGCTATCCCAAGTTCGATGTCGTCGATCCGGCGGGCCCCGCCCATATCCTGCGCGATGACGGGCGACCGGTCGTACTCTACAATCCTCACCCCTCACCCCACCTCTCGTCCTGGTATCGATGGGGCCGGCAGATCCTCGACTGGTTCGTCGAACATGACGATTATCAGCTGATCTTCGCGCCCCACGTCATGTTGTTCGAACGTCCGTTCGTGATCACGATCGATCGGCTGCGGATCGATCGGCCGGGTCGCATCGCGGAGCGCTACGCCCGTGCCCCCAATATCCATATCGACTTGGGGAGCCGGATCTCGACGACGATGGCCTATACGAACCGCGCCGACATCTATCTGGGCGACGTGAGCAGCCAGATCTACGAATTCCTGCTGCGGCCGCGCCCCTGCCTGTTTCTCAACAGCCAGGCGCTCGACACGGGCAATGATCCGAATTTCGCCCATTGGCAGGCAGGGCCGGTTGTCGACGACATGGCCGATTTCGGCCGGCTCCTCGCCGAAACCCAGCGGCTCCATGCCGACATCTACAAGCCCATCCAACAACGCATGTTCGATCGCAGCTTTGATCTGACCGACGAACCATCGTCGCTGCGCGCCGCACGTGCGATCGCGATGCTCTGCGAAAGCCCCCGATGACGGCGCTGATCACGATCCTCATGCCTTATTATAACGAGGCCGGATTCATCGCGGCGACGTTGGAATCGCTGATTGCGCAGACCGACCGGCGGTTCACGATGGTGCTCGTCGACAATGGTTCGACCGATGACAGCCCGGCCATCGCGCGACGCATCGCCGCGCGCGCCGCCGATATCCAGACCCTTCATCTGCACGAGCCGATACCCGGCAAGCTCCATGCGCTGCGGGCCGGCCTGGCGCATGTCGACACGCGCTATCTCGCGACCTGTGATGCCGACACCATCTATCCACCCGACTATATCGCACGCTGCCTCGCGATGTTCGCCGGTCCGAACACACCCGTCGGCGTGATGGCGATCGATCTTTATGACGAACGATTGTCGGACGCGGCCCGGCGCCGTATCGCCAAGGTGATGTGGAAATCCCGCCGGTTCCGTAGCCAGTGCCATGCCGGCGGCTACGCCCAGGCGTTCGACGTGCAGGCGCTGGCCGATGCCGGCGGGCTGCTGAACGCGGCTTGGCCCTATGTCCTCGAAGACCATGAGGTGATCAACCGGTTGCTTCACCAGGGCCGCATTGCCTATGCGGCCGATCATATCTGCTTTCCGTCGGATCGCCGCTCCAGCCGAAAGACAGTCGGATGGACGCGGTGGGAGCGTATGATTTACCGTTTCACGCCGCGCATCCGGAAGGACTGGTTCTTCTACCGCTACCTCGGCCCCCGTCTCGCACGGCGCGGCCTCTACAATATTGCGCTTCGGGATCGCGACTGGTCGTGAGCGACAAGAACGCACCTTCCGGCTCGATCATCCGGAACATCTATAGCGGGCTCGGCCTGCTGCTGAGCGGCAAGGCGGCCGCCGGCGCGATCAGTCTCGTCTATATGATCATTGCCGCGCGCACGCTTGGCCCGGTCGACTATGGCGTGATCATCCTGATCCATGCCTATGTGGCCACGGTCTGTGGCCTTGTCGAGTTTCCGGTGTCGCAGGCCGTGGTCCGCTATGGGGCGTTCGGGGTCGACGGTGCCGATCGCGAGCGGATTGCCAAGCTGTTGCGCTTCACGGCCGTCGTCGAAGCCGGTGGCGGCGTGATGGCATTGCTCGTCACGATGGCGCTGGCGCCGATCGTCGGCCCGCACCTAGGCTGGTCGGCGACCGCACAGGCCTTTGCCATTCCCTATAGCTTTGCCGTGCTCGGTTCGCTGCGATCGGCGCCGGCTGGCTATCTCCAGCTGATGCGCCGGTTCGACCTGCTGGCAGCGCACAGCGCGATCCAGCCGACCGTACGGCTGGCGGGCGCGATCATCGCGGCGGCCGGCGGCTTCGGCTTGAAAGGGTTCCTGATCGCTTGGCTGACCGCAGCGGTGGCAGAATGGGCCGCTTTATGGCTGATGGGCGGCCTGATCGCCTGGCGCGAGCTGGGCTGGGGATTTCACAAGGGACCGATCAGCGGGGTCCGGCGCGAAAACCCGGAGATCTGGCGCTTCATGATCGGCAGCAACGCCGACACGACCTTCGGCGAGCTTGCAGGCCGGATCGCGCCGCTCGCCGTCGGCTGGCTGCTCGGCCCGATCGCCGCCGGTCTCTATGCGGTTGGACAGCGCGCCACGGTGATCATCGCCCAGCCCGCGCAGACGCTCGGCAGCTCGGCCTATGGCGAACTCGCCCGCCTCGTCGCCGCCGGCACGACCGGCGCGGCGCTGCGCCACGCACTCGGCAAGGTGATCGGGATCGCGCTGCTGGCGGCGATCCCCGTGATGGTACTGGTGATTCTGTTCGCGAAGCCGCTGATCATGGTGCTCGCCGGAAAGGCCTTTCTGGGGGCCACCAGCCTGATGATCTGGCTGGTGGCCGCCCGCGTCATCTATCTGATCGCGCCGCCATGCAGTGCGGCGTTGATTGCGCTCGGCAGGCCGGGGCTCTCGGTTTCCGCCAATCTGATGTCTAGCCTCGGCCTGCTGCCGCTGCTGCCCATCTTCATTCATTTCATGGGGCTGGCCGGCGCGGGGTTGCAGGCGGTGGTGCAGGCGATCTTCATCGGGGCGGTGCTGGCGACGTTCGTGTGGCGTGCGAGTTCCGCCCATTCCGCGCCCGCCGGGCGCGCCGGCTGATGCGCATCGCTTATGTCATAAACTCGGTAGAGGGCGGCGGAGCAGCGCTGCCCGTACCCGGCGTTACACGGGTGCTGCGCGATGCCGGTGCCGAGGTGCGGGTGTTCGCCCTGGTGCGCCGCGACGGCCGCGCTTTGCCCGCAATGGCAGCGGCCGGGCTTGACGTCGACGTGCGAGACGGCGCCGAACGCGATCATATCGGCGCCTATCGCTGGCTCGACACCGCCCTTCGCGGCTGGCAGCCGACGCATATCTGGACCTCGCTCACTCGCGCGACCCTGCTGGGCCAATTGGTCGGCGCGCGGCGCGGGATTCCTGTGGTGAGCTGGCAGCACGCGGCCTTCCTGAAACCGGCCAATCGCTTGCTGCTGCGCCGGATGCAGCGATTGTCGAAACTATGGGTCGGCGATTCCGAATCGGTGACGGCGCTGACCGCGCAGCGGCTGCGCATCCCGCCCGAACGCCTCACCTGCTGGCCGATCTTCGCGGCGGATGCCGATGCCCCGCAGGCGCGTGCGTGGACGCCGGGGCAGACGATCCGGCTCGGAAGCCTCGGGCGGCTGCATCCCGTGAAAGGTTATGACGTTGCCATCGGTGCATTGGCTCTGCTCAAGGCCGGAGGATTCACAGCGCCCGAGCCGTTCGAATTCGTCATTGGTGGCGATGGCGCCGAGCATGACGCACTTGCCGCGCAAGCGGCCGCCGCCGGGCTGGCCAACGTCCGCCTGGCAGGGTTTGTCGAAAAGCCGCGTGACTTTCTGGCAGACCTTCATCTCTATCTGCAGCCCTCGCGATCGGAGGGGCTGTGCGTCGCGGCGCATGAGGCGATGCAAGCCGGGCTGGGCGTGATCGCTTCGGCCGTCGGCGAAATGCCTTACAGCATCGAGACCCGGCGATCGGGACTGACCGTACCTCCCGGCGATCCCGCGGCTCTGGCCGAAGCACTTGCCACGGTGCTGCGCGACCCGACGGGCCTGGGCCCCATGGGAGCGGCGGCCCGCCGCCGCGTCATCGATCGCTTCGGCGCCGATGCGTTCGCGGCGCGCGGCCAGGGCATCGTCGAACGGATGCGGACCTGGCGTTAGGCTGCCTGCTTCCGCCCGCTCGTGTGAGTTTCGGCCCGGGTTGCAATCGTCCGATCGAACAGGTCGAGATATTGCCGGGCCACGCGATCGATCTGATGTCGGCGCAGCATCATCGCGACCTGATCGGCTTCGGGGCCCGGCGCATCGAGCATCGTATCGATCGCCTCGCCAAGCGCGGCGGCATTTTGCGGCACGATCCGGCCGAATGACGGGTGCGCAATGATCTCGCCCAGCGCTGCCGAACAATCGGTCGCGACGATCGGCACCCTTTCGGCAAGCGCCTCGATCAGCACGGCGGGATAGCCCTCATAGCGCGAGCTCAGCAGAAACAGCCGCGCCTGCCGAAGATAGGGACGGATAGCCGGCACATGGCCGGCCAGCGTCACCCGCCCGGACAGGCCCAGCCGATCCACCGCGGCCTCGAGCCGACGACGCTGATCCCCCTCGCCGAGGATCATCAGATGCGCGCCGGATGCAGGATCGGTTCTGGCAAAGGCCTGCAGCGCCAGCAGGAAATTCTTCTGCCGCACAAGCCGGCCGGCGCACAAGATCAACGGTGGCCCTTCGATGCGATCGGGCGCCGCCTCCTGGAGATGATCGATATTCGGTTCGTGGATCAGCTTTATGTCCGGGCGTTCGAGCACCGGCTCGGCCTCGGTCCGAAGAGCCGCCGACATGGCGATGAAGCTGTCGATCTTCGCCACGCCTTTGCGGATCACGCGCGCCAGCAAGGCGGCCACGATAGACGGACAGAAGGGAAACCGGATCGGGTTGCTGATTTTCGCGACAACTGCAGGACATTCGTCCCCCAACGCACGGCCGAGCGCCCACAGCAGCAGGAAGTGAAAATTCCCCGGCACAAAAATGATATCCGGCCGCAGATTGCGGATATTTTCCGCCATGGCGGTGCCGAGAATGACCCGCGAGAGGATGCTGCGGCGAATTTCCGGCCACACACTTTGTACCGTCACCTCTGCCGCCACCAATGCGCGCGCCGGCCCGTCCGAAGCCCCGCTGAGGATCGTCACGCGACGCCCGGAGCGTGCCCATTGATTGGCGAGGCGGATGGCGATGCGCTCGCTGCCGCCGGTCGAAAAATCATGAAGGACAAGCACGATATGCGCCGCCGTCGACACTTGCAGCGGCATCGGCTTCACCCGTGCATCACGCTGCGTGGCGCCGAGCCAGCTGGCTCGATCGATATGTGCGAAACAGCTCTTCGAAATGTTGATCCAGCGTGCGTGCACCCCGCGCCACGCGCTCGGCCTGCCTGCGCATCGGTTCCCGATCGCGGTCGAGCAGCCTGCGGATCGCCTCGGCCGCCGACTGAACATCACCAGGCACAAAGGTCTCGCTGATTCCAGGCCGCGCGAAATCCGCTGCGCCGCCCTCATCGGGTACGATCAGCGGCAAGCCGGACGCAACTGCTTCGGCGGCGACCAAACCAAAGGTTTCCGCCTCGCAACCATGAACCAGCGCGTCGGCACTGGCCATCACCGTTGCAAGCATCTCGCGATCGGCGATCGGCGCCAGCAGGTGGACGTGGGGGTTGCGCCCGATATGCCGGACGATCTTCGGCTGATCTCGGCCACCGCCAACCAGCACGAGGCCGATCGGCCGTTCGAGGCTGGCCCGTTGGCACGCATCGATGATCATCGGCCAGCGCTTTTCGGCGCTGTGCCGCCCGACGCCGAGCAACAGCGACGCCTCCTCGCCCAACCCGCACCGTGCCAGCAAATCGCGGCGGATCGCCGCATCCCGGCGGGCGGGTGCGAATATGCCGGGGTCGATCCCCATCGGAATCGTGCGGACCCGCTGGATTCCTCCCTCTCTCAGCCGCCCCGAAAAACTCTCATTCGCGCAAACGACAAGGTCGAAACGCATCGAACTGCGCTGGAGGTGGTTCCAGAACCACAGGAATTGTCGATCAATGGTCGGCCTGCTCGCGATCCCGCCGAACCAGCGATAAGGGAAAGCCGCCAGCGGATCGGAATGCATTATCAGCGCGCGCGGCGCTTCTCCTTGCCAACCCGCGACGATCGATGCCGTTCGCCATGGCGAAGAGGCCTCGACGAAATCCGGCCGCTCGGCATCGAGCAGGCGATGGACCTCGGTTGCGCCGGCAAAATAGCGATAGCGGCGATCGAAAGGCAGCGGCGGCGATGCGACATGAATGATCCGCCCGCCGTCAGGCCGTTCTTCGACCCCATCCGTCTTGCCCGGCGCTATCACGACAACCTCGTGGCCATGATCAGCACCGATGCGCAGCTTGCGATCGATATAGGTCTTCACGCCCCCACCATGCGGCGTGTAAAAGGCGCAGACATCGATGATCTTCATCTGCCCTCCAACGGCCGCATCAGCAGCCCGCGCCGGTAGTTCATTCGAATGTGGATGCCGGTGAGCCCCGGCCCGGCGACAACACTCGTGACCGCGGCCTTCGGCTTGAACCAGCCCAGACGCGGATTGCCGGGAAATCCGATGCCATCGGTCGATGCGCTGAATTTCAGATTGCCGTCGCGATCATGCAATAGCGACAGACTGTAGGTGCCGGCATGCGGCACACGGATGCACATCGCTACCGGACCGGACGACGGAACCGGCAGGTCGACGCGTGCGAACGTCTTGCCCGATTCCACGAGTACATTGTCATCGGCCAGGAAATCATGATCGTTATCGGGATAGAGTTCGAGCCGCAGCGTGCCCGCACGATCCTTTAATCCCTCGACATCGACGATGATCGCTGGGCCTGGTTCCGCGACCCGACAGGCGCCCGCCGCCTTACCAAGCGTCGGATTGGAAGCCACCGCCGCCGCCAGCAATATCGCAACACCGGTCATCAGGCGTCCGCCGTATCGATGAGATCGGCAACGGCCAGAACCCCGCCGATCAGCAGATGCATCGTCAGGATCATTGTCGCGATCAGCGCGATCAGTTCGGCAACCTGACCATCATGGCCGACCAGGAACAGGGCCGCGCCGGCAAATACCAAATCCTTGTTGGGTACAAATGGCAGACGGGTGACCAGCAGGTGAACCGCCGCCAGCAACACCCATAGCGACAGATCCACGTCGGGCAGTGCACTGTGCCACATCACTGCCGACAAGGTCGTCGTCGCGGCAAGGCGCAGCAGATGCATGCCGAATATGAACCGCAAATCCTTGCCCGGCAGCGAAAAGATGCGGCGATTGAACAAGGCGACGATCACTGACACGACGATCATCACCCCGATCGACAGCGCGATTTCGCGCGGTCCGACGCCGATATGCAATTCGCCAAGCAGCGGCCACGCCGCGACCATCATGACCAAAGTCACGAGATTGCCAGCCAGCGCAGACGTTACGCTGACATCCTTGATCGCCCCAAAAGGCGCCGATGTCAGCCCCGACCGCTGACGCGCCCAGCTGTAGAATGCCACCTCGCCGCTATAGCCCATCAGTACTTCATTGCTGACCAGCTTGCGCAACAACGCCGCGAAGCCCGACGCAGGCAAGTTCCACAGCCGATGAAAGATGACCCATTCCGACGTCGGCAAGGCCAGATAATAGGCACCGAACGCAGCCCAGAACATCAGCGACACCGGGATTGCGGCACGGAGCCGGGCCAAGCCCAGATGTTCGAACTGGCTGACGATCGCAATCAGCAGCGCGATCGATATCGCCGCCGAGAGCCAGCGTTGCCAATTGCGTTCTGGTACTTGCAGGGGAACGAGACGCGACGATGCAACTGACGAATTCGATGACACGCTATTGATTCCCGCCGCATTGCCTTGTCCTTCATCAGGACGGCACGACGCCGCTTTAACCACAGTGCGTTGCATATTTTTTTCGGTCTCGATCAAATAGCAGGTCAGCGTAACGACCTGCCTGATGGCTTTGAAGCAGCCGCTCAAACGTGCGATCGATACTGGTCAGCAGTGAAGGCACGGTGACGTCGCCCGGGTGGACGGCCACGCGGATGACTCCCATGCCGGCCAGCGCATGACGGGCAAGCGCCGAAAAGGCCAGCGAACTCGCAATTCTGGCCCGGCTGCGGCTCGCCCAGGTGATCACGGGGCCCCGCGCCAGCACAGCGCCGCTATCCGGTGCCCACACGCGCATATGATCTTCGGCCAACACAAACCCAACGTCGGCCAGCGCTGCGCGGGCGCCGGGCCCATAAAGCCAGGCAGGGGCAACGAACCCGGCGACCGGTGCACCGATGATATCCTCGATCAGCGTCCGGCCGGCGATCATGCGCCTCCGCGCCTCTTCCCGATCGAGGCCCAGAAACTCGCCCTCACCCGCCGTCATGTGTCGCGCCTTGATCGCGGCGATGGCTCCGGCATGATGGCTGCGATCCTGATGGTACCAGCCATGCACGAAGATTTCTGCGCCGCTGGCATGCCAAGCGCGCATGCGCCGGTGAAATGTCTTGTCCTCGGCGATTGGCGCCTGACCCCAATGATCAGGAACGACCAGCATCGCAAAGCGGGGGCCCCCAAGATGATGGCTAAGTCGATCGGCCAAACGATCGACGGCATCCGCATGAAGCGGGCCGACGTCGTGAATCGAGGCAAGCAAACGTTTTTCGGACATAGCCATCGATCCCGGTCACGATCGGTTCGTGGCTCCCCAGCCCCACCCCGCAGCGTCTGACAGAGCTTATGATGCTCTGGTTCGCGGTTTGTCGGATAGTGCCAACTTGTGGCGGTATTGCGGCACAATATCGAACGGCTCTCGCTATTGCGGCGAGCAACCTAGCTCTGACGCGCGTTGCGTGGCTTGGCGGTCAGCCGCCAGGCCCTTCCGGTCGATGTCACATCGACGTCAAACAATGCGCCGACACGTGGCAACACCGCCGCCTCGTCACGATCGAGGTAAATAACGCCGCTGACGCTGCGGCCTGCGATCTCCGGAGCGACGCTGATCGGGACACCCAGATTTCGAGACAGATCCGCAGCGACAGTGGCGAGGGAAGCATGGCGATACGTCAGCCGATTCTCCCGCCAGCCCGCGATCGTTGCGGGGTCGACCTCGGAAACCGCTACATCACCGCGGGCCGTCACGCGCAGCTGCTTGCCCGCATCGAGCCGCAGAGCTTCCGCCCCCGGATTATAGAGGACCGTTCCTTTCGAAACCGACGCCTCGACGCGATCGGATGTCCGCAGGACGTTGAAGGTCGTGCCAACATCCTGAAGATGGGCATTACCGATTTCGACTATGAAAGGATCTGCCGGGTCATGGACCACCGTGAAGGCGGCCTCACCATGATCAAGCGACGCAAAGCGAGGATTGCCCTTGCGCAAGGAGACCCGGGTTCCACCATTCAGTTCGATCTGCGTGCCATCATCGAGCTTCACCGTGCGATGCTCGCCCACCCGTGTTTCGATCGCATAGGCTGAGCCCGCGGCGGGAATCATAACCGGATAAAGCGCGATCGCCATAAGTCCCGCCCCCGCGACTGCTGTTGCCGCAGTTACCGTGAACCAACGTACGCGACGGCGCTCGACAACACCGCATGGCTGGTTGTCATTGGACGGCCGGGGTGCAACCGGATCGATGACGGCTGCTTTCTCGATTTCGCGATCGGTGAGCGCGACATGCTCATAAGCGGCGTTATGCGATGGATCGGATTCCAACCAGGCCGTGAAGCCCTCCCAGTCCGCACGTGCAGGGTCGCGCAGGCGGATCACCCACTCGATCGCCTCAGCGCGCTTGTCCTGGTCATTCTGCCGCATCGCTGGCCCCTTCGATGGCACGACGGCGCCCTGTCGCAAAATCCGCATCCGTCGAAATACTTATGTCGACCAGCGCGCGATATGCCTTTTGCAAATGCTTCTCCACAGCGCTCAGGCTGATGCCCATCGTCAGCGCGATATCCCGCTGGGAAACGCCATCGATTCGGTAGCGGCGAAAGATGTACGCCGTGCGATCGCCGAGGTCTGCCAGCATCCGCTCCACGATTTGCAACCGTTCGCGGGCAAGCAGTACCCGCTCCGGGGATGGTTGTTCCGAGATGTCGGATCTGGAACCTCCAATAGCTTCGGTCCACTGATCGTCTCGCCGCCGCCGCCGCATATCCGATCGCCACCTGTCGAGGAGCAGGTTATCGGCCATGCGGTACAGATAGGCCGATGGATCGGCGATCGGGCCGGGCTGGGCCGCGGTCACCCTGACCCACATTTCCTGGAGCAGATCGTCAGCGTCCGCACCGGCCCCGCGCGCTGCAATGAAGCGTTGCAGCGTCGGTCGCATTGTCATGAAGACGGATTCGAGGCCGTTTTCTCTCATTCGGTTCCAGCCTGCGCCTCGTAAGTGCAAGCCCAGCATAATCCGGCGGCGCGCGAGGCGCAAACCGGCGGATGTGCGACCGCATCCCACGATGTTCCGCAGACAGGACTCTACGCCCGCGAGCGTATGCTTGCGAGGGAAGTTGAGATATTGGGCTTGGTTGCGGGGACAGGATTTGAACCTGTGACCTTCAGGTTATGAGCCTGACGAGCTACCGGGCTG